>VXMH01000002.1 GCA_009841235.1 Caldilineaceae bacterium SB0661_bin_32 | reverse complement strand
GGCACAAGGCCTGCCCCTACGGTAGATTGTGGGGGTGGGCGGAGGGTACGGTCTGGGTGGGCGTGCGAGGGCAGGCACAAGGCCTGCCCCTACATTCCGGGCAGCCTCCCAGGAAGTTGACACATTTGGATGCAATCGCCCTGGAAGTAAGGTACAGCGAAAAGCAATGGAGTGAGAAGCGAGAAAAACTCTCTCCTCACTCCTCTTCACTCACTACTCGCCCTCCGGCCACATCTGGGGCCAGTAGGGCCCGGCGAAGGGGTCGCCCTCCTGCGCATGCGGGCCCAGGAAGACCAGGTTGGGATGATACTGCCGCCCGGGCAGGTAGGTCGTGTCGCCGGGCATCATGTGGGAGATCAGGCACATGCGCGGCTCCCAGGTCAGGTTGGGGCCGGAGCCGTGCAGCGTCAGGGCGTGATGGAAGCTCACCTGGCCCGCCTGCATGATGCAGGGCTCGTCCAGCCATGCGCCGCTGATCTCCTGGTTGACAAAGCGGGCCTGCAGGCCGTCGAGGTCCTTGTGCCCGAAGGTGTTGCTGTCCTCCAGCAGCCCCCACTTGTGCGAACCGACGATGGTGCGCATGCCGCCGTTCTGCAGGTCGGTGTCCTGCAGCGCGATCCAGGCCGTACACATATTCGACGTGCTTGAGGACTTCCAGTGTCCGTAGTCCTGGTGCCAGCCGATGTTGCCGGCCGTCTCGTCCTTGCCGTCGGGCCCGATCCCCGGCTTGTAGACGGCCTGGTCGTGCCAGAGCCGCACGGTGTCGACGCCCATGAAGCGGGCGCCGATCGCGCCCAGGAGAGGGCTTGTCGTGATCTTGCGGATCACGTCGCTGAGCCAGAACGCGTTGCACTGCTGGCGCACGTCCGGAGACCCAGGCTCCACCTCGTGTGCGCCGTACTGCGGCGGAATCTCGGAATCGTGCTCGCCGGCCCACATGCGCTCCTGCGCCGCACGCATCTCGGCGATCTGCTCGGCGCTGAACAGCCTGGGGCTGACCCAGTAGCCGCGCTCCCGGTACTCTGCGAGCACGTCGGGGGTGATCAGTTCATCGATGTTGACGCCGTCGACAATCGCCGGCGTTTTCGTGGCTGTCGTGTCGGTCATTTTTCGCATCTCTCCATGTTGTCAGGCAGCGTCGGGGTGGTCCGATTTCTATCCCTTCACCGCGCCCAGCGTAAGCCCCTTGATCAGATTCTGCTGCACAAGCATCACGAGGAGGGTAGGGGGCAGGACTGCGACGGTTGCCGTGGCCATGATGTCGCCCCATTCAACGTCCCGTTCTCCCAGGAAGCCGGAAAGAAAGACCGGCAGCGTCGTTGTGTCGGGCCCGCCCAAGAGCAGCGCAAACAGGAACTCGTTCCAGGCGAGCAGCGCGGCGAAGACAGCGGTCGCGGCCAGCCCCGGCGCGATGAGTGGGAGGATTACGCGTCCCAATGCCTGCAGGCGCGAGGCACCGTCTATCCACGCCGCCTCTTCCAGTTCGATCGGCACCTCTTCAAAGAAGCTCTTGAGCATCCAGACCGTAAAGGGCAGGTTGAAGACGGTAAAGATCAGTATCAGGCCGACGTGCGTATTGCGCAATTTGAGCGAGTTGAAGAGGAGGTAAAGCGGTACGATGAAAACGATAGGCGGCATCATACGGGCGACGATGAGCGAGAAACTCAGTGTCAGCGAACCTTTGAAGCGGAAGCGGGCAAAGGCGTAGGCCGCCCACGCGCCCAGCACAAGGGAGAAAACAACCGTCGTTCCCGTAATGATCAGACTATTCTGTATTACCTTCAAAAACTTCGGGTTGGTAAAGCTGCTGATATAGAACTGGATCGTAGGCCAGAATATCCATTTGGGCGGAATCGCGAACGTGTCGACGCGGGTCTTGAAGGAAGAGGAGACCATCCAATAGATCGGGAAGAAATAGAAGACCCAGACCGCAGCCACCACGAAAAACATGGCGACATTTCGGATCCGCTTCAGGTTCTTAGTACGCATCGTGGACTAATCCCGTTGGAATCTGAGCCCGGACTGTGTAAGGATTGCGATCCTGTCCGCTACTCCTGCGTCAGCTGGACCTCGGCCTGGCGCACAACCAGCATGCGCAGATAGAAGATGCAGATAATCAACGTAGCGATCATCAGCAGGATCGACGCCGCCGAGGTAAAGCCCAGTTTGAAGTGGCGGAAGCCCCAGCGATAGATAAACATGCTGATCACTTCGGTCGTCGTGCCCGGACCGCCGGCGGTCAGCAGGAAGATCAGGTCAAAGGTGCGCAGCGCGTCGACCGTGCGGAAGAGAAGCGCCACGATGATGACCGGCGTGATAAAGGGCAGCGTGATCAGGCGGAAGACCTGCCAGCCGCTGGCGCCGTCCACCTCCGCGGCTTCGATCGTCTCCACAGGCTGCGCCTGCAAGGCAGCCAGCAGCACGAGCACCATGAACGGGCTCGAACGCCATACCTCGGTGGCGACGACGGCATACAGCGCCCAATCCGGATCACCCAGAAAGATCGGCGGATTGGCGCCCACGGTTCGGACCAGATGCGGAAAGATGCCGAACGAGTCATCATACATGATGCGCCAGATCAGCCCTGAAGCCAGCGGCGGCACCATCAATGGAACCAATAGCCCCACCCGCAGCCAGGTGCGCCCTCTGAACTCCCGGTTGAGTAACAGCGCCAGACTGAGGCCGATGATGAACTCCAACAGGACGCCCACGATCGCGAAGCGCAAGGTTACACCGACCGAAGTCCACATTTCGCTTTTTGCCTCTACAAGATCGAGGTAGTTTTCCAGCCCGACCCATTTGAACGGGACCGAACCGGTCAGGATCTTGTTGGAAAAGCTGAGGACGATCGCATAGCCCAGGGGATAGACCAGCAGGCCGAAAACGATCAGGAATGTGGGCGCGATCAGGAGAATGTGAAGGGGCAGACCGAACACCCGGTTTCGCTGCTCTCCGCCGGCTGTACGGATCTGCCCCTGAGGCCCTTCTGTAATGCGTCCCTGCTCAAAAGAGGCGTGCTGTTCGCCCGATGTCATTGCAGCGCGGTTCCCCGTGGACTCGCCACCGGATATCGACTAGCTGACATAGCCGCGTTCGCGGCGCAGCTCCAGGATCTCGTCATTCATCAGCTGGGTCGCTTCCTCAGGCGTTTCTTCGCCGGTGATGGCTGCGTTGATGTGCTTGACCATGATATCGAAGACCTCGTTGGTCTCCTCCGTGCGCGGCCAGCTCAGCCCGATCGCCATGGCGTCGCCCATCGTCTTCAGGTAGGGGTTGATGGCCTGGACTTCGGGGTCTTCAAACAGGTCGGTCAGGGTGATGGCGTAGCCCTCGCTCACATACTGGCGCTGGATTTCAGGTGAGACCAGGTAGTGGCAGAGCAGATAGGCGGCGTCCTTGTTCCGCGAATAGTTGGAAACGGCGATGCCGTGCCCGCCCAGAGGCGTGCCCCCGGGAGGCGCGGAGAAGCCCATCTGACCATACACCGGCGAATCTTCGACGATCAGCCCTTGCAGAATGCCCGGCCACTGGATCTCCATGGAGCACGTGCCCTGCGCCACCGCTTCGGCAGCCTGCACAATGTCCCACGATATTGCCGCAGGCGGCGAGATCTCCGGCAGCTTCACCGCCATGATCTCCATCGCCTCCAACCCTTCGTCACTGTCAAACTGCGGCTCGCCGGCGTCGTTGTAGAAGCCCTTATTCGCCAGCCCGAAGAAGATGGCGGCATAGGTGCACATCGCCTGGATCTGACGTCCGCCCATCAGCGCGAAGCCGTACTGGTCATCGTGCGTCAGCTCCTTGCCGAATGAGTGCACTTCGTCCCAGGTCACGGGCGGTGCGTCGGGGTCCAGACCGGCGGCTTCGAAGTGGGTCTGGTTGTAGGGGAAGATCATGGCGTCGCCCAGCCAGGGCAGGCCGTAGAGGTCGCCTTCCCATTTGGCGTAGACTTCCAACACCGCCGGGACAAAGGCGTCCAGGTCGATCGGCGGGAAGGCGGGGTTGTCCACATAGTCCTCCAGCCGCAGCAGGCCGTCCGTGGCGATAAACTGGCCGAACCAGGCGAAGTTCAGGTCGATAATGTCGTAGGTGCCGCTCTGGGACCCCAGGTCCAGGAAGGTCTTGTCGTAGACCTGGTCGTAGGGGTTGTTCTCCCATTCGGTCTCGATACCGGTCAACTCCGTAAACCGAGCCGAAGCCGCCTCGTTCACGGCCCAGTGGCCGACGCCGCCGACGGGGACCCGCAGCAGCGTGCCCTCCCACTGGCGGCCCACCTCTTCGTAGGCGGCCTCAAAGTCATTGGCCGCGACCGATGCCTTTATAACGGCAGGCGCCTCGGATCCGGCCGCCTCTTCAGCCGGCGCCGCGGCCGGCGCACAGGCAACCACAGCCGCTCCGGCCACCGTCAAAGCGCCGGCGCGCAGGAATTCACGTCGACTGGAGCCAGTTCTTTCTTCTGTCTTACCCATTGTGTTTCTCCTCCTCTTCATGAGTTCGTTCGGTCTCCTCGTTTTCAATAAAATCATCGCGAAATCGAATTTGGAAACGCAGGCGTCCATCCAATTCCTCTGCCCCGCCAAGCCACGGCGAGGCCGTCTGCCGTTACCAAAGACTGACTACTGAAAACTCAGATCAGACCCGCATCCGCAGGACCGGTTGCTCGAAGGACACCTCCAGGTACTTCATTTCGCGCATTGACCTGGTTCCGGGCGTCATGAAGTGGATGGCAAAGGCCCGTCGCTGCCGGTCGGTCTTGTTGGGCGCGGTGTGGTGCAAGGTCTGGCAGTGATGCAGCGTCACGCCGCCGGCCGGGAGGGGCACTACGACCGCCTTCGACTCATCGATCTCTTCCCCCAATTCGAGCAGGGCGTTGTTTTCGGCGAGCCGGCCGTGCTCCACAGAGCGAAAGTGCGTGCCGGGCAGAAACTGCATGGCGCCGTTGTGGAGGTCGACGTCGTCCAGCGTCAGCCAGCAGCTCACCAGGTTGGGCGGGGAGCAGCGCCAGTAGGCGTTGTCCTGGTGCCAGTTGGCGGGGCCGCCGTAGCGGGCCGGTTTGAACAGGGCCTGGTCGTGGAAAAGCTGGATGTTCGGCCCGATCAGATCTTCGATCAGGTCCAGAATGCGATCGTTATAGAGCAGGCGGCGAAAATGGATGTTGTATTCGCACATCTGCATGATCTGGAGAACCCTGGTTTCCCCGATTTCATGACTGCGGAACCTGGGATGGTGGCCGTTACGCGCACGTTCGAATTCCCCGTCATATTCGCGGCGCAGCAGTTCGACTTCGTCATCTTCCAGGATCTTGCCCACCTCCAGAAAACCGTTCGTCCAGAAGCTGTTGATCTGTGCTTCGCTGAGCGCCTTGCGTTGTACCGGCTGGCTGTTTCCGTTTGCGTTTTGCACTGCAATGAACCTTTCCCGGTCTATCGTTTCTTCTTTCCAACTTCTGAACGGCCTCTTTATGCAAGCGTTAATCGCTGAAAGCCGGGTACCCGGAACAGCGGTTCACACGCGCATCCTCAACACCGGCCGCTCGAACGACACCTCCAGATACTGCATCTCGCGCAGCGACTTGGTGCCCGGCGTCATGAAGTGGATGGCGAAGGCGCGGCGCTGGTTGTCGGTGACGTTGGGCGCAGTGTAGTGCAGGGTCTGGCAGTGATGCAGTGTTACGCCGCCGGCGGGCAGGGAGATGACGGCAGCCTGGGACTGGTCGACGTTGTCGCCGTAGTCGAGAAGAACGCTGTCGTCGGTAGCGTCTTCATGTGAAACGGATTGGAAGTGGGAGCCGGGGATGAACTGCATGGCGCCGTTGTGGATGTCGACGTCGTCGAGCGTGAGCCAGCAGCTGACCAGGTTGGGCGGGCTGCATTTCCAGTAGGCGTTGTCCTGGTGCCAGTGGACGGGGCCGCCGTGGTGGGCCGGTTTGAACAGCGCCTGGTCGTGGAAGAGCTGGATGTTGGGCCCGATCAGATCCTCCACCATATCGAGAATACGGTCGTCGTAGAGCAGGCGGCGAAAGTGAATGTTGTATTCGCACATCTGCATGATCTGGAGCATCTGCGATTCAGCCTGGTTCTTGGCCTCCACGTCGTCGGTATCTTCGATCGACAGGTTGCGGAACCTGGGATTCTGGCCCTTGCGCGCCCGTTCAAATTCGTGATCATACTCTCGCCGCAGCAGCCCGATCTCGTCATCTTCCAGAATTTTTCCTATCGTCAGATAGCCGTCGATCCAGAAGCGGTTGATCTGTTCTTCGGTCAGCGCCTTGCGTCGAGCCGGCGCTTCGTTTCCGTTTGCACTCTGCATAGTCTGTACTCCAGAGATCTTTCGTTGTCGGATGTCGGTATTGGTTGTTTCGCTGCCGCCGGCGGCACTCTGAAACCCGGCAGCAGGCGCCGATCTAACGCCCGGCCAGGCCGGAGAGGGCGACGCCGGAGACGAAATACTTGTTGGCGGCAAAGAAGACGACCAGAACGGGGACAAGCATCAGCGTGGCGACGGCCATGATGAGCCGGAACTCGGTGAACTGCTCATCGCCGAAGTAGCGCAGACCCAGCGCCAACGTGCGCGTTTCTTCGCGGTTGGTATAGATCAGCGGGGATATAAAGTCGTTCCAATGGTGGATGAAGGAAAAGACGCCCACGGCCGCGATCGCAGGCTTGGTGAGCGGCATCGTGATCATGAAGAAGATGCGCACACGCGAGGCGCCGTCGACAACGGCCGCCTCCTCCATCTCGACCGGCAGCGTCATAATGAACTGCCGGATGAGGAAGATGTAGAAGCCCCCGCCGCCGAACCAGAACGGGAGAAAGAGCGGCCACAGCGAATCAAACAGTTGCATATATTTGAAGAGCAGGAAGCGCGGGATCAGCGTGACCGCCCAGGGCAGCATCATCGTCGAAAGTGTGAGCCCGAACCAGACGTTGCGCCCATAGAAGGGGACGCGGGCAAAGGCGTAGGCCGCCATCGAGGCGGTGAGAAGGGTGCCCAACGTGGCCAGAAAGGTGACGAGAACGCTGTTGAACGTGAAGAGCCAGAAGGGAGCCCGACGCCAGGCAACCGGGTAGTTTTCAGGATGAAAGGAGGAGGGGATCCACTCGGGCGGGTAGGTGAATTCGGCGCCGGCCGGCCGTAACGATGTCATGACCAGCCAGTAGAGCGGCATCAACGAAACGAGCGCCCCGAATCCCAGCAGAATGTAGGCAGCTATCTTCCCGGAAATCGATCCGATATACTTTTCTTCTCTATCTACCAATGCATTCCTCCGAAAGAGCGGCCTATGAACCGGGGCTCGCGATCACAACCGGCCACCGGCGTTCTAGCTCGGCGCGCCGCCGCTCTCATAGTAGACCCAATTCTGCGCAAAATAGAACTGGATGGCGGTTATAACCAGGATGATCATGAACAGGATCCAGGCCAGCCCCGAGGCATAGCCCATCGAAAAGCTTTCGAACCCTTTGCGATAGATGTAGAGCACGTAGAAGAGAGAGGAGTTGATCGGCCCGCCCTTGGTGGCGATAAATGCGACGGTGAAGGTCTGAAACAGATTGATAATGCCGATAATGAGGTTAAGGAAGATGACCGGGCTGATCAGCGGGACCGTGATTCTGATAAAGCGGCGGAAGTTGCTGGCGCCGTCGATCGACGCGGCCTCCAGCAGCTCTTCGGAGACGCCCTGCAGCGCAGCCAGAAAGATGACCATCTGCTGCCCCACCGACCACAGGCTCATCAGAATCAGCGCGGGCTTGACGATCTGCGGATCCCACAGCCAGTTGACCGGCGAGATCCCAACAAGGCGCAGCAGCGAGTTGATCAGGCCGAAGTCGAAGTTGAAGATCCAGACCCACAGAAAGACGTTGGCGACCGCCGGCGTAACCGTCGGGATGTAGTAGACGGTGCGAAAGACGTTGACGTAGCGCACCTTCATGTTGAGCAGAACGGCCAGGCAGAGCGCCACGAGCAACTGGGCGGGCACGCCGAGAAAGGCGAAGTAGGTGGTATTGTAGAGCGAGGTGTAGAAGAGATCGTCCTGGAAGATCTTGTCGTAGTTCTGGAAACCGACCCATTTGGCGTCACCGAAGCCGGAGTACTTGGTGAGCGACAGGTAGCCGGAGGCCAGCATGGGGCCGACGATAAATGCCAGGAAGCCGATTATCCAGGGCGCGAGGAACAGATAGCCGGCGATGTTGTCGGCTTTGACCTTGCGCGACCATCGCGGTTTTTTGGTCTGAACAGGGCTGGTTGCCGCCAGCGGCACGGCGTCTGCCATGGGCCTCTCCCCGGATTGAAGGGCAGATAGCGGCCAGCGGCTCTCACTGGCCACTGACCACTATCCGCTGATCACTACTTACAGTCCGGCTTCCTGGATCTCTACTTCCACTTCGGCGATGATGGCATCGACTTCGGCGGCGACGTCGTCCATCGCCTCCTGGGCCGTGGCATCACCGAGGATGATGCGGTCCTTGGCCGCCTGGATCAGGTTGTCCATCTCCTGCTGACGGGGCAGGTGCGAGAAGGCGCGGATGTTGTTGAAGGAGTCTTCCCACATCTCCGCGGTCTCCAGGCTCGGCTCGAGGCTGCCCAGCCATGCTTCGCTCTCGGCATGGCGCTTGACCATCGGCGAAGTCCAGCGCTCGCGGATGATGCGGAACTGGGCGTCGTCCGAGATCAGGTACTGGCACATCGCCCAGGACTCGTCGACGTGGTCGGTCTGGAGGTAGATGCCATGGGAGTTGGTGGCGTTGCGCACTTCGCGGTTGCCGTTCCAGAGCGTGTTGAGCGGCACCAACTGCATCTCCGACATGACGTCTTCGGGGATGAACTGCGCCTGGCCTCCGAGGACGAACTGCGCGCCGGGCCACTGCATGCACAGGCGCCGCTGTCCCATCATCGCGACCCAGCCGCCGGGGATGTTGCTCTCGGCGGGGGTGGGCGCCCACCCTCTGGCCACGGCGCCGGTCATGTACTCCCAGGCCTCGATCGCCTTGGGGCTGTTGAAGGCGGACGCGGTCTCGTCTGCATTCCACACGGTGGCGTCGTTGCCCCAGATCCAGACGCACTGCATGCGGATCGTGCCGCCGCCGGGCAGGGCGCAGCCGTAGACGCGATCTTCGCCCTCGCCGCCGCTGACGGCGTCCATGGTGTTGTCGAAGGCCTCGATGTCCCATTTGCCTTCAGCCCACAGCTCGGCCGGGTCGTCCATGCCGGCCTCGCCGACCATGCTGCGGTTGTAGAGCATGATGGTCGGGTTGTCGGAGCGGGGAATGGCCCAGCGCTTTCCGCGCCAGACGTTGTAGTCCCAGGCTTTGGTCATCTCGTCGTCGCCGACACCGAGGGTGGGCATCAGCTCATCCAGCGGCATGAGCGCGCCGCGCATCGCCATCGTGGCGTTGTGCATGGGATGGACGTCGAGCAGGTCGCCAACCGTGCCGCCTGCGAGGCCGGTGAGCACCTTGGGTTCATAGTCGCGGTGCGGGATGATGAGCGAGGAAACGGTGACGCCGGGGTTGATCTCCTCGTACTCGGCCATCAGCGTGTCCCACAGACCTTCGGAGCGGGCCATCGGCTGGTTGACCCAGAACTCAATGGTCACCTCTTCCATTGCCGGCGCTCCTCCTCCGTCGTCTCCCGCCGTTGGTGCGGCAGCAGGCGCGCAGGCGGCGATCAGTGCGCCGACGGATGTTGCGGTTGCCACGTGCATGAAGTCACGTCGGCTCATTGCGCGTTGTGTCATTTTGCGTCGCTCCTTTGAATGGTGAAATGGAAACGTAGAACGGACAGTCACTGGCAGATTTTTCGAAGAACTTGCGCCGCGCAGCCGGTTGCGGTTGCAGACGGCTGAGAGGACCTGCGTGAAACAGGATGGGGCACTGCGGGAGAAGATAACACGTGTTCAGGATGGTGTCAATCAGTTTTTTGGGGCTGGGACTGCGCCGACGCTGGCTGTGCCGGGCCGCATGGTGGTCAATCCCTTATTAACATAACTTGAATAGTGGATTGCGCTATTAACGTTTAGGGGCCTAAGTGTTAATAGTGGGAAGGAGTATACCACTCTATGAGGCAGATGCGGAACGACTCACGTTGGCAAGAGCCTTATCAAAGGTTTTGATCTCTTGCACATCGCGTCGCTGGCAACTCGCCAAATGGCATAGGTCGCGGGCTTGCAAAGAGGGGTGCTGGTCAAGGAGTTGTCGCGCCAGGGCCACGTCTGCCTTCTCCAACGGCCATACTTCAACATTGGCGTGCGACACTAACGCCAGGGCTGCGTCAAGGGCCTTAATTCTACCTGTGGGCAGGTAGGTATGGATCAATTCTTGCAGGACCTCTGCCGAAGTGCATAGCTGAGCACGCTCTCGTACGCATTTGGCAAAGAATTCCCTGGCGGGGTCGCGAAGCGGATGCGGCCGGCCAACCGCGTAAATGAAGACATTCGTATCGACAAAAGTCACTTGACTGCCACTTTGCTCGCGCGCGACTCATTAATGACCCGGAGATGTTCATTCCAGTCCGGTTCCACTTCGGGGCCGTCCAAGTCGTCACACGCCCGGAAGAACGCCATAGCATCTTCCTCCGAGGCGAAGGGTCTGGCGCGCGATCGATTTTCGAGGCGTGCGCGGCCGGCGGCACGCAGCCACGCGCTCAGTGTCATACCTTCCCGACGCGCTTGACGAACGAAGCGCTCGCGGTCTGTATCCGGGATTTCGATCTGAACTAGAGTCATTTCGAATCTTCCCTTTCCATTGGAAGGGCAGAGACTGATGAACTATCGCCAACTGATCTGCACGCCTCGACCATCGTAAAGAGAATAAGCGTGCTCGTCCACAAAGGTTCAAGTGCCGCTTACCATACCCCAAATTGCCAACGCAGGCAACGAATGCTGTTATCTCGCGTCCTCAAGTCAACTCCAGCCTGGCTTCCAATAGGACGAAGATTACCCTCAACCAGCTCACCGACCCACCTCCCGCCAACACGCTCGACCTCGAAGTCTCTGGCGAAATCGTCACTGCAATTTCCCTTCCCAGAACTCGGTCAACAATTGGGTCCTTAGGGATCCATCGCAGAAATGCAAGATCCTTCTTGACATATTAGAACTATTGTGCTAATATACCTGCAACATGGCCTCGCGGCCCGGCAACCACCGGCCTCCACCGCAGGCCAAAATGCTCGACCCAATAGCAAGGAGCGACCCGTGAAAAACGACATCGCCAAGACCTCGATTGGACGTGTGGCCCTCCTCTCCTCAAGACCGATACTGGCCCTGGTGGCCGCCATGTTCGTCGCCGACCTGCTCGGAAGCATGGGATGGGTGCAGGGGCGCATCCAGGGGGAGACCCTCTTCTACCTCTTCAACAACCCGATCTCAAACTGGGGCGTCATGATGACGCTGCTGATCTGGATGCTCACCACCGGCATCCAGATGGTGTCGAGCGGCATGGCCTACCGCGCCAAGACCAACCCCTACATGGCCGGCGTGGGCTTCTACATCTGGCTGTTCGGCTCGATTCTCGGCCGCAAGAGCCTGAAGTTCAACAGCGCCAACTACGGCTCGGTATTTACGATCGAGTACGGCAAGCTGGCCAAGGAGTGGTCGGGCATGTCGTTCCTGATCGCGCTCTACTGGCCCTCACAGATTTTCGACATGGCGACCGACGCCAGCTTCTATCTGACCACGCCGCTGCGGGCCTTCAACCTCTTCTTCGCCTTCTCGTCGCTGGTCTCGGAGCAGCTGGCCTACATGGCGAGCGCGGCCAAATCGCTCGGCGACGAGGCCCTGGAGGAGATGCGTGGCTACCTATAGGTCCTTGTTGCAGCAGGATCGCGGCTGGGGTCTCTTCTGCCAGATGTCGGTTGCGCCGCTGATCGCGGGCACGCTGGAATGGCTGATCGCGGTCGGCGCCTGCTGGTTCATCGGCGCGCCCTACGCCGCCCCCTGGACGTGGCTGGCGCACCTGGCGGCCGCCTACCCCCGGGCCGGCGCGGCCACAGGGCTGCGGGCGCTCTCGCTTGTCTGGGCGGGATGGGAGTTCCTGCGCACCGGCATGGCGTGGGGTCAGCTGACACCCTATCTGTGGTTCGTGCTGATCACCGCGCTGGCCGCGGCGTCGCACCGCTGGGGCGCGTGGGCGGCGCGCATCGCTGTGCACGGCCTGGCGCTCTGGTTTATCCTCCAGATCGATCACATCTCCGGCCTGATCGGCCTCGTAGGACTGCTCCTGCTCTTGATCTGACCTACCGCGGAAAGCTCGCTCCAACTGCTTCCCACCGACCACTATCCACTGACAACTGCCTCCGCCTCCGGCATCACCACCTCGTATCCCTGGCGGTTGTTGGCCGATTCGCGGGCCCAAAGGCAGGTCAGGGCGCTGAGGATACCGGCGTCAATCGGGCTGCGCGAGGGCCGCCGGTCGCGCATCGCCATCAGATAGTCGAAGCTCAACTCGCGGTCGCCGCCGAAATGGGGCATATCACCGCTGAAGTCGATCGTCTCCACCACCGGCGACGTGTGACTGAAGATCTTGATGTGGTTTTCGCTCCAGTTGAACTCGATGATGCCGCGATAGCCGTAGAGGCGGGCCCCGCGGCGGGCCCCGCGGTAGCGGGTAAAGAAGTTCTGCGTGTAACTGACCTGGACACCGTTTTCATATTCCAACATGCAGCTGCCATTGTCCTGCAGCTGATGCCCTTCGGAGAAGACGCAGAACTGATCGTCGCGGTAGACCTGCTCCTCGGCGAAGCGGACGCGGCCGCCTTCAAAGCCGCTGCGAAAGCGCACGAACGGGCTTTCCGGGCATGTCTCCTGCTCCGGGCAACTGTTGCACTGCAGATCCCACGGCTTGTCACCGCCGTAGACGCGGCGGGAGTTCATCGCACTGACCCAGTGCGGACGCGCGTCGAGCAGATAGTTGATGTAGTCGACGTCGTGCGTGAACTTCTGCAGCCAGAGCCCGCCATCCATCTCGTAGTTCCGGTACCAGCTTCTGAAGTAAACGCTGCCGTAGCCGACGTCGTTGAACGCGACCACCTGCTCGATACTGCCCACCTGGTCCGATTCGATGATCTCGCGCACCTTCTGGGCAATCGGGCTGAGCCGCAGGGGAAAAGATACGACGGTGGGCGCACTGTGATCCTTATAGGCCGCGTGCAGGCGGCGCACCTCGTCGAAACTAATCGCGACCGGCTTTTCCAGGAAGAGCGGGAGCTGCGTGGGCGCTACTTTGATGGCCATCTCCGTGTGCAGATTGCAGCGGGTCCCGATCATTATGCCGTCCAGCTCGCCGGCCCCGGCCAGCAGTTCGTCGGCGGTTTTGTGGAAGCGGGCACCGGCGAGGAAGGGATCGTTATTGGCCCGGATAATGTCGCAGCGCGGGTCGGCGACGGCTGTTACCTTATAAGGAATGTCGAATATATCCAGCCCTTTGGCCATGTGTGAGATGCGGCGGCCATACCCGATGATGCCTATGCGTAACATGACGGCTCCTTTCAAGAGGCGCTTACTTCAGTTCGCTGTCACAGAACGATGTTGCTCCGAGTAGACTCAACTTTCTTCACCCAGATAGGCCAGCACTGCGGCGCCGGTGCGAATGCCGGCGATGAAGCGCTCCACCTCCAGGTTCTCATTGGGGGCATGGTTGGCTTCGTCATGGTTGGCGTAAGGCGTGGTGAAGGAGTGCACGCCCAGTATCTTCGTCCAGGCATAGTCGGGCAGGCTGCCGCCCATCGCCGGGACCAGCAGCGGGTCTTCGCCCTGGGCCGCGCGAAAAGCCCGCTGCAGCGGCCGTGTGTAGGGCGAGTCCAGCGGCGTACGCGACGGCTCCATGCCGCCTTGTCGGACCACCTCCACCTCGGGCGCGTAGCGGCGGACATGCGCCTCCACCTTGTCCAGGATCTCGTCGACGCCCTGGTTTTCGACCAGGCGCATGTCGCATTTCACCGTCGCCTCGCGGGGCAGCACGGTCTTCGTGCCGGGCCCGCCGTAGCCTCCGTGAAAGCCGTTGATCGTGAAGGTCGGCCAGGCCGCCAGACGGTCGAAGAAGGGCCGCTCCTGCGGTTCATCCAGCCGCGCCAGGCCCGCGCCCTCCATCACCGCCGGCAAGTCAACCGGCAGGGCATCCAACGCCCTGCGTTCCAGGTCGCTCAGAGGCGCCACGTTGTCGTAGAATCCGTCGATCGTGACGGCGCCGCGACTGTCCTTCATCGTCGCCAGCAGATGGACCAGCGTCCAGATCGGGTTGGGCGCGACGCCGCCCCAGTTGCCGGAGTGAAAGTCCCGCTGGGCGTGCACCGCGCGCAGTTCGAACGAGGCGATCCCGCGCGGGCCGAAGTTGATGCAGGGCCGCCCGCTCTCGTGCACGGGGCCGTCCGCGGTGATCACCAGGTCGGCGTCAGCCAGCAGGGCACGGCAGTCGCGCACGCAGTCGCTGATATGCGGGCTGCCGACCTCCTCCTCTCCCTCCAGCAGGACGATGACGTTGCACGGCAGGTTCCCGGTGACCGCCAGCCAGGACTCGATCGCCAGAAGCTGGGCCAGGTGCTGCCCCTTGTTGTCGCCCACACCCCGCCCCCAGATGCGGCCGTCGCGTATCTCCGACTCGAAAGGCGGCGAGTTCCAGGCGTCCAGGGGATCGGGCGGCTGCACGTCGTAATGTCCGTAGAGCAGAGCCGTCGGCGCGTGCGGGCTTTCTCCGTAGCGGCCGTATACGAAGGGCCAGCCGGCGCCTTCCAGCAGACGCGCCTCCATGCCCAGCCCCTGCAGGTAGCCGAGCAGGAACTCCGCCGTCTCTCTGATACCGACACCGTGGGCGCTGATGCTGGGCTGAGCGACGTAGGCCAGCAGGCGGTCGATAAACGCCTGCCGGTGGGCGTCTACATAGTCAAATACTCGCGCCAGATCGGGAGGATAGTTCTCCTTTGCGGCCAACTGTTTCCTCCTTGGGGGGCAGGCCCCGCCTGCAAGCATCGGGTCTGCCGTTTGCGTTTTTCAAGAATATCTGATGATATGTTCCGGTGGGAACGACCCGATTCTACTTTATGTATACCAATTGTCAACTTAGCGGGTCTTGGCGCGTCAAAGGCGGCCAGTCTCTGCACTGGTCACCGATCACTATATGGAGCTGATCTATGAGATTAGGCGTAGTCGGCATGTTGCCGCCGGATCCCGCCGATATTCACGGCCCGCATCTGGTTGCTATCCGCGAATTGGGACTGACAGGGGGGGCCCTCTCCGTCTCCGCTGCCGGTTCACCGCCGGCCTCCGCGCCGGTCTGGCAGCGCGTGCGGCGGCTCTTCGCGGATGAGGGCATGGACCTTGTGCAGGTTGGCATCGGCTTCAAGGAATGTCTCTTCGACCCGGACGACGAAGTGCGTAAACGGTTGCTGGAGGACATTCGCCGCGGTCTTGGTGTTGCCAAGGAGTTGGGCGGCCACGCGGCGCTGATCCGCACCGGCAGCCTCAGCCCCAATGGCTCCTACAGCCCCCACCCGGAAAACCACCGCCCGTGGCGCCGCGGCGTGCTGCTGGAGTCACTCTCCTGGCTGGCCGAGGCGGCCGAAGCGATCGGCCAGACGATCGCCGTCGAAACGCACCTGCTGACGATTATGAACTCGCCCGAGTTCAACCGCGCGGTCATTCGTGATGTGGGCAGCCCGCGGCTGCGGGTCGTGATGGACTACGTCAATCACTTCCAGACGCTGCATCAGGTCTATGACAGCAGGGCCCGTCTACGCCATATCTTCGAATGTATAGGGCCGGTCAGCGCGATTGCACACTGCAAGGATATCAGCGTGCGCGACGGCTTCGTGATCCACATGGATGAAGAGGTGCCCGGCGAGGGCGAGCTGGACCTGGGGACCGCGTTGCGCCTGTGGCACGAGGAGCATCCCGACGGCTACATGATGCTCGAACACCTGCCCAACGAGAAGTATCCGCTGGCCGCGGCCAACGTGCACCGCATTTTGAGGAGGGAGGGGATTCCTGTTTACTAGCGCTCGAACCTGACTACCAGCCGCTTCTTCACCGCTCCCGGTATTGCCCCGCGTCGACCAGCGTCGGGCTCTGCGGCATGCCGCTCACCAGTGACCCGTTCTGCACAAACCCCTCCTCGCGGCCATCCAGCTCCGCCGTCAGCCGCTCGCGCCAGAAGGCTATGCGCTCCGGCCGCGCCGCGGCCAGGTCGTGTAGCTCTGACGGGTCTTCCTCCAGGTCGAAGAGCATCTCGCGCCCGCTCTGGCTGTACCAGATATACTTTTCGCGGCCGTCGGTCAGCCACTGGTTGGAATCCGCGTTCATGAAATGCTCACCGTGCAAATGCTCGCGCCAGCCTTCAGTTTCGCCGCGCGCCAGCGGCAGAATACTGCGCCCGTCGACGTGCGCGGGCGTTTCGGCGCCGGCGAGGTCGCAGAAGGTCGGCAGCAGATCGCGTAGCTCGACCACCTGGTTCACTTCCCGCTGCGGTTCATCCGCCTGCCTTGCCTGGTGGTGCGGGCTGCCCGCGCGCGGCAGCCGCAGGATGAAGGGCAGGCGCGCCGAACTGTCATAGGGGTAACCTTTGGCGACATGGTTGTGGTCGTAGAGCATCTCCCCGTGGTCGGCGGTGAAGACGATGGCCGTGTTGTCAAGCTCGCCGTTTTCAAACAGCGCCTGGAACACGCGGTTGAGGCTGTAGTCGATATGGCTGATCTGCGCGTAATAGGCCCGTCGCGCGTAGTCGCGCTGCGCCGTATCGGTCGGGATCGGGCTGTCCAGCCCGCGCACCGGCAGACTGTCCGGCGCCCAGTCCCCCATGACCGGGTCCGGCAGCGGCTTCGTCAGGTAACGCTCCATGAAAGCCGCCGGCGGGTCCAGCGGCGGGTGCGGCCGGTGGTAGGAGAGCATCAGGAAAAACGGTTTTGTCGGGTCTCGCCGGCGCAGGAAGTCGATGCCCATCGTGGTGACCCAGCTGGTTGGGTGCAGCATCTCGTCGTAGACCCAGGGCCGCGCCGCGTAGCCGTTGCAGCCCACGCCGGTGTCGATGTAGTCGGCCTCTGGGCCGAGCCGCTCCCGCAGCCACGGCGTGTAGTCGTCAACCAGCCCGTAGTCGTCCCGCTTGGCGCGTTCGCGGTGCAGATAGCCGTCGTGCAGGACGACGTTGTGAAAGCCCATCAGATTGCGCGAGGGGTGCGTGTGCATCTTGCCGACGCACTGCGTATGGTAGCCGGCGTCGGCCAGCAGGCCGGGCATCGTGCAGTCGTAGTGCCAGTCGATGCGGTCGTTGTAGCCGACAAAGCCGGTATGGCGCTGGTTGAGACCGGTGAAGATCGTCGCCCGTGCAGGTACACACGTGGGCGTGGCCGCATACGCCTGCGTAAAATTGATGCCCTCACGGGCCAGCCTGTCCAGGTGGGGCGTCTCCGCGACTGGGTGGCCGGTCAGGCTGAGCGCGTCGGCGCGCCACTGGTCTACGCAGATGAATAGGATGTTGGGCCGGCTGTCGGCTGGCATAGTTCATCACCTTAGATCTATGGGATTGAAGTTTTTGGGCGAGAGAGCCGCCGGTCGGAACTGGACACAGGCCGCGAACCACGGGCCACCAAACTATCCCTTCAGACCGGTGATGGAGATTCCCTCGACGAAGGTACGCTGGACGAAGAAATAGAGGATGATGACAGGCGCGGCCGTAGCCGTGCTGGCCGCCATCATGTACGGCCACATCAGCTCTTCCTGGAACATTGTGCGGAACTGCTGCAGGCCGAGCGCGATCGGATATAAGTCCTCGCTGTTGAGATAGATCAGCGGTCCGATATAGTTGTCCCAGGCGAACATGAACTGAAGCAGCCCGATCACAGCCAGCGCCGGCTTGGCCAGGGGCAGGATGATGCGAATGAGGATGCCCAGCTCCGTACAGCCGTCCACGCGCGCCGCGTCGGACAACTCGCTGGGGATGGTGAGGAAAAACTGGCGCAGCAGGAAGGTATAGTAGGCGTTTACCCCAAGAAAAGTCGGCACAATGAGAGGCAGATAGGTGTTGAGCCAGCCAAGATTCTTGAAGGTGAGATAGAGCGGAATCATGCGCACCTGGAACGGGATCATCATCGTCGAAAGGCAGATGATGAAGAATATGTCCCGGCCGGGCCAGCGGATGCGGGCGAAACCGTAGGCGACCAGCGTGTTGGAGATCAGCGCGCCGGCCACTGCGCCAATACCGTATCTCAAAGTGTTAAATGTGTAGGTGCCGAAGGGGCGGGAGGAGAGCGCCTCCGGGTAGTTGATCAGACGGACCGGATTGGGAATCCAGATGGGCGGGACGGTATAGACCTGGGGATCCGTCTTCAATGAGGTTGAGAGCATCCACAGCAGAGGCCCGGCGAAAACAAGCCCCAGCGCGACCATCATCAGGTAAAAAAGCGTGCGTTGCACAACTCTGAAGAGAGGACGCTGTGTGAACGGGAGATTCTGAATAGGGCTGCTGGCGATGGCTTCGGCTTGTTGCATGATGGTGGTTGGCAGCTAATCCGACTCTCCGGCGTAGTAGACCCAGCGCGCCGAACTGCGGAAGATGAGCAGTGTAAAAGCCAGGATAATAATAAACAGGATCCAGGCCTGGGCAGAGGCGTACCCCATCTTGAAGAACTGGAAAGCGTTACGATACAGATAAAGGCTGAAGAACTCGGTCGAATTGTTGGGCCCGCCCTGGGTGAGCAGCCAGCCGAGCGTAAAGTACTGGAACATGCCGATCATTCCGGTCAACATTACGAACAGGATCGCCGGCGTGCAGATGGGAATGGTCACGTGCCAGAAGCGTTGCAGCGCATTGGCGCCGTCGACCTCGGCTGCGTCCATCAGCGAACTGGGCACGTCCTGCAGTGCCGCCAGAAAGATGACGATTGCGGTGCCCTGCGCCCATACGTGAATGAGGATCAGGGATGGTTTCGCCAGCTCCATCGATGAGATGAAAGGGATGACGGCCAGTCCCCAGCTCTTTATGAAGGAGTTGATCACCCCGTAGTTGGTGTTGTAAACCCAGCGCCACACTTCCGCCGACGCCACCGCCGGCACCAGCACCGGCAGGAAAAAGATGGTGCGGAAAAGCGGCCGCAGCTTCATCTCGCGGTTGAGAAGACTGGCGAGCAGGAATGCCACGATCAGCCCGGCCGGCACGCCGAGCACCACCAGGTAGACAGTATTGCCCAGCACCGAGCGGAAGATCTCATCCTTGCCGAACAGTTCGATGTAGTTCTCCAGGCCGATGAAGCGGGCCGGTCGCAGGACATCGTAGCGCGTCAGGCTGTAATAGGCAGAGGCCGCGATGGGGTAGAGGACGAAGCCGGCGAAGCCCACCAGCCAGGGTGAGATGAAGGCCAGCCCCTTCAAAAGGCTGCGTGTTTGGGCGGGAGTCCAGTTTTGTGGCATCTTCGTGGCCCGTGTTCAGCGGCCGGCGGTCTTTGAAAGTGACCGCCGGCCGCTGCTGTGCTGCACTATCTTTCTAACCAACCAGTTCGGGGAAGGACTTGAGCATCTCTTCCGTGCAGGCAGCCTGCATGTCGGCAGCAGCCTGTTCCGGATCCTTGTCGCCGAAAATGACGGATTCGTAGGTGCGGGAGCGCTGCTGGTTCACAAAGCCCTGAATGGGGATGACCGGGCAGGCCCACAGCTCATCGGCCTCATTGACCGATTGCAGGAACCAGTCCAGGTTCTCATAACGCTGGTACTTGGGCAGGTCAGGATCATAGAGGGCCTTGCGGCCGCCCAGCCAGCCGGTATTGTCGAAAATGACGTTCTGGGCCTTCTCCTGCGAGCAGAACTCGATGAACTCGAAGGCTGCGTCGATTTCGGTGACGCCGTTGGGAATGTACATCGGATGGCCGCCCACGTTCTGGAAGGTGACGTCGCGGCGGTCTTCAGAGACGGGCACCCAACCGACGCCGAACTCCTTGTCGGGCGCGGAGTGGAACAGCTCTCCAGGGGCGTAGTAGCCGGTAACGATCATCGCCTGAACGCCGCTGGGGAAAGAGGAGGAGGGGCTCTGCGTCCAGCCGCCGAAGCTGGAGCGGAACGACTCCATCTGCTGCACACCGACATGGTCGGTGAAGCGCTTGATCGTCTTCAGCGCGCTGACGAAGAGCTCGTCGTCGTAGTTGAATGTGTTGGTCTCGTCGTCCCACATGTCAAGGCCGTATGTGAGGGCCCAGAACTGGGGGATGTTGGTGGCCGGGCCGTTGCCTGCGGTGGCGTCGCGGGGATCGAAGCCGACGATCTCGACATTGCCGGCGTCGTCGAACTTGGTCAGCTCGACGTGCCACTCGAACATCTCGTCCCAGGTGCGGGGCAGATTCATGGGGTCAAGGCCGGCTTCATCTATGATCGCCTTGTTGTACATCAGGCCGTAGCGGGGACCGGCCTCGAAGCCGGGCACGCCGTAGGTGGCGCCCTGCCACTGCATCGATTCGAGCAGGCCGGGCACAAAGTCGTCGCGGCCGATGACGTCGCTGTTGTCGATCTGGTCGTCGATGGGCATGACCGCGCCGCGCGAGTAGAGTTCGGCGTACTGGACACAGCAGACGCCCACGTCCGGCGGGGTGCCGCCGGCGATTGCGGCCAGCAGTTTGTCGTTCATTTCGGTCACGTGCAGGCGTTCGACCTTTACGTTGCGGTCCTCCTCGTTGAAGGCCGCGGCGACGCCTTCCATGGCCGCCATGCCGGTGGTGCCGCCCCAGGCGTGCCACCAGGAAATCGTGATAACCTCTTCGGCCGCCATTTCCGCCTCTTCGGGGGCGGCTGCCGGGGCCGCGGGCGCAGCGCAGGCCGCGATGGCCGCGCCGCCGACGCCGATCGCGCTCAACTGCAGAAAGCGCCGCCGGCTGAGTGTGGTATCGCAGTTCATAGAGTTCGCGCTCCTTTCCGTTTGGAATAAAGTAAGAGATGTGAAACGTTTTAGGTTGGCATCGTGGGAAACAGATGCATGCAACTACGGCCCTGTCAGATTCTAACGGATCCGGAGGTAGAGAGCAAGCTTCTTTCTCTAGGTTTCTGTAGGCGAATGCAGTTCAAACTGCCGGACATCGCGGCCGGCTACCTCAATCGACGAAAGAAGCAGCATCAGGAATCGGCCAGTTGCCTGGCAGACCGACTGCAATTACGATCTCGAAGACTTATCGAGCTTCACTGCCGACCGCGAGGTGACCCACATGGCTGTATCGAAAACGATCTTTGATCCACAGCCGGTCACGCTGACCGGCAACCTGGTGCGCCTTGAGCCAATTGCGCCAGCGCATGCTGCAGATCTGTACGCCGCGGGCGCGGAGGAACTGATTTGGAGATACGCGGCCCGCCCTGCGCTAAGCAGTGTTGCCGACGCCGAGGGATGGATCAAGGCCTGTTTGGAGGAACTGGCAGAAGGTACACGCGTCACCTTTGCCGTAGTTCACCGGGAGACCGGCAAGGCGGTGGGCTCGACCGCGTACATAGACATCGTCCGCGAGCACCGGACGCTGGAGGTTGGCATGACATGGTACGGGACCGCGTGGCAGCGGACCGGCGTGAATACGGAGTGCAAGTACCTGCTGTTGCGGCACGCCTTCGAGGACCTGGCAGCGCGCCGGGTCTCCCTCAAGTCGGACAGCCGCAACGAACGGTCGCGACGCGCGATTCTGCGGCTGGGCGCAGTCGAGGAAGGCACGCTGCGCAACCACCGCATTGCCCGCGACGGCGTGGACCGCCATACCGTCTACTACAGCGTTATCGAAAGTGAGTGGCCTGCCGTGAAGAAACGGCTGGAGGGGCTGATGCGGAGGTGATTTTCGTTGCGGTGCTCTTCTGCGAGGCAAGGAGATGCTGTGGGCCCTGCAGGCTGTTGTCCGGCCTTCCGACAGGAGTGTCTCCTTTTTGACGTAGGCTTCAGGTAGGTTAGTCGTCGTAGAGCCAAGTATTTCCTTGCAAGAGCCTGTCTTTGTTGTTCACCTGTGCAAATCAAACGATGTTGTGTTTCAAAAAACGCCGATTTTGAAACACAAAGACATTTGTCTTCAATATGTTCCACTCAATAGACTTTACGCCCTTCCGCAATGTTGAGTAGTTCAGGGAACGCAAGAACTGCTGAGCGACGACCTCCACCCTTTACTAACTCCTTCAAAATCCCCCGCGATTTGAAAAGATTTAGCAGACGTCGCGCCGTGTGACTAGGAATGCCGGAGTCATTGACAAAATCGATTTGACGGAAAATAGGTTTACCGAACACCCAATCCAGGGCTCGGCTACTGTATTGGGAGGGAGTTTCCTCCACTACCTGGTCTCTAAGTTCGCTGTAAAGCTTTAGCAGATTCTCGATCTTTTGCTGATTTTCACGCGCCTGCTCCGTTAACGCCGTAAGGAAAAAGGCGCACCATCCGGTCCAGTCATTGTCGCGCGACACCGCTAGCAGACCATCGTAGTACTCATTACGGTGACTCTCAAGGTATTCGCTGATGTAGAAGCTCGGGGAAGACAAGAGCTCCTTGGTAAACATGAAGAGCGGGACGAGCAATCTGCCCATCCGTCCGTTCCCGTCAAGGAATGGATGGATCGCTTCGAACTCTGCGTGGACGATGGCGAGTTGCACAAGGGTATCCGGAGCCACTTCGTGCATGTAAGACTCCAGGGCATCCATGGCCGAGTTCAACTCTTCCACCGGACATGGGACATACCGAGCCGTTTCAATTGTTGAGCCGGGCGGCCCAATCCAACAGGTGCCGGGCAGGCGTCGATATTTGCCAGGCGCTTTGTTATATCCTCGAACGCCCTGCATCAGAACCTCATGTGCATCCCGGACCAGCCTCTGAGACAGCGGGATATCCTTCAACATGTCGATTGCGGCATAGAGAGCTTGCCGATAATTCAGTACCTCACGGATGTCAGCTTTCTCTGGCGTACTCTCGTCCGACAGTTTTCCTTCCGCCTCGAATGTCAAGAGCTCGGTGAGGGTCGTCTGCGTGCCTTCTATGCGGCTGGAAAGGACAGCTTCTTGTGAGGCAAGGGGGGACAGAAGCACATTGGCATTGGGCAGACCCTTGAGCATCCCTTCGTATCTGGCTACTTCGGCATGGGCCGGGCCAATGAGTGGCAGCAACCTCTGCAAGTCCAGATTTTGTGGTGGAAACTGTCCAGAGTTATATCGTACGGGTGTCATGGTTAGGGCATTTTCGGATTGCTTGCGTCTTCAATTCAACGTGACTTTACATCAAGTATGACGATGGAACAACGTAAAGCCGGCGTGTTCAAACCTGATTCCAGTACGCACACCCCGCTGCCTCCCCGGCGATATGAGGGCCAGCGCGCCTGTGCTAGAATTCCCTGTGCCGCGTCCGGCCTTTATGCCCGCCTATACTGAGGAAAAGCGTGCAGCAGGTATTGACCGCTGAGCAGGGCCATATCCTACAAAAAGAGCGCCAGCTGCTGGGCGACCTGCAGGTGACCCTCGCGCGCCTCGACGCGCCCGACGCCGACCTGGGGCTGATCCGCAACGCGCTGTCCCAATTGGAAGAGCTTTTCCTCATGGTGGTGGTGGGCGAATTCAATGCCGGCAAGAGCGCGGTCATCAACGCGCTGCTGGGGGAAGAACATCTGCCCGAAGGCGTCGTGCCAACCACCAGCGAGCTGGTCCTGATCCGCCACAGCGATGCCGTCGACCAGCCCGGCGCGGACCGGGGCATGGCGGTGCGCCGTCTGCCGGTCCCCTGGCTGCAGGAAGTCAACCTGGTCGATACGCCCGGCACGAATGCCGTCATTCGTCAGCACCAGGAGCTGACCGAGCATTTCGTGCCTCGCAGCGACCTCGTCCTCTTCGTCACCAGCGCCGACCGGCCATTCAGCGAATCGGAACGCGCCTTCCTCCAGCAGATCCGGGACTGGGGCAAAAAGATCGTGATCGTGGTCAACAAGATCGAGTTGCTGACCACCGAAGCAGAGCAGCAGGAAGTGATCGAATTCGTGCGCCGGAATGCCCACGAGTTGCTCGGCGTTGCTCCGGCCATCTTCGCCGTCAGCGCCCGTCTCGCGCTGGAAGCAAAGACGTCTGGAGAGAGCAGAGATCAGAATGACGACGCCATAATATCCTCTCCCCCCTCGCTCTGGCAGCGCAGCCGGTTCGAACCGCTGGAGCAGTACATTCTTGACTTTCTCGATGCAGGTGAGCGCGTACGGCTGCAACTCTCGAACCCGGTCGGAATCGCGGCCGCCCTGATCGCCAACTACCAGGAGGTGATCAGGCAGCGTCAAGCCCTGCTCAAGGGCGATTTCCAGGCGCTGGACGCCATCGACCAGCAGCTGGCGGCCTACCAGAATGATATGCGGCGAGACTTTCGCTACCAGAGCGACCGCGTCGATAACGTCCTCTACGAGATGGCGGAGCGGGGCGACCGTTTCTTCGATGAGAATCTGCGCATCATCCGCATCGTCGAGCTGGTCAACAGTGAACGGCTGCGAGGTGAGTTCGAGCGCCGCGTTCTGGCCGACAGCAGCCGGGCGGTCGAGCGTCATGTCGACGAGCTGATCGACTGGCTGATCGAGCGCGATTACCGTCAGTGGCAGGCCGTGATGGAGTTCATAGAGCGCCGCTCACTCCAGCACACCGACCAGATGATCGGCCAGGTGCGGGGGGAATTCGATTTCAACCGTCAGAATCTTCTCAAGAGCATCGGCCGCAGCGCGCAGGAGGTGGTCGACTCCTACGACCGCGAGGCCGAGGCGCTGAAGCTTGCCAAGGAGGTGCAGCGGGCCATCATCCAGACGGCCGCTGTCGAGGCCGGCGCCATCGGCCTCGGCGCCATCCTCATCGTCATCCTCAATACGACCTTCCTCGATGTGACCGGTGTCCTCGGCGCCAGCGCACTGGCCGCGCTCGGCCTCTACGTTCTCCCCTACCGGCGGCAGAAGGTGAAGGCGCAGCTGCGCGCCCGCATCGGCGACCTGCGCCGGCGGCTCGATACCGCCATCACCCAGCAGTTCGAATCGGAACTGACGGCCAGCGTACAGCGCATCCGCGAAGCCGTAGCGCCCTACACCCGCTTTGTGCGCGTGGAGCGGGAGAAGTTGGAGACGCTCGGGGCCGATCTGCAGCGCGCCGAGAGTGAGTGGAAAGAGCTGCGGCGCAGGCTGGAGGAGCTGGCCGCGAGCCGCACGCCCCTGCCGTCATGACACCCTCCATCTCTCTGCTTCCCCTGGAACCCTCGCTGCACGCCGATGCGCTGCAACGGGTATACGAGCTGTCACCGGCTTACTGGGCGATGTATCATCTGGCCCAGGCGCCCTCCGGGCAGTCGGCGCGCGATCTGGAAGCTATCGAGGCCGAGCCGGGCCGTATGGGGCTGGGGATTGTGGCCGCGAATGAGCCCGGCAACCCCCAGGCCGGCGCACAACTGGTGGGCCTGATCGACTTCCGCCTGCACTGGCCGGACCCCGACACTGCCTATATCGGCATCCTGCTGGTGGCGGAGCCGTTTCAAAGGCAGCGCGTGGGTACCAATGCCTGGGCTCTGCTGGAACCGTGGCTTGCTGCGGAGAGCGGCGTGCGTGAAGCCAAAGTGGGCGTCGAACAGTTCAACCCCGGCGCTCTCAGGTTTTTCCAATCTCTCGGCTTTACCCTGACCGGCGAGGCGCAGCGCATCCGTTCAGGCAAGCGCCTGGTGCGTCTGCTGGCGATGGAGAAGAAACTGGATGGCAGTGGCTGGCGGCCGCCGGCTGAAGAGACTAAATTGACCACATGAGTGGGAGTGATGATGGGATCGAATGATGGAAGAGTTCTGGAAGAAGGGGCGGCGGAGGAGACGATTTTGCGCGTTGCCGGAAAGCTGCGTGCGCTGAGCAACAACGGCCTGCATTTCGCCGACAATCCTTACCAGATCGAGACCTTCGAGCAGATGCTGGTGTTATCTGCCGAGCTGACGGAGCTGGTGGACGCGCGCCCGCTGGCGCAAATTCAGCGCCATTTTTTTGACGATACGCGTTATGTTTCTCCATATGTGGTGGTGGATACTGCTGCCTTCGATGACGCCGGCCGCATTCTCCTGATCCAGCGGAAGGACAACGGGCGTTGGGCCCTGCCGGGCGGGTGGTGCGAGGTGAACGAACTCCCGGCGGAGGGCGCGGTGCGCGAGGTGTGGGAAGAGACCGGCTGCCGGGTTGCGCTGAGCGGGTTTCTCGGCATATTCGACAACAACTATCACGGCGGCGGCGGTCTGCACCACCTCTACTGCCTGCTCTTCGCCGCACGTCACGTCGAAGGAAGGCCAATCGTCACCAGGGAGACGCTGGGCGTAGGCTGGTTCACGCCGCAGGATCTCCCTTGGGATGCCCTGCACGCTGCCCACCCTACCCGTATCCGCTTTGCCTTCGAGTGGCAGAAAGAAGAACCGTCCCGGCGCCCCTTCTACGATTTGCCGCGGCATCAGCCGCACCCTACCTGGCAGCACAATACACATCAGGAATGAGGGGCGAACTTCCCTCTGCCTGCTGTTCGTAGACGGATCGTAGATATATTGCACAGCAATTCGATCAAACCGATCTCCGGGGCTTCCGCCTCGCCCAGCCCGGAGATCGTTCCGCGCTCCAGTGTATTCACCCGGCAAAACGACCGGAAATCAACCCCACCTGAGCAGAAATACCGCATACCCCTGCGCTTTCTCAAGTGCCGGGGCATTTTGGTAATATATACTTTCCATTTGTGGACAGCAGTGACCAGAAGTGGTAACATTGTTCTGATGACGAACATTCGTTCACATTCTCGAACTGCTTAACTTCTGTTGGGCGCCGTGACGGGGCCCTTGGCTAACAGGAACCGGAAACGATTGGAGGCTGCATGGCGCTTGACAAACTGATCATACGGGGCGCACGCGAACACAATCTGCGCGACGTGGATCTGGAGATTCCACGCGATAAGCTGGTGGTGATCACCGGGCTCAGCGGCAGCGGCAAGAGCAGCCTGGCCTTCGATACCATCTACGCCGAAGGGCAGCGCCGCTACGTCGAGTCTCTTTCCTCCTACGCGCGACAGTTCCTCGGCTTGATGGAAAAGCCGGATGTGGATCAGATCGAAGGTCTCAGCCCCGCAATTTCAATCGATCAGAAGGGCGCCGGGCGCAATCCCCGCTCAACCGTCGGCACCGTCACCGAAGTCTATGACTACCTGCGTCTGCTCTTCGCACGCGTCGGTCAGCCCCATTGCCCCGAGTGCGGCGACCCCATCACCCAGCAGACGCCGCAGCAGATCGTCAACTCAATCCTGGAGATGGAGGAGGGCGCCCGTCTGATGATCCTCGCCCCGATCATCAAAGATCGTAAAGGGGAGCATAAAGGCGTCTTCGACGATCTGCAGTCGCAGGGCTATGTGCGCGTGCGCGTCAACGGCGCACTGTTCGAAATCGGGGAAACGCCCGAGTTGGATCGCTACAAGATGCACACAATCGAAGCGGTGATCGACCGCATCATCGTGCGGGCCGAACGGTCCGATCCGGACGACCCCGGTAGCGTACTGCCGGGCACCGACCGCACGCGGCTCACCGACTCGGTTGAGACGGCGCTCAAGTTGGGCGAGGGCTCAGTGATCGTTTCGGAAGTAAAGCGCGTTCCGGTTGAAGGCAACGGCACCCTGCGCGAGGTGGCGACCGACCGGGTCTTCAGCGAGCACTTCGCCTGTATGCGCTGCGGTCTCAGTTTTACAGAGATCGAGCCGCGCACCTTCAGCTTCAACAGCCCGCACGGGGCCTGTCCTTCGTGCGACGGGCTGGGCGTACAAAAGGAATTCGACCCCGATCTGATCCTGGACGGTGAACTCAGTATTGCCGAGGGGGCCGTAAGACCCTGGCAAGGCTCGAACCCCGGTAACGGTGACGAGGGTTACTACAAACAGCTGCTGCGTTCGGTCTGCCACCAGTTTTCGATTCCCCGTACGGTGCCGGTGCGGGAGCTGAGCAGCAAACAGCGGGATATCATCCTGTACGGACCGCCGGGACGGGAAAAGGTGCTCGTGCAATATCGCAACGCCCGCGGCTACGAGCGTAACTATGAGACACAATATGCAGGTGTACTCCCCAACTTGCAGCGGCGCTACCGCGAAACCGACAGCGATTGGATCCGCAGCAAGCTGGAAGAGTACATGGGCATCAACCCCTGCCCCGAATGCAAGGGACGGCGGCTGCGTCCGATGGCGCTGGCGGTAACGGTCGCCGGCAAGAGCATCTTTGAAATTACGGCGATGGCGGTCAACGATTCGCTGACCTGGGTGCGGGCGGCCGCAGGAAGCAACGGCGCCGAGCCGCTCTTCTCCCCCCGCCAGCTTGCTATCGGCGGCCAGGTACTTAAAGAAATCGAAGCGCGGTTGGAGTTCATGGTGAACGTGGGGCTGGACTATCTGACTCTCAACCGCACCGCCGTATCCCTGTCCGGCGGTGAGTCCCAGCGGATCCGGCTCGCTACCCAGATCGGCAGCCAGTTGATGGGCGTTCTCTATATTCTCGATGAGCCGAGTATCGGCCTGCACCAGCGGGACAACGTGCGGCTGATCAACACCTTGCAGGGCATGCGGGATCTGGGAAACACCGTGCTGGTGGTCGAACATGACGAGGAAACGATCCGCGCAGCCGACTGGATCGTGGATATGGGGCCCGGCGCCGGTGAACACGGCGGAGAGGTGGTCGTTTCTGCGGTGCGGAATACCTTTGTCGACCACCCTGAAAGCCTGACCGCCCAGTACATTCGCGGCGAGCGGTGCATCGAAATTCCGATGGACCGGCGCGAAGGAAACGGGGAGTATCTGCACGTACGCGGCGCCACCGAGAACAACCTCAAAAAGGTGGACGTACGCTTCCCGCTCGGCCGCCTGGTCGCAGTGACCGGGGTCAGCGGCAGCGGCAAGTCCAGCCTGGTCGTAGAGGTCCTCTACAAACGGCTCGCGCAGAGCTTCTACAGGGCCAAGGCGCGCCCTGGCAGCTGCGAGAGAATTGAGGGCATCGAGCACCTGGATAAGGTGATCGAGATCGACCAAAGTCCGATCGGGCGAACACCGCGCAGCAACCCTGCCACCTATGTGGGACTGTTTACGCCGATGCGAGAGCTGTTCGCCAGCATCCCCGAGGCGAAAGCCCGCGGATATAAGGCCGGGCGATTCAGTTTCAATGTAAAGGGCGGCCGCTGCGAGGCCTGTCACGGCGACGGCATCATCAGGATCGAGATGCAGTTTCTGCCCGATGTCTACGTCTCCTGCGAAGAGTGTCATGGCGACCGCTACAACCGCGAAACGCTCGATATCCGCTTCCGCGGCAAATCGATTTCCGATGTGTTGAACATGACCGTCGAAGAGGCGCTGGACTTTTTCCAGAACATCCCCCGCATACGCTCCCGTCTGCAGACGCTGATGGCTGTCGGGCTGGGTTACATCCGCCTGGGACAGCCGGCGACGACGCTCTCGGGCGGCGAGGCGCAGCGGATCAAACTGAGCAAAGAGTTAAGCCGGCGCGACACCGGCAACACCTTCTACATCCTCGATGAGCCGACCACCGGCCTGCATTTCGAGGATGTGCGCAAACTGCTGAGCGTCCTGCACGAACTGGCCGACAGGGGCAACACCGTCCTGGTCATCGAGCACAATCTGGATGTGATCAAGAACTGCGACTGGGTAATCGACATGGGGCCGGAAGGCGGCGGAAAGGGCGGCTACGTGGTGGCCGAAGGCACTCCGGAGCAGGTCGCGACCATCGAGAAGAGTTACACCGGTCAGTTTCTGCAAGGCTGCCTGAAGGCTGTAGTCAGTGTCTAGTCGCCGCGGGAAAGCCCCTGCGCTGGTTTCAGCCTGCGGCCTATTGGAAAAGGGAGCGAGGCGCATGTTGGAAGTTTACCGTCTGTTCCTGCTCGCATCTGTCTGTACGGCGTTAGTCCTGGCAGGCTGCGCACCCATCCAACCCGAGTCGCCGCCGGCCAGTGAACAGGCGCCGGCGTCGCCATCCCAAAGCAGGCCGCAGGCTGCAATGGAGCCGACGGCAACCTCCATGCCGGACCCGCCGGATCCGCCAACCACCGTCGCACGCAAACTGCCAGCTCTGCCAACCGCCGCCACACCGGAACCACCGGTTCGACCAACCGCCGCTGCACCGGAATCCCCACCCCCGGCAGCCATCACCTCCCCGCCGGACGTGCCGTCCCCCGATTACTGGCTGGTTTACGTCGATGACGCACGCGGACTGTCGATTCCCTATCCGCCGGAATGGGTCCTCTTCGATCCAACAAAAACGGTATTGGCAGAGCTCGTGGAGAAGCTGGGCGAAAAGGCCAATAGCGATGAGATCAAAGAGCTGTTGGATACGTTTACACAGGCGATACAGCAGGAAGATCTCTTTGTCGGCTTGGGCTTCCAGTTTCCCACCGATAGTTCCCGCGACACTCGGTTTGTCAACAATTTCAATATCATTGCCTTTCACACCGAAGGGCTGTTCCTGCAACTGATAGCGCAAATGATCGCTGCCCAGTTGGACAGCATGGAAGGAATCCAGGTGGACAGCGCCGACGTGGTCGCCGGTCTGCGGCCCAATGGCGCGGAGGTAGCATCAATCCGTTATCGCTCAAAGGGCGCCCTTTTCAATCAACCGGATCTGGAGATTATTGGCTGGCAGGTGGGCGTTCTTTCACCGGAAGCAGAGAGAATTGTCGTCCTTACCTTTAGTATCCGCAGCGAAGATTTCGCGGAGTTGGAGCCGCTGTTGATAGAGATAGTGCAGCGCGTCCAGTGGCTCCAGTGAACTGTGGTACGTGGAAGTCTCTGTTCACAAGCCACAACTCACGGACAATTGAGGTTTGGAAGTACGTATGCGGGGAATATCATACCTGGTGCCATTATTCCTCTTTTGCCTTGGCTGGTTCGCTGGAGCGGCCCCCGAACTGCAGCTGCTCTCTGATTCAACCACCCCCCGTCGCGGGGTCTCGCTTGCCAGTTATCACGCGCCCGGAACCTCCGGTGAGTTTTATGTAACTTCCAGCGATGTCCGCCTTCCCTCGCAGTCTTCCTCTGCTCAGTCCCCCTCCCCTACCTACACACCGACACCAGGCGAAATAGATACAGAAGTCACCCCACCGGCTGCTGCTCCGGAAACTTACAAGGTCCCAGCCGGCTGGCATGCCTTCGAAGACGTAGCGCATGGCCTGACGCTCTTTTGTCCTCCGGAATGGCTCTTCTTCGACGGTTCGCAGGCAGCGACCCTTCAGCAGGACATGGCAGCGATGGACAGAGCGGAAGTCGTGGATCTGCTGACGGAGCTGCGGTCTAGTGTACAGTTGAGTAGATTGGTTGCTTTTGGCTTCGCCTTCCCGCAGAATCCTCCCGAACTGCTGCACGCCAATAGCGCCATTGTGGAGATATTCCCCGCAAGGGGCCTTGCGTTGTACGAGTTCGGGCAAGGCGCCGCCGCTGCCCTGGACCGGCGGATCGGGATCGACGTGGATAGCTTCGATCTGATCACACGGCTGCGGCCCCGCAGGGAAGAGGCAGTTTCGATCCGATTCCGCGGCGCTGTGCCTGTCCCGACTACCTCCCAATCAATTCTGACCGGCGTCCGGACAGCCGGCTGGCAGGTTATCCTGCTTTCGCCCGATGCCGAATATCTGCTTGTTATGACCTTTTCCGTCCTGGGAGAAATGTTCGAGGAATTGGAGCCGTTGCTTACTGAGATGGTGCGGCGCGTGCAGTGGGCCGGCGGCCACCGTGAAACAGAACCTGGGATCGGTCCGGTGATAATTACCAACCGGACGATGTACGTCCATAGCGAACCCTCCCCATATAGTCCCACGATTGGCAAGATCGTCGCGGGAAAGCAGTTTTCGATCCTGGAGAGAGACTTTACTGGGAAATGGTGGCGGATCAGCTACGGCGGTCAGCCCGGCTGGGTGTCCGATCGTCTCGTGGCTGCCAATATCCCGGATGCACCCGTATCGGTTCCAGTGGCGATGATCGACCGGCGCGTCAATGTCCGCAGTGGCCCGGGCGCCAGTAACCCTGTAATCGGCGTGGCGGTAACCGGCCAGCAGTATCTGATTACCGGCAGAAATGAGGCCGGCGACTGGTGGCGAATCGACAAAAACGGCCGGCACGGATGGGTCTTCGGAGAGTTGGTCACTCCCGTTGACGTGGGGGGCGTTCAGGTGGCCGTCGTCAAATTCCCGGCTCCCCCGTTACTGCCGGTGACAGAGGCGCTCATGTCGGTCAACCGACGGGCGAACCTGCGCGCCGGGCCGGACAACAGTTATCCTATCATCGGCGAAGTCGTACCTGGACGTCAATATCTGATCACCGGCAGGAATGCGGCCGGCGACTGGTGGCAGATCGACGAAGACGGCCGGCCCAGTTGGATCTATGACGATCTGGTTGAGCTGGTCAATGAGGGCAGCGTACAGATTGTGGCCAGGTTTCCACTTCCTCCACTGCTGCCGGCCACGGAGGCGGTGTTGACGTTCAGCCGCCGCATGAACGTCTATAGCGGCCCCGGCGGTCGCTTCCCTGTCATCGACACGACCGTACCCGGCTATCAGTATCCGATCACTGGCAGGAATGTGGTGGGAAGCTGGTGGCAGATCGACAATCACGGCCAGCCCGGCTGGGTCTTCGGGCAATTCGTGGCCCCTGTCGAGCAGACGGGTGAGGTCCGGTAGGCTGCGGCCCATCGCGTCTCCTCCACCGTCCCCCTCACCGGCCCGGTAGGGGCAGGCCTTGTGCCTGCCCTCGCATCGATAGGGCCGGGCAGGTCTTCGGCCAATCGAAGATCGCAGCCATGCCAGAAGAAATTAGGACAAACGCAAAGCCGCCCTTCTTGCGCAGCGCCAATATGGGAGTGCGCGGGGCGGCCTTGGAACAAAGGTGAGTCCGGTCGGCCTCGGAAAGGCCGTACACGTGAGCACCCCGGGTAGGATTCGAACCCACGACCCTCTGATCCGAAGTCAGATGCTCTGATCCACTGAGCTACCGGGGCAGACAAGCACGCCAAAGTATAGCACGATCAGCCCCCAAGCTTCAAAAGAAAGGGCTGATTCAAGAGTGAGTTCCGAGTCAGACTTCATGCTGGCAGGATCTCCCTCCTCCCTCCCATTAACTCTCTTCTCTCCCCTTACTTTTCTCTGTAATCTGTGTGCGCCAACGCCCTATGAAGGCGCGCAGCGCGTCCTCCGCGTCCAGGCCGCGCGTTCTTGCCAGGGCGACCAAGCGCCACAGCAGTCTACCCAGCCTTTCCTCATCGCTGCCCTCCGGCAACAGGCCCTGCAACTCAGGATCGCTTTCCGCCAGCATGGCCTGGTCGAGAAGACCGGCCTTGTCGGCCTTGGATTGCATTTCACGCGCCTTGCGCAGCGCCGGCAGCGCCGCCGGCACAGCATCCAACGGGCCGCGCGCCGGTCTGTCCTGGGCCGCACGCTCTTCCGCCTTGATCTCTTCCCAGCGCGTAAACAGCTGTTCCATATCGTCAATGTCATCTTCGCCAAAGACGTGGGGGTGCCGCCGGATGAGCTTCTCGACGCTCATCCGCACTGCGTCGGCCATCTGGAAGAGGCCCTCTTCGGTCGCGATCTGTGCGATCATCGCGATGATCCCGAGCACGTCGCCCAACTCCTCGGCGACATGCGCCTCGTCTTCGGAGTCCATCGCCTCCAGCGCCTCCGCCACCTCATCAAGCAAAAAGGCCCGCGTGCTCGCCAGTGTCTGCTCCCGGTCCCAGGGGCAGCCGTAGGGCGCGCGCAAGTGCGCCATTACCTCCTGCAGATCGGCATAGCTGCTGCGGGGCAGAGGGGGTACGTACAGGCAGGCGCCCTCGCCAATGCCGGTCGGCCTGTCAAGTTCTGCCAGCGGTACGGCCCGCGCACGGCGAGTTCCATTCTCGTCCAGGCAGATGAGCTGTAGCGGGTGGTCGTCAGGGTAGGCGTTGCCCAGCACAGCACAAACGGCCTGCGCAGTTGGCCCGTCGGCGATGTCAAGCACTATCGCCGGCTGCCCCAGGTCGAAAGGTGGATGATGGCGGTCGGCCAGGCGCGCCGCGCCGATGATCTGCATACCCTCGTGCGGGTCAATGCAGACGGACTGCGCCGCCGCTGCAGCCGCTCTGATTGGATCACATATGGTCATGGTCGTCCGATTCGGTCAACTGGACCGCCTGTACCTGTCTCTGACCGCAGGGAAATCTGCATTCAACGACCGGCAACTGTGCACTCTACTGCATCGTCTGTTGCCGGTCAATTCCGGCGGAATGGTGGCGCTGAGGCTTGGCATCGATATTGAATACTGATAAAGTAGGGCCAAGCGGCCTGTCAAACGGCGCCCAATCTATCTTCCTGTTTTCCTGGGACAATCCGTGACCGATAACCTGCCCAACTGGTATACCAAGCCCGCCCGGCCCACTGCCATCACACGCCAGGGGCCGGACGGCCGCGAGGTCCGAATTTCGGTGATCGTGCCCTGCCGCAACGAGGGCCGCAACATCCGCCCCGTGCTCGAATGGGCCGCGCCCCATGCCGACGAACTGCTGGTCGTCGACGGCCACAGCAGCGACGATTCGAGGGCCATCGCCGCCGAACTGGACGCCACCGTCCTGCTGGATAACGGCAAAGGCAAAGGCGACGCCCTGCGCGTCGGCATCGCCCACGCCAGCGGCGATATCCTCGTCTTTATCGACGCCGACGGCTCCCACGATCCCCGCGATATTCCCGCGCTCGTCCAGCCGATTATCGCCGGCAACGCCGATCACGTATCCGGCTCCCGCATGTTGGGGGGGAGCGACGAGTTGCACGCCACCATCAATCAGTTCGTCCGTCTTTTCGGCAGCCAGGTGATCACACTCAGCATCAACTACACCCAGGGAGTGCGCCTGACCGATTCGCAGAACGGATTCCGGGCAATCCGGGCCGAAGTAGCGCGCAGCCTGGCGTTGAAATCGGAGATCCCTACGATCGAACAGGAGATGGTAATCAAAACCGTGCGCAGCGGGTATCGGATCTGTGAAGTCGCGACCCACGAATATGTGCGCTCCAATGGCGAGTCCAACTTTCGGGTGTTGGATGTCTGGTTCCAATTTGTCAAGAGCTGGCTCTACTATCTCTTCATCTGGCGGCCGCCGAAACGGACTGCGGGGAGCGTCAATGCAGAGAGTCCGGAACAGAGCGGCAACACCGCCGAGGAGACGAAATCTCCCGGTTCTCACAAGCTATCCGGGCCAGGAGAACGGATACCGAAAGCCAACTCCAGGTAAATGTCCCAATCCCGTGAAGCGGGGAAGGCGCCGCGCCGATTCGCTCCTGCTCTCCCTGTTATTCGCCCCACGATTCGCCATCTGTTGGCGCTCTACCTCCTGCTTGCCAGTCTGTTCAGTTTTGTAACCCCGCCATTCGAAGCGCCGGACGAAATCTGGCATTTCGCCTTTGTTCAACATCTGGTGACGCAGCGGACGCTGCCGGTCGCAGAACCGAATACGCGCGCCCTCTGGCGGCAGCAAGGCACACAGGCGCCCGCCTACTACGCCGGCGCGGCTCTGCTTACCGCACTGATCGATCAGTCCGACTTCCCTGAACTTTTCGCGCGTGCCAACCCTCACCGCGCCATTGGTCAACCCGATACAGCCATCAACCGCAACTATCTGATCCACCACCGGCAGACGGAACGCTTCCCCTGGCGCCGGTCAATCCTTGCCCTGCACGTCGCCCGCCTCTTCTCCGTCTTCCTCGGCGCAGTGACCGTCTATGCGGTCTACCGCACCCTTCACCTCCTTCTCCCCCCGCAGAATGCCCTGCTCGGCGCCGCCTTCTCGGCCTTCCTGCCCCAATTTGCCTTCATCAGCGCCTCCGTCAGCAATGACAACGCCGTCAATGCAGCCGCCGCGCTTGTCCTGTGGCAGCTGACGGAGATGCTGGTAGAGGGAGGGCCGCCGCAACGCAGCCGCCTTCTGAAACTCGGCGCTGCGCTTGGCTTGGCGCTGCTTTCCAAACTGAGCGGGCTGGGCCTGGTCGGCGTCTCCGCGATCGCAATTCTGTGGCTGGCCTGGCGAAGCCGCAACCTCCGCCCTGTCTTCGATGCTGCCCTGTGGACGGCCGTTCCCGCCATCCTGCTCGCCGGCTGGTGGTACCTGCGCAACTGGCGGCTCTATGGCGACCCTCTGGCCTGGGAGATGTGGGAAGCGAACATCCTGTTGCGGGTCATTCCGGCCGGCCCCTCGCAGATCCTGAGCGAGTTGGGAGGGCTGGAACGTTCCTTCTGGGGTCTGTTCGGCTGGCTCAACCTGCCCTACCCGGCCTGGGTCTACCTGGCGTTGCGCGTCGTCGTCGCCGTCGTCGCGCTTGGGCTGCTGTTTCATCTCGCCCGGGAAACGCGCACCGGCGACGCCCGCCCTGCAACCCGCTTCTCTCCCCGCGTGCCTCATACCTTCCTCATCCTGTGGCTGCTCGTTCTGACCATCTCCTGGCTGCGCTTTATGCGGGTCGCGCCGGCCGCCCAGGGCCGTTACTTCTTCGCCGCGCTGCCCGCCCTGGCGCTGCTCTGGACGTTTGGCTGGACAGGGTGGGGCAGCAGATTCGGCCACGGAATCGGCTGGAGTGTCACCTCTGCCCTCGGACTGGTCACGCTGGCTACACCTTTCTTTCTGATCCAGCCCACCTACAGGCTCCCACCGATGTCAGTTCCTGACAGCGATACGAACACTGTCGTCTCCCCGACGCCCCGTTCCCTCTTTCTCGCCGGAAACTCCGAGATTCAGTTACAGCATGCGGCCGCACTGTATGACGGTCAGCAAGAGCAGGTGAGTGAAACAGATCCTCGAATACCGACCGTTTTCCCCGGTGACGAAGTGCAGGTGGATCTGGCGTACCTGACCAACGCCCCGCTGACCGATGACTGGTCCCTGTTCATCCATCTCGTGGACGGTACCGGTCTGACAGTCGCGCAACTGGATACGATGCCCGGCGGCGGGCTGCGCCCGACCAGCGGCTGGCAGCCAGGCCGCCTTCTGCTCGACAGCTATACCGTTGCAATTCCGGAGACGGCCCATACACCGAATCGGGCCGGCTGGCAGGTGGGCTTCTACGACCACCGCAGCGGCGAACGTCTGGCCCAGGTCGACGGCGGCACAAGCTATACGTTCGGCGAGGTGACCATCTGCCCCACTGGGTTCACCGTTGCAGACTGCCAACCAGGCGGGAAGGCAGCCGTCTCCCAGGACGGCGGCCATAGCATCCCCATCCCGCTGCATGTGCAGTTTGACGACAACATCACCCTGGCCGGCTACAGCTTCAATACCCGTACCCCGGTTCCCGGCGAGGAGATGACCGTTATCCTGTACTGGACCGCATCAGGACAGGTGGTCGAACTGTATACGGTCTTCGCCCATCTGCTGACCGACAGCTTCGAAATGTTCGGCGGCGCCGACCTGCAGCCGTCCCCGCCAACCGAGACCTGGACCGCCGGCGAGACAGTTGCGACCGTGCACACTTTCACTGTCCCGTCGAACGCGCCCCCGGGACTCTATCAGATCGAGATCGGCCTGTACACCCGGCCCGATTTTCAACGCCTCCGCGTTCTCGACAGGATCAACCCGGCGCAAGAGGACCGGCTGCTCCTCGGCCCCCTGCGCATCGAGTGAGCGCCGTACCGGTCACAAACGCGCAGTGCCTTGATCCACAATCCGATTTCGACTATGATTCGTGTGGCTGATGGGACCCGATCTGAGCTACGATGATAATGTTCATCACTCCCATCACTTGAATTTCGGTCGGAAAGGGACTGCGCATGAGCCGTAGACGGGGCAGACGCCGCCGCTTGAGCCGCAACGAAAAGATATTCTACTTTCTCAGCCTGCTGATCGCGCTCAGCATGGTGTTGAGCCTTGTCTACGTGGCGATTGCGCCCGCCGCTCCCTAGAGCGGCCACAGATCTCCACCCCGGAAAGCGCAGGTGTGACGCCCGCGCACAGTCTGGACCGAATCCGTGACAGTCGAAGAACGTCGCGGGCTGGCCCTGGTAGCGATCGCCGTCCTCTTCTTCAGCACCAGTCCCGTGCTGGTGCGGTGGGCCGCCCGCTCCGTATCCTCTTACGAGATCGCAGCCGGTCGTCTCCTGGTCGCCGGCATTGTCGTGTCCGGTGTGATTCTGCTCCGTAGCCGGGGGGCGTGGGGGGCCTCGAATGGGCGCGGCCTCCTCTCGTCCAATTGGCCTCGTCTTGTCCTCGTCGGGCTGGTCGCCGCACTCCACTTCTTCTTCTACGCCTACTCCCTCGAATTTACGACGATTACCAATAGCCTGGCGATCATGTATACCGCGCCCATCTGGGTCGCGCTGCTGTCCCGCTTCGCGCTCCGCGAACCACTGTCGAAACGCAAATGGCTGGGCATCCTCGTAGCTGTCCTCGGCGTGGCCGTCCTGTCAGGGTTCGAGCCGGTTCTTGCGCTCGTCCAGCAAAGCGGCAGCACATCGTACAACTTCACCAGCCGCACGTTGATCGGTGATCTGCTGGCGCTGGGAAGCGCCGTCACCTACGCCGTCTACAGCATTGCCGGCCGCAGCCAGCGAGAACGTTTCCCACTGCTGCTCTACGCCGGCGCAGTCTACTTACTGGCTGCGCTCTGGCTGCTTCCAGCCGCGGCGGCGGCCCATACCCCCGGCAGCTTCAGCTGGCCCGCCGTCGCCAGCATCGTCGCCCTCGGTGTCTTCCCACTGGCATGCGGCCACACCCTTTACAACGCGGCCCTGCGGCGGGTGAACGCCACTTACGTCAATCTCATCGCTACGCAGGAGGTGCTGGGCGGCGTCCTGCTGGGCGCGCTCCTGTTGCGCGAGATTCCTTCTTTCAATGGCATAATCGGCGGCCTGATTACCATCGGCGGAATCCTCATGGTGCTCCTGTAGATTCTGCCAGTTGCCGTCTTCAGCCCCTGTCATCCGCCCCTGTCATCCGCCCGGCGGCGTCGCCGCTGACATCTACCTGAAGGTTCCTGCGATGTATCGTGACCGTCTCCCGCTCTTCCCCGACACCGTTGCTCTGCGCCCCGGCCAAAACGGCAGCCCCTCGTTGCATGTTGGCGGCTGTGACCTGAACAGGCTGGCCGCCGAATGGAGTACACCCCTCTATATCTATGATCTTCAGACCATCGACAGCGCAGTCCAGGCCTATCAAGATGCCCTCAGCCGCCACTATCCCGGCCCCGCCGGCATCACCTATGCCGGCAAAGCATCTCTGAATCTGGCCATGGCCCGCCTGATGGCGGCGCACGGCCTGCTCCTGGACTGCACCGGCGTCGGTGAGATGCACATCGCCCGCGCCGCCGGTGTCCCGCCCGCCCAGCTCCTGATGCACGGCGTCAACAAGAGCCAGGCGGATCTGCAGGCAGGGCTCGCCCATGCCGGGACCCTCGTCGTCGACAACCCTCCTGAGTTGGAGCGCATCGCCCAACTGGCGTCTGCCCGGGGCAGCGCGCCGGCACTCTGGTTGCGGGTACGGCCTGGTTACGCCGTGGATACCCATCACTTCCGCCAGACGGGCCAGCACGATAGCAAATTTGGGATGGATGCCGATCAATGTGTCGACGCAATCGCATTCTGCCAGCGCAATGACCTGCCCGTGACCGGACTGCACTTCCACCAGGGATCGCATTTCCACGCTGCCGAACAGGTGCTGCCCGCTCTCGATATGGTCTGTGAGTTGATGGGCCGCTTGCAGCGGCAACTCAACTGGTGGCCTCAGGTGCTCAGCCCCGGGGGCGGTTGGGGCGTCGTCTACCATGAAGCGGACCTGCCCCACCGGCCGGTCGAGGAATACGTCGCGACAGTTGCCGCGGCGCTGGCAGAAAAGCTGTCGCCCTATGCTCTGCCCTTGCCGCGCCTGCAGGTGGAGCCGGGGCGCAGCCTTGTCGCCCGCGCCGGCATTGCCATCTATAGGGTAGGGACTGTCAAACGAGCGGGGGGGCGGCGTTGGCTTCTGCTTGACGGCGGAATGGCCGACAACATTCGTCCGGCCCTCTACCGAGCGCGCTATTCTGCGCTGCCGGTCACAGACCCGCTGAGCAGGGCGCCGATTTCCGAAAACGCCTGGCTGGCCGGTCCATACTGCGAGAGCGGTGATCTGCTGATCGAGGACCTGCCATTGCCCGAGATCAAATCAGGGGAACTGCTGGCCGTTCCCGTTAGTGGCGCCTACCAGCTCATGATGGCCAGCAACTACAACGGAGCCTTGCGGCCGGCTGTCGTGATGCTGCGCGACGCCTGCGCGCAGCTGGCGCAGCGCCGCGAAACGGTCGAAGATCTCCTGCTGCGGGATATCGTCTGAAGGGCCGAGGGGGCAAGAGCAACCGGACTACGATTCGAGAGGGGGTTCTTCCGGCTGGCCGACGAGCAGTTGGCGCACTACGTCATCAATGCGTCGCTTGTAGCGTAGTAGTTCCCGCCTGCATTCCATCTCCGCTGAAGACTGTGGCTTGAACGACCGCAGCGTCTCCTCCAACTCCCAGTCGATCTGCACACGGATCCGATTGATAACACGCCCCCGCAAATACTCCCGCATCTCCTGCGCAATCACCGTGTCGTAATGCAGCAGGTCATCATGCAGGTCGACCAGGCGGTCGGAGCCAATGGCAGGAATCGGCAGCGACCGCAGCGTTTCCCAGGCTCTGTTCAGTTTTCGACGATTTACACTCATGCCAGGTCCAAATGAGGCGCTACAGTCGGGCACAGTTGCAGCGTCAGTTCTGAAGTGGGAATGGAGGTTTTTCTATTCACGTCTGAAGTAGCTGAGACCCGTAGTCCGAATGAGGGGATCCGAATCGCGCGAGGATTATAGTCGGTGATACGTTCAAAAGACAAGAATCGGATAGTGGAAGAATTCGAGTTGCGGGCGTAATGACGAATTCCGGTCCACTTCGCGTCTCCGCAGAGCGTACCGGAACCGCAGGCGCCCAGCAGGGCAGACATTTTGACAGAAATTGAACGCATGTTCTATAATGAGCTCTATCAGTCCCCTCGGGGATTGCCCTGGCGCCTCTGCTCGGAAGAAGCGCGTCGAACAGGTTAAAGAGTGCCGAAAACAGACCGTAAGGGAGAACGATGACAAAAAAACGATCAACCGACAGCGGACCGGCCAAAGCGCTGGAAGTAGCCATTGCCAACCTGAATCGCCGCTATGGCGATGGGACCATCATGAGGTTGGGTGAGGCGACCCGTCTGGACGTGGCCTCGATCCCGACGGGCAGCCTGAGCCT
>VXMH01000100.1 GCA_009841235.1 Caldilineaceae bacterium SB0661_bin_32 | reverse complement strand
ATCCGCCCCCCTCCCTCAAACCCCGGTAGGGGCAGGCCTTGTGCCTGCCCTCTCTCCTCGCATTTGCGTAAGCCTCACTACAGCCCAAAGACGCCTCTTGCGGCATAATTGTCGTATGTAAGGTTGACGATTCGCCGACCACTTCTTTCACCCTAAGGGGGTATCCCATGTTGAGGAATAGATGGATTCAGCTAGGCGGCCTGCTCATGATCGCCGCGATCATTCTCCTGGCCTGCGTTCCGATTACATCGGATGAAGCGCCGGCGCCTCCCGCAGCAGCGGCGGAATCCGACAGTAGCGAGGCGGTGACGGCCGACGCGGACAGCGGCGACACCGGCGCGCAGGCGACCGCCAGCGTCAACCCCGGCGTACCGCAACTGAGCGGAGAACTGATCACCGACGGTGTTCCGCCTCCGTTCCGCACGCGCGGATTCTCTACCGATTTTTCGCGAAGGACGGTGGAGTGGGATTCGATCCTTTCCGGCGGCCCGCCCAAGGACGGTATTCCAGCGGTCGACAGCCCGGTGTTTGAGTCGCTTGCTGCGGGGGATGAGTGGCTGGAGGACGTGGACCCGGTGATCCTGTTCAGCCGCGGCAACGTGTCCCGCGCCTACCCACTGAGCATCCTGATCTGGCACGAGATTGTGAACGATGAGGTCGACGGCCAGCCGGTCTCGATCACTTTCTGCCCGTTGTGCAATGCCAGCATCGCCTTTGACCGCAACTTTGACGGCCAGGTCCTCGATTTCGGCACCACCGGGCGGCTGCGCAACAGTGATCTGATCATGTACGACCGCCAGACGGAGACCTGGTGGCAACAGTTCACAGGGGAAGGCATCGTTGGCAAGTATGCCGGCGAGCAGTTGAGATTCCTGACCAGCCAGGTCCTCTCCTGGAAGGATTTCAAAGATGCCCATCCGGATGGAGAAGTGCTGGCACGGCCGAACATGCCCCGCAACTACGGATACAACCCTTATGTGGGGTACGACAGCACGTCCCGGCCCTTCCTCTTCCAGGGCACACCGGATTCCCGCCTGGCGCCGGCCGAGCGTGTTCTCGGTCTGACGACCGAGACGGAGGCCATCGCCTATCCTTTCCAGGCGCTGGAGGAGGCCGGCGTCGTTCATGACTCGTTCGGCGGGGTTGAGCTTGCTATTTTCCACAAAGCGGGGCTGGCCAGCGCGCTGGATAGTTCCGTGATCAGTAAGGGCCGCGACATCGGCGCCGTAGCAGTCTACGAACGCCAGGTCGGAGATCAGCTCCTGACCTTTTCTCCCAACGAGGACGGCACTTTCAGTGACGCCGAAACAGGCAGCACCTGGGACATTCTGGGAGAGGCCGTCGAAGGTCCCCTGGCCGGAGAACAGTTGACCCCGATCCTCCATTTCGATCACTTCTGGTTTGCGTGGGCGGCTTTCTTCCCGGCTACGGAGCTGTACAGCCCGAGCTAGGTTCAGCGGCCGGTGGCCGGCGGATTCGCTGGCTGCCGGACGCCGGCTTTCACGGCAGCCAGCAGCTTCCGGTCAAAGACAGCTCCTCAAAATTCAGAGGGGTGACGCCTGTCTGGTCGAGTTTCACCCGGTAGCGGCGCCAGGGAAGATAGAAGTAGGTATACCCTCGCAGGCAGACCTGTGCCTGCGGCTTGTCGATGTCGCCGAAGATATCAGGCGCCTCCACGGGAACGTAACGAATGTCCTCCAGGGCCAGGCGGTGCACCCACAGCCCGGTTACGCCGTAGGTTGATTCGGCGGCGCGGCGGGCATTGACCGAAAGACGCAATTCATCGCCTGTTACATTGGCGGCCGGGGGACTGAAGTAACGGGGCAGAAGACCCCAGGACAGAAGGACGAACGTCACAAAAGACAGCAGCCGAAAACGAAGTCCCCTCTCTCTTAGCTGGATCGCCTCGCTCAGAATTCGCCAGGCAACCACACCCCCGAACAACAGCAGCCACAGCAGCAGCAGGTTCAGGAGAAAATCGCCGATATAGATCTGAACCGTTCCGGCGGCAGAAAGTGTGGCGAAGGGGAGGGGGAAACCGATTCGGCCAGGGCAGAGGTCAATGCATCCGACGCTGTGGGGCGGCACGACGAATACGTAAAAGGCCGCCACGTTCAACAGCATGCTGAACAGAAGCGTGCCGGCAAAAACAGCGTACCAACGGCCCGTCTGCTGGGTCCACCAGATCACCAGCAAGGCGCCCAGAATGACGCCGACAATCCCCAGGATCAGATGAGTGGCGCCAGCGAAATGTATCAGGCCTTCAGGCCAGATTGCCGTTGCTGCCGGCCACTGACCGCGCATCACCGGCGAATCCGAACGGGACCGGAGTAGCGCTGCCAGCAGAAAAAGATGCGGTCATAGTATCCCGGCAGCTGGCCTCGCATCTCGGGCCTTCCTTCACCTCTCCATTCCTCCAGCCGGGGAACCCGGTTGCCCGACCTCACGCTGATTAGAACCGAGCCGTCGACGCAGGCGGCGTAGTCCCCGACCACATCGCCCAGCGGGTAAAGATAGGAAGAACGGGCTGCGGAACCCGTTTCCCGCAGGTCCACCTCGGTGATACCGAATATCTCCAGCGAAAAGACGCCCTGGGGTGAAAAACGGCTCCGGGCAAGGAGAATCCGATCATCGTCCCGCCAGGCCAGCTGCGGCGCGAAAAATTCGAACCTTGTCTGGGTTTGTGCGCTCAGACGGCCGCGGGCTCCCGCGCCGTTGGGGGCCATTTCCCGTACCCACAGTTGGTTGGCAGGACGGACAAAGCCGACCGTCAGGCTCGGATGCTGAGGATCATAGGCCAGATGGGCCAGGCGGCGGTTGCCGGGGCTGAGCTGGAAAGGCCCGCGATAAATGCCCTCGGGCGCCAGGCGACTGACGTCGATTTCGCCTTCTGCATTCAGATCGACGCGGTACAGGCCGGTATACTGACGCCCTGCATCCGGGTCGGCAGTATCAATTACAAACGATCGCAGGTCTCCGGCGCCGGCCAGGGCTGCAATCAGCGTCGGCTGAATTGGCGTGTTGGCCCTTTCCCCCAACAGCGAGGCAGGAGCCTGCACCCGCAGAACAATTTCTCCGTCCTGACCGTTGTACTGCCAGAGCCGCCATTGAGCCAGCCCGACCTGCGGCATCTCGATCCACCAGATATCGCCGCGCTCGTCTGACACGATTCCCCTCACGCCGTGGAAGGGATAGGCTTGGAAGGACAGTCCGATACCATCCCCGCGCACGTAGAGGAAACCGTTTTGGTCCGAAGGCGCATTGGCATCCGGGATCACGAATCCCTCGGCGCCGTCGTAGACGGGCAGCACACTCTGCCCGCTCTCGCGCACAACGGTCACCACACCATCCTGGTGCAAGAGGAAGATTCCGGGGTCGCCGCGCCTTCCCAGCAGTGCAACAGCCTTGCCGCTCCTGGTGGCCGCGCCGAAGGTCGGCACATCCATGCGTTTTACGCGCTGGAACTCAGGCGGAGCGACCACGCGTATGCTGGAAACAGCCGCGCTGCCACCCTCATCTTTGCGCCCTTCCACATAGACCCTTGAACCCGGCCAGAGGAACTCCGGACCGGCGTCCAGCCACTCTCCACGGGACGCCCCAAAAATTCCGCTCCACAACATAATCCGGTCCTCAACCGGATCGATTTCCAACAGCAGGACTTCACCGCTGTCTGTGCGAACGGATACCAGTTCTGTGGGGTCGGCCGGATCGGTCTCGTCGAGTACGGTCGCTGCAAATTCATCGGTCTGTGGAGGGGGGGCCTGCGCCGGCTGCAGGACGACGGCGGACAGTTCCGTGGGTATGTAGTCCGCTGCTTGCGCCGAAGAATCGCCTGTGGCGGTCGGCGTGGACGTTGGTACTGGAGTCGGCGTAAATGTCGCAGTCGGTGTAGGCGTGGCCGTAGGTGTCGGCGTAGGTGTAGGCGTAGGCGTAGGTGTCGGTGTAAGAGTCGCCGTCGCTGTGGGCGTCAGTGTCGGCGTTGGCGTGAATGTTGGCGTCGGCGCGGCTGTCGGGGTCTCAGTGGCCGTCGGCGCGGGCGTCTCTGTTGCCGTCGCCGTTAATGTGGGCGGCGCCGTCGGGGTGGCGGCAAACGCGGCCGTCGCCAGCTGGGCTACTGCAGCCGGCTGTGGCGTCACCTTGATCCCGATGCCGGGCGGGCGCGAGCCGAACGGCCGGATGCGAATGCCATCATCGGTATAGTTCAGCAGCGTCGTCAGATCGCCGTCGACCTCCAGTAGTTCGACCGCCATCCAACCTTCTTCGCCGTCCAGCTCCGTTCTCGGATCGGTTACTTTCAACAGGACCCAGGTGCCGCTGGCGATGATGCCCCCGATTGTAACCTCGATGTCCTGGCCCAGGCGCGCCAGTACGTCATCCTGCGTGGACGGACCGGCCCGCAGACGGGCAGGGAACAGAACGACGCGCCCTGTCACATTGTCAGGCGCGCCAATCTCAATTTCCGAAGGGAAGACACTGATCGGCACATAGAGTTCCGTCGCCGTCGGGGTTGGCGTGACGGTCGATGTTGCCGTCGGTGAAGGTGTGGATGCACTGGTCGATGTCAGCGTCGGTGGCGGGCTGCCTGTAGCCGTTGCCGTAGGAGGAACAGTTGCGACGTCGACATTGCCCGCCTGCGCGTTGGCTCCGGGGGAGGGCGCGGCCGTGGCCGTACTGGCCGCCGGCTCCGATTGCAGCGCCGAGACACCGGTCGATCTGCCGTCCGGCGTTGACAAGGCGGCTTGATCGACGTCGCGCAGTAAGAGCGACATAAGCGCAAGCAACGAAACGACGATGGCGAAAACAACGCCGGCCCCCAGCGGATTTCCCCGGATGAGGCTCCGCCCGGCGGCCAGAGTTTTCCCCAAACGCAGGAATCTATCGTTCATCGGCCGCACTCAAACAGCGAAGTTGTAGCGCATACTCCAGGATTCGCCGTCATCAGTTCTGTACTGTCACCGTCACGCTACAGGGTTGCGGATAGTTGCCGGTCGTATCCACCACCACGACCTGAATAACATATGTTCCGTTCGCCATGGCACTGCTGTTCAGATTGCCGAGGAGCCCGCCGACGACAGGGCTTTCAGCGCCGTCAAAATAGTTGAAACTCTGAGTTGCGCCGCCGGGCGCGAACTCCAGCTTGTAAAAGGAGAACTGATCGTGCTGGGCTGTACCCACAATTGGGACATCCCCACTTACGATCGCCCCGTTTCCCGGTGACAGTATGACTGCGCGTCCGTCGGGACACAGTGCCGGAGAGACGGGAAGCTGGTTGGGCGCGGGAGCAGGCTCCTCTGGCTGCGCATCTTCCTCCCGGTTGTCCGGCACGGGTGTGGGGACGACGATGCGGGTCGGCAAGGGGGTTGGCGTCGGAGGCTCGGGGGTGAATGTCGGCGTTGGAATCAGCGCAGACAATGAGACATTTGGAGATGTTGAAGGGTCGTCCGGCGAAGAAAGAACTGAAGACGACTCCACCGCGATCATTGCCTCGCGCAGCGTTGTGCTGGCGAAATAGGTGAATCCCATCACCACAAGCATCAACAATGCTGAAAGAAAGATGCGATACAGATCGTCTATTGCTTTGTCCCGCTCCAGGGAAAAGACGGCCTGTCGCCGCTCGGCGCGCACCTGCCACGTGCGATACAGTTGAAATAGAGCCAGCAGACCACACGTTGCATAGATATAGGGTGCAATGTTGGCAATGGCCTTGACCAGAAAACCCATTGGCAGTTACTGAACCGGGACGCCAAACAGACGAGTTGGTTGCCGCGGACGACGGGTCCGGAAGCTGGATGGCAACCAGGAGGAGATGGAACAAACCCTGTCCAAATAGTCTACCGTAGCCGCGTAGTTCCGCCAAAAGAATCCGAATTCTTAGGAAGGGGGCGCCTGGGCGTGTTGGCTACGGCGCAGATGCGATCCTTGACCGCTTTGCCTATTCGCTGTCAATCGACTATCATAAATAGTCTATTCCATTTGCCCCTGTCTGAAGGCTTCGGAAAGATCTGACTATGAATTTCGATTTCGTTTTTCGCTCGCGCCGCAGCAATGTCTTGGCGCGCAACGGACTGGTTGCCACCAGTCAACCGCTTGCCGCCCAGGCCGGGCTATCGATCCTGCAGGCAGGCGGCAACGCAGCCGACGCCGCGATCGCCGCGGCCGCAGCCCTGAATGTCGTCGAGCCGATCTCCACCGGCATCGGGGGCGACTGTTTCGCCCTCTACTGGGATGCCAAAACGGAATGTGTGACCGCGCTCAACGGGTCGGGCCGCTCTGCCAGCGCGGCATCGATCGACGAACTGCGACGTCTCGGCCATTCCCGCATGCCACAGTTTACCGGCCACAGCGTCAGCATACCGGGGACCGTCGCCGGTTGGAGCGATCTGCTGGAAAGGCACGGCGGCATGACGCTGGCAGATGTACTCAAGCCTGCCATCGATCTGGCTGAAGAGGGCTACCCCGTCACCGAATGGATTGGGCGGGGCTGGGCCTCCCAGGCAGCCAAACTGCGGCGTTCACGCGACTGGATCAGCAGTGACCTGGAGAACGGGCCGGAGCAGCCGAGCGGTCATGAGCTTCTCATCGACGGCTGCGCGCCGCGGCCCGGGCAGGTGATGCGTATTCCCACACTGGGCCGGACGCTGAGGGCGATCGCGGCCGACGGAAAGCAAGCAATCTACTCCGGGGAGTTTGCCGAAAAACTCAGTGAGCACGTGCAGCGCTACGGCGGTTGGATCACGCCGCAGGATATGGCCGCCCACACCAGCACCTGGCATGAGCCCATCACGGCCGATTTCGGCGATGTTCGCCTGTACGAATGCCCGCCCAACGGGCAGGGGTTGGCGGCCATTGTCGCAGCAAATCTGGCGGACGGCTTCGACCTCGCCCAAATGTCCAGCGTCGATCGACTGCATACGCTGGTTGAGTGTATGCGCATCGGGTACGCCGAGGCCCAGCAGTGGGTCTGTGATGTCGATGTGGTACCGATCCCCCTGGACACACTTGCCAGCCGCGCCTACGCGGACCGGAGACGCGGGCAGATAGACCCGCAGCGGGCCGCGGCGTCCGTTTCCAGCGGTTATCCCATGGCCGGCTCCGATACCGTCTATCTGACTACCGCCGACGGCGAGGGAAACGCTTGCAGTTTTATCAACAGCCTCTACCAGGGAACGGGCAGCGGGCTGGTTGTGCCCGGAAGCGGGGTCAGCCTGCAGAACCGGGCCGCGCTCTTCGTTCTTGACCCCGACCATCCCAACTGTCTCGCCCCGAACAAGCGGCCGTATCACACGATTATCCCGGCGATGACGACCCGGAGCGGCGCGTTGCATGCCAGCTTCGGCGTGATGGGGGGCTATATGCAGCCCCAGGGACATCTGCAGATGCTGGTCAACATGGTGGCCCTGGGCATGAGCCCGCAGCAGGCCCTGGACATGCCGCGCTGGTCATTGAGCGGCCCGCATGCAGGGTTGGGCGCGGACGAAGCCGGAGGCCAACTGGCGATTGAAGAAGGCTGGGACTATGACATCCTGGCGGAAATGTCCCGCCGCGGACATCAGGTGGTTCCAGTGGACGGGTTGGCGCGAGGCGGTTTCGGCGGCGGGCAGATAATCGTCCGCGACCCGGAAAGCGGCGTCCTGACCGGAGGGAGCGACCCGCGCAAGGACGGCTGCGCGGTCGGCTGGTAACCAGAGAATCACCGCAACGAGCAGAGAGCCCCAGGCATCACGTAACTTCGAGGTTATTGAATGGGTCGAATACCCACGGTGTCATTCGCGCCGGTTCGTCAGAAGATGAAACGGGCGGGTCTGGACGACCTGCTGATTCGCAGCTTTGAACATTACTACGCCCAACTCGTCGCCGGCGCCACAGGTTACATCCCCGGCGCCAGCGCACGCCCACCATCCGGTATAGCCGACAGTTCCACCGCCACCGGTTTCCATGACGAGGGCCTGGACGCGCTCAGCCGGCTCGTCGTCGTGAAACTGAACGGCGGCCTGGGCGCGACGATGGGGCTGCATGGACCGAGATCGCTGCTGATGGTGAAGGACGGGTTGCGCTTTCTGGATATTATCGTCCGCCATGTCCTGCACCTGCGCCGGAAGATGACGGCGCGACTGCCCCTCATCTTCATGAACAGCTACAGCACGCAGGAAGCAACCCGGCAAGCGCTTGGCGCCTACCCGCAACTGGCAGCATGCGGCGCCGGGGCCCTGCCGCTTACCTTTCTGCAAAACAAAGTTCCCAAAATCTGGCAGGAGACTCTGCAGCCGGCAGAGTGGCATCAAGACCCGTCCAAGGAGTGGTGCCCGCCCGGACACGGCGACATCTATCTCACTCTGCACATGAGCAGCCTGCTCAGAAAGATGCTTTCTCTCGGGTACGAATACATGTTCGTCAGCAACGCCGACAATCTGGGCGCAACTGTCGACACCAATATTCTCGGCTATTTCGCGGCCTGCAACCTGCCCTTTCTGATGGAAGTGACCGCCCGCACCGCGGCCGACCGCAAGGGGGGGCACCTTGCCCAGGGCCCTGATGGACGGCTCCTGCTGCGGGAGATTGCCCAGTGCCCGCCGGAGGAGGTCGAGCAGTTTCAGGACATCGACCGCTACCGGCTGTTCAATACCAACAATCTGTGGATTCACCTGCCCTCTCTGCGAGCGCTGCTGCAGGAACGAGACGGTTTCCTGGATCTGCCGATGATCGTCAACAGTAAACCGGTGGACCCTTCCCGCCCGGACTCCCCACCGGTCTTCCAATTGGAAACCGCGGTCGGGTTGGCGCTCTCGGCATTCGACGGCGCGCAGGCGATCCAGGTGTCGCGAGACCGCTTTTTGCCGGTAAAACGCTGTAATGACCTGCTGGCGCTGCGTTCCGATGCCTTCGAGCTGAGCCGGCAACAGTGCGTCAGTCTGGACCCGCGGCGGGGTCGCGGTCCCTTCCCTGAGGGGGCGCCGCTTGTAGAACTAGACGACCGGTTTTACCAGTTCATCGATCAGATCGAGGAACGATTTCCGCACGGGCCGCCTTCCCTGCTCCGGTGCCGCAGCTTTTCCATAACAGGGCCCTACACCTTTGGCGCTTCTGTCACGGTCGAGGGCGACGTCACCCTGTCTAACAGCTCGGACACGCCGGTCGTCATTCCCGACGGCGCCGCGCTGTCCGGGTAGGCCGGTTTCCTGCGGCTGGCTTATGACATACTACAGTTGGGCAGCGCTAGCGGTGCCGCTTGCGCATCAGCTCCAGCAGCTGCGACTTCCCCCGATGGTAGCCGTGCCATAGCAGCGGACTGAGCGACCAGTCCCACGCCCCCGTATGCACGGCCATTCTGGCGGCAAACCCTTCCTTGAAACGCCATACCCCTTGGAGAGGATCGCTCGGTTCATCGGGGTCCGTCGGCGCGCCCCACCAATCATAGACCGTGCAGCCCTGTGCCCTGGCCCACTGCAGCGCTCGCCACTGTAAGAGGTAGTTGGGCATGTCGCGGCGCCTCCGGGCACTGCTGGCTCCGTTGAAATAGAGAGTCTGACGACCGTAACGGAGCAGAAACAACCCGGCAATGGGCTGCGACTCGTCCGGATGCTCGGCCAGCAACAGCGCCCCGCCGGTCCGTCTCCCCTCCTCCTGCTGCATCTTCAGAAACATACGCCACAAGGGGTTGTAGTAGGCGAATGGACGGATTAGAAAACCGTCGCGGGTGCTCGTCTCTTTGTAAAGTCGATAGAAGCCCGGCAAGTCCGCTGCATCGCCGCAGCGGACGGTGACGCCCCGCCGTTCGGCCAGCCGGATGTTATAGCGCCACTTGCTCTTGAACGAATTCAACAGATCTTCTTCGGCCCCGGTGATGTCCGTGAAGCCGGTATTTTTGAACTGAATCTGCTCCGGGCTGAAGCGCCAGTTGCGCTGGAGAAGCAGCTGCTTCAGACGCACCCCTTCCGTATCTTTTTCACCGACATCAGGATCGATCTTTACCTGAAGGCAGCCCCGCCGCCGGCACAGTTCTTCGATCTGCGCCAATACGAGCGCAGTTGCTTCGTCATCCGACCAGTCCAGCAGGGGCCCCTTGGGCACATAAGCCACGCGCAAGGGCAGCGCTGCCGTAGGCTGCCGCCAGAGCCACTGAAAAACCCCCAAGGGCCGACCGCCCCTCTGCACGCGCCAGCGCTCGACGCGCCAGCCGCTCCCGGCCTTGACGACGCCCCACGACCAGCTTTGCAGCACGTGGCTACGGTCGGGCGGCAGCTGCGTCAACAGCTCTTCCCACGCCGCGGCCGTCACCACCGGCTCCATAGCTACCTCAATGGCGGAAGAGGAGGAAATCTGCCTCCTCTCCTCTTCTTCCCCCTTTACCCCGTACCTGCTTCTTACAGTCCGGTCCTTCGCCAGCAGCGCGCCCTGATAGAGACTGTAGACAGGTCGACGCAGGGGCAGGTCCCAGGCGCCGACGGTGCGCTCGATCGCGCCGCCAAAGCCCTGTTTGAAACGGAAAACGCCCCAAAGATCCCCGGCTGGGAGCGCATTCAGATCCACCGGCGCCTTCTCGGCGGAAACAGCGTTGCGCCCTTCCTGCCAGAGACCGGTGGCGATGGCGCCGATCTCATCGGGGACGCCCCAGAGATCATAGCGGGCGCAGCCGCGTGCCCTGGCCCAGCGCATCGCTTCCCATTGGAGCGCATGGTTGGGCATCAGGTTGCGGCGGCGGTTGTTGCTGGCCCCCCACAGGTAGCAGGCGGACGAACCGACGGCGAACACGGCGATGCTGGCCAGAGGGTCGCCCCCGTGCGAGGCCAGCAGAAAGGCGCCCCAGCGGGAGGCCAGCAGCTCGTAGGCATCGCGGTAGTAGGCGGCGCTGTGGACGGAAAATCCGTCCCGCTTGCCCGTCTCTTCCATCAGCTGCTGGAACAGGGGCAGCTCATGCGCCTCAAGCTCCCGCACGTTAACGCCTCTGCGCGCGGCCAGGCGGATGTTGTAGCGCCACTTGCTCTTCATCCGCGCGAGGATCGTATCTTCGTCCGGCTGCAGATCGACGACGACGGTGCTGCGAGGCTGAACTGTTTGGGGACTGGGATGGAAGCCGGCCGCGCTGAGCCGCTGCCGGTTGGCTGCCGTATCCAGCAGGTCCGGTTCGATCTTCAGTGCGAACGCTCCCTCCTGCCGGGCAACATCGCACATGCGCGCCGTCACAGCTTCCGTCAGCGTGGAGTCGGACCAGTCCGCAAGCGGGCCTCTCGGGACGTATGCCAGGACCTGGCCCATTATCCTGCGAAAGAGGATCATCGCCCCGGCTTGCGCGGCGCCGCCGGCAGTCGATTCCGGCAAGAGAACGCGTTTGGCCCACCAGCCGGAGCGGCATTTCAAGGCCGCCCATTCACTCGTCTGCAAGAGATGACCGGCCGAATGATTGCTGACGAATTCATTCCAATCAGCTGCTTGATCTGTCACTGCTTGATCTGTCACTGCTCCCCCTGTCATCCGCTGGCATACCCGGCCCGAAGACGCTGGCCCGGAAGGCCCTCAACTTGGATCTTCCGCATCATCCTCGGACGCAAACGCGCTGCGTTGCTATCGCTATCTGTCGATCATACCATACTGGCCAGAATAGAACGCCAGCGCCGATCATCTCTCGCTACCGCCTCGTTTCTCTGAACGGACGGCCGCGTTCAAATTGGGACCGGTCCCGGGCCCCATCTCCGCGAGCGGCCGGCGTCCAGAGTGGAAACGGTCTGAATTTGACACGGCTAATGCTCACTGCTATCGTCAAATCCGTGTCATCCTTGTGTCGGCGTTCGACAACAACTGCACTCGGGCTGATTCCGGCGGCCATGCTGCTGCTGGGTGGTCTGCTTCTGGCTGGCTGCGGCAGGCCAACTGCCGGCAGGGTGTCATTATCGGAAACAGCCCAAGTGACGGTCTTCGCGGCCGCGTCACTTACCGATGTCTTCCAGGAAGCTGCCCAATCGTTCAGCAGCGGGGGCCATACAGGAAACGTTGTTTTCAACTTTGCCGGTTCCCAGCAGCTGGCCGGCCAACTGCGCGAGGGGGCGCGAGCCGACATTTTCGCCTCGGCCGACGAGATGCAGATGCAGGCAGCTATCGACGCCGGACGAATCGGGAAGGGGAGCGTGAAGACATTCGCCTGCAATCAGTTGATGATCGGCTTCGGCCGGCGCGCTGCCGGTGCATCCTCCGACGCGCCTGAGGTCAAATCTTTGCTGAAATTGGCCCAGCCCGGCCATAAAATCGTCGTTGGCGCAGAGGCGGTGCCCATTGGGCAGTACACGCGGCAGTTTCTGGCCAATGCCGCGCAGGACGAACGTTTGGGCCCCGATTTTCGTGCCGGTTTCGAGGCCAACATCGTGTCTGAAGAACAAAATGTTCGGGGCATTCTCAGCAAACTGCAATTGGGCGAGGCCGATGCCGGCATCGTCTATGCCAGTGACCTCGCAGGTGTCACCGAGTTGTCGCGCATGGAGATACCGGCTCATCTCAATATTTCAGCAGTCTATCCGATCGCCCTGACCCGGGACAGCAGACAGCCGGAGCAGGCCGCAACATTCATCACTTTCCTGTTTTCTGAAGAAGGCGCCGCTGTGCTGGAGTCACACGGCTTTTCCACCCATTGCCGGGCTGAACGCCCGGAAGAAACCTCAAACTTTGCGGCCTCAGGGGCATTTTAATCATGCGAACGACTGAAGCCGCCGAAGCAATGCGGATCCCCGTCGACCAGGCGGGGGGCGACCGGCGCTCCTCCGGGCGCCTCACGCGACCGGGCCTCGCGCTCTCCTGGTCAGCCGTGCCCATGATCCTGTTTCTGACTCTTCCTCTTCTGGCACTGATCTGGCGCACGGAGCTGACCGACATCAGCGCACACCTGGCCCAGCCTGTCGCGCGCCGGGCTATCGTTTTGAGCTTATGGACGTCGGCGACGGCGACGCTTCTGACGATCCTGTTGGGCACGCCTCTGGCGGTGCTGATGACCCGGCGGCAGTTTCGAGGACGCCGGGCGCTGGACACGCTCATCGATCTGCCCACCGTCCTGCCTCCCGCTGTTGCCGGGCTGGCCCTGCTGATGGCTTTTGGCCGGAGGGGGATGCTGGGGCAGGGGCTGTCAGTGACGGGAATCGAAGTCGCCTTTACTTCGCTGGCGGTCATTCTCGCGCAACTTTTCGTCGCTTCTCCCTACTACATCCGCGCGGCCATCGGCGGCCTCAGCCGCAGTGCGGTCGAGCTGGAAGAGGCCGCGGCCTTGGACGGGGCCGACGGCCGGCAGATCTTCCGCTTCGTAACGGTCCCCCTCGCCCGCGCCTCCTTGCTGGGCGGGCTGGTGATGACGTGGGCGAGAGCTCTCGGTGATTTCGGCGCCACCATTCTTTTCGCCGGCAACTATCCCGGGCGCACGCAGACGATGCCGCTGGCCATCTATATCGGCTTCGAACTGGATCTTGACGTTGCCCTGGCCCTGTCCGTTGTCCTTATGGCGACCGCGTTCGCCATTCTGTTGCTCGTGAAGTGGCTTCTTGGGCGAACCGAGTGATTTAGGTCCGGTTTATCACCGTCCAGTCCCCGGCTCCTCATTTTGTGGTTCAGACAAGCGGCAGGGACAGGAGAAAATGTAGAGCGCGTCCAACTTTGCTCAAAGCATGGTCGCAGCCCAACCTTTCGTCACATGAATCACAGCGCCAACGACATCCCAATTATCGAAGCAGTTCCGAACTTCTCAGAGGGACGCCGCGCCGATGTCATCGACGAGCTGGCGGCGGCAGTCCGAACGTCCGGCGCCCGGCTGCTCGATCGCACCAGCGATGCGCACCACAACCGCACCGTTCTCACGGTCGCGGGCCCGCCGGAACAGGTTCTGCAGGGGCTGTTCAATGCGGTCGAAGTGGCTGTCGCCCGCATCGACCTTCGAGGGTACCGGGGCGTCCATCCCAGACTGGGCGCGGCCGATGTGGTCCCGCTCGTGCCGGTCGGCAACGCTCTCCTGGCAGACTGCGCTCTCCTGGCCCGGCAGCTGGGTCGCCGCATCGGTGATGAGCTGGATCTGCCCGTCTACCTCTATGGCGAAGCGGCCGCCAGAGCTGAGCGCCGCAACCTGGCCGACGTCCGGCGCGGTGAATATGAGGCCCTGGTCCGGGAAATCCACCTTCCGCAGCGCCTGCCGGACTTTGGCCCGGCTAAGGTAGGCCCGGCGGGCGCTGTCGTCGTCGGGGCCAGGCCTGTTCTCATTGCCTTCAACGTTTTCTTGCGCAGTTCCGAGTTAGCCGTTGCCAGAACGATCGCCCGCCAGATACGCGAACGCGACGGCGGTCTGCCGGCGGTCCGGGCCCTGGGCCTCCTTGTCGATGGTCAGGCCCAGGTCAGCATGAATCTCGTTGATTATCGCGTCACAACCCCTCACGCGGCGGTCAATGCCATTCGCCGGCAGGCCGCCCGCCACTCCGTGAAGCTGGACCGCAGCGAACTGATCGGCCTCATCCCTCAATGCGCTCTGCCAGGAATCGGAGAGCAGAACGAGGGCGGTGACGGAGAGGCCTTGTCGCCTCGCACTTTGGCGGCCGCAGCCGATGCGCTCCTACTGCCGGAACTGACTCCTGACCGCGTGCTGGAAGTTGCATTGCGCCATCTGTAGGCAGGTATTGCCCGGTGTGCGCCCAGGGATGGTTCAGACAACCGCTTTGGCGAAAGGAGCGTGCCGTGCTAGAATCAGACGAATATAGAGCAGATAGTATCGGCTGTGATTCTTGCAATGCGTCTGACTTCCGTGATTGACTGCCCCGCGCTTCGCGGCAGCTAATCGTCCCCATGCGATCGCACAGATCACAGTCTTTTTCGCTCACATATGGGGCCCGCGGCCTGCTCCTGCCGTATGGACAACTGAGCAGCGGGTGAATAGAAACGCAGACAATGCAGTCTCCTCGCCTTGTCGTCTGGTCAGAATGGATAGAGAGCGCCGGCTCGCCATCGTCGCTGCCAACGAGTGGGATGCCCTCCGGGTCTATTCCCTCTGCTGAGGAACTGGACCTTGCGATAGTCATCCTCAACTACAATGCCAGCGCCCTCCTGTCCGCTTGCCTGACATCCGTGTACGCCTCCGTCGGCAATTTTTCCTACACGGTCTGTGTTGTTGATAACGGCAGCAGCGACGACAGCGCCGTCATGGTGGGCGACCACTTCCCGCAGACAGGCCTGATCGTTTCGGAGACCAATCTCGGTTTCAGCGCGGGGAACAACCTGGCTCTGCGCCAACTCGGCCTCACTGAACCCCAACCACTGCACAACAGGTCTTTTCCCCGCTACATCCTCCTTCTTAACAATGACACTGTTTTGCCGGCGAACGCGCTGGCAGACATGATCCAATTCATGGACGAGCGGCCCGACCTCGGCATAGCGGGCCCGCGGGTGCGGCGGCCGGACGGGACGCTCGATCTGGCCTGCCGCCGCAGCTTTCCCACGCCCTGGGTGAGCTTCTGCCGCATGACCCGCCTGAGCCGGCTATTTCCCCGCAGCGAGCGTTTCAACGCCTATAATCTGGGCTACCTGCCGGAAGATGCTGTGCATCCGGTCGACTCGGTTGTGGGCGCCTATATGCAGGTGCGCACGCAGGCGATCCTGCAGGTCGGGCTGTTGGACGAGGCCTACTTCATGTACGGTGAAGACCTCGATTGGGCCAAGCGAATCAAGAACGCCGGCTGGGATGTCTGGTACAACGGCAAGGTCGAGATCATCCATGTCAAAGAGGCCTCCAGCCGCAAGAGCCGCAACGCCCGCCGCGCCTTTTATGAGGCGATGTGGATCTTTTATCGCAAACACTACCGGGCCAACAGTTCATGGGCGCTGGATAAACTGATCTGGCTCAGTATTTCTCTGATTGGCGGTGTAGACATCGCCATCCGGCTATGGAAGCTGCGACAGGAACGGGTCTAGCAGGGCTGCGCGTACCTGGTGCATACGCGAACCGGTCCGCCGGAATTCGATGAGATTGACTGTGGAAAGTTAAAAGCCGTCCACTTCCGGTCATACACAATAGGCACGATGTGGAAGTCACCGGTACAGCCGACAACAGAACTTGAGGAGTCTCCGACGGAGTCGCGGCCATCCGCGACTGCGGCCGCGGAAGATGTAACTGCGGCCGAGGAGAGCATATACGCCAGTCCCAACGGGAGATACTCGGCCCTGCGCGCCCAGCGGCCGGGCGTGCCTAAGCGCGCTCAGCTTCTGTTCGCGCTTTCGCTGGTCGTTGTGGATTTGGGGTGCACGTGGCTGGCCTTCTTCCTGGCCCACCGGCTCACTGAGATGAACCTGACGCCGAGGCTGATGGAGTTGCAGCCGGATATCATTGTCGGCCCTTTCGTGGAGTTCCTGGCTTTGCCGCTGGCACAGTCGTTGGTGCTGCTATCTCTCTTCTCTTCGCAGCGCATGTACCAGCGCCGCCGACCGCTCGGTCAACTGGACGAAATCTTTCGCACCGCAAAACTCACAACACTGTGCACGCTCCTGACCGTGGCGCTGGTCAGCCTTTTCCTGCGGGATTTTGTTTACCACCGTACCTTCCTGGGATATGCCTGGTTGCTCAACATCATGATGTTGACGATCGGCCGGACCCTGCATGCGCAACTGCAGTGGAATGCCCAGGCCAGAGGAATCGGCGGCGACCGGGTCCTGCTCATCGGCGGCGGGGATTCCGGCCGCATGATCCTGCAGAGAGTACAGGCCAATCCCAAGCTGGGCTTTCAGGTGATCGGGATCGTTGATAACAGCAGTACGCGTTCCATTCTGGATGTACCGATTCTGGGCAGCGTCGCCGACATTCCCAGAATCATTGACGAATTTGCGGTCGACGAGGTGATCATCGCGTTGCCGGAAAGCACACATCAGGAACTGGTCGGCATCATCAGCCTTTGTGAGCGAGAGAAGGTCGGCATTCGCGTACTGCCGGATGCATTCGGAATTATGGCAAGTGAAGTGACGATCGGGTATCTTGGCGGTCTGCCCCTGGTCACAGTCCGCGACGTGGCATTGCAGGGTTGGAAACTGACACTCAAACGCGGGATGGACCTGGTGGGAAGCGCCATCGGCCTGGTCGTTCTCAGCCCCTTCCTGATGCTGGTGGCGCTCTTGATCAAACTGGACAGTCCCGGGCCGGTCTTCTACACACATGAACGGATGGGATTGGATGCCAAGTCGTTCAAGATTCTGAAGTTTCGCTCCATGCGCGAGGACGCGGAAGAGTCCGGGCCAGGCTGGACGGTCGAGAACGATCCCCGGCGGACCAAACTGGGCGCTTTCATTCGTCGCGCCAATATCGACGAGCTACCCCAGTTGATCAATGTTCTCTTTGGTGAAATGAGCCTGGTCGGGCCGCGCCCTGAACGACCGGTCTACGTGGAGCAGTTCCGGCAGATGATTCCACGTTACATGGACCGCCACCGCGAAAAAGCCGGGATGACCGGTTGGGCCGCGGTAAACGGGATGCGGGGCGACACCTCGATCGAGGAGCGCACAAAGTACGATCTCTGGTATATCGAAAACTGGTCACTCGCCCTGGACATCAAAATTATCATTCGCACACTAGGCCAGTGGCTACTCGGGACAAACAAAAACGCCTACTGAACCGACCCAAATTCCTTGACAACCCTCTGCCCGGTTTGCTACACTTCTTTTTCGATTGGCACTCCCATCACAATAGTGCTAAGGGCAGGTCTCAAGCGTCTGCTTGCTGTAAACTGTTCGACAGTTCGACTTGCCCTCCACCAGGCCGCATACGCAGCGGGCTGGAAGGAAGGCAGACAGGCGGCAGTCCTTTCTGCCGGTAATTCAATGACCGAATTGCAGTTGAGCCAGCGCCGTAAACAGGTGCTGCGAATCGTCATCCAGGAATATGTGGAGAATGCCCAGCCGGTGGGCAGCCAGTCGATCGCGCAGAAGTACGATCTGGGTGTCAGCGCGGCGACCATCCGCAATGATTTGGCTGCGCTGGAGAAGGCTGGCCTGCTGACCCACCCCCACACCAGCGCCGGCCGCATTCCCACAGATGGCGGTTATCGGTACTTTGTGGCCAATCTCATGGCCCACACCGATCTGCCGTCCCATGAGCGGCATATGATCCGCCATCAGTTCCATCAAGCCCGGCGGGAGATCGATCAGTGGCTGCGTCTCAGCACGGCCGTCCTGGCCAAAGCCTCCACCGGCGCGGCGCTGGCGACTTCCCCGCGTTCGATCTCAAGCAGGGTCAAACATCTGGAGTTGATCGGCATTCAGGATACGGTTGTTTTGCTGGTGCTGGTGCTGGCCACAGGCACGCTGAAACAGCAGTTAATCACCCTGGAACAGCCGATCTTTCAGGAGGAGCTGAGCCGGGCGAGCAACCAGCTCAATGTTGAAATATCCGGCGCTACGGCTGCCGATCTGCCGGAAAAGCTGGAGGAGTTCACCGGCTTCACCCGCGAGGTGGGCGAGCTTGTACTCAACACCTTGCTCCAGTCGGAAGAGCAGATCACCGACCGCGTCTATCGACACGGTCTGGCCCAGGTGCTGGCCGAGCCTGAATTCACGGACGGGCCGCAGGTGAGCCGGATCGTGGAGGTATTCGAACAGCGCACGCTGCTGCAAGAGATTTACGATGATGTGATGGAGTTGAGCGACGTACAGGTGATGATCGCCGGTGAGGGCCGTTTTGGCGATATGCAGGACATCAGCCTTGTGCTGAGCCGCTATGGCGTGCCGGATCGTGTCAGCGGCCTGCTGGGCGTAGTCGGCCCGATGCGAATGCCATACGGTCGCACAGTTGGGGCAGTGCGCTATGTCGCCACACTTCTGAACGAACTGATGCACCAGCTCTACGGCCAAAGCCGTTAGATAAGACATTTGCATAACAGGATCATTCATGAGTAAACAGGAAAACACAACGGGAGAGCCGGAAAACGGACAGTTGCCTGAAGAGGCTGTCCTGGAGGCGAGTGAATCCGACGCAAGCGCAGTATCGGACGGCGAAGAGGCTGAAGAGTGGGATGAGACGCCCGAAGAGACGATCTCCCGGCTTCAATCGGAGTTGGCGGATGCTCAGGAGCAGGCTGCCAGCCACCTCGACAAGATGCAGCGCACCGTCGCCGAATATGAAAACGCGGGCAAACGCCGCGAACGCCAGAACGAGGAGCGCATCAAGCGCGCCGCGGAAAGCATGATGCGTCAACTGCTGCCCGTTCTCGATGATCTCGAGCTGGCCTTTCAGAACGTGCCCGAAGGAGCGCGAGGAGAGGGGCAGGCGTGGCTGCAGGGATTCGAGCAGATCCAGCAGAAACTTCTGGACATTCTCGCCAATGCAGAGGTCGAACCGCTGGCCAGGAGCGGTGAATTTGACCCGAATCAACATGAGGCCATCTCGAATGAGCCGAGCGAAGATGTTCCCAGCGGGCATATTATCCAGACATTACGCACCGGCTACCGCATTCAGGACCGGATCCTGCGCCCGGCGCTTGTCCGGGTAGCGCAGTGAATAGCTGGGCGCTTTCCCACCTCCTCTAAATGGTTGCACTGACCCGTTCCGCTGCCGCCAGCCATCCTCGAGATCCCCAGCAGGGCATCCGCCCCTTTGACGTAGGCCGCGATCTGCGCGCCGTCTCCACGTTGATAACCGAAGCTTTTGCCGAAGAACTGGACGAACAGGGCGAGGCTGCGCTGCGCGAGTTGCGAATTCTCGGCTATATGAGCGGGCTGGTGCGCATTCTCTACCGCAGTACCGGCGAGTTTCGAAATGTCTTCAACGGTTTCGTCTGGGTAGAAAACAAGCGGGTGGTGGGGAATGTAACCGTACAGCGGGCCGCCAGCGGCAGCGGGCGCTGGCGGATCGCAAATGTGGCCGTCTCCCCGGCCTGGCGCGGGCGCGGGATCAGCCGCGCGCTCATGGAGCATGCCCTGGACTACATCCGCGAGATGGGCGGGTCCTGGGCTGTGCTGCAAGTGCGCGGGGAAAACGAGATCGCCCGCGGCCTTTATGAACGGCTCCGCTTTGAAAACATGGGAGGAACGTCCGAACTTTACGCGCTGGGCGCGCCGCGGCGGATCGCGTTTCCGGTTCTGTCCAACCTGCAGGCGTTCTCTCCATCCGACAGTAATCTGCTGTATGATTTGGCCGCCAGTCGACCCAACGCCGAATTCCAGTGGTGGCGGGCCGTACGGCCAGACGACTTCCAGGTCCCGCTCGAAAAGCGCATTGGTGAACTGGTGAACAGGCTCGCCGGGCGCCAGCGGATTTACCGCTACGCTATCCGCGACTACGCCAGCCGCTTTGAAGGCGCAATTCAGGTGACCGCCCGCTGGTGGCAGGGGGAGCATCATATCCGTCTCTGGCTGCGGCCCGACGCCCAGGAACAGTATGCCCAGCCGTTGGTCTTGAGCGCGCTGGCCCTTTTGCAGGAGTGCCCCCGCTGGCCGCTGCGGGCCACTGTGAGCACACAGGACGAAATCGCGGTGCAGACACTGCTCGACCACGGTTTTGCCGTGCGCAGCACTTTGTACACGATGCGCCTGCGCATGTAGGCCCCCATGACGCTTCTGCTACGGCTGGTCGGGAACGCCATCGCGCTGTATGCGGCGTCAACACTGATTGACGGCATTCAGTTTGGCGCGGGCGGCGAGGTGAATGTCGGCAGCCTGCTGGCGGTCACCCTGATCTTTGGCGTTGTCAACGCGGTCATCAAACCTATTGTCAAAGTTGTGACCTGCCCGGCCTTTCTGGTCACGCTCGGCCTGTTCACCTTTGTGGTCAACGCCCTGATGCTGCTGCTGACCGGCTGGCTGGCCGGTCTGTTCAACGTGGACTTTCGGGTAGATGGCTTTGGCGCCGCCTTCCTGGGCGCGATCGTCATCAGCTTCGTCAGCTTTCTCCTCAGTCTGTTTATCTCCGCCGAGAAAGACGACAAAGATTGACCGCAGTTCACGTGCGACGCCGCTGGGTGATCTGCAGCCGAACTCCTCATCAAACTACAGTTCAAGTTACCGCTGGGGCACACTATGCGCGCTACCTTTCTCCACATGGCCGACTGCCATCTTGGCTATCGACAGTACAACAGCCGGGAGCGGCAAAACGACTTCACCCGCGCCTATCTCGACATTATTGAGACGGCCATCGAGCGCAAAGTCGATTTCGTGCTGCTGGCCGGTGACCTCTTTGAAAGACGCGCCATCGACCCGATTACACTCAGTCATGCCATCACGGGTCTGGAACGGCTGAAAGAGGCAGGCATACCCTGCCTGGCGGTGGAGGGCAACCATGAACTGGCCTACTATCGCGACAGCATCGGCTGGGTACGCTTTTTGGCCGAGCGCGAATTGCTGACTCTGCTCAACCCACAATTTGAAGGGGAGAAGGTCGGGCTCCCGCCCTACGACGGACGCCAAGGAGCTTATGTGGCACCGGTGCCGGGCTTGCGGGTCTACGGCATGCGCTATTATGGAAGCGCCGCGGCGCCGGTCGTGGAACGGGTGGCCGAAGCGTTGGCGGCAGCCGACAGGCAGGGGGTCGAATACACGATATTCATGGCGCACGCCGGTGTTGAGAGAGTTCTCGACCACCAAGGCGGCGCTCTGAGCCACCGCGCGCTGGCTCCTCTGCGGCCCCACGTGGACTACCTGGCGCTGGGCCACTTCCACAAGCCCTTCGAGTTCGACGACTGGATTTACAATCCCGGCAGCCCGGAGACCAACTCACTGGCCGAGGCGGCCTGGCCGGAGCGGGGATACTATCTTGTGGAGGTGGATACGGAGAGGGAGCCAAAGCACCGCCCAGCCTTGCACGCGAATCCGCGGCGTCCATTTGAACGCCTCTTCTTCAAGGTCGACGCGTGCGAGACGCCGGCCGACCTGGTCGAAGGGTGCCGGGGCCATGTCGAGCGCCAGCGCCGTCAGTTCAGGGGTAAGGAGCCGGTGGTCGAGCTGCGGCTGAGCGGTGTGCTCCCTTTCGACCGCGGCGCGCTGGACTTGAAACTGCTTGAACAGATCGTTGAAGAGCAGTACCAGCCGTTGCTCTGCTTTGTACGCGATGACACGCGAGCCGCCGAGTTTGCAGTGGGGACCGATCAACATCTCGGCAGAAGGGAGCTGGAGCGGCAGATCATTGCCTCTCTTCTCGAACGGGACAACCGTTTCCGCGACCGAAGCGGCGCATGGACCGAACTGACGCTCGCGATCAAACAGTCAGCCGTCAACGGCGCCTCTGCCGATGCGATTCTGGAGGAGCTGGCAAGGGGCGAGGCGAGGGTCTTGCGGGGAGAAGAGACACCATGTTGATCCGTTCGCTGACCCTGGAAAACGTCAAGAGCTACGCACGGGCAACGGTCGAATTCAGCCCTGGCACGAACGCGATCGTTGGCCCCAACGGAGCGGGAAAGACGACGATTCTCGAGGCTATCGGCTTTGCTCTCTTCGATCATCTTCCGTATAGTCGGCCCGATTTCGTGCGTGCAGGTCAGAGGACGGCGAGAGTCACTGTCGATTATCTCAGCGATTACGATGAGCGCGCCTATCGGGTTATTCGGAACTGCGGCAGCAGCAGCGCCTACACAGTCATGGACCTGGAACTGGACATGAAGATTTGTGAGGGCAAAGCTGACGTCATGCAGTTCCTGCGCCTTCATCTCGGCATCGACGAAGACACTGAGCCGGAGGAGTTGTTCAGAAACGCCGTAGGCGTGCCGCAAGGCAGCTTCACCGTCTCCTTTCTGGAGACGCCCAGGATTCGCAAGGCCGTTTTCGATCCACTCCTGAAGGTAGCCGAATACCGCCGGGCGTGGGAAAGACTGCGCGAGCCCATCAGCTTGCTCAGCCAGCGCCAGGAAATTCTTGCCGTTGAAGTCGGCAGGCTGGAGGGTGAGTTGAAGCGGCTGCCAACCGTGCGGGCCGAAGCAGGCGAAATGACCGCCCAGATTAAAAGCGGAGAGACTGAACTGCGCGCCGCTCAGGTGCAGCTTACTGCAGCCGAATCTGCCCGGAAGGCGATGGAGGTGAGACGGGAACGGCTGCAAGAGCTGCGGCGTATGGTGCAGTTGCAGGAGCGGGAGGCGGCCGAACAGGAGCGGACGCTGGCCGCGGCCCGGCAAAGGTTGACAGAGAGCGAGCGGGCGGTGACAACCTTGGAAGCCAACCGGACCGGCCATGAAGCTTACCGCGCCGCGCAAAAGGCTCAAGGCGCAGTGAATGAACGGTTGGCACAGAGGCGGCGGTTGGAGGAGGAGCGGGCCGGCGTCCAGACGCTACTGGCGCGGGCGGAAACGCAGGCGGATGCCCAGGAGCGCGCCCTGGTTGAGATTGCGGAAGCAGAGAAAACGGCTGCAAACCTGGCAGACGCGGCAGCCGAGCAGGAAAAGTTGGAAGCCGAACTGCGGGATGCCCAACGGCAGGCCGATCAGTTGAAAGATGCAGACGCCCGCGTGCAGCGGGAACAGACGGCTGTCAAAGCAGCGCAGGGGAGGCTGGACACGCTACGCAAAGAGTTGGCCCAGGCCCAGGAGATTGAAGCATCTCTGGAACCACTGCAGGCTCACCTGGAAACTTTGCAGCAGACGAAATCCGCCGAACAGGCCAATGAGGCCCGAATGCACGCGGAACAGGAGACGGTCCTAGAGCAGGGCCAGCGGTTGCGGGCGTCGGAAACATCTCCAATCTGTCCCATTTGTGAGCAGCCCCTGACTGCGGACCATCGTCAACGGCTGCTAGAACGCCTGCGCACGCGTTGGGAGGAGTTGAACGAAGCCTCAAAGGCCGCCGCGAAGGCGGTCCGTGAGATAGAAGAGGCACGGGTGCAGGCCCGTGCTACCCTGAACCAGCAGGAGCAGGCCCTGCGCGCGCTCCCGCGTCAGAACGCCGTCGAAACAGCCGAAAGAGAACTGGTCGTTCTGAAGTCTCAGCTGACCGAAGCCAGCGAAACGGTTGAGGCGCTAAGACAGGCACCGCAACGTCTGGGACAGCTACAGGAGGCATTGAAGGCGCTGGGCGACCCGCGTCGACGGCGGGACGCGGCCATCCAGCAGGCACAGGGGCGGGGACGGGTAGAAGAGGCTTTGCAGCTGCAGCGGGCGCAGGTTGAGCAGAAACGAAACGCGCTCGCGGCGCTTGACAAGTGTATGGCAGAATTTGCCGACCTGGACGCTGAGACTGTCCGGATCTCCTCCCGATTGAGGAAGTTCCAGACAGCCGACGATCTCTACCGGCGCAATCAGGCCGCAGCCGAAGCCCTCTCCCAGCGCCGGGAGGAGGTTGACGGAGCAGAGAAGGCGTTGGAGGCCGCGCAGGTACGCTACGAGGATGGGCAGGAACAGCTGGCAGCCAGCAGTCGAGAATTCAACGAAGATCGCTTCCAGGAGGCTGAAGCCCAGGTAGACGAGTCCCGCGAGCGCAGTGCGCGGCTGACGGCTGATTTGGGCCAGTGGCGTGAACGCCTATTTCGGGCGGAGGAAGAGATCGCGCAACTGCAGGCATTGGAGAAGCGGCTCACCAGCGCTCAATCCCGGCGCGACCGGCTGGCGGAACAGGAGGCGCTTCTGCAGTTCCTGCGCTCTGTTATACAGGAGGCCGGCCCATTCATAACCAAAGCGCTGGTCCAGCAGATCAGTTACAGTGCCAATCAGCTGTTCGGCCAGATTATGGAGGACTACACGCGCACGCTCCGCTGGGAGGAGGATTACGGGATCATCCTGGAAGTGGATGGCCGCGAGCGGGAATTTCCGCAACTGTCCGGCGGCGAGCAGATGAGCGCAGCGCTGGCGGTACGGCTGGCCCTGCTCCAGGAGATGAGCAGTATCGGCGTCGCCTTCTTCGACGAGCCGACCACAAATCTGGACGAAACGCGGCGCGGCGCGCTTGCCCGGCAGATCGTGGGCGTGCACGGCTTTGAGCAACTCTTTATCATCAGCCACGACGACTCGTTCGAACAGGCGACTGAGAAACTGATCCGGGTGGAGAAGCGGAACGGGACGAGCGAGATTCACTATGAGTGAGGCCGGTTGAACGGAGGTCTCACTAGACAACTGCAACCAATAATTGGGCGGCTCTGGGAATCCCTCCCAGGGACGCAAACTCCTCTTGCAGGCTGACGGCGTTCAGACGAGCGGGGGCGTCAACAGCCAGTATCTTTTGCAGGGCTTCCACTGCCAGCGGAACGGTTAACTGATTGGGTGGGATATGATAGCCGACGCCGCTGCGCGCGACGCCGCTGGCCTGACGGGCCTGATCCGCAGCCTTGGGCACGACGATCTGCGGAATCCCGTGCGTAACCAAGGCGTGGGTCGTGCCGGCGCCGCCGTGATGGATCGCGGCGGCGATGTGGGGCAGTACCTCGGCAAACCGGACCCTGTCCACCAAAACTGAAGGCTGCGGCAGACTGTTCCGCAGTGTTTCGACCTCACGCGGGGACCAGCCCCCCTCTGCGCCGACGGCGTCTACGCCTTTGCCAGCCGCCAGGATCGGTACGCCTCCCGCCTCTGCCGCAGCGCGGGCCGCGATTAAGAAGAAGTTGATGTCCCTGGTAAATGCGGTACCGAGGGTGATGAAGATCCATGGCCGATCGCTTGGAAGTTGGTCGAGCCAGGGGGATTCACGCGGCAGGGAAGGAGGAGCGACCCCGCCAACCATTCGTGTCTGCGGCAGCAGCCGCGCTCCGGCATACCAGCGGGGACTCCAGTAGGTCAGATGTAAGGAGGGAGAACGCAGCGCCGCCGGACCGTCCAGCGCCCAGTTGACGCCGGTCACACCAAAATCGGCAAGCAGCGCATCCACTCGCGCCTGAGCCAGTTTTCCGACTGCGCCGGGCGCGTCTGCTTTGGGGCTTGGCGACTGCGTCTGCAGAGCCGGCCAGCCGGCCACGGCAAAGGGCACGCCCAGGAGTTCGGCGGCGATGCCGGCCGCGGCGGTGAACATCTCGCCGACGATCAGATGCGGGTGAAAACGTCTGGCCGCCTCGACAAGCTCAAGCGTAGCCGCCTGCACGCGCTCCACGTCCAACCATTGATCCAGTGAACGGACCATGCGCAGGCGCTGGAGTTCCCCTTCTGAAGCTATGCCTTTCTGTAGAGGGGGCGGCGGCGGCCAGCGCCAGCCGGTCTCTTGCAGGATATGTATGGGAACGCCCTCTGCATCGAGCTGGCTCTGCAGTTCATGTCCTGTGGCCCACAGGACATCGTGGCCCACCCTCATCAGTTCGACAGCCGTGGGCAGATAGCCGCCCCAATCCAGGTGGCCCGCCAGTTGCGCGGATACACATAGAAAGCGCAAGCAGCACTCCTCAGCCAACGCAGCCGGGAACAAGGCGGAAGAGCCCGCCTGTGCCAGTTCCGATCCAGACGGCCCCGTCCGGCGCGGTTGTGACCGCCTGCACGGGCCAGTTGTGCATGATCCGTTCGGCGATGATCCGGCCGCCTGCGTTCGCCATCCGGAACAGACCGGGATCGCGCCCGTAATTGGCGAAAAAGATGGTGTCGTAGGCCCATGTGATTCCGGTGGGCGCCGCCGAGTTGGGCAGAACCAGCACAGGAGCGGTCCACCAATCTTTGTTGACCCCGCCCAGCGCCATCGGGAAGCCGTAGTACGGGGTAGCATTCTCGTCGCCCGCATTGGCGGCAGCGGAGAGGGTACGCGGGTCAAGCAGGTCGACTTCATCCCCGGCGTTGAAATCACCGTGTACGTTGGTGGCGCCATTGTCGGTAAACCAGATGCGCCCGAACGGGTCCACGGCAATGCCGTAGGGGTTGCGCACACCGCGCGCCGCGGTCTGGAAAGCGCCAATTGATCGTTCGGCCAGCAGCCGGTCCAGCCGGGCGCGCACGATGCGGGCAGCGAAGGGATTGCCGCCAGCAGCCACATTGGTGGCCAGCGTTTCCGCGGGAAGTTCGCCATCATGAAGAACGATTATGCCATCCGCATAGCCGTCCCGCACGCCTCCGGCGGAGATATAGAGCCAGCCGGCGCTGATAACGAGACCGTTGTTGGCATGAAAATCCTTCCCGGAAACGGCGAAGCCGCCGGCCAGAGGTTCATAACCGCCGCCGTCGACGATGCGGCCCACTTCGCCGGCCCGATTCAGGTAGAGCGCGCCGGCATGCCAGGCCATTCCTGTGACCCGGCTGGACTCGCGCAGGATCTCATAGTAGCTGTCCCTGGAAACGCTGTGCCAGATGACGAGCGAGCGGCTGGCGTGGAAGGGATCGTACAGAATGTTGGGATCAAAGTTGTCGGTGGCCGGGTGATCCAAGGCGATGAACAGTCTGCCGTCCGGGGCAAAGGTCAGAGCAGTAATGCTGAATTTATCCTGGAGTTTCTCGGCCAGGAACTGTTCTGCACAGAAGCCACCCTGGGGAACCAGCCACGGATCGGATTCGGACGGGGGGCTCAGATTGAAGGGAGCGACGTGAATACCGACCCTGCCGGCAGCCATGCCTCGCGGTGGGGCGACGGCTGCGCCGCTTTGTGAGTTGCCTTCCGCATTGCCGCCCGAATTTGTGTCATTACTGGTATCAACATTTTGGGGGGAATCGCCTGAGGCAGGAGCAGGAGCTGCGCTTGCCGGCTCCACTTTTGGCAGATATGCAGCAATCTGATCAGCATTTGGAATGGCAGCACAGCTTGCGGGTAGGGCGAGTTGGGCGCTGACAAAGGGAACAGTGCCGCCGTCCTGGGCGCATTCATTCGGCGCCCGGGTGAAATCTTCGTCTGACAAACGCAGCCACATTGCGGCCGCGGGCGCCGGCTCTGTGCCCTGCCTGGTCGCGCCGGCCACGATCCAATTGTAAATCAGGGCTTTTTCGTCATCTCCGAGCTCCCCCACCATCGGCATTGCGCCGGACCGGATCTGTGTCCAGAGAGAAGATGCGTCCGGAGCGCCAGGCTCCACCACGGGCCCGTTCAGTCCGCCGGCCATCAAGGGTTCATACTCGGTCACTTGCAGGTCGGCCTGTTGCACAACACTGCTATGACAGGCGCCGCAGTTTTCTTCAAAAAGCGGCTGAATGTCCTCATCGAACCCCGGTGTGGAGATTGAAATCCGACCGATGGAGCGGTCGAGGGAGACAAAAGGGAACTCTTGCTCCTGGCCGAAGATCGCCTCAACGCGCACCAAAGTGCCTGCGGGCACGCGGCCCAAGTGGCAGCCTTGCGTGTGGGGTTGATTGCGCACATTGGCGTTGCGTTGCAACACCGCATAGACGGGCTGACCGCCGGCAAGACAGGAAAAAGCTTCTTCCATGCCATTGATCAGTGCAATGTCAGCGACCCCTCCCATTGGATCGGGGTGTGCCGTTGGCGGCCGCGGCCATCTGAGCCCTGGATTGACAGTTTCAGCAGAGCCGGCGCCCTGAGAGGCGTTGGGGCCGATCGGTTGAAATACACACGCGCCAAGAAACAGAACTGCGCAGAGTAGAAGTGGGATGGCGGGAAACGGGACTGGACGGCGGTGGCGGCGAAGACTCATTGATAGAGAACCTGTGGGCGAAGCTGCTGGGGGCGCCCCTATTCGTGTAAATGCTGCGCCCGGATAAACTCCTATTTCCTGGTGATAGAGTCGGGACCCGCCGATATCTCTGCCAGCGTGCGACGTGCGACGGAGATGTCCTGCTGGATTTGGGCGACGAGCTCTTCCAGGCTGTCGAATCGTTGTTCGTCGCGCAAACGAGACATAAAGGAGATGGTGAGTTGCTGCCCGTACAATGTGCCGGACTCACCAGCCGCAGGATAATCGAGCAGATGGGTCTCGATACGGCGCCGACGTCCGTCTACGGTGGGCCGCACGCCGATATTGGTTACGCTGGCGAGAGGATGGGGCGAGCAGCTGTCCGGCAGATATGCCCAGGTCGAATAGACCCCATTGGCGGGGATGAGCTTGTGTGGAACGGGCCGGATGTTGGCGGTGGGCACGCCGATTTCGCGCCCGCGACGTTCTCCCTCTTCAACAACGCCAGTGATCTGATAGGGCCGGCCCAGCATCTGAGCTGCATCCGGTACAGCGCCGGCCAGCAGCGACTGACGGATCTGGCGGCTGTGGACTTCGCCATCCTCACATGCGAACGGTTCGACCACTGACAGCTCATAGCCGAGCCGCGCACCCAGTTCTTGCAGAAGGTCTACGTTGCCGCTGCGTCCTCGACCCAGCGCAAAATCCGGGCCCACTACCAGCCGTGCAAGCCCCAAGCGTTCTATGAGAAGCGTCATAAACTGATCGGGAGTCAGGCTGGCGAGTTCCATGTCGAACGGCTGAATGATCCCCAGATCAAGACCGAAGGGTTTGATCAGGTGCAGACGTTCCTGCGGCGCGGTCAAAAGGCACAAGGAAAGGTCCGGCCGCAGCACGGCCATCGGGTGGGGGTCAAAGGTGAGCAGGGCTGTCTTGACGGCGGGCGCATGGGCCGCCGCTTCTGTCTGCAAGGTACGCAAGAGGGCCTGGTGGCCCAGATGCACACCGTCGAAATTTCCAATCGTCAGGAAGGTCGGGCCGGGAAACCGGAGAGATCGCAGATCGCTGCGCCAAATTCTCATCTCAGATCAGTTTCTGGTTCTTAACGTGAATTCCGTTTGCCACCAGTACTCTCCGGCGGATTGCACGGTAGGAACGAAGGCATCCCGCCTGCCCCTACGCGCTGCAAGATGTGGGAATAAGCCGTGCTTCAACCTGTGCGTACATTCGCCTCCAAATGCGGAGGACTATGAAAGACTCCCCAGCTGTTGGGCGAGCCATTTTTCGGCCTTCCAAAGTGTACCGTCTCCGTTCCCGCCGGCGGCTTGCGAACGTGCGATTCCCAGGAAGCGGCCGCGTCGATCATAGGCGGCTGCGAGCTCATCCGGGCGCCAGCCATCCGAACTGCAGGAGTTGGGAAGGGGGGCGTCCTGGGCAAGGACGGTGGAACTCAGATAGACCTTCTGCCCATAACCCAGCCGCGTTTGCTCTTCCTCACTCAGGGTCAGTCGCGGCAACCCCAGACCGGCATCGGGCGTCAGCAACAACTCGGCCAGCCCGCCGTCCTCCGCTGCGTGTTCGATGGCCGGCAGACCTGATGCGTCGGCGGCGGAAAACGGGCCGGCTTCCAGACGACGCAGGTAGCTCAGGTGGCCCGCAGTACCCAGTGCCTGCCCCAGCTCGTAGGCCAGGCTGCGAACGTATGCCCCGGCGGAACAGCGTATCCGGAGAGATATGTTTGCGGGCGACGCAAAGGAAAGAAGCTCTATCTCATGAAAGGTAACTTCCCTTGGCGCCACATTTACGGCCTCACCGCGCCGGGCTTTGCGATGCAGGCTCTCACCTCCCTGCTTCAATGCCGAATAGGCCGGTGGTCTCTGGGCAATCCGGCCGCGGAAGGCAGTCAGAGCGGCCTCTACGTCGGCGTCGGTCAGAGGCGGGACGGAAGGCTGGGCGATGGTTTTGCCGACAGCGTCGTAGGTATCGGTGGAGCGTCCCAGGGTTACGCGGGCCTCGTATGTTTTGTCGTGCCCCTGATAGTATTCCACCAGCCGTGTGGCAACGCCGAGGCACAACACGAGCAGCCCGCTTGCCATCGGGTCCAGCGTGCCGGTGTGGCCGATGCGTTTTTGACGACTCCACCGTCGGACGAACTGCACAATGTCGTGGCTGGTAGGCAGCTCCGTGGAGACGGGCTCGTCGGCGTGCGCTTGGGAGATCGGGCTGCCCGGTTTATCGACAAGGAGAATTCCATGTAGATCGGTCATGATACTGGTTCGTGGAAGACGCTGCCCCCTGTCTGCTAACCACAATCGCCATCAATGCTCTGGCGGCGCAGTTCGTGCAGCGCTGCCACAACGCGAGCCGAGACCTCCTGCAGCGTACCGGAAACGGTGCAGCCGGCGGCAGGTGGATGTCCACCGCCGCCGAATGAAAAGGCGACCTGGCTCACGTTGAACCCCGGCTTGGCCCGAAAGCTGCATTCGATCAGTTCCTGTCCGTTTTTTGCAAAACGTTGGGCGAAAGTAGCGCTGATGTCGGCCTCCCGCACCGTAACGAGGAAGTTGGCCAGGCCGTCGCTCTGGTGGGGTTCGACACCACTGCGCTGACGGCTCTCGGCGTTAAGAGTCGCCCAGATGATACCATCTTCCATTTGCACATTGGCCAGACCGACCCCCCATAGCCTTACGAGGCCGAACGACCTACTGTCCAGGGTGTTGCGAACGACATATTCCAGCCTTGCGCCGGCGTTCGCCAGCCGCAAGGCCGCCTGCAACACATTTGTGTCCGTATTAGCGGTCCGAAAACAGAGCGTGTCGGTCACGAGGCCGGTCAGAAGCGCGAAGGCTGTCTCCTCAGAGAGTGGCGCACTGAGGGCATCGGCCAAGTGCACAAGCATCTGGCAGGTGGCTGCGCAGCCTGTATCCACCCAGTTTTCGGTACCGAAAAGCGTATTGGTAACGTGATGGTCAATGACGACAAGAGGAATCTGATTGTGGATTTCGGGTTTGTAGACGGTACCGATCCGGTCAATGCTGGATGTGTCCAGGCAGACGATGAGATCGTAACTGTGGGCGACCTCGGCCGGCCCGATGATTTTCTCCACCCCGGGCATGAACTGGAACTCCGGCGTCACTTTGTCCTGGAGTGCCAGGGTCGGCCGTTTACCCTGCGCGCGCAAAATGCTGCCCAGGGCGAGCAGACTGCCGACCGCGTCTCCGTCCGGGTTTACATGGCTGACGCAGAGGATATGGTGGCTGGATTCCAGGAGACTGAGCAGGAGAGGGGGCGGCGGGACGCCCTCTTGGCCGCAAGCAGCACCCTGCTTGAGCAGGGACGCGTTCAGGGTCATGCATCCTCTTTCTGAGCATTCACGGAGGAAAGATCCGGGGAAGAGAGTGTGGAGGAGGGAGGTGAATCAGAACGCCCCTCATCCTGCTGACGTATCTCTCGTTCCTCGGCAATGCTCTGCAAAAGTGCATCGACCCGAGCGGCCTGGTCGGGGGTATCGTCATAGTAGAAGAGCAGTTCCGGCACGGCGCGGAAGGTTACACTCTGGGCCAATTGGCGCCGCAGGAAAGGGGCGGCCTTCTTGAGTCTGGCGAGGACCAGACTGCGCTGAATGTCGCTATCCTGATGAATGTAGACCTTGGCCACGCGCAGATCGCGGCTGACCACGACGTTTGTGACCTCCAGCAGTTCCAACGCCGGGTCATCCAGTTCGGCGCCGATCAAAATAGAAAGTTCCTGATAGAGCAGTTCTGCCGCTCGCTCCTGACGAATTGTGGTCGTCATCGTTACCATGCCGTCTGTGGTTCGATTTGCTATTCAGGCACACGAGCCCACTATAAACCATAAACTGAAAACCAGAAACTATTATCGTACCTGTTGCCTCTCGAAGACCTCGATAATGTCGCCTTCCTGGAGGTCTGAATTGACTCCGGCCAGATTGATGCCGCACTCATACCCGGCCCGTACTTCGGTGACATCTTCGGTAAACCGCTTGAGGTTTTCGACGGATGTGGTGATGACGGTAGTGTCGTTGCGGAGCAGCCGCGCCTGGCTGTTGCGTTTGACAACTCCGTCCAGCACCATACAACCGGCAATCAAGCCGCCGCGGCGCACGCGGAACATCTGCCGCACCTCGGCATGGCCGGTGACCACCTCTTCGAAGATTGGGTCCAACATACCGCTCAGCGCCTGTTCCACATCTTCGATGAGATTGTAGATGATCTGATAGTGCCGAATCTCGACGCCGGACTGTTCTGCGCGCACCAGAGCGGCCTTGTCAATGTTCACGCCGAACCCGATGACGACCGCCTGACTGGTTTCGGCGAGCATTACGTCCGATTCGGTAATGTCGCCAACAGCCGATTGCAAGATCTTGACCTTGACCTCATCGTTCTCAAGCTGTTCGAGGCTGTGAATGATTGGGGCCAGCGACCCTTGCGCATCGGCCCGCACAATGATATTGAGGGTTTCAGCTTCGCCGCCTTCGACGCGGGCGAACATATCTTCAAGCGTCATGGGCAGGGGTGAAGCAGCCCGGATATCGCGGGAGGCCTGATTTTGCCGTTCGGCGGCAAGTGTGCGGGCCGCTCTGTCGTTCTTGGTTACGGTAAAGACCTCACCGGCAGCTGGAACGCCATTGAGGCCCAGAATTATTGTTGGCGTGCTCGGTCCGGCCATCTTCAGCTGATTGCCCTCGTAGTCGGACATTGCCTTGACACGTCCCCAGTTTTCGCCGACAACCAGCGAATCCCCGCGTTTCAGAGTCCCGTTCTGCACGAGCAGGGTTGAAGTGATCCCGCGCTGCTTATCCAATTGGGCTTCGATCACGGTGCCGACGCATTGCCCTTTGGGATTGGCACTGTGCTGGTCCAGTTCAGCGACGACGAGGATATTGTCCAGGAGGTCGTCGACGCCTTCACCGTTGAGCGCGCTGATCGGGACCGTAATGGTTTCGCCGCCCCATTCCTCCGGCGCCAGGTCTTCGGTTGACAGCTCCTCCATGACGCGATTTACGTTGGCGGTGGGGCTATCGATCTTGTTGATCGCGACGATAATCGTCACACCGGCTGCCCTGGCATGGCTAATCGCTTCCCGGGTCTGGGGCATAATGCCATCGTCGGCGGCAACGACAAGAATGACGATGTCGGTAACTTGCGCGCCGCGGGCCCGCATGGCGGTGAATGCCTCGTGGCCTGGCGTATCCAGGAAGGTAATTTTCTTGCCGTCGACTTCCACCTGGTAGGCGCCGGTATGCTGGGTGATGCCGCCGGCTTCGGAATCGACGACGTTGGTGCGGCGGATGCGGTCGAGGAGCGTTGTTTTGCCGTGATCGACGTGCCCGAGGACCGCTACAACAGGCGGCCGCGGCACGAGACTCTGTTCCGCCTCTTCGGCCACGATCGCCTGGATCATCACCCGCTCTTTTGGTCTTCGATCCTCGTCGGGCGCCTGCTCCGGCTCTTCGTCCTCCACGACCGGCCACAGCACCTCAATGCCGAGCTCTTCGCCTACAATCGCGGCTGTATCGTGGTCGAGAGTCTGATCGATTGGCGCCATGATGCCGAACTGCATCAGCACTTTAATGAGATCGATTGGACTGCGATCCATTCGTTCGGCCAGTGCGCGGACGGTAACGTACTCCTCCACAATGATGGAAGAAGGCAGCCCAGCGGCTTCACCGTTGGAGGCGTCGTCAGCCGGGCTGCCATTCTGGATCTTCGTTGGATCTTGCGTTGCGGCTGCCATTTTGGCCTTCCTTTCAAATATCGTCTTCGGTTCCCAACTCTATATGCCGCGGTGCGGTCGAAAACTGACAACGAAGACGTTCCTCTGAAGACAGAGAGGAGGAAGATGAGAAGCGTTCACGCTCCGAACTGCGTGTTCCTTCTCAAACTTTACACAGGTTTTTGGCTGGGACGGAATGCACGCACAGAGTTCATGCGGTGGAGGTCAGGTGCGGGGGGCCAAGAGGCAGTTACGGTGGATAGACAAGTCGTTACACGACCACCCCTCTCTTTCCTGCAGCCTTCCCCCTCTCCATCCCAAATAGCAATACAGCCAATGTTAGCCCACTATGCCGACACATGTCAGGGAGCGGACAATCGGCTTACGTTCATTGGAAATCCCTGTCAATCAGCGAATGTGCCCATCGTTTGAAGCGATTCTTTCTGCGTTGGTCGGGTCCTCCTTGCTATGCAGTCTCGTCGGACAGTTGCAGTAGAGTTGACACAGAATCAGAAAGCGTCATCAGATTTTCGGCGCTGATTTTTGTTCGCAGCGCTTTCTGTATCAGCGAACCGGCCAGCGCTTTTTCCCAACAGTTGACCTGCGGGTGGACATAGGCGCCGCGCCCGGCCATTTTGCCGGATTGATCCAAAAGGACCCCGTCTGCAACCCTTACCAAGCGAATCAGATCGCGCTTTCCATCAGACGCCCGGCAGGCGATACACATTCGCTGGGGCGCCTTTAAGGCGCCCCGCTGCTTCGATCCCTTTACCCGTTTTGCCATCTTTGGTATTGCGCGGCGGATGAAAAATATCAGGCACGATTCACGGACCAGCAGCCACCTTACAGGTCAAACTCATCGTCATCGAACTCTTCCAAGTCGACCTCGAGTCCCCGAGCCCGACGCGTTCTCTGGCGCTTTGGCTGCCTCTTCGGGGTTGCCTGGCCGCCGCGGCGGGCCCTATTGCGTCCGGATTCCTGCTCGCCAAATTCATTACTGGACTCTTCTACCGTGTCCAAAGAATCGAGCAGCTCGGGGGGCACTTCCAGATCGTCCAGCGAACTGATGACAGGGCCCGACGAGGTTCCCTGCTGGCGTGCGGCCATACGTTGGCGCAGCATATCAGCAGTAATAATCTGGGGCAGGTCTTCAGGTCTGAGAGTGCGTTCCGGCTCCGGCTCTTCCTCTTCCGTCGGCAGTTCCGAGGGGTGAAGGGCAGGCATTTCGCTCACTTCTTCCGCATCAGGAGTTTCCACGCTTTCTGCCTTCGCGTCTTCCTCGTCGTCCAGTGTTTCGCCGAAGCTAACCGGCTCCGGCTCTTCCACGGCGAAATCTTCGAAGGAAGGAGTGGAGGGATCTTCTTCCTGGACAGCTGCTGCGGCGCGTTCGAAAGCGCTCAACGCCTCCTCGGCGTCGACGCCGAGGCCGCGTCCTTCATCTTGCGCGGGGAGCGATTCGGGCCACTCGGCGGCTGTGCCTGGGTCAACCGATCTGCTTGCGGCATCCCGTCTTTGCAGCAGCTCCGCGGCCTGGCGGAAGGTATCTTCGCTTGACGCAGATTCATCTTTGTCGCGCAAGATCTGTTCCGCCATGCTGAGCAGGTCCTGTTCACCGGCGGCCATCTGCGCCTGTTCGGCTGCCAGCAGGTCCAGTCCTTCGGCGTGGGCTTCGGTTTCGCTCTTGATGTCGATCCGCCATCCCGTCAGTTTGGCTGCCAGACGGGCATTCTGGCCTGCCTTGCCGATGGCGAGGCTGAGCTGTCGATCCGGTACGATGACGATAGCAGTCTTGATGTTGCTGTCTTCTTCGAGAATAACGCTCTGCACTTTGGCCGGCCCGAGGGCGTTGGAGATGTAGGTGCGCAGATTGCCGCTCCACTCGACGACGTCGATTTTCTCGCCCGCCAGCTCGGTCACGATATTCTGGATACGCAAGCCGCGCATTCCCACACAGCTGCCCACCGGGTCCACGCCGGGCAGCGTTGCCATCACGGCCACTTTGCTGCGTGCGCCCGGTTCGCGGGATATGGCCTTGATTTCGACCGTCCCATCCCGCACCTCCGGGATCTCCTGTTCCATCAGGCGGCGGAGGAGGTCGCGATGGGTACGACTCAGCTTGATCATGGGGCCGCGACTGCTGCGGTGCACATCAACAACATACAGGCAGATATAGTCTCCCCGGCGCAGATTTTCCGAAGGGATCTGCTCCTCCCGAGGCAGGAGGTTCTCGTGCCTGTCGTCGATCAGAATGGTGACGGCGCCGGACACGAGATCGACGCTGCGGACCTGGGCGGTAATCGTCTCACCGACTTTGTGGACGAAATTCTCGTAGACTGTATCCCTTTCAGCCTCGCGAATACGCTGTAAGATCACCTGTTTGGCGGTCTGGGCGGCGATGCGGCCGAAGTTGCCGGGCGTATTCTGCACCAGAACGACATCGCCCAACTCAGAAGACGGCGCCACGGTTCTGGCATCGTCCAATAGAATCTCGGTATTCGGGTTGAGAATATCTTCGACTACCTCTTTCTCTGCGAATACTTTCATCTCGCCCGTCGCCCGGTCGACCGCGGCGGTGACATTGGCAACAGAGCCGTAATTGCGCTTGTAGGCGGAGATGAGCGCGGCCTCGATTGCGTCAAAAATCACCTCATTATCGAGGTCTTTATCCGACGCGACCTGATTGATCCCAGCGATGAGTTCTTTAGACATTTTGTTCAACTACTCCTGAATACTTGACTACTCAGCATTTTGGCTGCTGCCGGACGGCCAGAAGACTAAGGTCGTCAGCAGACGAAAACACAGAAGCAGGTAGACAAGTGTTTCGAACAGGTTCTGCAGGCAACGATTCCGTAGAATAAGAAAAGTGGGCGGAACCCACTTCAGAAACGCAACTCTATCAAACCAAGCTAGTTCATGCCGATTGGTTACAATTATAACAGATTGCAGGCCAGCGAGCAACTCCCGTTTCGGGGGGGTGCATCCCAGATTTTTGTGAGGTCGTTGTCTGAATCAGGACAAAAGGCGAGGAGAGAGTGGAGAGGCGTGAGTGGCGTGGGGCGGCACAAAGGCGAGGAGGAGCGCTGAAGGATCTGTTCAGGTTTTGTCATGTTTTTTTGGGGGGGCTCCCCCGTTCGATTCAACGGCTCAATCGTTAATGCTCTGAAGGAATTTGGCAGATTTATCGCGTTTTGGCAGGTTTTGTCATGTTTTAGGGGGGGACCCCCCCTTTTTTCTCAACGGCTCGCCGGTGAAAGCGCCGAAGGATGTTGTCAGGTTTGGACAGGTTTTGTCAAGTTTTTTGGGGGCCCCAGTTCATCCTGTCGATGGCTGAGGGGCGGTCTGCCGGCGATGCGGCGGAGGTGCGCAGAAGGGGCAAAAATCGTCGAAAAAATGCATCAGTGGAGGCGCCGCGGGACTGGGTGTTCGAGCTGACTTTGGCCGGAAAGTTGTCGCGGAACTGCCGTTGGTAGTGGTCAGTGGACCTTGGCAATTGTGCAGGAAGGGAACGCCCTACCGAATCGGCGCATGATAACGGGCGATAATAGCCTGCCCCTCTTCGCCGCGCACGAAGTCGATGATTTTCCGAATTGACGGGTCACTACTCTGTGGGAAGAGCAAATACAGGGCGCGCGCCAAGGGATACTGGAAATTGGCGAGGTCCGCGCCAAATGGCACTCGCCCCTCGATAGAGACCGCTTTGACCGTTCGCACCGCAGTGCCGGCAGTTGAGGCGTTTTCTTCATTCGCTGCGGAGGGTATTCCACTCTGCAAAAGGTACGCAGACGTGACGTATCCGATTGCGTCGCGATGGGCAGCCACATATTCCACAACATGGCTACTGGTGGACATGACGACGGCTGTCAGAGCGACCTGGTCTTCGTCCATGACGCGTTCTTCGAACAGTTCACGCGTGGCGCTGCCGTCCTCGCGGCTCACCAGAAGCACGTCTCTGGCTGCGCCGCCAACATCTTCCCAGTTCAGGACGCGGCCTCCGAAAAGATCACGGATTTGCACCAGTGTCAGTGCCTCTACAGGATTTTCGCTGTGAACGACGATCGCGATTCCGTCCAGCCCAATTGGTATGCGGACAAGGCCGGCGGGTATTTGGGCGTCCGGATAGGCTGCGGCGCTGGCCGCAATATCGATCTGCCCGGACGCCAGCCTCTGTTCTCCAATTTGGCTGCCACCGCCGGAAAGGGTGAATTGCACTCTTGGATTGCGCTCGCTGTAGACGGATGTCATTTCGATCAGCAAAGGCCGCATTTCAGTTGAACCGGCGATAGTCAAGGTGACAGGTGCAGGGGCGGGGACCGCACCGGCGTCCCTTGGCAACGTGCAGCCGGCAAGCAGACAGCCCGCGAGCATCAACCGTGTGAGCAGGCTCCGCAGAAGGCTGGGATGAAGGTAGTTCCGGTAATAGTTCATCGGAGACGCAAAGCAAAAAGTGTCAGAACTGCAAGGCTGACGAGGAGGCAGTAGCCGGAAAACAGATAAAGGCTGTTGCGGCGCACATAGGCCAGGAGTAACCGGATGGCGGCATACCCGCAGACGGCGCTGGTGATGAATCCGACCAGCAGGGCCGGCAGTTCGGCCAAAACGGCCGACGGCTCCACAGCCAAGGTGTCGACGACCTGCAGCAGGCCGGCGCCAAGGAAAGCCGGCGCCCCCAAGAGAAAGCTGTAGCGAGTTGCCGCTTCGCGGCGCAGGCCCTGAGCCAGGGCGGCGGCAATCGTCGTACCACTGCGGCTGATGCCCGGCGCCAGCGCCGCGGCCTGGGCGAGGCCGATGAGGAAGGACTGGCGCAACGACATGGCTGCCAAGGGGGCGCGTGCACCAACATTGCGGGACATCCATTCGCTGCCTGCCAGCAGCAGAGCGGTCACCGCCAGAAAGAAGGCAGCCGCCTGCGGTGTATGATAGAGCCGCTCCAGGGAATCTTTGAACAGCAGGCCGGTGATGGCAGCCGGGACGGAGCCCAAGACGATAAACCAACCCATGCGGGCGTTATTATCCGTCAACGAGGATGTCAAACCTCTTGTTTTGAAAAGGACTGGGAGGCTGCGGAGGGTAGCCCGGATGATGGCGACAAAGTCCCGCCCGAAGACGGCCAGAATCGAGAGAAGCGTGCCCAGATGCACGACGGTATCGAAGAGCAGCGTTGAGGTGGGCCAGCCGAACAGCCAGGGCACAATTACCAGATGGCCGCTGCTGCTGACTGGCAAAAATTCGCTGGCGCCCTGCACCAAGCCGAGGACAAACGCTTTGAAAAGGTCAGACATGGAATCGCAAGTCTTCGATTGTGGGCGTCGGCGCCGAAAAGAAGAGGGGGAAGGTGTTTTCTCTTCTCTGCACTCTGCCTCTACGGGGCTGATCCGTCAAGACGCGGCCGGCAGCGCCTCTACTCTCCGCCGGCGTTGTTCATGCCGGACCCGTTGATCGGTAATCTGATAGGCATGCAAAAAGCTGGTGCGGAAAGATGCGAACGTACCTTGCGCGATCTCCACTCGAATCTGCTCCATCAGCTGAAGCATGAAGTGCAGGTTATGGATGGTCGCCAGGCGCAGGCCGCTGATTTCACCGCTGGTGATGAGATGACGCAGGTAGGCGCGGCTGAAGGTACGGCATGTGTAGCAGGCGCACGCCTCCTGGACGGGGCGGCTGTCCTCGGCAAAACGGGCATTGCGGATGTTGAGCCGGCCTGCCGGCGTCAGCAGGGCGCCGTTGCGGGCGATGCGGGTAGGCAACACACAGTCGAACAGATCGACGCCGCGCGAGACCGCCTCGATGATGTCTTCGGGCGCGCCGACACCCATCAGATAGCGGGGTTTGTGCGCGGGCAGGTGGGGACAGGTTGCGTCGAGCGTGTTGTACATCTGCTCTTTCGTCTCGCCGACAGCCAGCCCACCGATGGCATAGCCGGGAAAGTCCAGCCCGGCCAGAATCCGGGCGCTCTCTGCCCGCAGTTCCGGATAGATGCCGCCCTGCACGATGCCGAAGAGGGCCTGGTCCGGACGCGAATGGGCGGCTTTGCAGCGCTCGGCCCAGGCGTGGGTACGGAAAAGCGCCTGGGCCAGATAGTCGGGATCGTGGGGGGCGGCGCACTCGTCCAGTACCATTGCGATATCTGCGCCGAGCCGCTCCTCGATCTCGATGACGCGTTCGGGCGTAAAACGGTGGGCAGATCCATCGATATGACTGCGAAAGGTCACACCGTCGGCGTCCAGATGGCGCCGGTGGGCCAGGCTGAACACCTGATAGCCGCCGGAGTCGGTCAGAATCGGACCGTCCCAGCCCATAAAGCTGTGCAGGCCCCCCAGGCGTTCGATCCGTTCGTGGCCGGGGCGCAGATAAAGGTGGTAGGTATTGGCCAGCAGGATGGAAGCGCCCAGCTCCGTCAAGTCGCGCGGCTCCAGCGTCTTGACGTTGGCGGCGGTGCCCACAGGGGCGAAAGCCGGCATCTCGACGGGGCCGTGGGGCGTGTGAAATGTGGAGCGGCGCGCCTGGCCGTCTGACCTGTGAATCTGAAACGAAAATTGTGCGGTCACTTCATTCTCGAATCGAGTTTGCGCAAATGCAGGCAACAAAAAAGCAGAAAAAACGCTATCGCATTCCTTCTGCTTTGTCAATGCGGTTGGTTCAGGTGGCGCAGCCCAAACTTACGCGATTCGTCTTCAGGAGCGTTGTTGGCGTAGACGGGCCAGTTCGGCTTTCAGTGCTTGCGTCTCTTCTTCGGCAGCGCGCCGGGCGGCCGCTTCGACGTCGGCGCGCTGTGCTTCGGCGTCGGCGCGTTCTTCCGCCTTTTCGACTCTGGTTTCAGCAACCTGCAATTCGGGAATGACATAGTTCGCATACACATCGTCCCGAGCCAGTTCGACCAGCATAGGCTCTCGCAGCAGATCCTCACGGCGGAACTGGAAACCGGGCAGCACCTGCGAACGGATCACACCTTCTTCGTCCGGCTCGATCTCTTCATAGCTCCCCGCGACGCCAAGCCGGTAGAAGTGCAAGTGCCTGTCTTTGGGGTCAAGAATGAAGTATTCCTTCACCCCGGCGCGGGCATACCCATCCTTTTTTTCTTCAGTATCCCGCTTGATTTCCGCCGAAGTCGAATCGGACAACTCCTCCACGATTATGTCGCAGACCCCGATGTAGGAGCGTTGATCATCCGCTCCCCAGGGCGCCGGATTGTCGTCCAGGATGATGCCGATGTCAGGCTTGAATACGACTTCCCACTTCCTCGAAGGCAGATTTTCATCTTGGACCGACATATAGGCGCCTGTTTCCAAGCAAAGTATCTTTGCGATGGGATTCACTTCGAGATAGCAACTCAGGAGACGAAAGAACCAGCGATACTGTTCGGTCTGGGCAAAGTTGGGCAAGGGTTTGGCCTCCAGGATGCCGTTGTTCCATTCGTAGCTGACGTCGATATGCGGGTGAGGCCTTTCATACCACTTTTCCCAGTACTCTGCCAGAGTGACGCGGTGGCCATGAGCGGGAGCCCGGTTTTTGACGCGCTCAATTTGAGAAGGTGCGCCGCTGTCTACCGGTCCGTCGGATAGCGTTGCACCGTTCCCTTGGGCAGTCTCAGCCGGTCTCTGACGAATGTTATGCACGATCTCTTTGCGGGCCATGCTCTCTCCTCTTCGTCCGCTCAGGCTTCAACACTCTCCGCAGCTTTCTGCGGAGAGTTTACCACCAGCCGCTGTGCTGGCACAATGGCGGTTACTCTATCCCGTCCCTCACACTTGAAGCTTGTATCTTTTCGGACGTCCTCGGCCTCGTACAGACTAGGCCGCCTCAGCGAAAAGCTTTTCCTGTGAATTGTCCCCGGCTTCGCTGTCCTGCGCGCCGGCATCCCCGGCTTCTTCTTGCGGCGCAAGATTTATGGGCAACCCTGCCTGCTTCCGAATCTTGCCGTCGATCTGTGAGGCTATTGCCGGGTTTTCGCGCAGATGCTTTTTGGCGGCTTCACGCCCCTGTCCGAGCAAATC
>VXMH01000059.1 GCA_009841235.1 Caldilineaceae bacterium SB0661_bin_32 | reverse complement strand
GGTGCTCTGTCCGCTTGGTGGGCGGCTCCCTGCGCGCCGCCAGCCGGAGTTTGAGGGGGAAGGTGGAGAGGAGGGCATGGGCCAGGGGGGCGCTTCTGGTTTGCGGAGGGGCCCCAGATTATGCCTTCTGTATTCAGTACGGGTATCATAGGGCTGCCCATCAGGAAATAGATCAGGCTGGCGAGACGCTGATTCTCCGTCCCGGCCAGCGCATAGCGACACCGTCAGACCAATTTACAAGGGGGTGAAATGGCTCGACAGGACTATTTCAACGCACGCGATACTCTCCACACGCGCTGCGGGCCAGTAGCCATCTACCGGCTGGATGTACTCGAAGAGTTGCCTTCAACCAATGTGAACCGGCTGCCTTTTTCCATCAAAGTGCTGTTGGAGGCCGCACTGCGGCAGGCCGAGGGCTTCGAGATCACCCAGGACGCGATCGAGACCATTGCCGGTTGGGGACCGGATACCGCCGGCAAAGTTGAGATCCCGTTCAAGCCGGCGCGGGTCATCCTCCAGGACTTTACCGGCGTGCCCAGCGTCGTCGACCTGGCCGCGCTGCGCAGCGCCATGGCCCGCATGGGCGGCGACGCCAACAAGATCAACCCGGTCGTACCGGTCGACCTGGTCATAGACCACTCGGTTCAGGTTGACCGGTTCGGCTCAGCGGCCGCGCTCTTTTTCAATGCCGAGCGTGAATTTGAGCGCAACCGCGAGCGCTACGAGTTTCTCAAGTGGGGACAGCGCGCCTTCGACAACTTCCGCGTCGTCCCGCCCGCGACCGGCATCGTCCACCAGGTCAACCTGGAGTATCTGGCGAGCGTTGTGCAGACTTCGGCGGCGGAAGACTCCGGCGCGCTTGAGGCCTACCCCGACTCCCTCGTCGGGACCGACAGCCATACGACGATGATCAACGGTCTCGGCGTGCTCGGCTGGGGCGTGGGAGGCATCGAAGCCGAGGCCGTCATGCTGGGCCAGCCCATTTACATGCTCATGCCGGACGTCGTCGGATTCAAGCTGACGGGCGCGTTGCCCGAGGGCGCGACCGCGACCGATCTCGTGTTGCGGGCGACCGAGATGCTGCGGCAGCAGGGCGTCGTCGGCAAGTTCGTCGAGTATTTCGGACCGGGCCTGGGCCAGCTCAGCCTTCCCGATCGAGCGACCCTCGCCAACATGTCGCCCGAATACGGCGCGACCATGGGCTTCTTCCCGGTCGATAAGGAGACTCTGCGCTACCTCGCCAACACGGGGCGCGATGCGGAGACGATCGATCTCGTTGAGCGCTACTGCAAGGAGCAGGGCCTCTTCCACACCGAGGACACGCCCGACCCCGTCTTCAGCGAAACCATCGAGCTGGACATGGAAACGGTGCAGCCCAGTCTGGCCGGACCCAAACGTCCACAGGACCGCATCACCCTGTCCGACATGAAGGAGAGATGGAGCGGGATGCTTTCAGCGCCCGTGGGTCCGCAGGGGTTTGGCCTGGAAGGCGCGGAACTGGACAACCGCGCCGAAGTCAACTTCAAGGGCACCGATTTTTCACTGGAGCACGGCGACGTCGTGATCGCCGCCATCACGTCCTGCACCAATACCAGCAACCCGTCGGTCATGATCGGCGCCGGTCTGCTCGCGAAGAAGGCCGTAGAACGCGGGCTGGACGTCAAACCCTGGGTGAAGACCAGCCTGGCCCCCGGGTCGAAGGTCGTTACAAGCTACCTGGAGGCGAGCGGGCTGATCCCCTATCTGCAAGCCCTCAACTTCCATACCGTCGGCTACGGCTGCACGACCTGCATCGGCAACAGCGGCCCCCTGCCGCAACCGATCCGCGACGCCATTCACGACGCCGACCTGGTCGCGGCCTCGGTCTTGAGCGGCAATCGCAACTTCGAAGGGCGCATCGGCCCCGACGTACGCGCCAACTTCCTGGCTTCGCCGCCGCTGGTCGTGGCCTACGCGATCGCCGGAACCGTGAACATCGACCTGGACAACGATCCCCTGGGCTACGACCCCACCGGCGAACCGGTCTTCCTGCGCAACGTCTGGCCGAGCCAGGCCGAGATCCAGGCCGAGATCCATCGCAGTCTCAAGCCGGACCTGTTCCGGCAGCAGTACGCCAACGTCTTCACCGGCAACGAGCAGTGGAATGAGGTGCCGATCTCCGGCGGCGAGCTCTACGCCTGGAGCCCCGACAGCACCTATATTCAGGAGCCGACCTTCTTCCAGCAGATGGGCACTGAGCTGCCGCCGGTACGGCCGATCGTCGGCGCGCGCGTGCTGGCCGTCATGCCGGACAGCACCACGACCGATCATATCAGCCCGGCCGGCGCCATCGCCCCGGACAGTCCAGCGGGCCGCTACCTGACCGAAAAGGGCGTTCCCCGCTCCGAATGGAACAGCTACGGCAGCCGGCGAGGCAATCACGAAGTCATGATGCGGGGCACCTTCGCCAACATCCGCATCAAGAATCAGATGCTGGACGGCGTCGAAGGCGGTTACACGGCCTACATCCCCGCCGCCGGGCAGGTGACGGACGCGGCCGCAGGTCTGGAAGAGATGGCGATCTGGGATGCGGCCGCCAGATACGAGCAGGAGGGCACGCCGCTGATCATCCTGGCCGGGAAGGAGTACGGCACGGGCTCCAGCCGCGACTGGGCCGCGAAAGGGCCCTGGCTGCAGGGCGTAAAGGCCGTGATCGCGGAGAGCTTCGAACGCATCCATCGCTCCAATCTCGTCGGAATGGGCATCCTGCCATTGCAGTTCATGGAAGGCCAAAACATGCAGTCTCTTGACCTCAGCGGCTTTGAGACCTTTGACATACCAGGCTTGACGGCAGAGATGAGACCCAACCAGGCGTATACCGTGCGCGTGACCCGTGAAAACGGAATTGTCGGTGAATTCAGCGTCACCAGCCGGCTTGATACGCCTGTCGAAGTGAACTATTACAAGAACGGCGGGATTCTGCACACCGTTTTGCGGCGTCTCGTCAAGGAAGAATAAAAAGGGAATAACGCCTTATGGCTGTACGCACAGAAGAAAAACGGGAACGCTACCAGATGTCGGGTTGGGACCTCACCAGACTTGTGCCGGCCGATCCCGAGGCAAACGGGGCGGGAACGATCGCCCCTTCTTCGGATGCCGTCGAAGAGATGCTGGCGCAGGTCGAAGAGAGTGTCGCCGCGTTCGAGTCGCTGCGCGAGGCGCTCTCTGCCAAGATGGCGCCGGCAAAGCTGATCCGCGCCATGCAACAGTACGAAGATATCAGCACGCAGGTCTACCGGCTCTTAGCATACGGCAGTCTCTGGTTTTCGTCTGATACGCAATCCCCCGACGCGCTCACCTACACCAACCGCATGAGTCAGCTTGGCGCGGAGATTGAGAATCGAATGCTCTTTTTCAGCCTCTGGTGGAAGGGGCTGGACGATGAAGAGGCCGAAGCCCTGCTGCCGGACGGCGATGGCTACGCGGACTTTCGGCACTTTCTGAAGGATATGCGTCTTTCCAAGCCGTACATGTTGGAAGAAAGTTCAGAGCGCATTATCAACCTGAAGAACATCAATGGCGCCAGCGCGCTCACAACCATCTATTCGATGCTGACGAACAGGCTTGAGTTTGCGCTGGAGGTGGACGGCGAGCTGAAGCGGATGACCCGCGAAGAGGTGATGGCACACGCCTACTCGGCTGATCCCGACATGCGCGCCGCCGCCTACCGGTCCCTTTACAAAGTGTACAAGGAAGAGGCGCCGATTCTGGCGCAGATCTATATCAACCTGGTGCGAGACTGGTATAACGAGAACGTCACGCTGCGCAGCTACAGTTCGCCGATCGCCGTGCGCAATCTGAACAACGACATTCCCTACGAAGCCGTCCAGGCCCTGTTGGAGGTCGCCCGCGGCAACGCCCCTCTATTCCAGCGTTATTTCACGCTCAAGGCAAAGTGGCTGGGTGTGGAAAAATTGCGCCGCTACGACATTTACGCGCCTCTGATGGAGTCGTCGCGTGACATTCCCTATGACGATGCGGTCGAGCTTGTCCTGGACACCTTTACCCGCTTCGACCACGATTTCGCCGGCAAGGCCCAGCGCGTCTTCGACGATAACCACGTTGACAGCGAGGTGCGCAAAGGGAAGCGGTCCGGCGCCTTCTGCGCCACAGTGATGCCGAGCATCACACCCTTTGTCCTGCTGAACTATACCAACAAGGTGCGCGACGTCGCCACCATCGCCCACGAACTGGGCCACGCCGTCCACAGCATGATGGCCGAGGACCACTCCATTCTGACCCAGCACTCCTCTCTGCCGCTGGCAGAAACTGCGTCAGTTTTCGCGGAAATGGTGATGAACGAACAGTTGCTGGCCGAGGAGAAGGACCCACTGGTGCGGCGGGAGATCCTGGCTGCCAGCGTGGACGACATCTACGCCACAGTGATGCGCCAGGCGTTCTTTACAGTTTTCGAGGAGGACGCGCATCGGGCCATCCAGGAGAACGCCTCGCCGCAGGAACTGGAGCGTCTCTATTTTGAAAACCTGCAGGAACAGTTCGGCGACAGCGTTGAGCTGTCGGACGAATTTCAATATGAGTGGGTCAGCATTCCGCACATCTACCAGGCGCCTTTCTACTGCTATGCCTACAGTTTCGGGCAGCTGCTCGTGCTCTCCCTTTTCCGGCGTTACCAGCAGGAGGGCGACGCGTTCAAGCCGGGTTATCTGAGAATGCTGGCGCGCGGCGGCTCTGCACGGCCGCAGGAGATTCTGGAGGAGGCCGGCATCGACATGACCGATCCCGACTTCTGGCAGGCAGGCTTCGATGTGATTCGGGATATGATCGACGAGCTGGAGGCGATGACGGATTCGTGAAACAGCCGGTGTCGAATCCGGGGTTGTTCGTCAGCTAGTTCGAGGAGCCCTCCAGTCAGGGGGGCTCCTCTGTCCTCGCATCCTCCCTCACGTTCAGGCAAACTTTCAAGTAGGCTTAATCTGAGTCCAAGTCTGTTTACTCGGGTCCCACCATGGGCGTGCTGGCGTCTCGCCCGGATTCCCCCTGCCTTCGATGTCTTCCAGCATTTTGGGGATATGCAATTTCGATGACCTTGAAGCTACCGAACGCGGAACTGGCTTATGTTGACCCCTTGAAAGTGACAGGCTATCTGCTATCATTTGACCATCCGCAAAGGATGAGTAAAGCTGATTTCTTTTCGAGATTCGGGTTTCATCGAGATCGCTGGGAGGTATTGGCTGAGGCGCTTCGTTCTCATGCCTCGCGCCATCGTGTCGTCAGTACTGTAGACACCGTCAATGGCATCCGCTAAACTGTGGACGGCAGACTCGACACGCCTGACGGGCGAAATCCGTTCGTCAGAGCAGTTTGGGGCGTCGAAAATCAGGGTACTATCCCCAGGTTGATTACGGCCTATCCACTAAGGAGAAGCAATGTTTAAGGAGTTCGATTGCGTAGCGCTCACCACAGATGTTCCTGAGGACGGACTGAGGAAATCCGATGTGGGAACGGTCGTGCATGTCTATCCTGAAGGAAGGGCCTTTATTGTGGAATTCCTGACGCTGGACAGCAGCACGGCGGCTGTCACCGAGGTGCAGCCATCGCAGATTCGGGCCGTTACGGCATGTGACATCACGCACGCGCGCACGATCAAAGTTCAGGCATAGCCCGTACCGGGCTGACATGGCTGTTCCACGAGCCAGGGCGTCAAACCGGGCAGTTCATCAAGCACTACAGCAGACATTCTCCGTCGCGCATGATTGTTAGTTTTGGTGAATGTGGGTCTTCCTCTCTTCTACATTACCCTACCAAACGCCGGACTTCCAGCACATTGGGCAGACGCTCAATCCTGGTCATAATGCGGGTCAATTGCGATATGTTTGACAGCTCGAGCGTGGCGTTGATCAGGGCCATGTTGTTCTTCATCCCGGTCACAGCCTCAGCCGAACGCATGTTGATCTTCTCGTCGGCTACAAGGCCGGTCACGTCCCGCAGCAGGCCGGCCCGATCATAGGCTTTGACCTGAATGCTGACCGGGTACATCTCCTCGCTCTTGGCCCCCCACTGCACTTCAACCAGCCGCGCGTGATCCGTCCTCTGGATCAGGGTGGCGAAATTGGGGCAGTTGGTCTTGTGGATTGAAACGCCGCGGCCTCTGGTCACGTAGCCGGCGATCGGGTCGCCGGGTACCGGGTTGCAGCAGCGCGCCGGATGCGCGAGCACGCCGTCCAAGCCCGCCACCTGCACGCCGTCGACCGAGACGGGGCGGTGGGGCGTCTGTTCGAGAAGTTGCTCCGGTTCTTCTTCTTCGCTCTGCTGGCTGCGCTCGTATTCGATCACCCGCTGGGCGATCGTCTGGCTCGTCACGTCGCCGTAGCCGATGGCAGCCAGAAAGTCGTCCAGCTCCTCGAAGCCGCAGATGCGGGCGACAAGCTCGTAGGGCTGGTCAACGCTAAGCCGCTTCAAATCCTTTTCCAGAATCTGGCGGCCCTGGGCGATGTTCTCTTCCCTGGCCTGTTTGCGGAACCAGGTGCGGATCTTTCCGCGCGCGCGCGTCGTCGCGACGTAACCCATGTTGGGGTTGATCCAATCCCGGCTGGGTCCGCCCCGCTTGGCCGAGATCACCTCGACCTGGTCGCCGTTATGCAGCTGGAAGTCCAGGGGCACGAGCCGGCCATTGACCTTCGCGCCGCGGCAACGGTGGCCCAACTCCGTGTGGACCCGGTAGGCGAAGTCGATCGGCGTCGAGCTGTGCGGCAGGTCGATCACGTCCCCGCGCGGGGTAAAGACGTAGACCCGGTCCTGGAACACGTCCGTCTTCATGCCGCTGACGAACTCCTGGGCATCGGTCACGTCCTGGCGCCACTCCATCAGCTGGCGAATCCAAGCGATCTTGTTGTCCAGATACTGGTTGGCCTGCCTGCCTTCCTTGTAGCGCCAGTGCGCGGCAATGCCGAACTCGGCTACCTGGTGCATCTCATGGGTGCGGATCTGCACCTCCATCGGCTTGCCGTTCGAGCCGACCACGGCCGTGTGCAGACTGCGGTACATGTTGTCCTTGGGGCTGGCGATGTAGTCGTCAAATTCGCCGGGGATCGGCCGCCAGTGGCTGTGGACAACGCCGAGTGTTGCGTAGCAGTCCGCGACCGAATCGACGATGATACGGAAGCCGTGAATATCGTAGATCTGGTCGAAAGGCACTTCTTTGCGCCGCATCTTTCGATAGATGCCGTAGATATGTTTGGGGCGCCCGTCGATCTCCGCCTTTATGCCGGCCTCGTTCAGCGCCTTTGCCAGCGTCTCCCGCGTCTCATCCATCCAGCTGACCCGCTCGGCGCGCTTCTGGTCCATGGCCCGCGACAGGTTTCGATAGGTCACAGGCTCAAGATAGCGAAAACTGAGGTCTTCCAGCTCCCACTTGATCTGCCAGATGCCCAGTCGATTCGCGAGCGGGGCAAAGATCTCCAGCGTCTCGCGGGCAATGCGGCGGCGCTTGTGTTCCGGGTGGCCCTCCAATGTACGCATGTTATGGACGCGATCGGCCAGCTTGATCAGCACGACCCGGATGTCCTCGACCATGGCGAGGAACATCTTTCGCAGGCTTTCGGCTTTTTCATCGGCGACGCTGTGACGCATTTTGCTCAACTCTTTGATGCGGTTGAGCTTTGTCACGCCGTCCACCAGTTCGGCAATCTCCCGGTTAAAGTTTTTATTCAGATAGTCGATTGTGTAGACGGAGTCCTCGACGACGTCGTGCAGCAGCCCCGCCGCCAGCGTGTCCGCGTCCAGCTGCAGCTCCGCCAGGATATTGGTTACGTCAATTGGGTGCAGGATGTAAGGCTCGCCCGTCATGCGCGTCTGTTCGCGATGGGCGTCGCTGGCGACCAGGTAGGCGCGCAGTATCGACAGCTTTTCATCGGGGCTGAAATAGCCGGGCAGCTTCCCGTACAGCTCTTCAAGCGCTTTGATTTCGTGCAGGTCCAGGAGCGGCTGAAGGAACAGCTTGCCGCCGCTAACAGGAGGTATGGCCTCAAGAGGAATGCTTCGCAGAAGCGGGCTATCGGTAGGAAGTCCGTTATTCTCTGAGGCAGTGAGATCCGGCTGGTCGCCGGGGTCCGCAGCGGTGAGGTCCGGCGCCAGTTTCGTGCCAGCCATTGCTAGCTCTTTTCTTTGCATCCTTTCACATGCTGAACAGTGAATGCGTTCAATCTTTTGACACCCTATTGGATTCGGCCCGCATTATAGCAAGGAATGGGTATGTGCCGCAATGCCGCCGAACAGAGTCCATTTCTGGCGCATAAAGGGCTTTTTTGTGACTTGTTTCGGGAAAATACACTGGAAAAGCCGCATTAGGACCCCCATAAAGACCGCTTCCGGGGGCCCGCCTCCACCAAATGTCGATATGAGACGAACCCTGTTCAATTCACCTACGAACGGTCTATGATGCGACGCGCAGCGTGAGACCGGCCGCCGCCGGCCGGCGCGGGCGGCAAGAGCCGCGAACGAGATCGAGGCAGTTCCTGTGCGTCTCAGAGGGTCTGTCCAACGCCGTGTTTGATGTTCCGATGCAAGAAAGTTGTCGTGAGCTTTCGTATGGCAGGCTGGGGCGTTTGTGAAACGTCAAACCAGTGGACGTCGGGGATGCGGCGGAACCAGGTGTACTGGTGGCGGACGAAGCGGTGGGTTTCTATCTGTATGCGTTCAACGGCAGCCTGCAGTGTGAGCTCACCGCGCAGGTGGGCGGCGATCTCCTGGTATCCCAGGCTGGAAAGGGCCGGCAGGTCAGGCGAATAGCCCGCGGCCAGCAGCGCCTCCATCTCCTCCACCAGGCCGGCCTCCACCATATCGTGAACGCGGCGATCGATGCGCTCGTGCAAGAGCGGGCGCGGCAGGTCCAGGCCGATCTTCAGAATCCGATAGGGGGGAGGCGCGGCGGCTTCCAACTCGCTCTTGCGGCGGCCGGTCGACTGCACAATCTCCAGCGCCCGGACGACCCGGCGCAGATTGTTTGGGTGGATTATAGCGGCCGCTTGGGGGTCCGAGGCCCGGAGACGCGTGTGCAGCGCCTCACGGCCATTGTCCTGCGCGAACTTCTCCAGTTCGGCCCGCAGCGCCGGGTTGGGCGCGACCTCCGGGATCTGCAGCCCCTCAACTACTGCCCGCAGATACAGGGCCGAACCGCCTACGAGAAAGGGCACGCGCCCCCGCAGGTGAACGCCGTCGATTGCGCTGAAGGCCATCTGCTGGTAGGTCGCCAGCGCCATCTGTTTGTCGGGAGGCTGTATGTCGACAAGGTGGTGGGGAACCTGCGCCTGCTCCAGCGCGCTCGGCTTGGCTGTGCCGACGTCCATGCCGCGGTAGATTTGGCGGCTGTCGGCGCCGACGATCTCGCCGTCAAAGCGCGATGCAAGGTCGAGGCTGAGAGAGGTCTTGCCGACGGCCGTCGGCCCCAGGATCACGATCAGGGGCGGCGCCGCCGTCTCGGACGTCTGCTCATCCGGTGACGGCATGGCGAATATGCTCCACGCTGATCAATTTGCCGGAGCCGTCCATCTGCACCGCCACCGCGTCGATGCGCCAAGGACCCGGCCACTTCGTTTCCCGCACGTAAATCGCAGCCAGTTTACGCAGCTTCTTCTGTTTTCCGTGCGTAAAGGACTGCAGGGCCGACCCGTAGCCGTGACCCCGCCGGGTGCGCACCTCGACCACGACCAGCCAGCGTGAATCGGACGCGCCCCGGCTGAAGTCCGGGGCGCATTCCTCTGCGATGATGTCCAGTTCGCCGGCCCGGCAACGCCAGTTGCGTTCGACGATGCGCAGGCCGGCCTCCTGCAGGGCGCGTACTGCAATCAGCTCACCCCGCGTCCCCAGGGCTCGACGCCCATCCTGCACGGAGTTTGACTCCATTCCAACGGCGCTAATTGGGCGTTGTGTCAACTGTCGGCACGATGCCTGGGCCCGGCAGGACCAGCGTCGGCGTCACGCCTTCAGGCGTAAAGATCACCTTGTCGGTGCTCCTGAGCGCGCTGGCGTTGGCCTGTGCAATCAGCAGCTGCACATATTCCGGCCGTCCCGCGTACAGTGTGGCGAGAGCGGTCTCGACAGCGATTTGGGCCTTGGCCTGCTCTTCGGCGGCGATTGCCAGTGCCTGCGCGATTTCGATGTCCCGCTGTGCGGCCAGCAGCTCATTCTGTTTCTGCGCTTCAATGACCGCCCTCTCAGCTTCGACGCGGGCCAGTTCGTTGGCACGCTCGGCTTCAATCACGGCCTTCTGCGCGGCTACCTTCTGTTCTTCCAGCTGGGCCAGGGCGGTCTGCTGGCGGGCCTGCTCCTGGATCCGGCTCTGCTCGATGCGGATTTCACCCTCCTGGCGCGCCTGTTCGGCGTCGGCCTGGGCATCGGCCCGCAGCTTGTCCTGCGCCGCCTTCTCCGTCTCCAGCCGGCTCTGGACGATGGCGTCCAGCGCGGACTGCACAGCTCCCGACAGGATCACGTCCGGCACGACCAGGTTCTCAACCCGGAGACCGAAATTCGCAGCCCGTTCATTCAGTTCATCGTCGATGCACTGGCGCAGAATATCCCGGGCCGTCCCGACCACGTTGTCGTCAAAAGTGCGGTCACCGACACAGACTTTCATCGCCTGACGCGCCTGGTCCTGCATGCGGCTGCGGGCCAAGTCATCCTGTAGGTAGATGCCCCGGTACTGCGCCCACAGCGCCTGGATCATGTCCCCCTGGCTGATGTTCGGGCGGAAGATATCACCGCTGACCAACAGGCCGATACGTTGCTTGTCCTTGGTGATGATCTCCGTGTCCTCCACGTGAAACGGGATCGCCTGGCTGGAGACGCGTACAATCTGGACAAAGAGGCCGACGTCCGTATAGACACCCGGACCAACTACGTTCTTAATCTTCCCTCCCTGGAACTGAACACCCACCTCCTGTTCGTCCACGCGCTCGAAGGCGTAGAAGAAGTTGCGGGCAAAGAGCATCAGAAAGAGGATCACGACGGCGATTACAATCACCATGACGAACGGTGACCCGCTCGGCAGCCTTCTGGGAACTCTGGGGACATTACCTAAGCTGTTCATATGCATCTCCTTTAGAGGGAAATTTCGGCGCGCTCATTACTGGAGCGGCCACTTGTCACAGGCGTCTCGCTACTGGCTATACCTTACCATACTTTAACGCTCTCTCCCTTGTGATTGCTGACATCACCCGGACAATATACAGATAAAGCGAGGCAGATAACTGTCAGCCGGGCTCCCGTACCCAACCTGTCCTGCGTGCAAGCCCCGCGGCAGCCCTTTTGCGCGTTCCACGCGGTTGTCAGATTTGACACTGGGCCGATTCCTGGATTACCATGTGCGCCAACAACTGAATCGAGCCTTTTGGCAGGGTTTCACGAATTCGGTCCAGCTGTAGATCGGTCCGCTGAAACTGTGCCAAGACTCTTATCAAGAGAGGTGGAGGGGCCGGCCCTGTGAAGCCTCGGCAACCGGCGCTGCTGGAGTCAAGTCCCGCAGCGCGGCAGGTGCCAATTCCGGCGGTGTGGATACACCGGCAGATGAGATGCTCTGGACGACTTGTCGCAGCCCTCTTCCGTGTATCCACAGGAAGAGTTTTTTTATTCCCAGACCGGTCCAAGGGGCGGTGACGACGCTTTTGACAAGGTGAACTGCATCGCGAAGGAGAGATCATGGCCACACCAGGTACGACCATATCCCAGAACTCCGGCACGATAACCGGCACCGACGGCACGTCGAAAACGGCTGCCTCCAACGGGCATGATCCTGAGGAGAAGAGGCCCAGAGTCTCCAGCCAGACGCAAGCCGTCCACGCCGGGGAAAAGCGCTACATTTCCCACGACAGTCTGACGGTGCCCATCGTTCAGACGAGCACCTACACCTTCGAGGACACTGCCAGCCTGATCAATTACATGGAAGAGCACATGTTCTGGGATGTGCCGGAACGGGAGGAGTATGGACGCTACGGCAACCCAACCGTACGCGCTGCCGAGGCAAAACTGGCCGCGCTTGACGCGGCCGAAGACGCTCTTTTGCTTTCGAGCGGCATGGCAGCCATCACCACCACGCTATTCATTCTGCTCAGCCAGGGCGATCATTTCGTCATGACTGAAGACTGCTACCGCCGCACGCGCGGCTTCTGCAACACATTCCTGACCCGTTTCGGCATCACCTGTACCACCGTCGCCCCCGGCGACTACGACGCCATCGAGGCCGCAATCCGGCCGGCGACGAAGCTGATCTTTTCCGAATCGCCCACCAATCCCTTTCTGCGCTGCGTGGACTACGCCCGCCTCGTAGAAATTGCCGAGCGGCATGGCCTGCGTACCATCATCGACACCACCTTCGCCACGCCCTGCAACGTCCGCCCCCTGGAGTACGGCATCGATTTGGCGATCCACAGCGTGACAAAATATCTGGCCGGCCACAACGACCTGCTCGCGGGTTGCGTCACCGGAAGCTTCGACATCACCACCGCCCTGCGCCAGTCCCAGGGCATTTTGGGCGCAGTCGTCGATCCCCATTGCGCCTACCTGATCCTGCGCGGCATTAAGACGCTAGGATTGCGCATGCGCCAGCACAACGAAAGCGCGTTTCGCATTGCCCGTTACCTGGAAGACCATCCGAGGATTCGCCGCGTCTGGTATCCCGGCCTCGAGAGCCATCCCGACCACGAAGTCGCCAAGTGTACAATGACAGGGTTCGGCGGCGTTATCAGCTTTGAAGTTGAGGCCGACGGGCCGACGACAAGCCGATTCATCGATGCCTGCGTCATCCCGCGCATCGGTCCAAGCCTTGGCGGCGTCGAGAGCCTCATTGAGCAGCCAGGGATCGTCAGCTACTTCGACACGGCGCCGGAAGACCGGCGGGCGCTGGGAATCACGGACGAGCTTGTGCGCCTGAGCGTTGGCATCGAGGATACCGACGATCTGCTGGCGGACTTCGAACAGGCGCTGGCCAGCATGTAAGCTCTCCGATCCCGGCAGTTGGGCCAGCCCCTACAGCGACTCCCGGAAATAGAGCACACCGCGAAAATGTCAGACATTCCGGTGGTCAGATCCGTTCCGCCTGCACTATCTCTTCTCTTCTGTCTGCTCCTTTTCAGCGCCTGCACACGCGCCCAGCCCTCGCTGGCCTCGGCCGACGTCGTCGACGTCCTCAGCCGGCCCGTCGACAGCCGTTTCGCACGAGCCTTCGAGCCGCTGGATTTCCAGTTTCCCCGTGATCACGGCCCTCACAATGAGTACGCCACCGAGTGGTGGTACTACACCGGAAACCTGACAGGTGAGGACGGCGGCAAGTACGGGTTCCAGCTCACCTTTTTTCGCAGCGCGCTGGCGCCGGGCGACCCCAACCGGCCGTCCGATTTCGCCGCGCAGCAACTCTATATGGCCCACTTCGCCGTCACGAGCGCGCCGGCCGGCCGCCATGTCAGCTTCGACCGCTTCAGCCGCGGCGCCGGAGGCGTCGCCGGCGCGACCGGTTCGCCCCGCTACGAAGTCTGGCTGGATGACTGGCGTGCGCAGGAAATCGTGCCGGGGCAGATGCGCCTGCAGGCCGCTGCCGAGGACGACAGCGGTCCCATCTCGATCGATCTCGCTCTCGCGGAGACCCGTCCGCCCCTGCTACACGGGGAAGCCGGCTTCAGCCGCAAAGGGCCGGAGCCAGGAAACGCCAACCACTACTACAGCCTCGTGCGGATGGAGACTGCAGGCGAAATCGTTTTCGCAGGCAGGCGAATCCCCGTAACGGGCCTCAGCTGGATGGACCACGAGTTCGGTACCTCCGCCCTCAGCGGGGACGCCGCCGGCTGGGACTGGTTCGCCGTCACCCTGGACAACGACGTCGTCCTTATGTTTGCCGAAATCCGCACGCTGTCCGGCATCTCCCAGGAGATTTTTGAAGGGACTCTCAGCTTCCCCGACGGCCGCCAGGTCTCCATCCATCCGGACGACTTTACCTTGACGCCAACCGGGCAATGGACCAGCCCGGAGAGCGGTACCGTCTATCCCAGCGGCTGGCGCGTCGCATTCCCCGAGCACAGGATCGAACTGACGATCGAGCCGCTGATCGACGATCAGGAGATGGACGTCGCCTTTACCTACTACGAGGGCGCCACCATCGTGCGCGGCATGATGAAGGGCGAACCGGTCGCCGGTCGCGGCTATGTGGAGTTGACCGGCTACGGCGAGAGCGGATTCCAGCGATAACCGACCGAAAACCCGAAGTTTTGCCAAACTCCCAAAATAGGTCCACAATGGAAGGGGACGTCACCGCTGATAGCGCGGTCGAAAGGTTCGGCCGCTTAATGTTTTCATCCATCTGGGATGGGGGGAGTCGGACCGATGAAACTGCATACCTCAAAGGCGAAATCATTTCCGACCGCGGTCAAACCGCGCCTGGTCTCGACCAGATTCAGAGCTGCCTACCTGAGGTTGATCATCTTTATACTGCTCGCGGCGCTCCTATTGGCGGCATGCGGCGGCTCGGACGCTCCCGCCTCGGATGCGGAGGAAGCCCCGGCTGCCGCCGATACGGCTACTCCGGCGCCCGAGCCCGACCCGACGGACACGCCGGTACCGATCGATACACCACTGCCGGACCCGACGGATACGCCGGCACCCGAACCGGAGCCAACTAACACGCCTGAAGCTGAGCCCGAACCCCCACCCACGGCTGCGCCGATGGAGGCGTCCGAAAGCGCTGAAGCCCCCGGCATGGGCCAGACCTTTGTGATCGCGGCCGAAGAGTCCGAGGCGCGTTTCAGCATTGATGAAGAGCTGTTCGGCCAGCCCAAGACCGTGGTCGGCGTAACCAACGCGATTTCAGGGGAAATCAGAGTTGACGCGGCAAACCCTGGCGCCAGTGTCATCGGACCGATTCAGATCGAGGCCGGCACATTTATCACTGACAACGACCGCCGCAACCGCGCCATCCGTCGCTTCATCCTGCAGTCCAACCGCTACCAGTACATCACTTTCAGCTCAACTGCGCTTTCAGGAATGCCGGAGTCCGTCGCCGTCGGTGACGAAATCGAGTTTGAAGTCACGGGGGATCTGACCGTTCGCGAGGTGACAAATTCAGTGCTCTTCATCGTGACCCTGCGGGTCATCTCAGAGTCAGAACTGTGGGGAAGCGCGGCCACGATTCTTGTCTTAGACGACTTCGAACTCACGATTCCTGAAGTTCCGAGTGTCGCCAACGTAGGCGAAGAGTTCATTGTAGAGTTCTACTTCGTAGCCCGAGCGCAGTAGATTTGCAGACAGGCGTCCGGCGATCAGAACTTTTTTGGCTGATCACTGTCCGCCGACCATTGGAGGCCGTTCCGACTTGACTGAGCTTCAGCAACCAACCATCGTAACCGGTTCCTCAGTTGAGGTCGAGGCGCTGCGCCAAGGCTTCAACCGCGGCTTCGCCGACTACCGGTACGATATGCAGATGGACCCGTCCGGCATGCGCGGGCATCTGCGCCGTTCCAGCATTGCCCCGGAAGATTGCGCAGTCCTGGCGGCGGAAGAGGAGGGGCGGCTGCAGGGCGTCGGCGCGGCCCTGCTGGCGGTGCGCGGTGACGAAGGCTGGTGCGGCGGCCTCAGTGTCGACCCGGCCTATCGCGGCGGCGGCTGGGGCCGTCGGCTCATGGAGCAGCTGAAACAGCGCGCGGTCGAGCGCGGTGTTCGGCGCATACTGCTGGAGGTACTGGTCACCAACGACCATGCCCGGTCGGTGTATCGCCGGGCCGGCTTCAAACGCTTGCGCGAACTGCTGCTGTGGGAACGGGACCCCCGCCAGGGCCCCCTCCCGCTGCCATACGAGCGCCTGGAGGAGACCGATCCGGTCCAGATTCTGCGCAGTTTCCACCGCTGGCACGAGCTGCCGATGATCTGGCAGCGCCGTGCTCGCAGTCTGCTCAACTACGTGGAGCAGCATGGCTGTATCGGCCTCACCATCCCGGCCAAAGACGGCGCGCCGGTCGCCTATGCGCTGGTCTCTCCGTCGTCATCGTCCGGCGTTCCGGCCCAGGGCCAGCCTGCAACCCGTCTTCGCATCCTTGACATCGCAGTCGATCCGGAGGCCAATCTTCAGGACGCCGCCCGCCCGCTGCTGCAAGCTCTCCAGCTTCGTTACGTCGACGCCAGGATGACGCTTATGGACCAGCCGGCCGACAGCCGTCTCAACCCAGTCTTTGCCTCACTTGGCTTTCGCGTTTTCGACCGCCAATATGAAATGGCGGTGGACTTGGCCGAAAGTCCACCCGATACAGATCAATGAAGGCAGGTGGAATTCGCCCCCTGCCGCACCGGAGACCAATGAGTGATGAATGACCCGATTCGTGTAGCAGTTACGGGCGCCGCCGGCAATATCGGCTATGCTCTCATCTTTCGCATCGCCAATGGCGACCTTTTCGGCCCCGATCAGCCGGTCATACTCCAGCTGCTGGAGATACCGCCGGCGATGGGCGCGCTCGAAGGCGTGGCGATGGAGTTGGACGACTGCGCCTTCCCCCTCCTCGCCGATACGGTCCTGACCGACGAACCGGACGCAGCCTTCGCCGGGGCGAACTGGTCCCTCCTGGTCGGCGCCCGCCCCCGTACCGCCGGCATGGAGCGCAAAGACCTTCTCAGCGCCAACGGCCCCATCTTCGTCACGCAGGGTAAGGCAATCAACGAGAACGCCGCCTCCGACGTCCGCGTCGTCGTCGTCGGCAACCCGGCCAATACCAACTGCCTGATCGCCATGCGCAACGCGCCCGACGTGCCCGCCGAACGCTTCACCGCCATGACCCGCCTCGATCACAATCGCGCCCAGAGCATGCTTGCCAGGAAGGCCGGACGGCCGCTGCACACAGTCAAGAATGTCGTCATCTGGGGCAATCACAGCGCGACGCAGTATCCTGACCTCTTTCATGCCCAGATCGAAGGTCAGCCGGCCGCAGCCGTCATCAACGATTTCTCCTGGATCAGACAGACCTTTATTCCGGCCGTCCAGGAGCGCGGCGCCGCCGTGATCGCTGCGCGCGGGGCGAGCAGCGCGGCCAGCGCAGCCAACGCCTGCATCAACCACGTGCAGAGCTGGTTCGCGGGCGCGTCCGAAGAGGACTGGGTCAGCATGGGCATCCCCAGCACCGGCGCTTACGACTCGCCCACCGGCGTGATATTCAGCTATCCCGTGACGGTTGAGAACGGCGTCTACCAGATTGTGGAAGGGCTGCCGCTGACCGACTTCGACCGCGCACACATGGCCGCCAGCGGGCAGGAGCTGCTCAAGGAGCGAGAGGCCGTCGCCGACTGGCTGCCCTGACCGGGCCATTCGAGATCAGGAAAGAATCGGGAGATTTGCGATTCAGCCGATTCAGAGTGAAAGGCCGACTTGACCCGGATCTGCGAGGGAAAAACTGAATTAAGGCTTGAACAGAGTGTAGTTGGCGTTGTTCAGTCCTTGCGGTCTTCCAGCTCATCCGGCAGCGGATCGACCAAACCCTCGATCACTATCTCCCGGTAGGATCGATCGACCGACGCTTCCAGCTCCGCCTGCAGATCGTAGTGGATCGCCAGCTGCACCACGGCCCGCATCACGTCCTGCAGCTCCTTCGCAAATGCGGCCCGGTCAGGCGACCCCAGTTTGAGCGTCTTTACACCCTTGCGCTCGAAGTGGCTCACCTGGCTGGCCACCTCGCCGCACTCCTCGGCCAGCCGCGTGACGATATAGAAGGGATCGTCTCCGTCCTGAAACCGGTTGTTCAACCCCTCGGCGATCTTGTAGAGCTTGTCGAGCATGGACTGTCACTCCCCCAACCGATCGAGTACGCGCTGCAGCTCGGCGGGCAGCGGCGCTTCGAACAGGCGCCGCTCTGCCTCCCCGGGCAGCCGGATGCCGAGCCTGCGGGCGTGCAGGAAAGGCCGCGTCAGCGACAGGCGGCGCCGCTTGTACCCGTATTCCGCGTCACCGGCCACGGGATGGCGGCGCCAGGCAAAGTGGGCCCGAATCTGGTGGGTACGCCCGGTGTGCAGGACGGCGCGCACCAGCGAAAAACGGGCCGTCTGCCCGCTTGAACGGTCTTCGTAGACCTGCAGGCACTCGTAATCGGTCACGGCCTCCCGCGCGCCAGACGCAGTCTGTCCTGTTCCAACCGCATTTTTCGGTCCTGAAAGAGCCGGCAGAACAGCCATGCGCTGCCGCCGCGTCGGGTGGCGGCCGACCGGCGCGTCGATGCGGCCCCGCGGCGGCTCGACCCTGCCCTCCAGCAACGCCAGATACTCCTTGTACACGGTCCGGCCGGCGAACTGTTCCTGAAGAAAGCGCATCGCTGCGTCATTCTTGGCCACGACAATTACGCCGGATGTACCTTTGTCCAGCCTGTGGACGATGCCGGGCCGCTTCTCCCCGCCGATCCCTTCCAACTCCGGGCAATGGTGAAGAACTGCGTTTGCGAGGGTGCCTGCTGTGTGGCCCGGCCCCGGATGGACGACCAGTCCGGCCGGCTTGTCAATGACGAGCAGGCTGTTGTCTTCGAAGATGATCTCGATAGGGATGTTTTCGGGCCGCAGCGAAGTTTCCACCGCTGGCGGCGGCGCTGCGACCTGGATCTCTGTACCGGCATCCAGCGGCATACCGGACTTGCCGGCGCGCTGCCCATCGACGGTGACCAGCCCTTCCGCAATCCAGCGCTGAACTGCGCTGCGGCTTTCCGCCTCGAACCGGTCCGTCAGCCAGCGATCAAGGCGCTGGCCGGCTGCAGAGGGGGGAACGGTAAAACGGCGCACCTGCCGGCTCTCGTAGTCCACCCGCTCCCTTTGGCTACGCCTCCGACGACCCGGCGGCACCGACTTCGATGGCCTCCTCCCTGGCCCGCCTGGAGGCCTGAACGTCCTGGTAGAGGATGACGGCCGCCAAAGCGATGACACTGCATACAATCGAGGAGTCGGCGATGTTGAAATTCGGCCAATAGTAGACACCGGGGACACCGATCTTCACAAAATCGGTGACATAACCCTGCATGATGCGATCGATCACGTTTCCCAGCGCGCCGCCGACCTGGAACCCAAGCAGTAAGCGAATGAGACGCTGATCGTCGGGCAGGTGACGGATCGCGTAGTAGAACACGCCTACCGTGACCACCGCAGCAATGACGATAAAGACACTGCCCGCCCCCTGCAAAATGCCAAAGGCAGCGCCGTGATTGTCCACATGCTCAAAGACAAAGTACTCGCCCAGCGCTGGAATCGGAATAATGTAGTCGAACTTGGCGATGTTCTGGCGGACCAGCTCCTTCGTCCACTGGTCCAGCGGAATTATGATCGCCGCCACCAGCAGAATGATCCACGTGCGTCCAAAGATCCGACTGAACATCGAACTGTTTTCAGGCATTGACGCTCTCCTTTCCGTCTTGCGGTGAAATTTTAACACAGCACGCGAAAGATGGGGAAAGGAGTCAACCGTGCTATACTTGCTTGACTTTCGTTCCTTGAGATCCGTCTCAGACGTTCCGGAGAGGCTGAATGGCTCGTGAAATCACTGTTGCTCTTGTGCAGATGGCCCCAGCGCTCACCAGCGCCGAGGAGAACCTCCGCAAAATGGGGGAGTTTGTCGAACGCATCTGCACGACACAGCCGGTCGACCTGATCGTCTTCCCGGAGCTGAGCTATACCGGTACCGAACTGGGACTGCGCGCGACAACACTGGCGGAACGCGTGCCCGGCCACGCCACAAACTACCTGGCCAAACGGGCCGACGACTACAACGCGCATATCGTCTTCGGCCTAGTCATCAAAGAGAAGGTCGAGAGCATTCTCTACAACGGCCTGGCCTGCCTGGGCCCGGACGGAGAGGTGATGTCCTCCTATCACAAGGTGCACCTCCTGGGCGAGGAGCGCCAGGTCTACCGTTCCGGCTTCCGTTTCATCAACGTGGACGCCGATTGGGGCAGATTCGGCCTCATGATCGGATCCGACCTGATCTTTCCCGAAGCGGCTCGCAGCCTGACCCTGGACGGCGCCGAACTGATTGTCCTCGCCGCCAACTGGGAGATCGGTCACCACGAGCAGTGGCGGGCGCACATCGTGAGCCGCGCCGCCGAGAATGCCCTCTATGTCGCCGCGGCCAACCGCGTGGGCGAGGATCCCACCATTCAGTTTGCGGGCGACTCGATCCTTGCCGGGCCGGACGGCGATCTCTACACGGTGCTTGAGGAGCCGATGGAGGGCTATGCGGTCGCGACCATCGACCTGGACCGCGTGCGGGCCATCCGCGAAGAACGCCAGATGATCCAGGTTCGCGAACCCAACGCTTACCGCGCCATCGTCAGGAAATATTGACAGAATTACTCTGGCGGGCCGTCCGAAGAGCGGACAGCCGCCGAAAGTGAAATGATGAGCGAAACCGTACAATCGTCCCAACGATTGTTCAGATCGTTTTCCAGCGGAGACTGGAACCGGCAAGCGGACATGACCGACTATCGCGCCGAGTGGTTCAACTCCCTGCTCGTCGAGCGCGCCGCCTGGACCGCTCACGCGCCTACCGTCGAGCTGCTCGATACCGTCATCGGCGCGCCGGGCTTCGTCTGGTTCCGTTTCTGGCTTCCCGACCTGGATCAAATGGTCGAAAAGTATTTTGACGCTGAGGGCGCGGCCATCGGCCTCTATCTCCCTGTCTGCAGGCCACTGCAGCGTGAGGACAAGGTCTACCGCACTTCGGACCTGATCCTTGCGATTTGGTATAATTCAGACAAACGGGTCTTCGTACTGCACGAGGAGGCGTTCGAGGAGGTGGTACGCGCCGAGCGGCTCAGCAGCCAGGAGGCTGAACGGGCCGAGACCCGGATTCGTGAACTGACTGCCGCCATCTTTCGCGAGGAGTTTCCACCGCCGCTGGTGCGCAACTTCGCCATCGCTATGGAAAAAAGTTTGTCCCGTTCGCAATGATCGCTATTGTTGACTATGGCGTTGGCAACCTGCGCAGTGTCTACAAGTCCTTTGAGACCGTAGCCTCACCCTTGGGTATCCAGGTCGATATCGTCGACCACCCGGTCGATTTCAGCCGCTGGCGGGCACTCGTTCTGCCGGGACAGGGCGCCTTCGGAGATAGCGTCAACAACCTGCGCCGCCAGGGATTCGAAGCCCCTCTGCTGGACAGCGTGGCCGCAGGTCTGCCACTGCTGGGCATCTGCGTCGGCATGCAGATGCTTTTCGACGAGAGTGAAGAGATGGGCGTTCACGAGGGGCTCCACCTGATCCCCGGCCGCGTCCGCCGCTTCCCCGACAAGATGCCGGATCCCCACCGCAGCGGCCGCAGCCTGCGCATTCCTCAAATTGGCTGGAACCAATTGCACCGGCAGCGTCAGGACCCGCTGCTGGCGGGTGTTCCAGATGGCGCCTACGGCTACTTTGCCCACAGCTATTTCTGCGATGCGGCCCAGCCGGACGCCGTGCTCACACTCACAGACTACGGCATCGACTATCCGTCCATCGTCCGCCACCGCAATGCCTGGGGCATCCAGTGCCATCCGGAGAAAAGCCACACGGTTGGCCTGCATATACTGCGTAATTTCATTCAAACTGTGGAGAGCCAAGCCTGAAATCGAGAGCCCCTGACCTGCGGCGGGAGTCCGTTTGCACTGTCCTTACTAAACGTGGATTGCGCCGCGGAGCAGACCGGAGGCATTCAAGTCGAACGCCGCCCTGCGATTGTGATGAACTGAATTGAAGGCGACCGAAATAGGCAGGCCGAAGAAACTATATCTCATCGCCCACGCCTGTACGCGGCAGGTTCCGGATACCGACGCCGCCCACTGGCAGTTGAACGAGCTCGGACGTCAGCAGGCCGCGGCGCTCGCCAGGCAGCCGTTCTGGGACGAAGTCGACAGGCTGCTGTTGAGCTGCGAGCCAAAGACCCGTCTGACAGTCGCACCGCTTCTGAAAAGCAATGATCTGCCGGTGGATGAGGATGGCCGCTTCAATGAGCTGCAACGCTCCCCAGAGTGGACAAACGACTATACGGCCCGCGTCGCAGAGGTGTTCCGCCGTCCTCGCGATTCCGTCGCGGGCTGGGAACCGGCAGCAGACGCGCTCAGCAGGTTTCGCGCGGGGATCGACGATTGGGCTGCACGTCATCCCCATGACACACTGGCCCTCGTAGGTCACGGCCTCACTTTCAGTCTCTACCGAGCGCACCTGCTTGGCCTCCCTACCGTGCCTCTGCAGGACTGGCAGCAACTCTCCTTTGCCGCCGTGGCCTGTGTGCGAGACGGGCGAATCGTCGACGATTTCGCCGTCCCTCCCGGGGTGCCGCACATTCCCAGGGGCGCGGCTTCGCCTGCTGTCGAGCCGGAGGACGAGCAGCTTGACAGCGGGCTGAATGACCAAGGCCGCCCCTCTGCCGTTCCGGAGTAAGTCGTGGAAACCTTCTTTGAGCTGGAATTCGAAATCGTCCAGGTTCTGGCGGTCGTGCTGCTTGTCGCAATGGCCGTGCGCCGCATCCGACTGCCCTACACGGTGGCGCTGGTCGGAGCCGGGCTGGTCCTGGCCTTCCGGGGCGGCATGCACCTGGAGCTGACGCCGGGTCTGGTGCTCGGCCTCTTCGTCCCGCCGCTCATCTTTGAAGCCGCCTTCCACCTGCAGTTGAAGGATTTGAAGGCCGACCTGACGCCAATCGCGGCCATGGCCGTGCCGGGCGTACTCATCAGCACCGGCATCATCGCCGCCGTTCTGGTGATGGCCGGCGTGCTGCCCCTGCCGGCCGCCCTCATCTTCGGCGCTCTGATCTCCGCCACCGACCCCGTAGCCGTTGTCGCAACGTTTCGCTCCGTCGGCGCTCCCAAGCGCCTGATGACCCTTGTCGAGGGCGAGAGCCTCTTCAATGACGGCACGGCCGTAGTCATCTTCCACATCATGCTTGCCCTGGCCGTGGAAGGCACTCTCAATCCGCTCGGGGGTGTGGTCGATTTCCTGCGAGTGTCGGTCGGCGGCCTCGTCATCGGCGGCGTTCTCGGCTATGCCGTCGCCAAGCTGATCGAGCAAATCGACGACTATCTGATCGAGGTCACGCTGACGACGATCCTCGCTTACGGCAGCTTTATCCTGGCGGAACAGTTCCACTTCAGCGGCGTGCTGGCCGTCGTGGTGGCGGGCCTGGTCAACGGTAATATCGGCCCCCGCGGGATGACCCCTTCAACCAAGATGGTGCTCTTCACCGTCTGGGAATACATCGCTTTTCTCGCCAACTCATTTATCTTCATCCTGCTCGGCATCAGCGTGGAATGGGAGCAGCTGGTCAAATATCTCGCGCCCTCGCTGATAGCAGTCGTTGCCGTCCTGGGGGGCCGCTTCATCGTCGTCTATCTGCTGGGCGGCGCTGTCCGTCTCTTCCGTCATCATGTCCCGGCCCCCTTCCTCCTTGTGATGTCATGGGGCGGACTGCGCGGCGCGATCAGTGTGGCGCTGGCTCTGAGCCTGCCCGTCGATATCGAAAACCGGCCGCAACTCCTGGCAATGACCTTCGCTGTCGTCCTCTTTACGATCCTTGTACAAGCTATCTCCATTTCAGGGCTGCTCTCCCGGCTCGGGCTGACGCAAGGCGCCAGGCAGCCCGCCGGATATGAACGAATCCAGGGACAGCTGCTCGCCATCCGCTCTGCCATCAGCTATGTCGACCGCCTCTACCGCGACGGCGCGCTAATATCAGCCGCATATACCACCGTCAAGGCAGAGTTGACCGCACGTGAAGAGAACGTGAGCAGTCAGATTGATGAGCTCCTGAACGATCAGCCGGAACTGCGCGAGCAGATTGTCTCGCTGGCGCGGATAGAGGCCTTGCGCGCTGAGAGAACAGCTCTTGACGAGCTGTCACGCGAAGGAATTCTGGGCGAGGAGGCCCTGATCGAACTCCAGGCCGAACTCGACGAGGCGATTTACGAGGCCGCAACCGAGGGGAATCACGCCTGAAATATCCTTGGGGCAAAGACAGATCAGGCCTATCCCGAGAAGGCGAAACCGGCGGTAAGCCGCCGCTCAACAACGAAATGCAAAAGAAAGCATCATGCGCATCTATCCCGCGATCGATTTGAGAAGAGGACGCTGCGTTCGCCTGCGGCGGGGCGACCCAAACGCCGAGACCGTCTTCAGCGACAATCCGGCCCAGACAGCCCGCCACTGGGAGGGCCTCGGCGCCGAGTGGCTGCACGTCGTCAACCTGGACGGCGCATTTGGGGGCGCATCCGACTTCCATCCCAAAGTGCAGCGCCTTTCGCCCGACGCGCTCGAGGCCTCGGAGTCCACCGGCGCTGGAGACCCGGGTCTTGAAATTGACGAAGCCGCGGACGATTCAAGCCTTGAACAGAATCTGCCCATAAACCTGCAGCGCCTCACGCAGATCAGAAAGGCGGTCGAGATCCCGGTTCAGTTCACAGGCGGGCTGCGCAGCGTCGAGGACATCGAGCTGGCCTTCTCCCTGGGCGCAGACCGAATTATTTTGGGGACCGCGGCTGTGCGCGATCCGGAACTGGTACGCGTCGCTCTTAAGCGCTGGGGCGTTTCCCGGATCGTCGTTGGGCTCGATGCCAAGGACGGAAAGGTCGCCACCCACGGCTGGCAACAGGTCAGCCAGGTGAGCGCGGTCGAGCTGGGGCACCGCATGGCCGCCCTGGGCGTGGAACTGGCGTTGTTCACCGACATCAGCCGCGACGGCCTGCTCAGCGGCGTCAACGTTCAGGCGACGGCGACACTGGCTGACCTGACAGGTTTGCAGGTTATCGCCAGCGGCGGGGTGGCTAATCTTGACGACATCCGCGCGCTCAAGCGCCATGAACACTATGGCATCGACGGCGTGATCATCGGACAGGCCCTCTATACCAGTGCCCTGGAGCTGCCCGCAGCCATCGAAATCGGTAACGCGCCGCGACTGCGCCGCAGCGCCGGCGTCATTCCCATCCGCCGCTGCCCGGAAGAATCGCCCGCCGGCCGGGGCGAAGCCCAGCTCCTCCTCCTCTACAACCATTTTTTTGAGGAGTGGCAGTTCCCGCGCGGGGGCGTCGAACCGGGTGAAAGCGACCTCGAATGCGCTCGCCGGGAGTTCGCCATCGAAACCGGGCTGCCGATAGGCAAGCTCTACGAGAACTGTCCCACCGCCCTCGATTTCACCGTCCACATTCGCGGCTATGACGTCCAGCGCACGATCACCTATTTTCTGGCCGAGATCGGAGAAGGGGAAGTGCGGCTCGGCCACCACAACCACAGCGAATGCCGCTGGTGCAGCCTGGAGGAAGCGAGGACACTCCTGCTTGAAACGTCGCCGGAGCAGATTCCTGCCTGGCGCGCCGCCGCCCGCCTTCTCGAGGGCGGCAGGCAGGGGTTCGACGCGCGCGCGTGAACCGTACAATCCGTCGACCCGTCTGCGAGCCGGTCCTGGCGCATCGCCGCGTCTGCCGCCCCGGGAGGTAACCTTGCTGGCCAAACGAATCATTCCCTGTCTCGACGTCAAGGATGGACGCGTCGTCAAAGGCATCAACTTCATAGACCTGGTCGACGCCGGCGATCCGGTTGAACAGGCCCACGTCTACGATCGCGAAGGCGCCGATGAACTGGTATTCCTGGACATTACCGCCACCCACGAGGCCCGCGATATCGTCGCCGAAATGGTACGCCGCGTCGCTGATACCGTTTTCATCCCGTTTACCGTTGGCGGCGGCATTCGCACCGTCGACGATATGCGCGCCATTCTGCTCGCCGGCGCCGACAAAGTCAGCGTGAACAGCGCCGCCGTCCGCAACCCGGAGATCGTCAGCGAGGGCGCGCGCCGCTTTGGCAGCCAGTGCATCGTCGTCGCCATCGACGCCCGCCGCCGCGCCGCCGCGAAGGGTTGGGACGTATTCATCAGTGGAGGCCGAATCAATACCGGCATCGACGCCGTTGAATGGGCCAGGAAAGTAGAATCGCTCGGCGCCGGCGAAATTCTGCTGACCTCGATGGACGGCGACGGCACGCAGGAAGGCTACGACGTAGCCCTGACGCGGGCCATCTCCGACGCGGTCAACATCCCGGTGATCGCCAGCGGGGGCGCCGGCCGCCCGGAAGATTTCGCCGCCGCCCTCACTGAAGGCGGCGCGGAAGCGGCCCTGGCCGCCAGCCTGTTCCACTTCCGCCAGCTTCAGGTGATGGATGTAAAGCAACATCTGCTTGAACGCGGCGTACCCGTGCGCCTGCCTGAAGACGCCATCACCTGACCGGGTCGGATTCTGCGAAGGCAACGCTTGCCCTGTCCTGGACCTGTACGAATATTGGTTTGCATTCATGGAATTCTGACGGAACCAGTATGTCGCCGCTCTTGAGGACACCAGGGTTAACAGATGGATAGTGTAGCCCTGTCAATGACCCGATCCTTCAATCGGCAAATTGGCTATACCAGGCGGCTGACCCCGCAGGACCAGGCGCGTTTCTTAACCGCCGTGTCTCAGTTCGCCCAAGACCCGGCAACTCCGGGGCTCAATTTTGAAAAGCTCGGCGGCGGTCCCAAGAGCAACCTCTGGTCATTAAGGGCTTCACAGGAACTACGCATCCTCTTGGCAGTAGATGACGGTCAGTTCGTCTTCGTCAATGCGGGCCGCCATGATGTCATGTATGACTGGGCCAAAAGACGAGACCACTATGTCGATCTGGCTTCGGAAGACCTTGCTGATCTTCAGGTAACAGTTCCTGACATACCGCTATCCTTGAAGCGAGCTTCCACAGGAGCGCCGCATCAACCCTCGCTGCCTGAACTGCCTGAGAAGGAACCTGACGCTCCTTCACGAGCGCCGTCGAAAGCCGAATCCGCTCCGACCGACCCCCAACTGATCCAGGAGCTGATCCGGCGCGTTTTCCGCGGCGATTTTGAGGAGTGGCAACTCTTTCTACACCCTGACCAGGGACCCTTCGTCAACCGACACTGGTCAGGGGCCGCGCGGATTCGCGGCGCGGCCGGCACCGGCAAGACTGTAATTGGGCTGCATCGTCTGGCGGAACTGGCCCGCCGGTATCCCGATGATAAAGTGCTCTTTACCGCGAACAGCAGATCGCTGGCCGAACTGCTCGAGAGGCGCTTTCGCAACCTCCCAATGGCCTCCTCGAATGTCGAATTCGCTAACATCGACAGAATTGTCTACCAATACGACAGCTGGACGCCGGCACATTTTTCTCTGGTTGACCAGACATTTGAAGCTGCTTGCAAGGAGCTCATTGCCGGTTCCCCTTTGGAGAGGATTAGCCGGGATTATCTGAAAGAAGAGATTGAGAGAGTGATCAAGGGGAACGGGCTGAAGAGTCTTGAGGACTATCTTTCCGTCGAACGCATCGGACGTAAGCGATCTCTCTCTCAAAACCTGCGCAAGCTGGTTTGGGAGTTGTTTGAACTCTGGGCAGGAAAGCTGAGTGAACGCAACGCGGTTACGTTCGCTGACAAGAGGATTCGGGTCAGAGATGCTGTCCAAAGACTTGCACAGGCCCCCTACCGCTGCGTCGTCGTGGATGAAGCGCAAGACGTGACCCTGGTTGAGTTGCAGCTTGTCCGCGCCCTCGTCGCAGGCGACCCCCGAAACCCCGTGCCCAAAGATGGAGTCCTCATATTGGATGACCCTGCACAGCGTATCTATGCCGGAGGTTACCGGCTCGGCTGGGCGAATCTTGATATCGCCGGCCGCGCGCAGGTGCTCACGGAGAACTACCGCAATGTGCCCACAGTCTATCGCGCGGCCATGCGCGTTCGGGGCCGCGAACTGGTTGCATTGGACCATGAAGACGACAGATACATCCTTGACGCAGAGCCGGGCTTTCACGAACGCGAGGACGAGAAACCCAATCTTGTCCTTGTGGATTGCAAATGCGAATTACTCTATCTGTGCGAGAAGATTCGCGAATTCAATGCGGCCGAAAGATACGGTACAAATGAGATTGCGGTCTTCCTGAAGCACAACAGCCAGGTCGAGGCTACTATCAGATTCCTGCAAAGTGAAGGCATCCCATGCGTCCAACTTACTCGCGACGGCTTTACAGGTGATGGAATCAGAGTGGGCACCTACGACCGCGCCCGGGGCCTGGAGTTTCGGGCTGTCTTCCTTCCCCGCATGGGCTCAGCGCAGTTTCCGGAAAGCAGTGGAGAGGCTGACGGCGAGAGGGAGAGTTTTGACCCCGATCAAGACCTGGAATCGCGTCAACTGGAGTTGGACCGCCTCTACGTGGCCATGACACGCGCCAGGGAGCTTCTGCTCCTGATCGCCGACGAAGAGCCCTGCGAAGAGATCCGGCGAGCCCTGGGGGAAGAGATCATCTTGAGAGACTTGCGAGGGCAGTCAATCGCGGGACCCACACCTACCCAATAGTACCGCCCGAAAGTTTCCATTCTTCGCCCTGCCCATCCCTGAAGACGCCCCAAAAGAACGAAATGGATCGCCAAATGTCAGAACTGATCAGTTCTCTTTCCGCCACTATCGCCGACCGCAAAGCCAACCCGACTCCAGAGTCGTATACCGCCCGGCTCATTGCCGCAGGTACCGCCAAGATCGCCCAAAAGGTCGGTGAAGAGGCGGTCGAAGTCGTCGTCGCGGCCCTTGAAGAGAGCGATGAGCGGCTCGTCTCCGAAATGGCCGATCTGATCTATCACAGCCTCGTCCTGTTGGAGCAGCGGGAGCTCTCCTGGCCGGACGTGGAAGCCGAACTGGCCCGCCGCTTCAAATAGGAATGAGTCGGTGTGAATTCGCGCCCCATTCCCGGCCGGTGTTACAATGGATCACAGCAGTTCACACTGTTCTACCTTTTGGCAGGAGCGGACGAATAGCGCAGTTGAAGACAGTTCGCAAGCAGAAGCCACAGAGCTCCGGGAGGTAAACTGATGACTGTTCCTGTGATCAAGAGTACACACAACGGTTCTCCCTACGCCCCCAGGTCCGATTCGGAGCAAGCGCCTCAAGACGCAAACAACCTGTCCACTACAGGACTCACTGTCGCCGACGGCCTGTTCACTCAGAACGCCATGACCTTCGACGACGTGCTGCTCGTGCCGGGTTTTGCCGAAGTGCTGCCTGTCGACGTCGACATCACCACCCGGCTCCATCCCAAACTTTCCCTCAATATCCCGCTAATCAGCGCGGCCATGGATACCGTCACCGAGGCGGACCTGGCCATCGCCCTCGCTCGACAGGGAGGTCTGGGCGTCATCCACCGCAATCTTTCGGTGACGCAGCAGGCCGAAGAGGTCGACAAAGTCAAACGCAGCGAGAGCGGCATGATCGTCGATCCCATCACTTTGCGGCCCGAAAACACGCTGGACGACGCCGAAGCCGTCATGAGCCACTACCATATCAGCGGCGTACCCATCACCAATGACGACAAACTGCTGCTGGGCATCCTCACCAACCGCGATGTCCGCTTCGCCACCGACCACCAGCGTCCGATCTCCGAATACATGGTTTCGGAAGATCTGATTACGGCCCAACTTGGTACGACCCTGGAGGAAGCGCAGGAGATCCTTCATCGTTATCGTATCGAAAAACTGCCCCTGGTCGACGCCGACGGCTATCTCAAAGGGCTGATCACCTATAAGGACATTCTCAAGCGGCAGGACTTTCCCCATTCTGCCAAAGACGAACGCGGCCGCCTGCTCGCGGCTGGGGCAATCGGCGTCGGCGCACAGGGCCTGCAGCGCGCCGAAAGCCTTGTCAACGCCGGGGTCGACGCAGTCGCCGTCGACACCGCCCACGGCCATACCAGGGGCGTCATCGACACCGTGAAAGCCGTCCGCGCCCGTTACCCTGAGCTGCCCATTCTCGCCGGCAATGTCGTTACCGCGCAGGGCGTGCAAATGCTGACCGAGGCCGGCGCCAACGTGATCAAAGTCGGCGTCGGCGCCGGCTCGATCTGCACCACCCGCATCGTTTCCGGCGCCGGCATGCCCCAGCTTACGGCCATCGCCACCTGCGCCGAAGCCGCCCAATCTTGCGGCGTTTCCCTGATCGCCGACGGCGGCATTCGCTACAGCGGCGACATCACCAAAGCCCTTGCCTGCGGCGCCTCCGCAGTAATGCTCGGCAGCCTGCTCGCCGGCCTGCACGAGTCTCCCGGCGAGGTTGTGATCCGCGAGGGACGTTCCTTCAAAGAGTACCGGGGCATGGGCAGCATCGGCGCCATGAAAGGCCGCGCCGCAGACCGCTATGTCTCAGGCCAATCGCTCAACGGCGCTTCACCCGACATCGGCGGCAAGACCGTGCCCGAAGGCATCGAAGGGCAGGTGCCCTATAAGGGCTACCTTAATGAATTCGTTTTTCAGCTTTTGGGCGGCCTGCGTTCCGGGATGGGTTATGTCGGCGCCCAGAGTCTGCCCGACCTGTGGCGAAAAGCCCGCTTCGTGCGCATCAGTCCGGCAGGCTACCAGGAAAGCCACCCGCACAGCATCGTGATTACCAAAGAGGCGCCGAACTATCAAGTGAATCCAGGGAACTAGAATGACTGTTACTGCCGTTGTCGGAGCCCAGTGGGGTGATGAGGGGAAAGGCCGCATCGTCGATTATCTGGCCAAACGGGCCCACTATGTCGTGCGCTTCCAGGGCGGCGACAACGCCGGCCATACCGTCGTAAACGACTACGGCAAGACCGTACTCCATATCATTCCCTGCGGCATCTTTTATCCGAACGTCCACAACATCATCGGCACGGGCTGCGTCGTCAATCCGCAGTCGCTGCTGGAAGAGATCGCCCACCTCAAATCGATCGGCGTCAGCTGCGACCGCCTCTGGATAAGCAGCCGCGCCCAGATGGTCCTGCCCTACCACCGCACGCTTGACGAGCTGGAGGAGAAGGCCCGCGGCGCCGACACCATCGGCACAACCATGCGCGGGGTCGGCCCTGCCTACAGCGACAAGGCCACCCGCTCCGGCCTCCGCATCGGTGATCTCCTCCAACCCGACTGGCTGGAGAGCCGTCTGGACGGCGCTCTACATACAGTAAACCATAAGCTGACAATTCTCGGCGGGCAGCCGGTCGACGGCCGCGAAATGTTCGATCTTCTGATGGAGTTCCGCCTGCAGCTGGCGCCCCGTATCGTCGATACCGCGCCCATTTTGCGCATGGCCCTGGAGGCCAATAACGATATTCTGCTCGAAGGGCAGCTCGGCGTCATGCGCGATCTTGATTGGGGCATCTACCCCTATGTTACCAGCAGCCATCCCACGGCCGCCTTCGCCCCCTCCGGCGCCGGTTTGCCGGCCGGCTCGCTTGATGAAGTCTACGGCGTCTGCAAAGCCTACAGCACCTGCGTAGGAGACGGCCCCTTTCCCGTGGAGCTTCACGACGACATCGGCAAGCGCATGCAGGACGTCGGCCAGGAATTCGGCGCAACCACCGGCCGCCCGCGGCGCTGCGGCTGGTTCGACGGCGTCGCCATTCGCTACGCAGCCTGGCTCAACGGCATGACCGGCCTCGCCATCACCAAGCTGGATGTCCTCGACGGCATCGAAACGCTCAAAATCTGCACCGGCTATCGCCTGGAGGACGGCACAGTGCTCACCGACACCGTCCCCGACACATCTCTGCTCATGAACGCCCAACCGCTCTGGGAGGAGATGCCCGGCTGGGACGGACCCACAACCGGCTGCGGCAGTTGGGGAGCACTGCCCGTCCAGGCACGCGACTACATAAATCGCATCTCCGAGCTGGCCGGCGTGCCTGTCTCCTACGTCTCCGTCGGCCCCGAACGGGACAATATGTTCGGCCGCGGCGGCTAGCCATCCCGATGCTTCGGCGGCGCCGGCAGCCGGGCAACGCCTTTCCCATCCTGGCCAAAATCAGCCAAGACGCCGACTTACGGTGACACAACTGAATTCATGTTCTTTGTCTTCGCACCAGGCGCGCTGATGTCTAGGTCTTGCTTTGGGAGCGGGTTCGATGTTCGATTCTGTTGAATTCAAGCCGAACTTGCAGCAACTGCAGGAGACCACGCGCATCCTCAGGCTGGCCGTACGTCTTGTATGGCGCTCCAGTCCCCGTCTCCTGGTTGGGTTCATCATGTTGATGTTGCTGCAGGCGCTTCTGGTTCCTCTCCAGCTCGCGCTGACACGGGCGGTGATCGATCGCGCCGCGTTTGACCTGGGTCTGCTCGAATACTTGGATTCCGCGGCGGCTCTGCTTCCTCTGCTGGTCTGGATTGGGCTGGCTGCAGCAGTACTGGCTTTGGGTCAATTCATTCAGCCTTTCTCTTCGACATTTCAGGGCTTGGCCGCCGACCGGCTCACAGGCTATGTCACAGAGCAGGTCATTCGCGCCGCCAACCGTCTGCAAGGCCTGGCTCGCTTCGAGGATCCTGCCTTTGCCGATGACCTCCAGCGGGCCCGCAAACGTGCATCGCGTGGGGCGTTGGATCTGACTCTATACGTCGGGCGGGCGGCGATAGAGCTCTTCACTGCCGGCAGTCTGGCTCTGGTATTGTTCGCACTGCATCCCCTTGTCCCGTTCCTGCTCATCCTGGCGACGCTGCCGCAGATGAAGCGGCAATGGGAATACAGCGAACGTACCATTAGCCATCTATACATCCAGACCCCGGAAACGCGCCGCCTCGAATACAGCCGCGAGGTTCTTCTGACGCCGGACGCAGCCAAAGATGTTCATCTGTACGGGATGGGGCCGTTTTTTCGCCAGCGTTACGATTCGATTTTCGCCAACACGACAGAGTCGCTCAACCGGATGCGCAGGCCTCTGGCAGTCAAAGTAGCGCTGGCCGCTGTCCTGGCCACCGCGGCCTCATCTGCGGTCTACGTCTATGTCGTCTGGATGATCCTGCAAGGTGAACGCACCGTCGGCGACCTGGCGCTTTACGGAGGCGCCGCCACCGTTCTACAGGTGAACCTGATTGCGTTGGGCACGGAAGTCGGACTCCTGCCGCTGGTTCTTGGCTTTCTGCCCAGTCTGTTTCGGATACTCGACGCGCCCCCCGATCTGACACAGAGCGGCATGTCTTTCGACAGAACTGGCACGCCGCCCGCCGGACCGCCGCCGGCCGAGGCTGCGAAGGGGGCTCACCCCCTCCGGTTCCAGAGCATCGCCTTCGAAAACGTCTCCTTCACCTATCCGGGCTGCGCCGACCAGGTGCTGTGCGACCTTTCGTTTACCATGGACCACAATGAATGTGTTGCCCTGGTCGGCCGCAACGGCGCTGGCAAAACTACGATTGTCAAGCTGCTTCTGCGGCTGTACGACCCGACCTCCGGCAGCATCCTGCTGAACGGCGTCGACTTGCGGGAGTACGATCTGAACGGGCTGCGGCGCCAGATGGGTGTCATCTTTCAGGACTTCGTTCGCTACGAACTGACCGCCGCTGAAAATATCGGTATGGGCCAGATCGATCTACTGCACGATGCAACGCGTCTCTACTCTGCAGCTGAGCGCGCCGGCGCCGCTGAACAGTTGTGCCGGCTTCCGGACGGGTTGGACACGCAGCTGGGCCGTGAATTCGGCGGTCGCGAACTCTCAGACGGGGAATGGCAGAAGCTGGCCCTCTCCAGAGCTTACCTGCGTGACGCCCAGCTTCTCGTTCTCGACGAACCCACAGCCTCGCTCGACGTGCAGACCGAGTACGAGATCTACACACGCTTTCACGAACTCACCCGCGACCGCATTACCCTCCTGATCAGCCACCGCTTCTCCACAGTGCGCATGGCCGACCGCATCCTCTACCTGGCAGACGGGCGCATTCAGGAAGCCGGCAACCATGCCGAACTGATAGATCTCAGCGGCGAGTACTCCCGGCTCTACAGCCTCCAGGCCGCCCAGTATCTGGATCGGAATTAGGCGGATCCATCCTATGAATCCGTTCACGCGAGCCGGTGAAGCTGTGAGAGACCTGTGGCAACCCGCCGCCGGCGCTGCGCGCGGCATCTTATCCAACCTGCGCACATGGAGGCGCGGGCTGGCCCTGGTAACGACGGCCGCGCCTGGCATCGTTTTCCTCTATATTGCGCTCGTGTTCGTCATCAGCATCGTGCCGGTATTGCAGGTCTGGCTGTTGAGACTGGTGGTTGACGGTCTGGCCGTCGCCGTGGGCGGCGCGGGCAACAGCGTCACCCCATTGTTGGCGCTTGCCGTTCTCTACGCTCTGACCTATGTCATACCGGCCGGCCTTGAGCCGATCCAGAGTACGCTGAATGCCTGGCTGGAAGATCGCGCGGTGGCCGAAATGGACCGGCGCCTGATGGATGCCGGCATCCGCCTGACAGACCTGATGCGGATTGAGCGTCCTCCTTTCCAGGATCAGTTGCGACTGGTTCAGGATGCCATCTTTTTTCTGCCGCGGCTCATTGCTTATCTGCGGATGGGTCTTGGCACGGCGCTTACCTTGGGAGGCATGCTCTTCCTGCTGGCCCGCCTGCACCCGCTCCTTCCCCTGCTGTTGGCGGTATTTGGCGTTCCGCACCTCTTCAGCGAAAAGCGCCTGCAGGAAGTAAGGTACCAGTCGATGATCGACCGCTCGCGGGCGGCGCGCGAGATGCGTTATTGCGCGCGCATCACCACTGAGCCGGCCGCTGCCAAGGAGATCCGCGTCTTCGGTCTGGGCGACTTCTTCCTGCGCCGCTTTCGCTCGCGGTTCGCTACGGCATATGAGGAGATGCGCCGGGTCCGGCTGAAGTATCTGCGCGCGTCCGCGGCTTTCACTGCCCTGTATGCGCTAGCACTGGCAGGCGGCTTCTGGTATGTGGCCGTTCAGGCCCGCGCCGGTCAATTCACCTTAGGCGATATCGCTCTCTATTTTGGGGTTGTGATTCAGACGCAAGGCCGCTTCCAGGACCTGGTGTTCTGGTTTGGCTTCCAATACGAGATTCTTCTGCATCTACGCGGTCTGTTTTCCTTCCTGGATCAAGCGAAACCGGCCATTGCGCTCCCGCCGCCTCAAGGAGGGCGCCAAGCGCCCATTGAACTGACTCAAGGGATCGAATTGCGTGGAATCCACTTCCAATATCCTGAGGGCGCGCGGCCCGTGCTGGAAGACGTCAGCGCCCGGTTGCCCTGCGGCGCCGTGACCGCCCTTGTAGGCGCAAACGGCGCCGGCAAAAGCACCATCGTAAAGCTGCTGACCCGCATGTACGACCCCGACTCCGGCGAAATCAACCTCGATGGTGTCCCGCTTGCGCAGTATGATTTGAAGTCACTGCGGGGCCGGATCGCCGTCCTCTACCAGGACTTCACTCGTTTTTCGTTGACTTTGCGGGAGAACATCGAGCTGGGAGCAGTTGCATCGGAGGAGGGTGGCCTACACATGGAAGAAGCCGCGCGCTGGTCAGGCGCTGATGAGGTGGCAGCCGGTTTATCGCAAGGGTTTGACACCCCGTTGACCCGGCGCTTTCAGGGCGGGGTGGACCTGTCCGGCGGGGAATGGCAGAAGGTCGCCCTGGCGCGGGCCTTCGTGCGCGATGCCGCGTTGGTGATCCTCGATGAGCCGACCGCCGCGCTGGACGCTGAGGCCGAGTACCGCCTGTTTGAGGGCTTCCGCCAGCTTGTCGCCGGCAAGACGGCGCTGATTATCAGCCACCGCTTCTCCTCTGTGCGGATGGCCGACCAGATCCTGGTGCTCGAAGAGGGCCGCATCATCGAAGCGGGCAGCCATGCTGAACTGGTATCGCTGGGCGGCCGCTATGGCGAGCTGTTTGAGATGCAGGCCGGGCGGTACAGGTAGATGGTAATACTCGCGGCGCTTCGGCAATTGCCTTGGTTTCCTTTGCTTGTTCGCGAATTCAAGTGTTCAACAGTTCCCACTTGTTCAGGAGCGACATGCACCGGCACGCGGTAGACCAAGAGAGATTCCCTGGGATCAGAATCCACCGACTTGCTCCCGCAGACATTTGGAATGAGGCTTTCAAAAGGCGATAATGTCAGGAGCTTCTGTGTTTCCCTTCGAGTCTGGAAGGCGTTGGCGATTTTTCTGTAACTCACGTGTCGTCCGAATGCCCACTACCGCTCGCGCCGTGTAGATACTGTTCTGGCCCAGTATGGGTTCTAACAAATGCCTTTTGATACCAGCGTTTTAGACGAAGCAATCGAGCGGCGCTCCAAACGCTTGGAGGAGGAGCGGAAGCGTCTCTTCGCGCAGACCATTTCCCTTCTCGACAAGCACAGCTGTCATTTCGGCATCCGTTCCGCCTACATTTTTGGTTCCTTGGCGCAGCCTCGCCGATTCCGCGAGCATTCAGACGTCGACATCGCTATCGAGACCAGCCGCCCCGAACTGCTGACCGAGGCCATCGGGCGATTTTCGTCACTGCTGGAACGGGACGTCGATCTGGTCGACCTTTCCGTCGTCCCATTTGCCGACCGTATCCGTCGGGAGGGAGTGCCTTGGACGCCCAAGAGTTCCTAATCCTCGAATCAGACATTGCTGCACAGCTCGCGAATATCGACGATGCCATTGCAAGGGTGCAAGACCGGTCACAGGACTTCAATGCTGATGAGGCTCCCGATATGCAGTTGGAAAGCATGGCTTTTCAGATTCACAACACTTACAATGCCATCGAAGAACTCCTTCGTCTGATAGCCGCCCACTTTGAAAATCAGATCAGCGATGTAACCCGCTGGCATGCCGCTTTGCTTCATAGAATGACCCTACCAGTCCCTGGTGTGCGCCCCGCTCCTTTGTCCAAGGAGACGTTTCTCCTTCTCGACGCTCTGCGCGGATTCCGTCACTTCTTTCGCCACGCCTATATGACCTCAGTCGATCCAGGTCTGCTTCAGTCCAATCTTCAGAGGACGCGGCAGGTGCACAGTTTACTGCACCGAGATATAACCGAATTCCTGGACCAAATAAGGCCGGCAAAATGAGAGAAAGAGAGCAGGACAGCAGAACAATGAATTTGGAAGTTTACTCTCACCCCTCACTCCTCTTCACTCTCTCCTGCTGTCAACGCCCATGACCACGTTCACCCACGAATCCTACCTCTCCCCACTGACCTGGCGCTACGGCAGCGAGATCATGCGCCGGAACTGGAGTGAGGTTGAAAAGCGCCGCCTCATGCGCCGCGTCTGGGTGGCGCTGGCAGAAACCCAATGCGAGGCCGGGCTGGTCACGGCCATGCAGGTTGCCGACCTGCGCGCGCACCAGGACCACATCGACATTGAACGGGCCCAGCAGATTGAAGAGGAGATCCGCCACGATCTGATGGCGGAGATCCGCACCTACGCGGAGCAGTGCCCCGTTGGCGGCCCCATCATCCATCTCGGCGCGACGTCGATGGATGTGCTCGACAACGTTGATGCCCTGCGCCTGCGCACTGGCCTCGACCAGGTCATCGAAAGGCTGAAGCGCTCCCTGGCCGCGCTGGCCGCACGCATCGCAGAAGATGCCGACACGCCCGCCATCGCCTTCACCCACATCCAGCCAGCTGAGCCGACCACAGTCGGCTACCGTTTCGCCCAGCACGGCCAGGACCTGCTCGCCGATCTCGAAGAACTGCAGCGCGTCCGCAACGATATTCGCGGGAAGGGGATCAAAGGCGCGGTCGGAACCAGCGCCAGCTACGACCAGCTTCTCTCCGACAGCGAGTTCACCCCCCGCCAGCTCGAAGAACGGGTGATGCAGAAGCTGGATCTGCCCGCGTTCGAGGCCGCCACCCAGACCTACCCCCGCAAACAGGACTGGCTCGTGGTCAATGCTCTTGCCGGGTTGTGCGCCAGCCTTCACAAGTTCGCATTCGATCTGCGCATCCTCCAGTCGCCCCCGTTCGGCGAATGGAGCGAACCTTTTGGCTCCAAGCAGGTCGGGTCCAGCGCTATGCCATTCAAGCGCAACCCCATCGCCGCCGAAAACATCGACAGCCTCACGCGCCAGGTCGCGGCCCTCCCACGCATCGCCTGGGACAACAGCGCTCTCAATCTGCTTGAGCGCACTCTCGACGACTCCGCCAACCGGCGACTCTACCTGCCCGAGGCCTTCCTCCTGACCGACGAAGTCCTGATTCGCTGTCAGCGGCTCTTTGAAGGCGTTACCGTCTGGCCGGGCCCCACCGCCCGCAACCTGCGCGACTACGGCGTCTTCGCCGCCACCGAACGTTTGCTCATGGAAGCGGTCAAAGCCGGCGGCGACCGCCAGCACCTGCACGAGCTGATTCGCGAACAGAGCCTGGTTGCCTGGAAGGCTTTGCAGGAAGGAAAGCCCAATCCCCTGGTCGACAACCTGATGACGGACCCGCGTATAACCGACCTGGTACCTCCGGAGCGCGCCCACAGCCTGTTGCAAGCGTCAGCCTATGTGGGCGACGCGCCCCAACGGGCCAAAAACATCGCTTCTGTCATCCGCGCTGCGGTCGGCTGAGATGCCGCAGCTTCTTCTCTCCGCCGACCCCGGCTTCATGCACCTCGCCCTCGAGGAGTTTCGACGCGACAGCCACAACGCCCAGCTCCTCGACGAACTCGCGCCCGGTGTCTACCTCGCCGACTGCGACGAAGGCTTCTGGGGCCTGGCGGAAACCTGGATCGACGACCCCCCTGTCTTTACACGTCATATCTGCCCGGTCGACCTCACCATCCCCCTCGTCGCCACGCCCAGAGACCTGTCGCGTCTCAGCGAAGCCGCCGTAACCGAGTATGCCGACCTGCTCGACCCCGACGTCAGCTTCTCAGTCCAGAGCCGCATCCTCGCCGAACTTTCCTATAAGCCGTTCGACGTCAACCGAGCCGTCTCGGCCGCTCTCGCCCGCGCCGCGAGCTCGCCTCTTAACGTTCGGCAGCCATTCCAGATCCTTTCGATTGTCTGCGCCGCCTTCGACCAAGGGCCAGGATCAGAAAAGCCAGCTGCCTCGAGTCACAGGCAACTGGCCTACTTGGGTCTCTCTCTCGCCTCGCACAATCTCTCTGACTGGGCCGGAGGCGTGCGTCGCTTCCGGCGTGAAAAGGAGCAAGTCAGCCGGGCTGAGTTCAAGATGCTGGAGGCCCTTGAGGCCTTTCGTATCGACCTGCCCGCCGGCGGCGTCGCCCTCGACCTCGGCGCGGCGCCGGGAGGATGGACTCGAGTCCTGCGCCAGAAGGGGCAGTACGTAACCGCCGTCGACCCCGCCGTGCTGCATCCCCGCCTCGCCGCCGACCGCGGCGTGCGCCACAAAAAAATGACCGCCGAGGCATATCTGGCTGAAGGGCCGGATGCCTTCGATTTTCTCGTCAACGACATGCGCATGGATGCGCGTGCTTCAGCGCGCCTGATGAACGCCTTCGCCGACTTTCTCTATCCCCACGCCGAAGCCCTGATGACGCTCAAACTTGGCAAGACCGCCGCTGCACTCGATCCTGCCTGCACAATTCTGCGAGCAAGCTACAATATCCTGCACACGCGCCAGCTTTTTCATAACCGCAACGAAGTGACCATCCATCTCCAGCCGAAACCGGCCTGAGTCCAGGATCTTAAAACCGCCGAACGCCGCCAGGCGTCACGGATCCGGTCCGGCCGGCAACCCATAAAGATACCAGTACTCCTCGCGCGGATAGACGTGCGCCACCGCCGCCTCCCAAACGAACTCTCCCCTCGTCAGCATCGCCTGCAATCGCTGGTCCACCGCAGCCAATTGAGTCGTCAGCGCATCCGCGCTGTGTGCCTCCAACGCTTTGCCTATCTCCGCGATCCGCTGCCGGTTGCGTATCTCAAAAGGGTACTGCACGCGGCACTCGCGCCGGTTCTCACTGCAATCGTCGAGAAACCAGTTCAGACTGTTCAGCCGCGCCCGCGCCTCGCGCAACAGCAGCGCCTGGTAATGGGATGGCAGTCGACCGGTTGCCGCGTCGGTCCGGGCCTTGGCCTCCGTAAGCGCCTGCCTCTGCTCAGGCGACAGCGATTCCGACTGCGCCGCCAGCTTGTGCAGCCGCGCCAGCACGTCCCCGCCGCTGCTCTGGACCGGGCGCTCCCCGGCCCCTCTGTGATCCCCCCGTGTCGGCACGACAACAGTCCTGTACACCTGTCCCTTCAAAATGTAGCTCTCGAACTGCGCCGCCATCGCCGCCACCACCGCCAAATCAGTCTCCGGCGCCGCTGCAATCACTGTACTCAGTCTGCTCGCCATTCTCTCACCTCTCTTTCCCCTAACCACTCTCCTGCTCCAACCAAAGAGTCACAGGGCCGTCGTTCACCAGCGAGACCTCCATGTGCGCCTGGAAAACGCCCTTTTTCACCGGCACGCCCTCTCCCGCCAACAACGTGCAGAAGCTATCGTAAAGCGCCTGCGCTTGAGCCGGAGGCGCCGCTCGCGTGAAACTCGGTCGTCGTCCCTTGCGAGCATCTCCGTACAGCGTAAACTGACTCACGGCCAGCACTGTGCCCCCCACATCCGCCAGCCCCAGGTTCATCTTGCCGGCATCGTCCTCAAACATCCGCAACCCTGCTATCTTGCGCGCCAGCCACGCCGCCTCAGCTTCGCCGTCGTCGTCGGCGACCCCCAGCAGCACCAGAAATCCCTGCCCTATGCTGGCAGTTTCCGCGCCGTCGACATGTACGCTGGCACGGCTGACCCGTTGAATTAGCGCCCGCATATTTTCACCCGGCCCTTGACAAATCGAACATTAGTTCGTATAATGCCTGTATGAACTACTCAATCCAACTCGAACCGATGGCAAAGCTCGCCCGTATCGGCGAGATCAACGGCTTTGAAGCGGCCGGCGACGCGCCCCACGCCGAACCCACCCGACCCGACTGCTTCACCCCCGCGACGGCCAAGCCAACGCGGCGAGAACGCAATGCCGCCGTCCTGCGCCGCTCCATCTTCAAAGTGGCGACACCGCGCGGCCCCAAGCCGGTATTGCGCACGATGATGACCACCGCCTGCGAGCGCAACTGCTTCTACTGCGCCTTCCGCGCCGGCCGCAGCAGCGCCGAACGCCTCACCCTCCAGCCCGACGAACTGGCCGATGGCTTCCTGCGTATGCAGAAGGCCGGCCTTGTCGACGGTCTCTTCCTCTCCTCCGGCATTATCGGCGGCGGGGTCAGAGCCCAGGATAAAATTATCGATACAGCCGAGATTCTGCGCAAGAAACAGAACTACCCCGGCTACATTCATCTCAAAATTATGCCCGGCAGCGAGTATGAGCAGGTCCGCAGGTCCATGCAGCTGGCCGACCGGGTCTCGATCAATCTTGAGGGCGCCACCCCGGGCAGGCTGGCCAGTCTTGCTCCCAAAAAGGAGTTCTGGGACGACCTGATGAAGCGTCTTCTATGGACTGAGCAGATCCGCAGCCGCGAACGCGTGCGCGCCTCCTCCGTCACCCAGTTTGTCGTCGGCGCGGTCGGCGACACCGACCTGGAGCTGATTTCGCTCAGCGAGAAACTCTATCGCCAAGCCCGTCTTAGCCGCGTCTACTACTCCTCCTTTTTCCCGGTGCCTGACACACCCTTCGAAGACCTGCCGCCAGTCTCACTGAAGCGGCAGCATCGCCTCTACCAGGCCAGCTTCCTCCTACGCGACTACGACTGGGACACCGAGGACATCGGCTTTGGCGCCGACCAGAACCTCCGTCTCGACGTCGACCCCAAGCAGGCCTGGGCCGACATTCACCTGAGCGCCGAGCCCATAGAGCTGAACCGCGCTGACAGGGCCGCCCTGCTTCGAGTCCCCGGCATCGGCCCCAAGAGCGCCGACCGCATCCTCCGCGCCCGCAGCCAGGGAACCGTCACCGAACTTCAGCACCTGCGCGCTCTCGGCGTCCCCTCACCACAAAAGGCAGCCCCCTACGTCCTCCTCAACGGCCGCCAGCCCGCCCATCAGATGTCGCTCTTCTCTTTGTCTGTCTAGCGCAACCAATTTCAGGCGCCACAACCTTCCCTACTCTGAAAGGAAGGGTGCTCTCGGCGCTCTAAGTTGTCCTATATCTGGGACAGACTTCCCAAAGAATCGACAGCGCCACGCTGCTCTTGAGGAAGATACGACCGCGACCCGCATCATTCCGGGTCTCCACATTCGTGCGCTATACCTACGCAGTCTGAGATCCCTGTCACTCATCACCTCCTGATATTCTTGCGTCCCTCGCTTCCAGATCGGCACGCGCGGCCTCTGGCATCAGATCAATATCTATAGGTACGCCCTTCGTCTCGGCCAGTATCAACTGATTAAGTCTTTCGCTCTCCTTCAGCCACTTTTGCCACGCCGATCGTCTCAGTTCCTTTTCGCGGGCCCCTGCTCGCCGGTGGTCTGAACTCTCTTATCCATGTCCGCGCTCCTCCGCTTCGTCCCCTTTTTGCCCAACCCACAACCCAACCCCCAAC
>VXMH01000022.1 GCA_009841235.1 Caldilineaceae bacterium SB0661_bin_32 | reverse complement strand
GTCGAGGCTGTCGGTCGCCGCCGGCACAGGCGTGCCCGCAACCGGCGTCGGAACGTCGCCGGCGAACGTCTGCATCTGATAGCCGCTCCAGTCGCTGTAGCCGCACATGTTCTCGCTGTACGACCGCATCATGAAAAAGTACTCCACGCCCGCCTCCACCTCAAACCAGGAGAACGTCCTGCTCTCCAGGTCCGCTTCCGGCAGCGCCAGCCAGCGGTCGCCCGCGCCCGCATACCACACGCGGCCCTGGTAGCCGACCGCCTCCTCAACAGCCGCAAACTGCAGCCGGATATGGTCCGCCTGCGGCACAATTTCAAATGCCGGGAACGGGATCGGATTGACCGTCTCTCTGACCCACAGATACCTGTCCTCGCGCCGCGACGCCCAGTCGCTCTCCTCGCCCCGGTCGTTCAGGGCCTGCACCGTGTACTTGTACGTCCTGCCATCCACGGGGTCTCTGTGCACGGCCTCGGTTGTCTCCCAATCGCCGTCGCCGATTCTCTCCCACCTGTTTTCGCAGTCCTTGACCCACAGGCCGTAGCGCGTCGCGCCCTCCACCGCCGTCCACCTGAGCACGATCTCGCCCTCGACCTCAGTCGCCGTCAGCATGGGCCTGTCAAGCGCATACGCCTGCCCCTGCGCCCGCACGACACCGAACACGATCACAACCGCCGCTACCGCCGCTACAAGAACGGCTGTCCTCTTCGACATGACTTCATTCCTTTCCCGAACCTGACTTCATTCCTTGCCCGTACTGAAGTGCGCCCTGTCGGCATCTCCAGCGGGCCGCGGGGGGTCGATTCCCCCCTTAAACTCCGGTAGGGGCAGGCCTTGTGCCTGCCCTCCCCCCCGCAAACCGGGCAGCGCAACCGCCTGATCCGCCCGCCAACCTCACCTTCAGCACCACCGCGGCCCTTTGGTGTTCTTCGCGACCCTTCGCGGCCCTTCGTGGATCAAAAAATGTCCTCCGCGGCCGCCCGCCGTTCCACGTGGACCAGGCCGCCAGATCTCACGCGAATGGCGTCCGTCCACGGGTACACGCTCGCGCGCACAGCGGGCTGGCCGGACAAAAAAACTGACTCAGCTCTCCCCCCTCTCCCCTCACTCCTCGCCCTTCCTCACTCCTCTCTCCTCTTCACTCACTCCTCGCCCTTCACCGCAATCCCACCCCGTAAAACCGCTTCGTGTCCTCATTGTGAACTGCGCCCAGGTAGACAAGCAGCGCGTAAAGATTCCCCACGTCGGCAGGAGCAAAATCCTCGACTCCCAGCCAGTCCGTGTACGCTTCCGCAACTTCCCTTCTCTCCACCGACCACTCTGAACCGAACTCCAACCGCTGGGCAATAAATTCCGGGTGATGAAAGCGAAGCGCATCCAGCGCCGCCCCTCGCTTTACATTATGGGAACTGATACTTTCCATTTCATCCCCCTCTGCATTTCCATTGCGCTTCCGGTGTTCTCCGCGTCCCTTCGTGGATCAATAAGGTGTTCTCCGCGTCCCTTCGTGCCCTTCGTGTCCCTTCGTGGATCAAAAAGTGTTCTCCGCGTCCCTTCGTGCCCTTCGTGTCCCTTCGTGGATCAAAAAGTGTTCTCCGCGAAAACTAAACCTCGGTGCTCAGCGTCACCACCCGGTGCGGAAAACTGCAGTCCCGCTTCACCATATGCCGGAAATACCGGCCCCCGTACCAGTCGAAAATCCGCACCGTCTCCCCGCAGTACAGACAGACATAGTCCTGCCCCTTCTCCGCATCGTTCGCATACACCAGGTCGGGAATCACCGCAGAGTCCAGAAAATCATCCAGATAGACCGTCGCGTACCGGCTCTCGCCCCGCTCAGCGCAAACCAGCTCTATCTCAGCCTCCGCAACCCTCCGCATCCGGCTCGCCTCAACCTTCCGCTCAAACGCATAGACCATCGCATCCTCCACGTCATGACCAGCCGCCAGGCGCACCGCGCCTCCGGCCCCTTGATTACACAGCCTTGATTACACAGCCTGTCAGATAACCGGCAAACCCTCTTTCCTCGCAACCCAAAACTGCCCCTACAGATTGCTTAACCTGTAAGTATACCCTACTCATGTGTCATCAGCGTGTCATTTGGCCCTGTTTTTGTGGCAATATCGTGGCAATATTGGCGAAAATCACCAATTCGGCATCTGCGGCCTGGAAAACGCAGGCGATCCGGGCGGAAAACGCGGAAAAAGAGGCAAAAAGACGGCGCGGCGAACAGGACCGCCCCGGACCCGAAAAAAGCGCCCCGCAGTCCCGTATTTCAGATTAGCCTGTGGAAAATCAGCATAGTAAAATAGCGTTATTCGAGATATTTTCACAAATTTTGCAACTTCACCCGCAGGAAAGACCCATGCTCATAGAATTCAGTGTCGCAAACTATCGTTCTTTCCGTGATAAAGTAACCTTCAGCATGGTCGCCAGTTCACTTAAGGCGAAAAACGCAGAGCTGAATGAAACCAATCTCTTCGCTGCACATGACAGACTACGGTTATTGACAAGCGCCGCCATCTACGGCGCCAATGCCAGCGGCAAGAGTAACCTCATCTCAGCGATGAACTTTATGCGGCGCTTTGTCATATACTCCGCCAATGTCCGAGAGGAAGAAGACAGCGAAGAAATCGATGTTGATCCCTTCCGGCTCAGTACCGAGACCGACACTGAGCCCTCTTTCTTTGAAGCTGTATTCGTTGTAAAGGATCGACGCTTTCGATATGGCTTTGAAACGACGGCAAAACGCGTGGAAGCCGAATGGCTCTACGTCGCGCCGAAAGCCCGGGAATCCAGGCTGTTTGAGCGGGAAGAGGATGGGATAGCATTGGGCGAAAAGTACAAGACCGAAGGGCGCGACATGGCAATGAGGACCCGCCCAACCGCGCTCTTCCTTTCCGTATGCGCCCAATTCAAGGGGAAAATCGCTGAAGAGGTGCTTGACTGGTTCCGTTCACTCGGAATTGCAACGGGTTTAATGGATACCGGCATGCGGAAGTTCACAGAGCGTATGTTCAGAGACAAAGATTCCGCAAAGGCGATTGAAACCCTCTTGACGCAACTGGACCTGGGCATCAAGGCAGTTCGCCTCGAAAATGTTGCAGTTCCTGCGCCAAATCTTCAGCCTCTCCGCGATGATGCTCCGGAAGACATGCGCAGGCTGCACGACGAGATGCGCAAGATGGAATCTGCTCTGGAATCTACTCTGCGTGTTCTCAGCGAAGTCGCTGATTTCAATTTGGAGGAGGAAGAGGTCGTGCGAACCGTTCATCGTAAAACAGGAGAAGGAGACAAGTCCGAAATGAACGAGCTGTTCGACTTGGATACGCACGAATCGGAAGGAACAAAGAAACTCTTTTCCTTGTCCGGCCCCCTTGTCGATACCTTGAGGCGCGGGGGCGTGCTCATCATAGATGAACTGAACGCTCGCCTGCACCCATTGCTGACGAAAGAAATAGTCAGACTATTCAATGACCCTGTCAGAAATGCCAGGCATGCTCAGCTGGTTTTTGCCACGCAAGATACAAATCTGCTGGATAACCAGCTGCTGCGCCGGGATCAGATCTGGTTTGTAGAAAAAGATCGCGAAGAAGCGTCCTACCTGTATTCATTAGCTGAATTCAAGGTGCGCAACGATGCTGTCTATGAGAAGGACTACATCCATGGGCGTTATGGCGCCATTCCTTTCCTGGGGGGCATGCGGCACGTGCTGCGGGAGCAGGTATGACGGCCGGAAAACGCAAACTTCACAGTCATAAGAAAGGTGGTGGCAAAGGGTATAACCGCCGCTCCATCAGAAGAAGGGAACCGGGAGAACGTTTTCTGATAGTATGCGAAGGCGAAAAGACCGAACCATACTATTTTGAAAATTTCCACCTGCCAGGACTTATCAATGTTGATGCGCAAGGCTATGGTGTCAGCCCTCCTAAACTGGTGGAAAGAGCGTTGGCGCTTAGACGGCAATCTTCTCAAAGACGGGGCAGGGATCCTTACGACCAGGTCTGGTGCGTCTTTGACAAGGATGACTGGAATGAACGTGACTTCGATAGCGCTATCAGACGGGCAGAGAATCAGGGGTTAAGAGTTGCCTACTCCAATCAGGCATTTGAGATCTGGTATCTTCTTCATTTTCACTTTTACAACTCGCCCATGCACCGCAAGGACTATGAGAATAAACTTTCAGAACTGTTGGATTCTCCCTACGACAAGAGTTCTCCAGGTATGTATGGTCGGTTGCGGTCTCGGCAGGGCACGGCCATCAGGAACGCCAAACGCCTCCTCGCATTCTATCCCAACCCTCAGCCATCTGTGGACAATCCTTCCACCACGGTTCATATTCTCGTGGAAGAGTTGAATCGATTCTTGCCTGAGAATCGAAGAAACACGGCATGACCCCCTTCGACTCCCCCGCCGCCCACGCACGCCC
>VXMH01000018.1 GCA_009841235.1 Caldilineaceae bacterium SB0661_bin_32 | reverse complement strand
CGCGCTAAATCTGCCAAATTCCTTCAGAGCATTAACTGTTGAGCCGTTGAATCGAGCGGGGGAGTCCCCCCAAAAAACCTGACAAAACCTGAATAAATCCTTCAGCGCTCCCCTCTCCACGCGCCGCCCCACGCCACTCACGCCTCTCCACTCTCTCCTCGCCTTCGCGCCCGCCTTTCGCCGGCTTCTTGCAATCGTGCCGCGGCGGTTGTATACTGCTCCCGACCTGTCCAAACCTATTCCACCTGCCTAAGAGATTCTGAAAGAAGTCGATCGATGTTGGCGAAGCATGTTCGGCCAATGCTTTCTTCTGCGGTGGGCGCAATCGTTCGCTGGCTGCATGGCATCGGCGTGACTCCGAACATGGTCTCCTTGGCCGGCTTTGCGTTGACAATCGCCGCGGCAGCCATGCTGGCCGCGGGTAGTCTGCGTATCGGCGGCGGTGTGCTGTGGGTGGCGGCGATGTTCGATATGGTTGACGGCGCCCTGGCGCGCCTGAGCCAATCGGAGAGCAAGTTCGGCGCCTTTCTGGACAGCACGTTGGACCGTTACTCCGAGAGCATCACGTTCTTGGGACTGGCAATATTTTTCGCCAATCAGAGTAACGCGCAGACCCACCTCCTCCTGATCTTCCTGACACTGGTAGGCTCCTGGGCGGTCAGCTACACCCGGGCCAGGGCTGAAGGACTTGATGTCGAATGTAAGGCAGGCATTCTACAGAGACCGGAGCGTCTCGTCCTGCTCATTGCCGGACTGATTCTGGGACTTGTGCTGCCCGTCCTGTGGGTGCTGGCGGTGATGACGAACATCACCGCGGTCCAGCGCATCCATGAAGTCTATGTGCGTACGTCGACATCCCGAAGCAAAGGGCGCACAGGCAAATGAGTCAGGCGAATCCGGCCTCCGCAGTGCGCGCGTTCTGAAGACGCCCCACCCCGTTTTGCCTGTTTTCCCCGCAACTCTCCCTATTGGCGGAAATGCCCGATTCAGTATAGACTTTGGGGAATGGTTGCGCGAGGCGCGACCGTTGCTGTCCTGTGTGACCTGACATTTGGCAGGCACACCCGTTCCAGGTTGGAATAGGGTTTCGGTGTCTTTGCAGATCGCCGACTGAGAGAAGCAAACGGGAAAGACTACGTGTTTGAAAGTTTGTCTGACAAGCTGCAAGGCGTTTTTGAGAATCTGGCCACTCGCGGCAGGCTCTCCGAGCGCGATGTGAACGCGGCGCTGCGTGAAGTACGGCTGGCTCTCCTTGAGGCCGATGTCAACTATAAGGTAGTCAGAGAGTTCGTCGGGCGGATTAAGGAGCGGGCAATCGGCTTGGAGGTGATGGAAAGCCTCACGCCGGCTCAGCAGGTCGTCAAGATCGTCAACGAGGAGTTGGTCAAGCTTCTGGGTGATCCGGCGCCGCTGAATCTGTCCGGGCCGCCTCCTCTCGTTCTCATGCTGGTTGGTTTGCAGGGTGCCGGCAAGACGACGATGGCCGCCAAACTTGCGCTGCGTCTTCGCAAGCAGGGGCAGCGCCCTCTGCTGGTCGCAGCCGACATTTACCGACCGGCGGCGATCGCGCAATTGGAGACTTTGGGCCGGCAGATCGATATTCCGGTCCACAACGAAGGAACGGAAGTCGCGCCCAGCAGTATCGTCAAGAATGCGATGCGAATTGCCCGGGAAAAAGCCTATACCGTCCTGATTCTGGACACGGCCGGCCGGTTGCAGATTGACGAGGCGATGATGCAGGAATTGGAGCAGATTCGCCTGGTGGCGCGACCTGCGGATGTGCTGCTGGTGGTCGACGCCATGACGGGGCAGGAGGCCGTGTCCGTTGCCCAGGGCTTCCACGAGCGGGTGCCGGTGACGGGGCTGGTTATGACAAAGATTGATGGGGATGCCAGGGGCGGGGCGGCGCTCAGCATCCGCCAGGTAACGGGCGTTCCCATCAAGTTTCTTGGCACGAGCGAAAAGATGGACGGGCTCGAACCGTTCCATTCGGACCGGCTGGCAGGGCGAATCCTCGGCATGGGCGACGTGCTCACGCTAATCGAGAAGGCCTCGGACGGCATCAGTGAAGAGGATGCCTTGGCGATGGAAGAGAGGTTGGCCGGCGGTCAGTTCGATTTTGAAGATTTCCGCGATCAGCTGCAGAAGCTTCAGCGGCTGGGCTCAATCCAGGACCTTTTGAAGATGGTTCCGGGCATGGGGCAGATGGCCAAGCAGCTCGACGGCCAGGACCTCAATTCCGATCTAAAGCAGATCGAAGCCATCATTAATAGCATGACGACGCAGGAAAGACGCCTGCCCAGCGTGCTCAATGCGAGCCGGCGCCGGCGGATCGCAAGTGGGAGCGGCACAACCGTTGAGGACGTCAATCAGCTCGTCAAGCGTTTCCGCGACATGCAGAAGATGATGAAGCAGGCGGGCATGCTCGGCGACCAGCGTGGAACGAAGAAAAGGCGGCGGCGCCGGCGGCGTCACCGCGAACCGGATTCCGAGGGAATTCTGGCGTCGCTGCGTCAGGGACGTCTCTCTTGAAGGAACTGCTTGTAGGGCAGCGTTAGCGTAAATGCAGGCCGGGCCCGTAACCGGCGAACTGTTATATCAGGATGGTCGAGAGCCAGTAACCAAGGAGTCGTAATCAGTGGTCCGCATCCGTTTGCGCCGCATGGGCGCCAAAAAGAAGCCGTTTTACCGCATTGTCGTGGCCGACCAGCGCAGCCCGCGCGACGGCCGGTTTATCGAAAACATCGGCACGTACGATCCGATGACTGATCCACCCACTATCAACGTCAAAAGCGAACGCGCCGGTCACTGGTTGCGTGTCGGCGCCCAGCCCAGTGATGCCGTGGCCCGGTTGTTGAAAAAGACCGGGATCACTGATGAACATGGCAAACTGAAAGAGGTTGAGGCCGACGCAGGACAGGCGGCCGAGGCGGCGCCGGCAGAGCCGGAAGCTGCCTGATAGAGAGAGCATCCGATGAAAGAACTGGTCGAATTCATGGCAAGAGCTCTCGTGGAATCTCCCGATGAGGTGCACGTTTCCGAACGCGTTTACCGGGAACGGGTGGTTCTGCGCCTGCAGGTTGCTCCGGAGGATGCCGGGAGAGTGATCGGCAAGAACGGAAGAGTGGCCAACGCTATGCGGTCCGTGCTGAAGGTCGCGTCGATTCGCCAGTCGCGTGATGTGATACTGAAAATCATGTAGCCGCCTCAACAGTTCAGCTCCTCCGCTGCAGGCAGACGCCTTGCAACTGCCCATTTCCGCGACCGCAAACTGGCCCGCCTGGTCCCTGGCGCCCCAGGGGGAGGCGGGCCTTGAATCATATGGTAACGGGAACGGGCAGTTACTCCGTTGACCGGATTGCGCACTGCTTCCGGGGACGTAATTTGCATAGAGCATTTTTATAGAGCATTTTCATAGAGCGGTCACCCGATGCCGAGAGTGAGCCTGCGGGCACTGGAACTGCCAGAATGAGAGATCGATCGAAGCCAAAGCGCGGCCTGCCTGGTCGGGGCCGCCGTTCACGTGCGAGCCGCTTTCGCCAGCGCTCAACCTCCGTCCCTGAAGGGCACCTGGCCGTCGGTCGAATCCTCGGCGCGCACGGTTTGCGGGGAGAGGTGAAGATTGAGTCGCATACCGACTTTGACTCCCGCTTCGACCCGGGCCAGCAACTCCTGGTTGGGAAGGCGTTGCTGCTGGCTGAAATCAAATCGTCGCGGCCTCACAAAGGCGTTTTCCTGGTCCAATTCTCGGAGATTTCCGATAGATTCGGAGCCGAAGAACTCTACAATGAATGGCTGTACATTCCGGAAGAGGCTGCAATGGAGTTGGAAGAGGACGCCTTTTGGGTCCACGACATCGTCGGCTTGACAGTGCAAACAGAATCCAATAGCCAGTTGGGCGAAGTGGTCGATGTACTGTTTACCGGGGCTAACGAAGTCTACATAGTCCGGCCGGCGCCGGGGGTCAACCGTGATCGCGACCTGCTGATCCCTGCTCTGGAAGAGATCGTGCGCTCTGTGAACATTGAGGCCGGAACATTGACCGTTCGCCTGCAGCCAGGGTTACTCGAAGAAAGTGGAGAGTAACCCGGAGCCCGCAGCCGCTGGCATTTGAACTCTTTCCCGTGATCATGGACGAGCGAGCTTATTGGATAGCCTTCAACCGTGTGCCCGGCATTGGACCTGCGCGGCTGACCGCGCTGCTGGAAAGATGCGGAGGCATCGCCGCGGCCTGGAAGGCGCCCATTCAGACGCTGCAAGAGGCAGGACTCGACCGCCGCAGTATCGAGAATCTGTTGAGTGCCCGGCAGAATCTGGACCCCGAAGCAGAATTGGACAGGGTCTTACGCCGCGGATTTGGCGTCTTTTGCTGGGACTATAGCGGCTATCCGGCCAACCTGCGCAAGATTCCACAACCCCCGCCGGTCTTGTACGCGAGGGGCCGGCTCGAGGCGCGGGACGAGCTGGCAGTGGCCATTGTCGGCACGCGGCGAGCGTCCACCTATGGGCAGGAAGTGGCCCGTAATCTGGGCGCCGAATTGGGTCGACACGGCGTAACCGTGGTTAGCGGATTGGCACTGGGTGTAGACACGATCGCACATCAGGCCGCCCTCGACGCCGGCGCCCGAACGATCGCCGTATTGGGGAGCGGTATCGACCAGATTTACCCGGCGAGAAACCGAAGGTTGGCGCTGCAGATCATCGAACAGGGTGCGCTGGTCAGCGAGTACCCGCTGGGAACAAGGCCGGAAGCCGGCAACTTTCCCCCCCGCAACCGCATCATCAGCGGGTTGAGCCTGGCAGTGATCGTTGTCGAAGCCGGTAGGCGCAGCGGCGCGTTGATTACTGCCAGCTTTGCCGCTGAACAGTCTCGTGATGTCTTTGCCGTACCGGGTTCGATTCTCAGTCCGGGCAGCGACGGTTGCAACCGGCTGATTCGGGACGGCGCAATTCCCGTTACCTCTACCAGCGATCTGCTGGAACGTCTCCAGCTTGCGAACGCAGTCGCGCAGCAGGAGGCCCGCGTCACGGTCCCGGCATCGCCGGCAGAGGAGATGATTCTCCGACATATTTCGACCGAGCCGCAGCACATGAACGAAATTGTGCGGGCGGCCCCCATGGAGACCTCGGAAGTCAGCAGTCTGCTGGCGATGATGGAGCTCAAGGGCCTTGTACGCCAAGTGGGGCTGATGCAGTATGTACGCGTCAACTGATATTGTCACCAAATGTACGCTGTAATTCTGGCCGGCGGTGTAGGTACTCGCCTGTGGCCCCGCAGCCGGCAAAGCACGCCTAAACAGTTCACCGACGTCACCGGCAGCGGGCGCACGATGATACAGTCAACCGTCGCCCGACTCGAGGGGCTGGTCAGCCCGGAGGACACTTATGTAATTACGGGCAGACGCTATGCCGATCTCTGTGCACTGCAGTTGGACGGTCTGCCGGACTCGAATGTGCTGGTGGAACCGGAAGGCCGCAATACGGCCCCAGCGATAGCGCTCGCTTGTGCGCATCTGAAGCGGCGCGATCCGGATGAAGTGGTTGCGATATTGCCGGCAGACCACCTCATTCAGGATTGTGACGGCTTTCAGAGAGCGTTACGGCAGGCGGAGCGAAGCGCTCGCGAGGGCTATCTTTCCGTGTTGGGAATTGAGCCGACAAAGGCCCACACCGGCTATGGCTACATTCAGCGGGAGGACGGGCATCTGCCGCTGGCAGGGGATCTTCCGACCTTTGCGGTAAACCGCTTCCTTGAAAAGCCCGACCAGGCTACGGCCGAGCGCTTCCTGGCGGACGGCGGCTATTATTGGAACGGCGGTATATTCGTGAGCCGGATCGGGCGGCTGCTGGCTGAATATGAAAGACAGATGCCCGACCTGTTTGATGCAATGAACTCCATCGCCGCTGCACTTGGCACAAGCGAACAGGAAACTGTGCTGGCCGAGATCTGGCCGACCATGCCCGATGTATCGATAGACTATGGGCTTATGGAGGGCGCAGAAGAGGTGGCAGTCGTGCCGATGCAGGTTGGCTGGAATGACCTGGGGAGCTGGGATGCGCTTGAAGCAGTCGTTGCCGAGGACGAGGCCGGGAACTACCCTGTGGAAGGGGAGATCCTACCGTTGAATAGCAGGGGCAACATTGTCGCAGCCCCAAAGCGGCTGGTGGCGCTGATCGATGTCGATGACTTAATCGTGATTGATTCCGGGGACGCATTGTTGATCGGCAAAAAGGATAGTATTCAACAGGTGAAGCAGGTCGTCGCCGAGTTGCAGGCCGCTGATCGCGGCGAACTCCTCTAACGGACCTTCGGTCGCGGCGAAAGTTGCAGTCAGAAAAATGATCGACCGTAACAGGTCATTCATCCACATGCTGATCGCCGGGCTGGTTGGGTTGACGCTCGGCCTGTTTATCGGTTGGTGGGTGTGGCCCGTACAGTGGATCGATGCGCCCGCGACGGCTCCGGCAACGGCGCCTGCCGCGGCGGCGCCGGCCCAGTCAGTGGAGAGTCCGGCAGAAGAAAACAGGAGCTCCGAATCCAACTATTCGACCTTGATGGACTGGGTGAATCAAGGACTGCTGTACGTAGCGGCCGCGCTTCTGCTTGTCGGAGGTGTCGTCATCGGCTACCAGCTTCTGCGTCAATCTCAAGACAAGGATCCAAAGGAATCGCCATTTCCGCTGCCGTTCAGCAGAAGCCGCTCCAATCAAGCCGCGGCCGCGCGTGATCGGCGCGCCAAATCTCCCCCTCTCGCGGGTAGACCGGCCAGGCCCCGTCAGCCCACCTTGAACTGGCTGCGAAGGGAGACCGAATCCGAGAGTCCGGCAACTGCCGAAGAGCCCGTTTTCAGGGAACAGTCTGTCGCCGAGCAGCGAACAGGTGAACGGTCTCCCGAATCCCGGATACCTGACAGCGAGACCTCCAGACAGGAAACTCAGAGGGCTGAAGCGGAAGGTCCCCGGATCCAACGAGATGACGATCTGTCCCCCGAGCCCTGGACAGCTCATGAAGCCGGCGCTTCAATCGCGCCGCAAGAGCAACCGGTCGAAACGGAACGCGGACCGGGCAGTCCTGTCCCGTATGGCGCTCCCGAGGCGGCGATTCAAGGGGCCGACGATGGGCAGGATGGCGAGCAGCCCGTAGACTGGGAAAGAGAGACGCCGACCCGGCAGGCGCCGGCTGCAGACGAGGAGACTGAAAGACGGGGAGACCTGTTTCAATCCGGCGTTGTACCAACTGTAGCCGAAGGCGAAGAGTTCGGAGAGAGCCGGGACAGCGAGACCCAGGAACACCGGGATGACAGTTGGCAGACGGCGTCACCCGGGGCGGCATTCCGCGAGGGCCTGGACAGACTGGAAGCGGGGACGGATGCAGGTGTCGACTCAGATGTACCTGCAGGGGGTTTTGCCAGCCGCGAAGCGCCGGCCGAACGGGAGGAACAGGGGATGGAATCTTCCCCGTTCCGGATACTCGAACCTGAACCTGTCGAGACCGTCCCTGCTCAGGGAGAATCGAGGGCGGCTACCCATACATCAAGACAGCAGGTTGGCCAGTTTGAGGCGAACTACGCTTTCGGTATCCAAACCTACGATGAGAGCTTTACCATCAACGCAGCGGACGGCGAACTGCTGGGCGCCTGTGGCATGGGTATCAATGAATCGGTGGACCGCGCTGCCGCGACTTCGGACCAGGTTCGACTGCTCGACATCTGGTTATATGACCGCTCGGCCGTTCGCAGCGTCAGCCAGCCCCTTGTCTCGCCAGGCTTCGACGTGTCGGGCCTGGATGACTTCGCTGACGGCAGCGGCTCGGATTCGTCGCCCCCGCTTGAGGTCCGCCCCGGCCTGACTTGCACACTTCGGTCCGACCACATCGTCCTTGAATGCACGATCAGGAGTGCAACATTGCTGGAAGGCGAGCAGGCGCCGGCGCCGTTCCGTTCGGTCAGCGCGAGCCTGGCTATCTATGTGCAGTCGTGATCGGTAGAGAAGCCGGCGAGATGCTTGGCGTTCAGACCGCCTCCTCCGGGTCAAACAGACGGCGGTGCTCGGCGATGGCATAGCGGTCGGTCATGCCGGCGATGTAATCGCAGACAACGCGGTGGAGGTCTGTACCTGAGTCAGAAATGTTGGCCTGCGTTTCAGGGGGCAGCTGGGCCGGCTCCTCGACAAATGCAGAAAAGAGGGCGCGAATCGTCCTGTCTGCCTTGGCCGCCATGCGGGCTACACGGTAGTGCCGGTAGAAACGATCGAAGAGAAATCGTTTCAGTTCCCGGTTTTCCTCGGCGAGTTCATCCGAATATGCCGCCGCGTTGGCTGTTTGCGCCCGCAGATCGACGATACTCCGGACGCTGGCGGCGCGCAGGTTTGCAGCTGTGGCCCGGATCGCGTCGTTGACTTCGATCCCAACCAGCCGCCGGATGAATCGGTAACGGTCCAAGGGCTGAGTAAGGTCAATGGAATTCGCGGATTCTCCAAGTGAGTCCAGGACGCGCCGGCTGATTGCCAGCTCAAGGAACGCGCTGGGATCCAGGATACCTGCCCGCAAGCCGTCATCTGAATCACTGGTGTTGTAAGCAATTTCGTCTGCCAGGTTACTTACCTGACATTCCAACGTACCCATTTCATCGGGGTTGTAATCCCGGGCGTCGACGATGTCATAGTCGGTGTCGTGCTTCACCACCCCTTCACGCACCTCGTATGTCAGATTCAGGCCCGGATGCTCGGGGTAGCGCCGCTCCAACCTGGTGATTATGCGATAGGTCTGCTTCTGGTGATCGTAGCCGCCGTGCCCCCGCATAAGGTCATCCAGGGTTACTTCGCCGGTATGGCCGAAGGGAGGATGTCCCAGGTCATGGGCGAGGCAGATCGCCTCTGTCAGGTCTTCGTTACAGGAGAGGGTCCGGGCAAGAGTGCGGCCTATTTGAGCCACTTCGATGGTGTGGGTCAGGCGGTTACGGTAGTGATCGCCTTCATTGTAAACAAAGACCTGGGTCTTGTACTGGAGCCGGCGGAATGCCGTCGTGTGGATAATGCGGTCGCGGTCCCGCTGGTAGGCGGTGCGATAGGGGTGCTCGGCAGCAGGATAGGCCCGCCCTCGGCTGCGGCAGCTGGGCATGGCGTAGGCGGCCAGGTCTCTGGCTTCCCTCTGCTCCAACTCTTCTCTGGTCACCATCGTTTTGCCTGAGGCTGCAGGGGATCGAGGCTGTCTGAGATTCTCCAAAACTGTCCTGCAAAACGAGAACTTCCCACTAAACTCAGTATACAGGCAGAAGACCCAATCCTGCCAACACAGGATTCAAGTTTGATTGCCGTTCTGCCTGCACTTCGTAGACCCTTTCCGTAGACGGAGGCGTTTGGGGTAGATGTTCTTTCTATCGTTCCCGCCCGTGCTATAATTGCCTCGTGAACCGCCCGCAAAGCCAATCTCAGGAGACTCACACGTGCTCAGGCGCTTATTTGGCCGCCGGGAAGAGAAGACGGCGGACGATGTACGAATTGAGGAAAGCCTGCAAAAGACCCGGTCGGGAATCTTTAGTCAGATCGGTTCGATTTTTCAGGAGAATGAGGTCAGTGATGCACTGTGGGAGGAGCTGGAGGAGGCACTGATCGTAGCCGACGTCGGGATGGACACTACGGTCGAACTCGTTGAATCCACGCGCGAACGCGTGCAGCAAGAAGGGGTTAGACGCAGTGAGGATGCCTACCTGATCCTGAAGCAGGAGATGGTGAAGCTGTTGGAGGCTGAGGAACCGTTACAGATAGAGGAACCGCGCATTCTGACTGTTGTGCTGGTCGTTGGCGTGAACGGATCGGGCAAGACCACGACGATTGGAAAACTGGCGTTGCGGTACAAGGAGAAGGGCAAGAGAGTCGTACTTGCCGCGGGTGATACTTTCCGGGCGGCGGCCATCGATCAGCTCCAGATCTGGGGAGAACGGGCGGGCGTAGACGTCATCGCGCAGGCGCCCGGGTCCGACCCGGCAGCGGTGCTTTTCGACGCAATACGGGCAAGTCAGGAGAGCCGAAATGCCGACTTGCTTATCACCGACACGGCCGGCAGGTTGCAGAACAGGTTCAATCTCATGCAGGAGTTGGAGAAGATGCGCCGAGTGGCTGCGAAACAGGTCCACAGGGCGCCGCACGAGACTTTGCTGGTGCTGGACGCTTCTACGGGACAGAACGCCATATTGCAGGCGAAAGGTTTTGAGGAGGCGTCCGGCGTAACCGGTATCATATTGACCAAGTTGGACAGCACTGCCAAGGGAGGCGCGGTTCTTAACATCAAGAAGCAGCTGGGGATCCCCGTGCGTTTCGTTGGCACGGGGGAAAAGCTTGATGACCTGGCCGAGTTCGAGCCGGTGACGTTTGTAGAAGGGCTTTTGGGAGAATAGTGGGGCCGACGCCTCTTTAGTGGCGGACTACGAGTGTCCTGAATGCTGGGGCCAGCGGAGGCTTCAGAATGCCATCCAATATCATCGAAGGAGATAGGGACGCATGGGCGAGTTAACAGACAGACTTCATCTGCTTGCGGAGCGGGTCGACACGATACGGAGGCGGCTTTGACCTGCCGGACAAGGTCGCACAGGCAAAAGCACTGGAAGAGGCGTCAATAGCGCCCGATTTTTGGGACGATCAGAGGGCCGCCCAGCAGAAGATGCAGGAGTTGAACGCCCTGCAGGAACAGATCGGAGTCTGGGATGGGTTGAGTCAGCGGACGCAAGACGCACTCGACCTGGCGGAGATGGCGGATGACGACGCGGAGTTGCTGGCGGAGTTGGACGGTGAGGCCAGCTCATTGGATGAGGAGTTGGAAAGACGCGAATTCACGCTGGCGCTCAATGGAAAGTATGACGCGGGCGGAGCAATCATCAGCATTCATGCCGGGGCCGGCGGTACCGAGGCGCAGGACTGGGCGGCGATGTTACAACGCATGTACTTGCGCTGGGCAGAGAAGAAGGGCTACACGACAGAAATCACCGACATGACCCAGGGGGAAGAGGCCGGCATCAAGAGCGTTACGATCACAGTGGACGGATCCTACGCATACGGCTACCTTCAAGCGGAGCGGGGCACACACCGGCTTGTACGGCTCAGCCCGTTCGACGCCGGCAACAGGCGTCATACTTCCTTTGCCAAGCTTGAGGTCATGCCGATCATTGACGAAGACATCGAAATCGAAATTGCACAAAACGACATTCGAATGGATGTCTTCCTGTCCAGTGGGGCCGGAGGCCAGAGCGTGCAGAAGAACGCGACGGCAGTTCGCCTCCACCATATGCCGACAGGCATTGTCGTATCATGCCAGAATGAGCGCAGCCAGACGCAGAACCGGGAAATCGCGATGAGGATTTTGCGGGGGAAGCTCTATGCCATCGAGCAGGAAAAGATCGCTGCTGAAAAGGCCCGCCTTAAAGGCGAGAATGTCCAGGCCGACTTCGGCAGCCAGATCCGCTCCTATGTCCTGCATCCCTATCAGATGGTGAAGGACCTGCGCACAGAAGTGGAGACCGCCTCGCCGCAGACGGTCCTGGATGGTGACTTGGACCAGTTTATCGAGGCATGGTTGAAGGGTCAGGTAGGAACTTAGGTAGATTCGCTCCACGGAGGTATCCATGATTCAACTCGCGCCGGTGCGGCAGTCGGTTTCTGAACAGCAGGTAGAGAATGTGTCTGCCGCCGTATGGAACGGTCTTAACGCGGTAGCACTGTCTGAGCGGGTGCGGCCTGGAATGCGAGTGGCGGTGGCCGTAGGCAGCCGGGGAATCTCCTGCTACAGGGAAGTGGTGCAGGCCGTTGTCGAGACATTGAAGTCACTGGGGGCGGAGCCGTTTCTCGTCCCGGCAATGGGCAGCCACGGCGGGGGCACGGCCGAAGGTCAACATGCCGTCCTCGTCGGATATGGAATGGCAGATTTAGGCGTCCCCATTCACAGCAGCCTGGAGGTGAAGCAGATTGGCGAAGCGGCCGGCATGCCGGTCTACTGGGATCGACACGCGGCCGAGGCCGATGCGGTGATTCCTGTCAATCGTGTCAAGGCCCACACTGCATTTCGCGCGGACCACGAAAGCGGTCTCTGCAAAATCATGACGATCGGACTGGGGAAAAGGAAAGGTGCGGCGACGCTCCATGCCCACGACGCCGTAACTGCGATTCCCCGGGCTGCGCAGGTCATTCTGAAGACGATGCCGGTCGTCGCCGGCGTCGCGATCGTCGAGAACGGCCGCCACGAGCCCGCGGAGATTGCGGTCCTGGCGGGTGAAAGGATATTTGAAGAGGAGCCGGCGTTGTTGCGGAAGGCGAAGGCATTGCAACCGTCCATTCCCTTTGACGACCTCGATCTGTTGATCGTTCAGGAGATGGGCAAGAACATAAGCGGCACGGGCATGGATACCAACATCATCGGCATGTGGCGGCGCAACGGCGGTCCGAGAGAGCCGAACTTTCGCGTTCTGGCGGTCCTGGATCTGACGGCCGGCAGCCACGGCAATGCGTCCGGTGTCGGCCTGGCCGATCTCATCCCTGAACGGTTGCGGGCCAAGATCGACTGGCACGCCACCTATACGAACTGCCTGACTGCCGGCAACTTCGCGGCCGCAAAGCAACCTGTCGTACTGCCGTCCGACCGGGAGGTCATCGAGACCGGGTTGATGGGCAAGGATGCCGGCTCGGCGCGCGTCGTCTGGATCCGGAACACGCTTGAACTGGATACACTGTGGTTGTCGCCGGCACTGTTGGCAGAAGCCGGCGAAATACCCGCTCTTACGGATGTTGGATCTCTGCAGTTTGTCGGGTTCACCGCGGACGGAGCGCTGCAGCCACCGGCAACGGAGCAGATCGTCTCTTGATGCCATAGAGGAGAATCCATGGGCCCGACCGACGGCGCCGTCGCGCTGACATTTGACCTCTTCGGCACGATCCTGGATCTGGGTGGAAGTCTGAGGCCGGCCATCACTGAACTCCTCGAAAGGGACGCGCCGGGCAGATCGCCGGAAACCTTCTGGGATCAGTGGCGGACTCGTCAACGACTGGAGCAGTACCAGGACACGATTATGATGGTGGGCCACGCCGGCTATCTCGAAACGGTGCGGCGTGCGTTGCACTACGTATTGCGGATGAACCAGTTGGAGCCGACAGAGCAACGCATACGGGAGTTGATGGCGGCTTGGCAGGGGCTCTCCCCTTTTCCTGAGGTTGTTCCGGCGCTGGCGCAGTTGCGCGACCGCTATCGACTGGTTGTTCTTTCCAACGGAGATCCCCATTTCCTGGATCATCTGGTCGAGAATCGAGTGCATTTCCCATTTGACGATGTAATATCCGCCACCGGCAACGGCGCGTTCAAGCCCCATCCCGGCGTATACCGGCGGGCCGCCCATCTGCTTGGCCTGGAGGTCCACCAGTGCCTGATGGTATCGGCCAATGCCTTTGACTGCGTGGGCGCGCGCGCATGCGGTTTCCAAGCGGCGTATGTGGACCGTTACGGGCTGCCGGTCGAGGATTCGCCCTTCCAGCCGGCGTTGACAGTGGCCGACTTCACTCAGTTGGCTGAAGCTCTGCTTTGAGAGCGGGCGCTTGCAGAATGCGCGTTCAGCGATCGAATCGAGAGTGTCCGTGAACTGTTTCCAGGACTAACGATTCGTCGAAGAGTTGTACAGAGGTTAGAGAATGTGCTAGGATTTCCCGTGCCGGGCCTGCCCGGCGCGGGCAGTTTTTGGGAGAGGTCGCATAGTCTGGCCGAGTGCGCGCGTCTCGAAAACGCGTAGGGTTTACGCCCTCGAGGGTTCAAATCCCTCCCTCTCCGCCTCGGTTCCCGGGCATCGTGTGTCCGGGAATTTTCTTTGATCAGAGAGTTGGAATTGTCAGGATCTCTCGCCGGTTTCCAACGGGGTGAATTGTATAACAGTCAAGAAAGAGGATCGCAGGTATGGGGTTGGGCCGGACAATCAAGCCGACTCTGACCGGCGGCCTGCCGGGTCCGCCGACCGGTCTGCCGTATGCCTCCGGCCGGCAGGTTCGCACTGCGGCTGCGATAGTCGGGCTGGTGGTCCTGGCTTGGCTGCTGGCCGAGCTGCCGCTGCTCTGGGCGGCCGCTGCAGTTGCGGCCGGCGGCGGGGGCGTACTGCTGCTGCGATTCCCGCACCTGATCTGGCCGGGGCTTGCCGTCGCGCTCCCCTTCGCCAGCGCACTCAAAAGGGGTCCAATCAGCCTGGCCGACCTGATGCTTGGGACTGCGGTGCTGCTGTGGTTTGTTGACGGTGTGCGGAAGGGCCGGCTTCGCCTTACATCGGGCCCGCTGCCGATTCTGTTTGTCCTGTATCTGTTTGCGCTTCTGCTCTCCTTTTCAAATGCGATAGACCTGCAAGAAGCAGTCGAAGGCGTAATCAAGTGGCTGCAGATGCTTGTGGCGGTTCTTCTGGTCCGGGAGGCACTGACGCAGCGACAGATACGCTGGCTCGTTTGGGGTCTTTTGGCCGGCGGCGTACTGCAGGCCGCACTCGGCATTTTCCAGTTTGTTTTCCGCATCGGTCCGCCCAACTTTCTGTTGCTGGACCGATTCATGCGAGCGGCGGGAACATTCGGCCAGCCAAATCCGTTTGCCGGGTACCTGGGATTGACTTTGCCGGTGGCGGCAGCCCTTTTTCTCTTAAATTTCACCTCGATTTTGAGAAGAAAGGGTAGGAGCTTGCGCCAGGTTCTTGCGGGTACGGGCGCTTATGGGGGGGCTGCCGCCATAATTGCAGTTGGGCTCCTGGCGAGTTGGAGTCGGGGCGGCTGGATTGGCGCTGCCGCCGGTCTGGCGGTTGTCCTCTTCGTTCAAGGGGGACGGACGGTCCAGGGGGCTGCGCTCGCCGCGGCGGGCGTTGTGATGCTGCTGGGGCCAATCACATACCGCTACATTCCCAGCTCCCTGACCGACCGATTAGCCGATCTGCCTGCCTATCTTGGGACCGGCATGTGGGATATCGTTCAACAACCTGTAACAGATAACAATTTTTCTATCATCGAACGTCTGGCCCACTGGATCGCTGCCCTGCGGATGTGGGAGATGTCGCCCTGGCTTGGCGTGGGCCCGGGCAACTACGCGGCCGTCTACCCGCAAGTGCGACTGGCTCGATGGGAAGATCCGCTGGGGCACGCCCACAATACATATCTGAACGTACTTGCCGAGAACGGGCTTATTGGGATGTTCGCTTATCTGGCGCTGTGGGCTGGCGTGGTCGTCTGGCTTGTTTGCATGCGCAGGCGAATACTGCGGGGAAGATGGGAGGGGGTTGACCCCCAGGGCAGTTCAATATCGTTGAACGAGGGGCCCATTCCTTCGATGGCCTGGAGCGCAGCCCTCCTTGTCGGCGTCTTAGGCGTGATCGTCCATCTTTCGGTACATCACCTGTTTGACAATCTTTACGTCCAGGGGATCTATTTGCATGTCGCCCTGTGGCTTGGCGCCGCGGCGGCGCTGGCTGACGGCAACGACACTTAGGCGATATGGAGACACACTTGAGCCAGGCCAAACTCCCGATTATGGGAAGTAGTAGACGTAAAGAGACGCAAAGGTTTGTCAAATTTTCCATTGTCGGCGCGCTTGGAGCGGTAACGGACTTCACGATACTGAACCTGCTCATCGTATTCGCGGGCTTCTCTTCAAGCATTGCCAACTCCTTCGGCTTCTGCGCGGCCGTTCTTCAGAACTTCCTTCTCAACCGCTGGTGGACTTACCCAGAGAGTCGAATCCAAAATACGCGGCGACAGATGGCAAAATTCGCTCTGGTCAGCGTCGTGGGTCTCGGAATCAACAAGATTGTCTTTGAATACTTTGATGAACTTCTGCGCCCGTTTTGGGTCGACTGGCTGACCAGTGCCGACCTGGGTTTCACAGTCAGTTACAATTCGGCCAAGCTTTTCGCCATCGGGGTCGTCCTCTTCTGGAACTTCGCCGCCAATCGTTTGTGGACCTTCAAAGGGCTGTGAAGCTGGTCATCGACTATACGCCGGCCGTGCGGCAGACAGCAGGCATTGGCCGCATCATTCGCGGGCAGGTTGACGCGCTGGTTCAGCACAATCCCGGCTTTGACATTTCGCTTTTTGTGGCCGGGACGGTTACGCCCGAGCAGCGCGCCGCAAGCCCTCTTCCTCTGCACACTTTTCCCGGAATCTCCGAACGCAATCTGACTCGCATCTGGCACCGCCTCAACATTCCCGCTCCGCGCGTCGAGTGGCTGACCGGGAGCGCCGTCGATCTGTTTCACGCGACCGACTTCGTTATGGCGCCGGTGAGCTCGAGAAGGAAGCTGCTGACGGTACACGACCTGGCCTTCATGCGCTACCCCCAGGCGGCCATGCCCTCGCTGCATCACTACCTGAATGTCGTCGTGCCCCGCAGCATCAACCGGGCAGACCACCTCATCGCAGACAGCGGCAACACGGCCGAGGACCTGGAGTCGACCTGGCCGCGTCTTGAAGGAAGGATCAGCGTTGTACAGGGCGCTGTCGACCACAGTTTCTTTCGACGCGTGTCAGATCCTGAGACTCTGCATGCTTCACGTCAGAAGTACTCTATTGGAGACGGGCCATACGTTTTCGCTCTGAGTACTCTTGAGCCCCGCAAAAACTATCCCAGGCTGATTCGCGCCTTCCACGCCGCCCGCCGGGATTCAGGTCTGCCTCACCGGCTTGTCATTGGGGGAAAACGAGGCTGGCTATTTGACGAAATCTTCGCCACCGTGCGAGAGCTGGGAATGGAGCGGGAAGTTCACTTTCCCGGATTCGTGGACGACGCTGATCTGCCGGCCCTCTACTCGGGAGCGGAGTTCTTTGCCTATCCTTCACTTTACGAGGGGTTCGGGCTCCCGATTCTGGAGGCACTGGCCTGCGGGACGCCGGTGCTCACGTCGGACAACTCCTGTCTGCCGGAGGCCGGGGGAGAGGGCGCACTCTACGTTGATGCCGAATCTGTCGAGAGCATCGCCGACGGGATTGCACGCCTAGCCTCGCAGCCCAAGTTGCGGGCCCAGCTGGCCGCTGCCGGAGAGGCGCATGCCCGCTCATTTACCTGGAGCCGGAGCCTGCGGCAACTCCTCGAGGCCTACGAACGGGCGCTGGCCTGAGAATGTGATACAATGCACTGCACTCAGCCGTCAGCTCACTACGCATAAAAGCCATGAGCAAGACTGTCGCCGACTCGACGACGCGTATCAGCCAAATAATGAATCCCGAGCACGCCAACCTGCTTGGCAACGTGCACGGCGGCGTGATTCTGAAGTTATGCGACGAATGCGGCGGCATCACCGCTGCGCGCCACGCGCGGCGAGTTGCGGTGACGGTCGCGGTCGACAGCATGGCCTTTCATGAGCCGGTGCGGGTCGGCCAGCTGTTGCGGTTGCGCGGGCGGATCACCTATGTTGGCCGCACTTCCATGGAGGTCGAGGTCATCGTCCAGGCGGAGGACCTGCTGACCGGTGGGATTTCACATACCAACAGCGCCTACTACATTTTCGTGGCCCTTGACGAAAGGGGCATGCCGACCGAAGTGCCGCGGCTCGAACTGACGAATGAAGCGGAAAGACGGCGATTCGAAGAGGGCGAGGAGCGGCAGCGCCAAAGGCTTAAGCGCGCCGGGAAGAAAGTGAAGTAAACGGTGTAAGACCCGCCTCAACCCGCAGATGCAACCCATTCAACACCTTTTCACTCGATCCTTGAACCCTTTGCACAGGTGGCTGCTGCCCGTCGGCGCGCTGTGTACATTTTTTGGCTACGTCCGACCCTGGATCGCGCACAAGGCGGCAGGACTGGCCGTATTGGGGCTGGACTTGGGAGAGCTCGTGAAGTTTCTGCACCCCGTGCAACAGGGCGAAATCCGCCTGTGGCGTGAGGGGTTCTATCTGCCATTGGTCGCGGTGAGTATCAGCCTCAGTTTGAACGCCTTCTGCCGCAGTTCGAGTGCTTCGGGCCGGCAGGACGCGAATGCCGATGGGACCGTAGCCGAAGAACGCGGCCCACGCTACGGCTGGCCTGTCCGCATCGCGCTCTTGCTGCTTGCAATCGTGACGGCGCTCAATCTGTTGCCCCCTGCCTGGACCCCCCGGCTGTTGCTCACCCCTGAATTTCGCTTGCAGGCGGCTGCAATGGTTCTTTGCCTGGCGCTGGTTGCTTTCAGCCCCTTGGTCGGGATTCTCCAGTCGCCCCGGTCGCTATTTGAATCTTTTGGCGGAACTGCAGACGCCGCCGGCCGCCGCGGTTGTCTCTGGCGGGCCGCCTGGTCGATCGCTCTTGTGCGCGGTTCTCTTCTTGTCGTCAGTGCGGGCGCCGCCATCTACTTTCCCGTAGCCCAGTTTCGCCTTGTGCTTCCGACATTGGCCGAACTATACGGGCAGACGCCTGAAATCGGATGGGGTCCGGCACTGATGGTTGCCGGACTGACAGGTCTGCTCGTGCATGGGCTTAGCGATATCTCCTCCCTGTTGAGAGAATGATAGCAGAGTTTGGCATGAACGTCCGGGCATTTGACCTGCCTTTCCGGACCGTCTGGGTTCGCCGCAAAGACATGATTGACCTGCGCGTTTCCAGGAGCGCTCCGGAAACGGATCGCTGGACGAACGCCGATATCGTTGCCCACGTCAGCGCGTTCCGTCTGGTTGGCGTAAGCGTCAAAGACCACAAGAGGTTGGGTCTTGGCCGCTGGCTCCGTGCAAACGGGAATGAAATCCCATACATGGCCGACGAACCGATGCCCTCGGGAACGGTTGCGTACGACGAGGCGGGGCAGATTGCTTACTTTTCGGTCTGGCCCCAGCTTTCCGAGGATGCTGATGCCCGTCATTACGAGCGCAGGGGCAAAATATACCTGAAGCGAAACGGCGGAATCGCACGGCTTCGCTTCCCCGTGCTCAACAGACGCGGCCGCGCGGGTGTTCTCGGCACGGCCGCGGCTCTTCTGGCGACAAGGTGAGCGGTGCAGAATTCCATGAGTCCTTTATTCGGAAACATGTTGTGCAGTGAACGGTTTTGAATACACCCCTTGTAGGGAAACTAAAGTATTCTCTCAATCTTACACGGAGTTCTCTTGATGACAGGACCAATTCGCTTCGGAGTAATCGGGGGCAGCGGCGTTTACCAGATGGATACGTTGTCCGATGTCGAAGAGATCGAACTGGACACACCTTTTGGCAAACCGTCGGACGCCTTTATTGTGGGTACTTTGCACGGCCAGCGGGTCGCGTTTCTTGCCCGGCACGGACGGGGGCACCGTATCAGCCCCACGCGGTTGAACCAGCGCGCCAACATCTACGGCTTCAAAATGCTGGGCGTCGAGTACCTGATCGCGGTCAGCGCTTGCGGCAGCCTGCAAGAGAGGCTGCGGCCTGGCGACATTGTCATCCCCGACCAGATTTTTGATCGCACGCGGCTGCGAGGGCTCAGTTTCTTCGATGACCCGGACGCGGGAACTGCAGGGCTGGTCGTGCATGTGAGCGTCGCCCATCCATTTTGCGACTTCCTCAGCGACATCTGCTTCAGGGCGGTAGCGCAGACTGGCGCCACAGCACACCTTGGCGGTAATTTCGTTACGATCGAGGGCCCGCGCTTCAGTACGAAAGCCGAGAGCATCGCCTTCCGCCAGCTGGGAATGGACATCATCGGCATGACCACGACCCCGGAGGCGTTCCTGGCCAGAGAAGCGGAAATGAGCTATGCCTGCATGGCCCATGTGACCGACTATGATGTTTGGCATGAAACAGAAGAGGCGGTGACGGTCGAAGCTGTCATCAGGATGCTGATGCACAACGCGGAAGTGGCGGTAAAGGCCGTCGCCAACGCAATCGAACTGCTGGCTGACTGCCGTCCTTCGCCCCATGCCAATGCGCTCCGGGATGCGTTGATCACCGACAAGAAGGCCGTTCCGCCGGAGGTCGTCGACCGCCTGGAACTGATCGTCGGCAAATACTTCGATCGCTAGGGAAGGACACATTCCGATTATGGCCACTGTTGCCGAGACAATCGCCCGGTCTCTACATGACGCCGGCGTCCGCCTTGCCTTTGGAATGCCGGGAGGGGAGGTGGTGTCGGTATTGGAGGCTTTGCAGCGGGTCGGTATCCGCTTTGAGCTGATGCACCATGAGCAGAGCGCGGTGTTTGCGGCCGATGCCTACGCGCGCGCGACCGGCAAGCCGGGATGTGCACTCACGACGTTGGGCCCAGGGGCGCTCAACGCGGTGCCCGGCATTGGGCACGCATGGCTGGACCGGGCGCCGGTTGTGCTGATTACGGCGCAAAAGCCTGACTCGCTGCTGCCGGACTATACGCACCAGGTGGTCGACTTGCAGGCCGTCTTCGCGCCGATCACCAAGCGGACGCTCAAGGTTACGCCCAAGAACGCCGCGGCGGAGGTGCCGGCGGCAGTTGCACTGACGATGCAGGGGCGTCCGGGTCCGGTGCATTTGCAGATAAGCAATGAGGAGGCGGAACTTCCGGTCGAGCGCGCGCGCGGGCAGCAGCCAGGCCAGATTCCGACTGACCGGAGCGAAGCGGGTGGGAACGGAGATCTGCCCGACAGCGAGCAGCTTTCGCGAGCAAGAGACATTGTTGCGAAGGCCTCACGCCCCGTGATTCTGGCCGGACTCGGTTTGGAGCCGGAGGCCCCGTACGATGCGCTGAGAGCGCTGGCAGAGGCGGCCAGCGCGCCGGTAATTGTGTCCCCGAAGGGAAAGGGCGCGTTGCCGGATGGTCACCCGCTGAGCGCAGGGGTCATCGGTCTGACCCGCACCGATCCCGTGTACGACATCCTGGAGGAATCGGACTGCGTCGTCGCCGTGGGCTTCGATGTAGTCGAGCTGGTGAAGGAGTTTTCGCTGCCGCAGAGCGGGAAAGGCGCCTCGGCAGAAGCGACTGAAGACGTACCGCTCATTTGGATTGCGAATTGGCCTAATTGCGACCCGGTATTGCCGGCCGACGTAGAGCTTGTGGGGCCGATGACGGCGGCGCTGACGCAACTTGCCGACAGTGCGTTCTGCACCGACGGGAAGTGGGGAAAGCCCAGGGTGCGTGCGTTTCACGCGCAGCTGGCTGCCGTACCCTTGCCTGCCTCCCGGCCCGGCCATCTATTGCCTCAGCAGCTGTTGGAGAGTATGCGCCGTCATTTGAGCAGGGACACTTTGCTTGCGGTGGACGTGGGCAGCCACAAGATATTCGGGAGCCTGGAGTGGCCGACCTTGACCCCGAACAGCTTCGCTCTTTCCAATGGACTGTCCTGCATGGGATTTGGGCTGCCGGCAGCTATCGGAACCGCGCTGGCGCGGCCGGACGAATCGGCGGCCTGCCTTATCGGCGACGGCGGAATGCTGATGTGCCTGGGAGAACTGGCGGTCCTGGCCCGGCTGAATCTGCCCGTGATAGTCGTCGTGGCCGTCGACAACGCCATCGATCTGATCCGTTCACACCAGATCAGGCAGGGCAAGGCGCCTTTCGGCACCGAGTTTCCTGCGCCGGACTTCTGCAAGATCGCCGCAGGTTACGGCATCGCGGCAGCCCGTGTCACGACGCCGAAAGAGTGCGACGGGGCGCTGGCACATGCGGCCGCTGCAAGGGCGCCCTACCTGATCGAAGCCATCATCGATCCTGTCGGCTATCCAACCACCCCTCGGTAGCCATTTCCTTTACCTCAGAAGGTCACAACCTCTCGCTGCTGGATCTTGGCGTCATCCAGTTCCATGCCGATGCCCGGCGCAGTGGGCACGCCGACATTTCCGTTGACCGGCTTGAGCGGGTTCTTGAGAAAGAACTGGTGGACTTCGTTCCACTTGATCAGGTATTCCAGCATCGGCGTGGTCGGCTCCGGCCAGGCGGCGATGACGTGGATGCTGGCAGGCGTAGAGTGGCCGTGGGGAATTACCGGTACGTCGTAAGCTGATGCCAGGGCCAGGATCTTCTGCGTCTCGGAAATACCCCCGCACCAGTAGATGTCGGGCTGGTAGACGTCGCAGGCTCCGGCGTCCATCAGCTGTTTCAGTCCCCAGCGTGTGTATTCGTGTTCGCCGCCGCTGATAGGAATGTTTACGGCGCGGCGGATCTGGGCGTACTGTTCGATCTTGTCGGGCAGTACCGGCTCTTCGAGCCAGCGGGGGGCGTATTCTTCGAGCCGGCGGGCCATCTGCACCGCGTACGGCACATCCCAACTCATCCAGCAGTCCAACATGATGTCCACGTCCGGGCCGACGCTCTCGCGCAACGTGCGCGCGAGGCGAAGATTCCGCTCCATTCCCATCTTGCCGTCGGTCGGGCCATCGCGGAAGAACCACTTCGTGGCTCTATAACCTTCGGCCACAAACTGCCTGGCCCGCTCCCGGACCAGCTCCGGATCGATTGAGAACCCCAGGGCGCTGGCATAGGCCGGGACCTCGGTGCGGGTGGGCCCGCCCAGCAGCTGGCAGACGGGGGCCTGGAAATAGTTTCCTTTCAGGTCCCAGAGCGCGCAGTCCACCGCGCTGAGGGCCATCATTTCCGTGCCTTTGCGTCCATGCACCTGGGAGCGGTACATCCGGTCCCAAAGCCGTTCGGTTGCCAGGGGGTCGTGACCGATCAGGAGGGGCGCCAGCTGGGTCTGGATGACAAAGGCCTGGTCGAAAGGAACAGGACCGCCGCGACCGGATACGCCTTCGTCGGTCTCGACTTCGACAAAGTACGCGGTGATGTTGTAGCGGCCTTCGCCAACGGCAAACATTTCGTGCGGGCCTTCCGCTTTGTGTTCCGGGTAGATGTCGAGGGGACGCACCAGCCGCTCCTCCCAGAACGCCCCTTCGGACTCCAATACGCCTTGCAACCGGACTACCGTTACGTCAGTGATTTTCATGTTCATTTCGCTCGCTTGTAAATGGAGTGGCTACCTAAGTGTAGTATACTGATCCGAAGAGGCAGGGCAACAAGCGGACGCTCTTGACGAGCCCGGCCACTTCTGTCGAACCAGGCAGACTGCTCGCCGGGATCGATATTCTACCAGCTCCTTTTTGTTCGCAATTCGCCAGAGAGCTGTGGTCGAGGGAAAAGTGCTGACCGGTCGGCTTCGAGGCATCCTACTGTATGATCTGATCTCCTATTGGTGGAGCAAAGCTGATGAACAGGAATTGGCGCGGCATATTCGCGATTGTCGTTACTCCGTTTACTGACGGCCTTGATCTGGACGAGGGGGCCCTTCGCCGTCAGGTGGCGTTTTGCATTCAGGCGGGCGCGGCCGGGCTCGTCGGTCCGGCCAACGCGGGCGAATTCGCGACGATGTCGGATGAAGAACGTCAGCGTTGGATCCGGATTGTCGTCGAGGAGGCCGACGGGCGGGTACCGGTCATCGCCGCTACCACGCACGGCCACAGGGCGCCGGCAGCGGCCCTGAGCCGCTATGCCCAGGATGTGGGCGCCGACGGCATCATGGCGATGCCGCCCCACATCCTGCATCCTGACGCGGATGGCTGTTATGCCTATTACCGGGCTCTGAATGACGCCCTGCGCATTCCGATCTGCATTCAGAACTTTATGGGACCGATTGGAACACCGATGTCCTCGGAGCTGCTGGCGCGCATGTGCCGGGAAATGGAGTGGGTACAGTATCTGAAGGAGGAGACGTTACCGGAACCGCGCGCCATTTCGCGTACGCTGGCTGCGGCAGGAGACAGTTGCAGGGGCGTTTTTGGGGGGCAGGGCGGCATTTACATGATCGATGAGTGGCGGCGGGGGGCCTGCGGGAATATGCCTGCCAGCCAGTCTGTAGACCTGCACACGCGGATCTGGGGCCTTCTGGAAACACATGACGAGCCCGGAGCGAGAGCACTGTTCAACCGTCTGCTGCCGCTGCTCAACTTTGAGCGGATGCACGGTGTTGCGGTTTACAAACAGGTCTTCCTGCGCCGCGGCATCTTCACCTCGACCGCCAGCCGCATTCCCGGCGCATACCTGGACAATCAGGACTTGCAGGAATTTGAAGCCATTTGGCGGGACGTAGAGCCGCTTCTGGAGACATGAGCGCAACTGTATCTTCTATTAAACTCTTCCCCCTCCGCATCCCGCGCGACGTTCCTTACCTGGGACCGCTGGAGGAGGACAACCGGCCCAACCCAAAGGGCTACATTGTGCGCCCCGGCAACCGCACAGTATACCCCGTTTTCGACCAGACGCTGCTGGTCAGAGCCGAAGCAAGTGACGGGACGGTCGGTTGGGGCGAATGTTTCGGTGTGGTGGCGCCGCAAGTCGCGCGGACGATTCTGGATGAGCTGCTAATCCCATTTGTCATTGGCCGCAGTCCTCACGACGTCGAGCGCATCTACGAGGACTTGTACGACCTGCAGCGAGTGCGGGGTCATTTCGGCGGGTACGCTCTCGATGCCATCGCCGGATTGGACATGGCTCTCTGGGACTTGCGGGGCAAACTGTCGGGGCAGCCGGTGTGGCAACTGCTGGGCGGCCTGCGGCACGAGAGGCTGCCGGTCTACGTTTCGGGGCTGCCGGGCGGGACGAAGGAGGAACGGGCTGGGCTGGGAAAACGGTGGATCGAACGCGGTTTTTCGGCGGTGAAGTTCGCAGCCGTTGTTGCGGACGAAGGAGAGGTCGCGGAGATCGAAGCGATCCGCAGCGAGGTCGGGCCTGCGCCGAAGATTCTTGCCGATCTTCACTGGCGCTACACTGCGCTGGAAGCGGTTCAACTGATTGAGAGACTATGCCTATACGACCTGTATCTGGCGGAGGCGCCGGTCGCGCCGGAGGATCTGGCAGGTCAGGCGCACGTGGCCCGGTCGGTCAAGACGCGCATCGGTCTTGGAGAGGAGTGGCGAACCATCCACGAATACCTTCCGCGCCTGCAAGCCGGTTGTATGGACGTCATTCAGCCGGAGATGGCCCACACCGGCATAACCGGTTTCGTCCGCATCTGTGAGTTGGCGCAGGCTTTCCACTGCCAGGTGATGCCCCATGCGACGATCAATATTGGCATCGCGCAGGCGGCCAGCCTGCATGCGGCCGCCACGTTAGCCAACTTTGTCATGCACGAGTACCAGCATTCCATTTTCGACCGCAACAAGCAGTTCATTCGCAGCACGATGGACTGCCGCGCCGGCTTCTTCACGCTTCCGGACGGGCCCGGCCTGGGTGTCGAGCCGACGGAAGAGGCGCTGAATTTTGCATTCAATCAAGGCTGAATCCGGAAGGAGTTTTCGGGATGAGTGAGAGAGAGTTTGCCGTCGTCGATACGCACTGTCACATCGGCCTGCACAAGTATGAGCCTGTCGAGGCCCTGCTCTTCCACATGAAACGAGCCGGTGTCGACCAGGCGGTTCTGATCCAGTATATGGGCAACAGCGACAACGGTTACATTGTGGATGCGATTGAAGCGAACCCGGGCCGGTTTGCCGCGGCCATGATCGTGGACGACGATGACGACGGCTCTGCCATGCGCGCCTGGGCCGAACGGGGGCTCGCCGGCATTCGTTTGCTGGCCGACTTTCGGAGTCAAGGGAGCGATCCCCTGTCCCACTGGCGCGTTGCCGACGAGCTGGACCTGGTTGTCAGCGTCTTCAGCCGGCCGGATATCCTGCAGAGCGCCGAGTTCAAAGAAGTGCTGCGCCTCTTCCCGAACCTTTCGATGATCATCGAGCATCTGGGCGGCGTCAAGCCGGGCGTTGACCTGGAAGAATTTGCCGCCATCACCGCTCTGGCCCGCCACGAAAATCTGACAGTCAAGCTGCCGGGATTTGGCGAATTCTGCCACCTCCCTTGCCCATTTCAGGAGGTTCCACCTCTGGCAGAGCTGACATTGGAGGCCTTCGGCGCACGGCGCATCATGTGGGGCAGCGACTGGCCGCCCGTCAGCAGCCGCGAAGGCTTCGACAATTCCCTGGCGTTTCCTCTCGAATATCTCTCTGCCTTGAGCACCGATGAGCGCGCCTGGATATTCGGCAAGACGGCCAGGCAGGTCTGGAATCTGAACAGCTGAGACCAAATCGGCCCCATCGCTTGCGCAGATCCAACCAGCGTCCCCGGCTACAGACAACAGTAGCGTTCACCCAGGAATACCCTGATGCCCAAAGTAATTTTCTTCACTGATCTGGCCGGTGAGCTGGCCCAGCAGGTCATTGCCCCGGCGCCCCGGGAGTGGGATGTATCCGTGCAACCATATGAACTGCCGGCGGAGGAAAAGGCCAGCTTAGCCTCCGATGCAGACTTCCTGATCCTCTTTCCCGGCGACCTGGAAGAAGCCGTACTGCGGGCGGCGGAGCGCCTGAAGTTGGTCCAGCTTGTGAGCGCCGGTTTCGATCGCATGCCGCTCGAGCTGCTGTCAGAGCTGGAGATTCCACTGGCCAACAACGGCGGCACAAACTCGATCGACGTAGCGGAGCACACCTTGGCCCTCATTCTGAGCGTCTACCGCCGGTTGACGGAGATGGACCGCAACGTGCGCAACCAAGGTTGGAAGGATATCGACAGTGGAATGACGACCTTCACAGTTCACGGTAAGACGGTTGGCATTGTCGGCCTCGGTCACATTGGCAAAGAGGTGGCCAGGAGGCTGGTCCCCTTCCAGGCCAATGTAATCTACTTCGACCCTTTCCCCGTTCCGGCCGCAGCGGAACGCGATTTGCAGGTTGAGAGGGTCTCATTGGGCGAGTTGTTGGAGAGGTCCGATATTGTCACCTTGCACGTGCCGCTAAATGACCAGACCCGTCATCTCATCGGCCCGGAGGCGTTGGCGCGGATGAAGTCCAGCGCGATCCTCGTCAATACCTGTCGCGGCCCGGTTGTGGACGAAGACGCTCTGATCGACGCTCTGAACAGCGGCAAAATCCAGGCCGCAGGATTGGACGTTCTCAAGGACGAACCGACAGACCCGGGCAATCCGATTCTGCAATTGGATAACGTGATTCTCTCACCGCATATTGCCGGGGTCACCTACGATACGTGGCAGCGCCGCGGGATATTCATCTTCAAGAACCTTCAGCGAGTCTGGGCGGGCGAGGAGCCGCTGTCCGAAATCACACTGTAAGCGGCGGCAGTTCGTTGGTGTCGCCGCCCTCTTTGCGGCCATAACCGAACCCTTCTCCTTTGGCGTTCAGTCGGCCCGCTGTTATACTCCCTCAATTGCAGGCTTGAACTGACCGCTTGTTGCAGATACGCTATTACATGGCTTCTCTGACAGCCCCGTGCGGCATAGCCGTCCTGTCGGGACTCTTGACTGTCAGGGTCAACAGGCCACTTGTCCTTTCGTCGACTTCACCTGGGCATTTCCGGAGCCGTTGTCGATTGAGGAGCATACATGACAGACATCGCCTTTGTACAGGACCTTGCGCAACGGCTACGGGAAAACGTAGGCCAGGTGATCGTAGGCAAGGACGAGGTTGTTGATCAGCTGCTGGTGGCCCTTTTCTGCGAAGGCCACGTGCTGCTGGAGGACGTACCCGGCATTGGCAAGACGATGCTGGCGAAGACACTTGCCGCTTCTCTGGGTATCAGCTTTCAACGAATCCAGTTCACGCCCGACCTGCTCCCCTCCGACATCGTTGGCGTCAGCGTCTATAACCGCAAGACGGACGACTTCGAATACCGTCCCGGCCCGATTCTGGCAGGAATTGTCCTCGCAGACGAGATCAACCGCGCCGGTCCGCGTACACAGAGCGCAATGTTGGAAGCGATGGAAGAGCGGCACGTTACCGTCGATGGCATCAGCCATGCGCTTCCCTACCCGTTTTTCCTGATGGCAACGCAGAATCCGGTCGAACTTGCAGGAACTTTCCCACTGCCTGAGGCGCAGATGGACCGCTTCCTGATTCAGCTGGCGCTGGGCTATCCTGAGCGTGAAGAGGAGCGCCTGATCCTGCACCGTTTTCGCGCAGACAATCCTCTTTCCCGCGTCAAGGCTATCGTCCAGGCGGACGACATCCGGCGGGCTGTAACAATCTGCCGTGATGTTTTCGTTCACCCGGTCCTGGAGGACTATCTCCTCGACCTGGTCCAGGCAACGCGCGTCGACAGTGCGCTCGATCTGGGCGTCAGCCCGCGCGGCAGTCTTGCCTTCTACCGCACGGTACAGGCGCTGGCCGCGATCCGGGGGCGGTCCTACGTTACGCCGGATGATATTCAGCAGCTTGCCCCGCCCGTTCTCCGCCACCGGTTAATCCCCGGCCCCGACACACGTTTGCACGGCACTTCCGTCGCCAAGGTTCTGGAAGGCATTATTCACGCTGTGCCGGTCCCGGTTGAGGAGAACTGGCAGGAAGGCCCTGCCCAGACGGAATCGGCTGACGTAGTCGGCGCATTCGGCACTGACTTGGAGCAGGAGCTGGAGGCAGCCGTTTCCCCGGGAGCTTCGGTCAACGGCCCACCGGCCGACGAGCGCACCTCTCTTTCAGACTGATGGGGCGCGCTGGCTGGACCGCCGCGGCTGCTATATTGATTCTGGCGCTTTCCACGCGCAACAGCCTGATCTTTACGATGGCGCTGATCCTCGGCCTGCTGGGGCTCGTCGTCTGGCTTTGGAGCCGCTACAGTCTTTCCGAGGTGACCTACAGGCGCCGGTTCGACGTCGACCACGTCTTTTTCGGCGAAAGGACTGATCTTCATCTGGAGGTGACCAACGCCAAACCGCTGCCGCTTGCCTGGCTGCGGTGCGAAGACGACATTCCCGTCGCCCTCGACCTGGAGCCAGAAGAGCGGGCGAGGCACTATCTGCCCACGCGCCGCGTTCTCGTCAACCTCTTCTCACTCGGCATCTACCAAAGGGTCATTCGCCGCTATACCGTTACCGGTACCCAGCGGGGCGCCTGGAGATTCGGACCGGTGCAGCTCATCTGCGGCGACATTTTTGGATTCCGCAGCCAGTTCCTGGAGGATCCGGCTACCTCGCTGCTTCTGGTCTATCCCCGAATGTATACACTGCCCGAACTGGGTCTCGAGGCCCGCCACCCATTTGGCGATCACGAGAGTCGAAACCGACTGATCGAAGACCCACTGCGGTTGAGCGGCGTACGCGAGTATCTGCCCGGCGACAACTTTCGCTACATCCACTGGAAGGCGACGGCACGCCGCCAGGAACTTCAGACAAAGCTGTTCGAACCTTCCGCTTCGCGCCCACTGGCAATCTTTGTCAATATACGAACCTTTCAACACCGCTTCGAAGGGGTCGACCCGGCGCTGCGGGAGTTTGCCATCAGCGTCGGCGCCTCCATTGCCCGGTGGGCGCAGATGCAAGGCGAGGAGTTCGGTGTTTTCGCCAACAGCATGATGTACGCGGGCAGGCGTGTGCGCGTATTGCCCGGCGCACACCCGAGGCAGCTTACCAGCGTCCTGGAGGCGCTGGCCTACTGTGTGGGTGTGCCGCATACGACGATTGAAAGGGTCTTGCAACAGGAGGCCGACCACCTGCGCATCGGGACTTCGATCGTGCTGGTGAGCGCGACGCTGTCTGATAACCTGCGCCGTGTGCTCATCGATCTGCAGCGTCGGGGATTTGCCGTCACGCTGCTGGGAATCGGCGGCCTGACGCTCGAAAGAGCTATCCCCGGGGTCGCTTACCAGAAGCTGTCGGAACAGGCGTTGAGCGACCTGACCGTCGAAAACGATACTGACTGATGAATTCGACTTTTGCCCTGCCGTGGGACCATAAAGAGTGGAACATCGTGGACGGCGGGCTGCTGCCGGCGCTTGTCGGTATCATGCGCTTCTGCTGGATCTGGCCCTGGATGCTCTTGCTGCAGGGGTTTCTGTCTCCCTCCCTCTCTGCGCCTCTGATGTACCCCTGGATGGTGATCGTCCTGCCAATAATCAGCTTTACCTTCGCACGCTGGTCGATGCCGACTCTGGCTGAGCGCAGGGATTTTCGCAGGACGAATCAGATACGGCAGCAGATTGCAATATTTGGATTTGCGGCGATCCTGCTTCTGCTGTGGCTGCGCTTCCTGCGACCGGAATTCTGGCTGGTGGACCTGCGCTGGCTGATAGCCGCAGGGTACGATCTGATCTATTGGGACGCGGTCCCGATCGAAGTTCCCGGCACGCTGCTTTTTCTGCTCCTGGGTGTTTTTCTCTGGCTGCGGGGCGCGCTGGACGGGCACGGCCAGTACCGCCACGATGAGATCTGGAGGGCGTTTCTCTCGGGCGGCGCCGCACTGGCCCTGTTTGCCTGGATCGTTCCTCCGGTCCCGGCGATTGAGCAATCTGACGCGGCAGCGGCCCCATTCATGTCGGCCGGCGGCCAGCTTTCCAACTCCATTTGGCTGATACTACTCTTTGCGGCCTCCGGACTGGCAGGGATGGGTGTTGCCAACCTTGGGAAATCGGGCGGGTGGAGACGCCGCGCGCGCGTAGCCAGACTGCGTCCCAACCGCGGCTGGATGGCCGGAATCGGGCTGACGATCTTCGTCATGCTGGGAATGGCCCTGCTGGTGGGGTTGATCATTCAGCCGGAAGACGCTGCCATACTTTGGAAGGCCCTGGGGCTGATCTGGCAGGGGGTCAGCACAGTTCTCATCTGGATCATCACAATCGTCGCCTACCCGATCTTCCTGATCGTTGAGTATCTGATACGCCTGCTGCGCAGCCTGTTCGGCGACCGTTCTCAGGAGACGGAGCGTGCCGAGATTGGCGAGATTCCCACCCAGGAGCCGTTTCCGGAGCCGCCGGAGAGGGTCGTTGAAGCGATGCCCGAGCCCTTCCGCTGGGTTGCTTTGCTTGTGACAGCAGCGGGCGTATTCATCATTTTCATGCTCGTTCTTCGTCAGTTGAAAAGCCGTCCCGAAGAGGAGAACGACGAGGTGCGCGAATCGATACTGACAGCCAGCCTGTTGCAGTCCCAGCTTGCCGACCTGTGGGCCCGTCTGCGTTCACGGTTCGGCCCTCCGCCGGAGGAACCGGACCCGTACCTGTCGCTGGAAGGGGAGAGCGACACGCGCCGTCTGATACGCTCGATCTACCAGCGGCTGCTGGCACTCGCGCAGGCACGAAGCGCGCCCAGATTGCAGGGTGAGACCCCCAGCAGCTATGGGGGGCGCCTGGCCGCCCAACCCGGCTTTGACGAGGCGCCGGTGAAAACCATCACCGCGGCTTACGGCGAGGCCCGTTATGGTGAAGAGCCGCCTTCCGAGCAGACCGCTTCGGCAGCTGAAGAGGCCTGGCGGGAGATCGAGTCTGCCTTGGCGCCAGACCCGTCTGAAGAAGATTCCTAGCGCAGCTTGCAGCGGTTTGCTTGCCGATTCTCTAATTCGCTTTGTCCGGAGTATTCCCTATGAACGGCGCCCAGGCTCTCATTCGCACGCTGTATGACGGCGGTGTGGACACCTGCTTCATGAATCCCGGCACGTCGGAGATGCACTTTGTCGCCGCGCTGGACTCCGTGCCGGAGATGCACTCGGTTCTTTGCCTGTTTGAGGGTGTTGCGACCGGGTGCGCGGACGGCTACGCCCGCATGACCGGCAAGCCGGCGGCGACGCTGCTGCACCTGGGCCCAGGGCTGGGGAACGGGATCTCCAATTTGCACAACGGGCGCAAGGCCCACTCACCGATCGTCAACATAGTGGGGGATCACGCGACCTATCACCTCCAGTATGACGCGCCGCTGACATCTGACATCGAGGGACTGGCCCGGCCGGTCTCGGGCTGGGTGCGCACCTCACCCGATTCGCGCGCGGTTGCCGAAGACGGGGCCGAGGCCATCGCCGCGGCCTGTACGCCCCCGGGGCAGGTGGCAACACTTATACTGCCGGCGGATACGGCTTGGGGAGCGGCGGACGGTCCGGCTCCCCCACGGAGCGCGCCGCCGAGGGCCGTCGTCCCCGAGGCGCGTATTTCAGCCATCGCCCGTTTGCTGCGGCGGGGAGAAGAGACGGTCCTTCTCGTGGGCGATCAGGTGATGTGCAGCGCAGGGATCAGCGAACTTGCCTGCCGGATCGCGGCGGGAGCAAACGCCCGGGTCGTCGGCAATCGCGCTGCGGCGCGGGTTGCGAGAGGCGCGGGCCGCCCTGTCCTGGCTCGCCTGCCCTATCCTGTCGATCAGGCTGTCTCTCTGTTGGCGGGCGCACGCCATGTCGTTCTTGCCGGCGCCAAAGACCCGGTGGGCTTCTTTGCGTACCCGGACAGCCCCAGCCGGCTGGCGCCGCCGGACGCAGGCATCCATCTGCTCGCCTCCGAGGATGAGGACGTACCCGCCGCGCTCGATGCGTTGAATGAAGAGCTGGGCGCGCCGGCAACTCCGACTGCCGCAGCCCGATTGGAACGCCCGGCCCTGCCGACCGGCGAACTCACGCCGGAGGCGGCCTGGACCGCTCTGTGCGCACTGATGCCGGAAAATGCAATCGTCGCCGATGAGTCGGTCACTTGCGGCCGGCAGGCGTATCCCCACACCGAAACGGCGCCGCCTCATGACTGGCTTCACGTGACAGGAGGCTCCATCGGCCAGGGCCTGCCGGCGGCCACCGGGGCGGCCGCGGCCTGCCCGGACCGGCAGGTGTTTGCCATGGAGGGCGACGGCTCCGGCATGTACACTTTGCAGGCCCTGTGGACGCAAGCGCGCGAGTCGCTGAATGTCGTGAACGTCATTTTCGCCAATCGCAGTTACCGCATTCTGCAGGGCGAACTCCTGAATGTGGGGGGCGACGCTGAACCAGGTCCACATGCCCAGGCGATGATGCGCCTTGATTCTCCAGAGTTGAACTGGGTCTCGATCTCCGAGGGTATGGGCGTTCCCGCGATCCGCGTCGAGACCGCCGATGCCTTCGTCCGGGCGCTGGGCCGGGGGATTGAAGAGCCGGGACCGATGCTTATAGAGGCGATGATCTGACGGCAAGATGACTGCGATGGAACTCCGTCGTCGTTCGCCTTGAACACTTTCCCTTTCAGCCATGGACGCAGTTGAATCGAACCGGCCATCAGGAGATGCAGTCGCGCGGGTGATCGACGCCTTCATGGCGGAACGAGCGCCGGTCTACATTGTCGGCGGCGCGGTGCGGGATCATCTGCTGGGCATCTCTTCGATTCCGGGCTGGGCGCTTGCGAACTCAGACGGGCACGCTCACAGCGGCGCCAGCGCTTCCTACCCCCGCGATCGGGCCCCGGCCTCGACAACGGACCTGGACCTTGTCCTGAACGGGCCGGTATTGCCCCTGGCGCGACGCGCGGCGGACAGGCTCGGCTGGGCCTACTATCCCCTGGACGAAGCGAGGGACGTCGCCCGCCTCATCGGGAAAGGCAGCGACGGTCGACGAATCGAGTGTGACGCCGCGGCACTGCGAGGCGACCTGCGGTCCGACCTGCTGGCGCGTGACTTCAGCGCCAATGCGCTGGCGCTGGAACTTTCGGCGGACAGTCCAACCCGGCTGATTGACGTGTGCGGCGGCATTGCGGATATCACGTCGTACAGGCTGCGGCGCATATCGGAGGAGAGTCTGCGCGACGACCCGATCAGGCTATTGCGCGCGGTGCGCCTGGCTGCTCAGCTGGGCTTTACGATTGAGGATGAAACGCGAAGGCAGATCGTTGACCTGGCCGGGACGGTCCTTCGCGTCAGCGCCGAACGTCTGCGGCAGGAACTGTGGAAGTTGCTGGACTGTTCGCGTCCGGACGACGGAGCCAGGGAGTTGAATGCGCTCGGGCTGCTTGACCAGCTGTTGCCGGAGGTCAGCGCACTGCAAGGCGTGACGCAGTCATCTCGCCACCACCTTGATGCCTACGACCACAGCCTGTTGACGGCGCGCCGCGCTGCCGAACTTCGAGACTGGCTGCGCGGCGGTTCGCCGCTGGAGGACCGTAAACTGAGAGGATCTCTGGAACCATGGGCAGAGCCGCTGCGCGCCCATTTCGGCGAGGAGATCGCGGCCGGCCACGACCGCGCCGGGTGGCTGGTCTGGCATGCACTGCTGCACGATACGGGAAAGGCCGGTAGGCTTGCCGCGGATTCCAGGGGCGGCGCCGAACGACAGTCACATGCCGGCCACCAGCAGTTGAGCGCGGAGATAGCCGGCCGGCGCGTTGCACAGCTCCGTTTCAGCAGGCGTGAAGTCCTGCTGGCTGAGCGGGTGGCTTCGATGCACAGCGTACCTCGCAACCTGGTCAAGTCACTTCCCCGTGCTGAGAATAGCATCGGTCCGCGGACGGCGTATCGGTTTTTTCGCGATGCAGGCAGCGTGACGGCGGGGCGCCAGATTGAGCATCACCTGCAATCGAGCGGCGCGCAGCAACGTCTCGACGGGCTGGATGTGACGCTGCAGGCGATCTCGGATCTGCAGGCGACAGGGCTGGAGCGAGGGGCAGAGTGGGGAAGTTTCCTCAAGGCCGTGGAAGGGCTGTTTTCCTTTGCCTTTTCACGGCCGGCGGACTATCCGGTCGCGCCGCTGGTGGATGGCCATGCGCTGATGAGGCGTCTGGGGTTGGAACCGGGGCCGATTGTGGGGTCCATTATGCGGGAGCTGTCGGAGGCGCAGGCGGCCGGCGCCGTGGCAAACTCAGACGAGGCAGTGGCGCTGGCAAGAGAGCTGTTGGCGAGAGGGGTGAAGTAGGTTAACAGATGCTTCCTGACAGGATCTGCTTGCTGCTCATGCCGCGTTTTTCGCCGCGGCCCGTTCCAAACGGGCACGCGCGGCGCCGCTCTCAATAATACGCCTGGCGCGACTTATCCCGTCGGAAACACTCTGGGCCAGATCAAAGAGATGGAGAATGACACCGGCAGTCAGGCAGACCTGCTCGGTCGCGTCGCACGCTTCTGATGCGAGTACCCTTGCATTGAGCTCGGCATGGCCTGCGGCGTCTGCGGGGCCGGGTACGCGTACTCGCTCGGTATGACCGAGGGCTTCAGGATCCAGAACAAGGTCGTTGGCGGCATCTTCTGCAAAAACGTGGGACTTGCGGCCGACGGCCATCTCGACTGAGCCTTCCTCTCCCTGGATGATAAAGCTGCGCGCGGCGCCCGTCTGCACGGCGCGCAGGCGCTCGATGTAGTTTCCGTGGAAAAATCCGCTGACCTGATAGGGGGCGTTGGCCGGATTGAGGAGTTTCTCGACACTGTTGAGGACAGTCCGAAGGCCAAACTGACGGCGGAGCGGCAGCAGGTCATGCCATCGCGGCGCGAATCTTTCGGCAGACAGGTAGCCGATGCCGACCGCTTCGATCATTGACCGGACGGCTTCCGGCTCCAGGTCGTCGGCAATGCCCAGTGCCCTCAGAACCGGCCCCGGCCCGATGCCCTCCTTGGTGGGTACGCCTTCATCGCCATGCAGGACAACCGGCATTCCGGCTTCGGCGAGAACTACTGCTATGGCGGGGGCAAGCTGCGCGCTCTTAACCTTGCCGTCATAGGGCACAGCCAGATCGAGCAGCCCCTCGACCCGGGGACGAATCTGCGTGATTGTTTCTGACCGCAAGAGCACAGTAAAACCCCGGACCTCGTCGACAGCCTCGCCTTTGACCCGTTGCGTAATCAGAAATGCGCCGGCCTGCGCTGGAGAGCAGGTCTGTTCGACGATCTGGCGTAGCGCCTCTACTGACTCCTCGTAGGTAAGATCGCGCTTCAGCTTCTCGCCGCGCCCTACCGCTTGAATGAATGGGACAAAGGGAGCCGGGTCCCTGTCCGTATCATAGATTGAGCGGACTTCCGGGGTCGCGGCCGGCATGCAATTCGGTCCTTAACAGTTGCAGGGAGGACGGGAAGAGGTCAGTCGTTCAATCCCCACTTCCCAATCGGTTGAGAAGTGTGTCAACATCGGGAGCGGAAGGCGCGTGCAACTTGAAAGTCAGAGGCTCACGGGCATGGTTAGCGACGCGGGTAACGGTGGCGTCGTCCCCGAAGACGGCGGCCAGATTTTCCGAGAGCTGGGCCTGGGCAGCAACGGCGGGGGAATCGGCGCCGTCACCATTTGCGGCATTGGGGTAGTTGAGCCGGTCCAACAGGACGATCGCGGCCCCGTCGGTGCGCAACTTCAGTTTTCCCTTCAACTCCACGTCGTTCTCTGTCAACTTTGCCCCGTTCAAAGCCTGGGACAGCGTCGTGCCCAGAGCACTTGACAGGTCGGAGCCGACGTCACGTTTGCGTACATAGAGAAGGCCCGGCTTGCCGTCGGTCAAGTCGATAACGTAGTCGGCTTCGTGGCCGACGAGCAGAATCGCCGGACCGTCCACGATATGCTTATAGTCGGCCACGTCGAGCAGCAACTCGTTGGGCACGACATCTTCCCGAATCCAGCGATGGAAGACAGGGATAAAGGATTCTACGTCTACGGAAAAGTCGTCAAAAAAGAACTTAATGCTCAGGCGATGGGGTGCAATCATCGTTTGCTCCAGCGGGGATGCGAGGTGGCTCGCCGGCCGTGCTTGTATGGCCAAGCACGGCCGGCGGACAGCTATCAGATCTCTACCAGGACGTTGCCGCCGACCTTGGATTCGCAGGCATGAGTGGCCTCAATGAACAGAAGCGCCTCCTCGATCAACCTGTGGGCGGCATCGTTGTCGGGTTTTGGATCGCCGTTGCTGTGCCGGTCCAACAGGTACTGGCCGAATTTCCCCTTTGCATACTGATCGAAGAACAGTTCGGTATCGAAGAAGCGGGTCTTGAACTCCTGCACGATGCGATCCGGACTGTCGCCCACATCGAGGAACTGGGTACGTACCAGGGCCCTGGCCGCCTTGAGCATCGATGAGTAGGCCAGGGCGTCGGCTCGCGCCGGGTCGTTCTCATCCAGAGCGACCTGCGCTTCGAAGGCTTCCGATTCTGCCGGGGAGATCTCCATTGAGAATAGGGAGACAACTTCGCCGGCACATTCGCCGATGCCGATATCGCCGAGGCTGAAGACGCGTGGGTCGCCCCAGTCGGAGAAGTACTCCGGGTCCTGTTCAAAGGCCGGCAACTGCATGAAGGGCTGAATAATGTTGCGCGCTTCCTTCTTGCCGATACGTCCAATCCAATCCTGGAACGTTTCGCCCTTAGACCTTTCCTCCACATAGCGGGATGTAATCGTATCGACGACCTCGGGCACGGTCTTGGAAGGAACGGCGCCAACGGCCAGCCCGTAACTGCCGGCGTTATCGTGCCACTTGCCCCCCAGGATGACCTGGAAGTGGGGCATCTTGAAGTTGCCGGAGCGGCGGCTGTTGCCGAAGAAGCCGATGTCGGAAACATGATGCTGGCCGCAGGAGTTGAAGCAGCCGCTGATCTTGATTTTCAGGTCCTTGATGGCGTCAGGCAGGGATGCGCTCTTGGCGGTGAGGCGAGTGCGCAGTTCGCCGGCCAGTCCGCGTGAGGAGGCGATGCCCAGCTTGCAAGTGTCGGTCCCGGGGCAGGCGGTGATGTCGACGATGGTGCCGGCGCCGGGATCGCCAAGCCCGATCGCTTTGAGCTCCTCGTACAGATTGGGCAGATCGGAATCTGAGACCCAGCGCAGGACGATATTCTGCTCTACCGTTGAGCGCACATTGTCGCCAACATACTTGCGGGCGATGTCGGCCAGTTCCCAAGTCTGTTGCGAAGTCAGATCGCCCAGGGGCAGATTCACCGTAACAACGCTATAACCCTCCTGGCGCTGACTATAGACGTTGGTCTCGAACCACTGGTTGAACTCTGAAGAGCGAACCTGACCGTTCAAAAATGTGGGCGGCCTGGATGGCTTCTCCTCGTAATGCGGGAGCGTGTCCATATAGGCTGTCCAGCGGTCGTCGTGGGGCAATGTCTTGCGCTCTTCCTCCACGAGCCGGCGGAACTCTTCGATGCCGAGTTTGGCAACGAGGAACTTGATTCGGGCGCGGTTACGGTTGCGCTTTTCGCCCAGCCGCGCGAAAACGCGGGAAACCGCCTGCGCCAAGGGCAGGATCTCCTCTTCCGGCGTGAATTCGCTCAGCACCTTGGCCTGGTGGGGCACTGTTCCGAGGCCGCCGCCCACATACACTTTGAAACCGCGCCTGGGGTTGCCGTCAACCTCCTGAATCTGGGCAAGGTAGCCGATATCGTGCATCATCACCAGGCCACAGGCTTCGGCTTCGCAGCCGGAGAAGGCCGGCTTGAACTTGCGGCCGAAGTCCTGGACATCGTCATGGCCGAGCAGGAACTCGGCGAAGGCTTCGGAATAAGGCGTGGCGTCAAAGACCTCCGTGCGGCAGACACCGGCCAGGTGGCAGCAGGTGACATTGCGGACGGAGTTGCCGCAGGCTTCCCTGGTGGTTATGCCGACCGACGCCAGACGGCGCATCATGTCCGGCGTGTCCTCGATGTGAACAAAATGGAGCTGAATGTCCTGGCGGGTCGTGATATGCAGAATGCCGTCGGAGTATTCGTCGGCAACCTGCGCCAGCACGTCCAGTTGATTCGGTGTCAGTCCTCCGCCGGGAACTTTGATGCGTTGCATACCAGGCGCGTGCCAGAGGGTATCAGGGCCTTTGATCCGCTCCTTTTCGTCGAATGCAAGCTCCCGACTCTCGAAACCGTCGTGCCGCTGGCCATTGTCGTAGCGCTGGCCGTACACACCTCGACGCAGACGCGTTTCGGCGAAGACTTTCTCGTCCAGTTTCCCTTGGCCCATCAGTTCCATCTGGCCTTCAAAAATATCGATTTCGTGGGCCAGATCATCTGACATTTCATCCGCCAGGACGTCTTTCCAACCGATGTTCGACACAGTTGTCTCCTTGCCTGTTGTCAGTTTCGTCGCCAGTAGGTCGGTGGGTATGAAGCCGGAAACCGCAATCGGAGCCGGTTTCCGCATCCCATTGGCCCATACTACGCATTAGATACTACGCATTAGCAGGTGGGCCGCCGGACCAGAACGGTAGAGCTTCTCGGTCTCTTTCGACATATCCTCCTATTGGTTCGCACTTGCCCACAATTGTAGGGCAGCGGCGCTTGATCTGTCAAGCTGGTTCTGATGGGGAACTCCACTCTTTTGGGCCTGGTCTGGGAATCACTTATACTTTTTTGGGTGCGTGTTTTCTTTGCGCCTTCAGAAGATGCGCTGGATTTCCACCGAAATTCTTCTTTCTTGTTGCGACATCTTTAGAAAAATGCAACAGGAAACTAATCTTTGCGTACTAAGCTGGTAGGAGCGGCGCGCATTTCACTTAAGCGAAAGAGATTCAAGGAGTCAGCAATGACGAGAGCATTCGACGTTCAGCCCGGCACGTCCACGCGAAGTAAGGATTCCTGGACGGAGACCGGGCGAAAAATGAGAGACGTAAAGCTGCTGGTCGGACTACTGTTACTGATTGCACTGCTCGTTAGTGCGTGCGAAGGGATGGTAACTCCCTCGCCCGGTTCGGCCGCGACGACGGATTCGAGCGCAGAGCAGGCGGAGGCGCCTGCCGAGGAGACCGAAGAGGCGCAGGCCTTTCTGGATGTTGACGGCGAAACATTGGACATGAGCGCGCCAATTGCCCTGGACCCGAGCATACGCAAGGCGCAACTGGAAAACGGCCTGACTTACTACATTCGACACAATACCGAGCCGGCGAACCGCGCTACTCTGATGCTGGTGATCAACGCGGGCTCCGTGCAGGAGGATGAGGACCAGCTGGGGTTGGCGCATTTTGTCGAGCATATGATGTTCAACGGCACTGAGCGCTTTCCCAAGCAGGCGTTGATCGACTATTTCGAGACCGTCGGCATGTCGTTCGGGCCGGACGTGAACGCGTATACATCGTTCGACGAAACGGTCTATTTCCTGGAATTCCCTACCGATGACGAGGAAATAATCGGCACGACGTTCCAGGTTGCGGAGGATTGGGCCAGCCGCGCGACGATTTCAGATGAAGAAGTGGAGAGCGAACGCGGCGTCATTCTGGAAGAGGAACGCTTACGGGACCAGAATGCAAGCGGCAGGTTGAACAAGCAACTGTTCCCGCTGATTCTGGGTGAGTCTCGCTATACGGACCGGATGCCGATCGGTGACATGGACATCGTCCAAAACACGCCGGGGGAAACGTTACGCAGCTTTTACCGTGACTGGTACAGGCCCGATCTGATGGCGGTAATTGTCGTGGGCGACATCGACGTTGACGACATCGAAGCGAAAATCGAAGAGCATTTCGGACCACTGACGGCACCGGAGACGGTCCGGCCCAGGGTCTCATATTCGCTTCCCGACTATGAAGACACCGGCTATCTGATCCTCACCGATCCTGAGTTCCCCGTGACGATTGCCCAGATCATCTACCGGCAAGCCGCGCCGGATCTGAACTCGGCCAATGTCTTTCGGGACCGGCTGATCGGCAATCTGTTTTACAAGATGCTCAATTTCCGGCTCGATGACCTCACCAGGGAAGCGGACTCGCCTTTTCTGGGCGCTTTCGTGAGTGAGGGGCAGTTGGTACGCGGCAACAACTATCAGGTGGTCGGCGTGCAGGTGCGCCAGGGTGAGGCCCTTTCCAGCCTGGACGCTGCCCTTACAGAGGTTGAGCGCGTGCGCCGTTACGGCTTCACGGCCGCGGAAGTAGAGCGAGCCAAGTCGGAGATTCTGAACTCGTACGAACGGCTCTACAACGATCGGGAGAACCTGCGCAACCACTCACTTGCCAGCGAATACAGCCGCAACTACCTGGAGAACGAGGCTGTCCCCGGCATTGAAGTGGAGTTCAAATTGGTGGACCGTCTGCTGCAAGGGATCAGCCGCGACGACGTCAATCAGAGGGCGGAACTCTATGTTGGAGGGAGTAACCGCTCGGTCTTTGTAGTCGGGCCGGAGCGGGACGCTGACAGCTTGCCCAATGAGGATGAGCTTGCCGCGGTGATTTCGGACCTTCAGACCAAGCAGGTAGACCCCTACCAGGACATCGAGGCGGTTACGGCCCTGCTGACCGAGATTCCGGAACCGGCGGAGATCATATCCCGTCAGACGGACGAGACATTCAACATCACCGACCTGAGACTGGCAAACGGCGCGAGAGTCGTGCTTAAACCGACTACCTTCAAGGAGGAGGAGATCCTCTTCAGCGCAACCAGCCCTGGAGGCTCCTCGCTGGTCAGCGATGAGGACTACCCGGAAGCGGACTTCATCGACAGCATCGTCAGCCAGAGCGCGGTCGGCGACGTGAGTTACGCGGCGCTGCAGCGGCTCTTGGCCGACAAGTCGGTGTCGGTCTCCCCGTATATCGGCGAGCTGGAAGAAGGGTTCCACGGCCAGTCCGGCCAGGAATTCATCGAGACTTTGTTTCAGCTGGTCTACCTGTACGGCACGCAGCCGAACGCCGACGACGACGCCTTCGCTACGCTCAAGGACCAGTACACCGAGTCGCTGCGCAACCGCGAACTGGACCCGCGCAGCGCATGGACAGACGCCTATATCGAAGCCCGCTACGGCGATTCGATCCGGCGCAAGGTCCCCTCGCTGGAGGTAATCAGCTCGCTCGATCTGGAGCGGGCATTTGCCATATACCAGGAGCGTTTCGCCGACTTCAGCGACTTTACCTTCATATTCGTCGGCAACTTCGATCTTGAGCAGATGGTCGACTGGTCGCAGAGATACCTGGGCAATCTGCCTTCCCTGGACCGCTCCGAAACCTGGCTGGACGTAGCTCCGGACCCGCCCGCGGGCGTAGTCGAGGTTCCCGTATATCGAGGGCAGGATGAGCAGAGCCTGACGACCTTACTGTTCACGGGCCCCAGCGAAGATTCGCTGGATAAACGACTCAATCTGCGCATGCTGGAGATGATTCTTGATATCCTCATGCGTGAAGAGCTGCGGGAGGAATTGGGCGGCGTATATGCCTTCAGCGCCTCGGCTTCAATGGAGCCGGATCCGGACAGCCTGTACCGAGTCTCCCTCACCTTTGGCAGTGACCCGGCCCGAGTTGAGGAGTTGGTGGATGCTCTCTTTGGGCTGATTTCAGACGTGCAGGAAGAAGGTCCCCGGGAAGATCTGCTGGAAAAAGCAAGAGCCCAGATCATTCGCCAGCGTGAGGAACAGCTGGAACAGAACAGCTACTGGATGCGTGTCCTGGAGTATTGGGCTTCGGAAGATGACGTCGACCTGGCAAACTTCGTCGACCTGGAAGTGGTGGAGGGCCGCACCGAGGCGGTAACTGGTGCCGAAATTCAGGAGGCGGCAGTGGACTACCTGCCGCTGGACCGGTATATTCTGGTGTCGTTGTATCCCGAGGACTTTGAGGAGTAAGAAAGTCCCAGAGACAAACAGAGGCAAACGAAAGAGCGGGCAGTTGACGAATAACTGCCCGCTTTTTTCTTTTTGAAGTCAGAACGGGGGCTGGCTTCGGTGCCCGTGGACTTCAGTGCCAGTGGACTTCAGTGCCCGTAGAAATGTTCTGTCGGATCGATGACGGAGTCCTGCCAGTCCAGGTAGCGGGCCGCCTCTTCCAAAGTGGCTGCCTTGCCGTCGTCGACCAGTTGCTGAAGCGTTTCCTTCTGTGTTTCGGTCAGCAGACCGGCTTGTAAAGCCTGCAGCCAGCTGCTGAACTCCTCCTTTTCATCTATGCGCGCCATCGAAGTGTCTCCTCTCGCGCCAGCGCAGGCGCCGCGTCAAACCGTAAAGGCGACATCGCTGCCATCTTCAAAATAGAGCTGCAGGTGGAGAGCGTTGAGCCTGAAATGGCTCATGCCGAGGCAAGCGCGTTCTGCCTGCGTGCGCTCTGCCGAAGCCTTCGCCCAGCGGCTGTCACGGCCCTTGTGTTCAAACTGCAAGTAACTTCCGTCCTCAAAGAAGAGAACGGCCTGGTTGAACTCTGAGTTGGCCACGTAGCGGACAGCATGGGCGGCCGCGCTCTGCGCCTGGGAAAACGAATTCAGTTCGATGTGGAGGGAATCATCGGGGCCGGTTGTTCGTTTTTCCATGCGTCATCCTTTGCACCGGCCTCAGCTGAGGCTTTACATTGCGGGGACCGGCGCCATCGAACCTTTTTGCTTTGGCTCATGGCATGACTATACAGCAGCGGCCGCGAACGTGCAAGGAATCTCGGTCATTCAACAGGGCAATCGCATCTTATTGCGTCAATCTTCTGGGAGGCTGCCCGAAGCGCAT
>VXMH01000119.1:29996-43137 GCA_009841235.1 Caldilineaceae bacterium SB0661_bin_32 | reverse complement strand
TGCGCTGAAGGATGTTGTCAGGTTTTTACAGGTTTTGTCAAGTTTTTTGGGGACCCCAGGTCATCCTGTCGATGGCTGAGGGGTGGTCTGTCCGCGATGCGGTGGCGGTAGTGGGGGTGAATAGAAAGGGCGGCGAAGGCGTGATACATACGCGAGGGCAGGCACAAGGCCTGCCCCTACCCAAGTTTGAGGGGGAAGGTGGAGGCGGCGCTTCTGCTGCCTCAGAGTCGATTAAGGACCGGCCATGGTTATGTTGCTGCTACAGGTTTCCCAGAGTCCACCCCTGTTTCGGGATGCATACCTCTACGCTCTTTATATTGACAAACATCAATATAAGGACTAGAATGTATGGCTAACAGAAGTTTTCGTTCATTTGGACTCCTATTGACAGGACCGCAATTGAGTTGGGTTTTCCGTTTGAGGGGGAGAACAAGCGATGGCAACCGAGCTGGCAACGTTCGGAGGTACAGAAGGCTTGGGAACCCCTGGTCTGCTGGCAGAGCCCGTCGGAGAGTCCCGGAGAGAAGAGCCATTCAAGGGTTTCCCCGATACAGAGTTTGCAGAGGAAGCAAGAGAAGACGCGCTGGCGGCCGCGTTCAAAGCCTTCAGCCATCCTGTTCGAATGCGTATCCTTGTAATACTGTCTTGCCAGTCCGACCCCATGTGCGTCTGCCATATCGAGTCCCGGTTCACCCTGTCGCAACCTACCATTTCGCATCATTTACGCTTGCTGCGAAAAGCGGGCCTGGTGAACAGCGAGCGGCGCGGGACCTGGATCTACTATTCAGTCAGAAGAGAAGGGGTCCAGCCTCTCTATTCCTTCATGACTTCAATCATCCGCGATTAAGGAGAATCAGCGCATGTCAGCTCACACAGAGTCAGGTCAAACAATGGCACTACACAAGCCGAACGAGTTGCGGCCGCAGGACTGCTGCGGAGCAACAGACAGGTCGTCAGCAGTTGCACTCGAGGATCCCCAGGCCATTCGCGACGAAGTCCAGTCCTACTATGGAAGTGTCGCTGAAATGCAACTGAACGGCAGCGGTTCGCAGGGCTGCTGCGGCAGCGAGTACTACGCAGTTGAAGAGTTGAGCCAGCTGCCCGACGCCGCGGTAAACAGCAGCAGAGGCTGCGGCAACCCGAACGCGATCGCCTCGCTGCGGCCCGGGGAAACGGTACTCGATCTCGGCTCCGGCGGCGGCCTGGATGTACTGCTCGCGGCCCGCCAGGTCGGTGACGACGGATACGTCTACGGCGTCGACATGAACGACAGAATGCTGGAGCTGGCCGGGCGCAATGCCGACAAAGCAGGCGCGACGAACGTGGAGTTTCGCAAGGGAGACCTGGAGGAACTTCCTTTGCCGCCCGATACGGTCGACGTAGTTATCTCCAACTGCGTCATCAATCTCACAGCCGACAAAGGCAAAGTCCTCAACGAGACCTTCCGCGTGCTCAAGCCGGGAGGACGGATCGCGATTTCGGACATTGTCGTCGACGGCGACCTGTCCGGGCTGCCGGTCAGCGAGGCGCAGATTCGCGCCGGACTGAATTGGGCCGGTTGCATCGCCGGCGCCCTGACAATCAGCGAATTCGCCGCGCTCTTGCAGGCGGCCGGTTTTGACGAGATCGCCATTACGATCGAGCAGCGTTACACGCCGGCCGACTTCACGCGCGACCAGCCCTCGGCACTCTCGGACCTCCAGCCGGCCCAGATGCAGGAACTGCTCCATCGTTTTACCAGCAGCAGCATTCAGGCGCGAAAGCCCTGATAGTGAGCAGGTACTGGACGGTCTGGTCGGCGGCCCTGCTGTTCTTTGCCGCCTTCTACGCTCTTCTGGTACCAGTTCCGCTCTACCTGGAGGCGGCCGGCCTACCCGACTGGCAGATTGGATTGGTCCTGGGGGCTTTTGGGGTTGCCTCTCTGGTTGGCCGCCCACTGACTGGCGCGGTCAGCGACAGTCTGGGCCGGCGTCCGGTCATCCTGTTCGGTACGGTCTCCCTGGCGGCCGGCGCGGCCCTGATGAGCTTTACATCCAATCCAGTACTGCTCTTTGGGTTGCGCGTCCTTCAGGCAGCGGGTTACGTCACCTTTACGACCGCGGCCACCGCTCTCGTCGCCGACCTGGCGGAACCGCAACGCAGGGGCGCTGCCCTCGCCCTGTTCGGCGCCGCCGCCAACGTCGCGATCACTTTAACCCCGGCCGCGGTCAGCGCCGGCCTGGACCAGCTCGCTCCGCAGTTCGGCTGTCCGGCCTCCCCCTGCCCTACGTGGTGTTTTCAAGCCGGCGAAGGTTCTACCGCCGTCGGAGGCGGTGGTCTGTGCCCGATCTGGGGCCGCGGCATCGGCCACAGCGCATTCTTTCTGAGCTCAGGGTTATCTCTGCTCGCCGGCGCTCTCGTCTGGCGGGCAGTACCAGGGTTCAGCAGACGGGTGGGCGGCAGTTTCAGCTCCGCCCAGCTGGTCTCGCTGCCGCGACCTTTGCAGGGCCCGATGCTCACGACCGCACTCTTCGGCGTCAGCTTCGGCGCCCTCTTTGCCTTTCTTCCGCTGCTCGCAGAACGCAGGGCGCTGGCCTCGACAGGCGCGGCCTACGCCGTCTACGGCGTATCGATTATCGCCACACGCATCCTGACCGGACGGCTGCTCGACAGACCCAACCGCGGCCGGGTCCTTTTGCCTGCGCTGATTGTTAACGCCCTTGGCCTGGCGGGCCTCGCGGTCGCCGCCGGCATGCCCCTCCTTGCCGGCAGCGCCGCGCTGATGGGCATAGGCTCCGGCATCTGCCACCCCGCCTTGATCGCAATCTGCGTAGACCGCATGCCTTCTGCGCAGCGCGGACGCGCCACGGCCGGTTTTTACCTGGCTTTCGATCTTGGAATTGGGATGGGGAGCTGGCTTCTCGGCCTGGTTCTCGACGGGGTCGGGCTGTCGGGGCTCTATTTCGCGGCGGCGCTCGTGAGCGTAGTCGCTGCGGTGTCCGCACCGCTTCTAACGGGCAGTCAGCGGGCGGAGACGCAAACGGCAAACTGACAGTCCCTGGACCACAGGGCAATCGCATCTAATTTGGTTTGCCAATAGTGCCGAAGTTAGCCAGTGAGTCCGCGAAGGGCATTCTCAGGGAACAGAGTTAGAGCCTACGCGAGGGCAGGCACAAGGCCTGCCCCTACCGTAGTTTGAGGGGTGGGCGGAGAATGCGGTCTGGGCGGGCGTGCGAGGGCAGGCACAAGGCCTGCCCCTACCGTAGGTTGTTGGGAATGGGTGGAGAATGCCGTCTGCGTGGGCGTGCGAGGGCAGGCACAACGGCGAGCAGAGAGTGGAGAGGAGTGAGAGTGCAGGCACAAGGCCTGCCCCTACATTTCGGGCGGCTTCCCAAGAAATTGAGGGAATAAGATGCAATTGCCGTGTCCAGGACCTGTTGATGCCCGCTCGTTCCGCTGCGTGTATCAGTGCCGTAGCCAATCCGGGCGTGTCTACCCCGCCGTGGTCGCCTGGAGCACCCACACCTCCGGTTCCTCCGGTAAGAGAGCTTTGTTCAACACAACTTCAGGGGCATCAGACGTCCGGACACGCGCCGGTGAATATCGCTGCGTGAACTCACTTACGTCGGCCATCCTGGGAAACTTGCAGCCCGGCAGCTCATAGTGCATGGGGATTGTTACCGCCGGCCGCAAGACGTCCAGGGCGTCATGGAGGTCCGGCAGCTCTATCGTGGGCGGCCCGCCGGTTGGAACGATCGCCACGTCCACGCTACCCATCTGCTCCAGCTGCCACTCTTCCAGGCGATTGCCGACGTCGCCGAAATGAACGATGCGGATTCTCTCAACTTCAAAGCAGTACATCGCATTGTCGCGCGGTTGCAGCTTCACGCGCATCGACTCCATCGCCGGGATAGCTCTGAAACGGATACCCGCCTGCGTCATGACAGTCGAATCCTCGGGTTGCCGGTCCGGGAGGCCGCCGGGGCCCGGACCATCCCCGCCTGCAAAACTCAGAATATGCGTAGCCGTTACTACCTCCGGCTCTCCCGGGATCATCTCCGCGTTGGCGTGGGCGGAGTCGTCATCCGAGCTGCGAACAACGATATCAGCCGTCTCGGTGACAGCTGCAAAACCTGACTTCTGCGGCGTGTAGGGGTCGGTAATGATACTGACGCCGTCGCCTTCGACCCGCAGACAGGCATGCGCGTACCACTTGATTCTCATGCTCTCCCTCTTGCAGTTGCTCCCGCCGGCTGACTCACTCCGGAAACAGCAGGACAGACTTGGTCCCTTCGCCGGACTGCACACGCCGCACCGCCGCCAGGATATCATCCAGCCCGCAGCGCGTCGAAATCACCGCCTCGACTTCCTGAGCGTGCCCGCCAACAAAGCTGAATGCTCTGTGGAACTGCTTCACCGATGAGGCAAAGGTCCCAGTCAAAATGATCTCCCCGTAATGGATCCAGCGGGGATCAACGGTCATCATCTCACCACGCGGCGTACCCCCAAACACGTTGAAGACACCGCCGTTTCGGACTAGCGGAAGATAGCTCTCCATCACCTTCGGGATGCCGACAGCGGCAATTACAACGTCGGCGCCAATCACCGTCAGATCGCGCACCACCGCCGCCGCGTCTTCCTTCTCCGGATTGACCACTCTCATCGCGCCCAGGTTTTGGGCCCTGGCAAGCCGGTCCTCGTTCATGTCTATGCAGAGGACGCCGGCGCCCAGCGCTTTCGACACAATAGTATGCAACAGACCCAACGGACCCGCTCCAACCACGACGACCGTATCACCGGCCTTCGTCCCGCACTGGTCGGCGGCTGCTATGCAACAGGAGACCGGCTCGATCATCGCCGCCAGGTCGAACGGCATGTCACCGACGTCGATGACCCCGCCCAACCCAACAACCTCCGCCGGGATCCTCACGTATTCCGCGAATCCGCCGTCGTCGCCATGTCCCAGTCCATGCTCATGCAGACAGAGACTGTTGCGGCCCCGGCGGCAGTACAAGCAGTGGCCGCAGGCCGCAATCGGATAAACGGCAACACGCTGGCCGACGTGCAGACCGGCTTCCCCGGCCCCCGCTCCCAACTCAGCAACCGTTCCGGCAACCTCATGCCCCAGTATCGCGGGAAGTTCGGCAGGAATCCCGGCGCCGCCCAGGATCTTGACGTCGGTTGCGCAGATGCCGGACGCCCTGACCTTCACGACCGCTTCACCGCTGCGGGCCCGGGGCCGCGGGACATCGGCTATTCTGATTTCATTCTTCCTGTAAACGACCGCCGCCTTCATTCGGGAGCAGTTCCTCTACCCTGCGCCGATTCGATATTTCGAGTTCCAGCCGTTCATTCTGCTGAATGAAATGCGTCCCCGCGCTGTCCGTACCGCCGTACTGCGCGTCAATCCGTTCGATCAGCCTCAACGCCCTGTTACGCAGAATCCGGTTGAAACGCTCGAAGTCTGCGTCCTCGATCTTGCCGACGCCGTGATCGAACTCCAGATCCCTGATCGCCTCCAACGCGACTTCTTTGCGCGTAAGCAGGTCGGCCAGCTGCTCTTCTTCCGTCGAGACCGAGGTCTCTGTCCGGCCAAATAGAGGCCAAACGACGTATCCCACCGCGGCAACGGCCACTACACCGATCAGTATTAGTGTTGCCCACATATTCCCGGTCAACTACGTGGACTCAGAAACGGGATCGCCTGACCTGCCGCTGCTCCTTCAGGCAAAGGGGTGGTCAACTCTCGGGAGGAACGCGCAGGGAGCGGATGGGGCCACACACTGACAAGGGTGCCCACCACAACAAGCAGCCCGCCGACCCACATCCACATCGTCAGCGGATTAATGTAAACGGTGAAGGTCGCGCTGCTGCCGTCGCCCTCCCAGCCGTTGAGAATCACATATACGTCTTCAGCAGGCGTCATGCGCAGCCCGACTTCGCTCGTCGGCTGGTCCGGCGTCTTTTCGTAGATGTTGCGGCGGGGAAAAAGCTTTCCCAGCGGCCGGCCGGACGACGCGTCCGACACGTTGAGATTGGCCCTGATCTCGGTATGGTTGCTCTTCCGCTCCGATTCGAGCGCGACATATTTCAGCGTATATCCGGCAAGCTCGACCGAGTCCCCCTGGCTCAAGGTTACGTGCGTCGTCGACTGGTAAAACTCGTTTCCAATGATGGCAACCCCAATCAACACGATGCCAAAATGAATGACGTAGCCTCCGTAGCGGCGTCCGTTGCGGCGGACCAAACCCCACAGAGCGACGGGCAACGGTTCCCCTCTTGACCGCCGCCGCGCAGCTGCCCCCCGCGCAAACTCCTGAACAATTGTCGCCGCCACGAATATGCAGACAGTGAACCCGACAATCGGAAAGACGTTTCGGCTCGTGAGAAGCAGGAGGGGAACGGCAATCAATGCGGCCGCCAGCGGCCACGTGAACTGTCTTCGCAGCGCCTGCGCGCCGGTTCGCCGCCATCCAAGCAGCGGACCGACGCCCATCAAAACAAACAGCAGCAGGAAGAGAGGGCCCGCTACCCGGTTGAACCAGGGCGCCGCCACCGAGATCCGTTCCCCCGTCAGGATTTCGCTGAACATGGGGTAGAAGGTACCCCACAGCACAACGAATGCTATACCGGCGAACAGCCAGTTATTGGCCAGGAAGGCCCCTTCCCGGCTTGAGATTGAATCGATCTCGTTTTCGCCCTGCAGGAAGGGCAGGCGCTGAAAGAGAAGGAGCAGAAACCCGACCGTAATCAGCGCCAGGAAGACGAGGAAATAAGGGCCCACCGGGCTCTGCGCAAAGCTGTGAACGCTGCTCAGTATGCCGCTGCGCGTCGTGAAGGTGCCGAGGATGACCAGGGTAAAGGTCAGCCATATGAGCGTGACGTTCCAGACCTTCAGTATGCCGCGCTGCTCCTGGATGATGATACTGTGCAGAAATGCCGTCGCAGTCAGCCACGGCAGGAAACTGGCGTTCTCCACCGGGTCCCAGGCCCAGTATCCGCCCCAGCCCAGCTCCATGTACGCCCACTGGCTGCCCATGATGATGCCGGCCGAGAGAAACATCCACGGGATCAGCGTCCAGCGCCGAACAGTTCGCACCCAGCGCCGGTCCAGACGCCTGCTCAACAGAGCGGCGACCGCAAACGCGAAGGGTACGCTCAGCCCGACCCAGCCCAGGTAGAGCATGACCGGGTGAATCACCATCCAGTAGTTTTGGAGCAACGGGTTCAGTCCGCGCCCATCAGCCGGCACCACGCCGATTTGTTCAAAGGGGTTCGCGCTGAAGACCAGCAGGACGAGGAAAAACAGAAGTATCGCCAGCAGTGTCCCGTTGACGTAGGGCATCAGCGTGCGCTGACTCGTTCGAAATGTCAGCGCCGCTGCGGTAGTGAATAGACTGAGCAGGAGAGTCCAGAAGAGGAGACTGCCGGCCTGACCGCCCCAGATCGCGGCGAACTTGTAGAAGCTAGGTAGACTGCGCTCTGAACTGTTCCAGATATAGACGATCTGGAACTGGTCCGTCAGCAGGCCGTACCAAAGGACGGCTGCCGAGATACCTACCAATCCGCAAACAGCGTAGATCGAGTGAAAACTGCTCGCCGTGAGCCTGTGACCCCAGGCAACTGCAGGATCTGTTGCAGAGGGTCCACTCTGCCTTGAAGCTGCGGCTCCACTTGCGTCCAGCCGACCTCCCCAGAAACCTGCCGCCATGCCAAACGCAGACAGGATCAGGGCCAGCACCAGCGTCAAGTAAGCGAAATCAAATATCATCGCCTGTTACAACTGGAACTGGCGGAGACGAAGGGCATTGACGACGACGCTGACACTCGAAAAAGCCATCGCAGCCGCCGCCAGAATCGGGTGGAGCTGCTGCAGAAACGGGGGGGCCCAGGGAAAAGGCGCCAGGATGCCGGCTGCAATCGGAATCAGGGCGACGTTGTAGCCAAACGCCCAGCTCAGGTTCTGTCTGATGTTCCGCATCGTTGCCTGGGACAGCAGGATCGCCTGGGGAACGCTGCGCAGGTCTCCCCGGATGAGGGTCACGTCGGCCGCCTCCATCGCCACGTCCGTACCGGCGCCGATCGCGATGCCAACGTCAGCCTGTGCCAAGGCGGGCGCATCGTTGATGCCGTCACCGAGCATCGCCACCCGAAAGCCTTCCGCCTGCATCGCCTTCACCTGGTCGACCTTTTGGCCGGGCAGCAGCTCCGCGATCACCCGGTTGATGCCTACCTCCCTTGCGATGGCGTCGGCCGTTGCCTGGTTGTCGCCGGTCAGCATGGCAACGGTGAGCCCCATCTTGCGCAGAGCGGCCACAGCCTCCCCGGAACCCTCCTTCACCGTGTCGGCTACTGCGATCAACGCCGCCGCCCGGCCGTCCACGGCCAGCCAGACGGTGGACTTGGCTTCGGCCTGAAGTTCCTCATATCGGGGCACGAGCCCGTTCAGGTCGACCTCTTCCCGTTCCATCAGACGGAGATTACCGAGCAGGACCCGTTTCTCTTCAACATCGGCCGCGATGCCGTGGCCGGCGAGGGCTTCAAATTGGGCGGGTTCGGCCAGTTCCAGTCCGTTTGCCTGGGCCGCGCGGACGATCGCCTCGCCGAGGGGATGCTCCGATCCGCGCTCGGCCGAAGCCGCGAGCCTCAGCAGATCAGTTCGTCCCGCCGGGATGGGCAACTGCGCGTCAGGGCGGTCAAATCCGATTGCGGGCGTTTCCTGGCTCACCACCATATCAGTGACTGCCGGTTCACCCTGGGTAATCGTTCCCGTCTTGTCCAACAGAACTGCCGTGAGCTTCTGCGTATGTTCCAGGGCAACACTGTTTTTGAACAGGATGCCGATGCCGGCGCCCTTGCCAATGCCCACCATGATGGAAGTGGGCGTGGCCAGACCCATCGCGCAGGGACAGGCGATCACCAGAACCGCCACCACTCTCAGCAGCGCAGCCACAAATCCGGCCCCTGCAAACATCCACACCACAAAGGTCACGCCCGCCAATCCGATCACCGCCGGCACAAAGTAGGCCGCAACCTGATCAACCATCCTCTGAATCGGCGCCTTGCTGCCCTGCGCCTCTTCCACCAGCCTGATAATCTGCGCCAGAGCCGTCTCTCGACCGATTTTGGTCGCCTCGATTCCCAGCAGACCGCGTCCATTCAGGGTCGCCCCGAAAACCCCGGCGCCCGACGCCTTGTCTACCGGCATGCTCTCCCCGGTAAACGTGCTCTCGTCGACGCTGGACTCGCCGGAGACGACGACCCCGTCGACCGGAATCCTCTCTCCCGGGCGAACGACAACCATGTCCCCGATCAGAACCTCCTCGACCGGGACGTCAAATTCCTGTCCCGCGCGCAACACGCGCGCCGTCCGGCTCTGAAGGCCCATCAACTCCTTAATTGCCGCGCTCGTACGGCCTTTCGCTCTCGCCTCCAGAAGTTTGCCCAGGACAACGAGCGTGATGATGACCGCCGAAGTCTCGAAGTAGACGTGTCCGCCAAGCAGATCGCTGCCGACGGAGATGGCCGCCAGCACTGCCAGGCTGAAAGCGTAGGCAACGGTCGTGCCCATCGCCACCAGAACATCCATATTGGCGCTGCGATTGCGCAGGCTCTTGAACGCGCCCACGTAGTAGTCCCAGCCGACGAAGAACTGCACCGGCGTAGCCAGCAGGAAGAGCAGCCAGTTGACCCAGGCGCCGTGCATCCAGGCACCGAAGAGTCCGAAGTCCCGCCCCATGCTTATCGTCAACAGTGGAAGCGAAAAGAGGACGCCCACGAGCAAGCGAATGAACTCATGCTGAATTGCCGCCGCGCGCGCCGCCGCCTCAGCATCCTCTTCGTGCGCCTCGAAAACCTGAGGCGCTGCTCGCGCGGGAACCGGACTTGCCCCGTTCGAAGCGACCGGGGCATCGGCAGTGCCGGGCGCGCCGACAACCGGCGGCGCTTGGGGCGACGGGGAAGCCGCGGCAACTGTATCGTAGCCCGCCTTGCGGATGGCCTCTACAATCGGACCGCGTGACCCCAATCCGCTCACATATTCGACGCTCGCCTGCTCCGCGGCAAAGTTAACGCTGGCATACACCACGCCGTCAACGTCTCCGATAGCCTTCTCAATGGCATTTGCACAGGCCGTGCATGACATTCCGATGATTGGCAACGACAGCGTCAGCGTGGGGATCTTGTAACCGGCGCGTGTGACCTGCCGGCGCACTTCCGCCAACACTTCATTCGCCGGCCGTTGATTCGCATCGACGGTCAGCGTCAGCCGCTCACTGGCAAAGTTGACCGCAGCCTCTTCCACCGCCCCGGCCTTCTTGCTGCCGGCCTCCACCGAAGCCGCGCAACCGAGACAGGTCATTCCGATTACAGGGACAGTGAATTGCTTTTTTTCGTTCATCTGGTGGTCCGCGTTCCTTTCCTGGACAACACCACGTGAAAGCCTTACCAAAGTTTTGCCCAACCCAGTCTCCATCCTACAGTAACACAAATGCACTGATTCATGGAAACCGAAAATCCCATTTGAATGGCGAGGCCGTCTGTGCTAGATTTGCCCTGAGTCAGACGGCGCGAAAGTTGCCGGGTTGGCGAAACCAGGTTCCCTGAGGTGTCCGCGGAATCCGTTCAGGGTCGACGCAGTTCACCATTCGTCGCGGCAGACGGAGGCTGAAAATGACAGCCGAGTTGACAGGCTACACGGACAAACTGAGCGTAGCTCCCGGCGAGCGGATTCGTTTCATGGTGAGTACGGACCTGCCGAGCTACAACTCGACACTGGTCCGCCTAGTTCACGGCGATCAGAATCCGGCCGGGCCCGGCTTCAAGGAAGAGCTAGTGGAGACGGAGATCGACGGCCTCAAGCCCGGCCGCCTACAGGTCGCCCGCACCGGTTCGTATGTCGTCGTGCCCGACTGCGCCTTGCTGAGCGAGGTGAGCAGCTTTACCCTACAGGCCTGGATCTGGCCGACTACGCCTCAGATCGGAGAGGCGCAGGGTCTCCTGAGCAAGTGGTCCGCCGACGGTAGCGGCATCAGCCTCGCACTAGGTGAGGAGGGCGCGCTTGAGCTATGGCTGGGCGACGGCGCCGCCGCGTCCAAATTCACGACAGAGCGCACGCTGAGGGCACGCGAATGGTACTTCGCCGCTGCCTCATTCGACAGCCAGACAGGGAGGCTAAGCCTGGTCCAATGGCAGTGCTCCGACTGGCCCTCCGACCCTTCTTCCGTCTCAGTTGAAGAGACCATTAAGGCCCGCGTCTCCTGCCGCAACAGCCACCCTTTGCTCATGGCCGCCTCAAGCCTCGGGACGGATCCGTCATACAGCAGAGCGGCACTCGGGCTCTTCAACGGCAAGATCGACAGCCCCCGCCTCTTCAAGCGTGCGTTGACAAGTGACGAGATCGAGCTCCTGAAACGGGACATTCCTCCCGATGAGGTGGCAGGGGGCGACCTTGTCGCGTCCTGGGACTTTTCGCAAGATCAGTCATCGGCGCATGTAACCGACTCCGGTCCTCACCAGCTGCACGGCGCCGCCGTAAACATGCCCACCCGCGCCGTGACCGGACGCAACTGGACATCCACCGAAGCCGACCACAAGCAGGCCCCCCAGGAGTACGGAGCCATTCATTTCCATCAGGACGATCTTGAGAACGCAGGGTGGCAACCGGAGTTCGAGTTGAGTGTACCGGCGGGACTGCGCAGCGGCATCTATGCCGCGCGTCTGGATGGAGAAGGGCAGGAAGACCATGTCCCTTTCATCATACGGCCCCCGCGCGGCGCCACAGGGGGGCCGATCCTGTTCCTCGTCCCCACCTTCACCTATCTGGCCTACGCGAACGACCGGATGGAGGCCGGGCAGAGCTTCTTTGCCTCCCAACCAGAGGGGAAATTCACTCCAGACCCGCTCGATCTATACCTCGCGCAGCGGCCCGAGTTCGCAATGTCTCTATACGACAATCACTCGGACGGCAGCGGCTGCTGCTACTCCTCCAGCCTGCGGCCGCTCGTAAACATGCGACCCAGGCACCGCCACATCTTGACCAAAGGCGGGCGAAACCTGGGCGCCGATCTTTACGTTATAGACTGGCTCGATCAGAAGGGATACGATTATGATGTTGCCTCTGATGGGGACTTGCATGACGACGGGCTGGACCTCCTGGGCGGCTACAAAGTCCTGGTCACCGGTACGCACCCGGAATACTGGACCGCACAGATGCTGGCTGCGCTGGAAAGCTTTCTTGCACAAGGCGGGCGGCTTGCCTATCTCGGCGGAAACGGCTTCTACTGGGTAACAAGCGTCGACCCGGAACGGCCCCACGTTATTGAATGCCGCCGCGGCATGGCCGGTACGCGCGCCTGGGACTCCGCGCCCGGGGAGTGCCATCACAGCACGACCGGCGAGATGGGCGGACTGTGGCGATATCGCGGCAAGGCTCCCAACAGGGTCGCAGGCATTGGCTTTGCCGCGCAGGGCTGGAGCGACCCGGCCCCGGGCTACACACGGCAGCCCGGGAGTTTCGACCGGCGGGCGGCTTTCATTTTTGAGGGAATCTCCGCAGAGGAAACCATCGGCGACTTCGGACTGATCTACGGCGGCGCCGCCGGCGATGAGCTGGACCGAATCGACTTCGGACTGGGTACGCCCCGCCACACTCTTCTGCTGGCCTCCTCCAGCGGACATGGGCCGTCGATCAGCCCAGTCATCGAGGACTATCTCCAGACCGACAGCAGTCTGCTGGGAAGAGAGTGGCCGAATGTGCGCGCCGATATGGTCTACTTCGAAACGCCCGATAACGGCGCCGTCTTCTCGGTTGGATCGATATGCTGGTGCGCAAGTCTGTCACACAACGGGTATGACAACAACGTATCGCGCATTACCCAGAATGTGCTGGACGCTTTTTCGACGTCTGAAAAGCTTCCTCCGAATGCCTCGCGATAGTCCGCTCCCCGTCCGGCCAAGTCTCGCATCGATTTCGGCGCAACGGCGAGGAGAGAGTGGAGAGGAGTGAGGCGTGAGAGGGCAGGCACAAGGCCTGCCCCTACCGTAGTTTGAGGGGGAAGATGGAGAGTGCGGTATGCGTGGGGGGCGTGGGCACCACGTCCGACGCCGGCAACGGCGAGGAGAGAGTGGAGAGGAGTGAGGCGTGAGAGGGCAGGCACAAGGC
>VXMH01000119.1:0-29986 GCA_009841235.1 Caldilineaceae bacterium SB0661_bin_32 | reverse complement strand
GCAACGGCGAGGAGAGAGTGGAGAGGAGTGAGGCGTGAGAGGGCAGGCACAAGGCCTGCCCCTACCGTAGTTTGAGGGGGAAGATGGAGAGTGCGGTATGCGCGGGGGGGCGCGGGCAGTTGAAACGTGTTTGCCCATCCCGATCCGCCGTAGTAAAATGCGGCGAAATCTTTCAGGCCTACTCCGCCAGGCGCTCGACCCGATTTCACGGTAGAGTAGCGTGGAGAGACATACGTCTCTTATGGACAGCCGGCAAACCTGACCCATGTCACTGCCTGCAAGTTTCCCCTTGAAGACGGCTTCACAATCCTGCGATCCAAGTCGCGAAAAATGGCAGATCGGCGGGCGGACAACCTCCCGGCACGGGCTGCTCACCCCAAGTCTCTTTCACATTCCAGCCATTGAAGCGACACGCCGCCGCCGGCAACGTGCGTTTTTATGGGACGGGTTTTTTCACTGAACTGTTTTTCTCCAATGGGCCCGATTCCTGGTAGTACGATTTCAAAGAGGAAAAGCGCCCGCTTGACCCGAAGGACCGGTCCGGAAATTCCCTTGAAGCCTGGTCATCCCCCTCGGCAACCGGAGTTCCAAAACCAAGGAGGCAGATCGATGGAAAGCAAGCTGCGCACGAGACGCGATTTTCTGAAAGGGTCCGCCGTTGCTGTCGGCGCGGCCGTCCTGACGGCATGCGCCCCTGCCGCGCAACCCGCGGGTGATATGGCAGAGTCAGGCGACGAAATGGCCGCCGCGGAAGAGATTCTGATCCGTTTCGCCATGTGGGACTGGTACGCAAATACGCCGGGCGTCCGCTGGGACGAGTGGAACCAGACCGAGGCTTTTCCGCTTTTTGAAGAGGCCAACCCCGGTACAAAACTGGAGTGGGAGCCTCTAGGCAGCGGCTGGCCGGACAAGATTCTCACGCAGATGGCCGCGGGCACTGCGCCGGACATCATTTCGACCTGGTCCCCCCATATCGACACCTGGGCAGAGAAGCACCAGCTCCTCGATCTACAGCCCTTGATCGACGCCGACATCCCCAACGCCGACGACATCTATATTGGCTTCGCGTGGGACCAGATGTGGGACCCGTTCAACAACATCCGCATGGGCATGTTGTCGGACCTGGACATCACGAGCATCTACTACAACAAGACCGCTTTCGAGGAAGAAGGTCTGCCGCTGCCGACCATCGACTGGACCGAAGACGAATACCTGGTCGCGGCAGAGACTCTCACCATCCGCGACGACAACGGCGACATAACCCGCTGGGGAGGGCAGCTGCGGCCCGGCTTCTGGCTCAGCTACTCCTACCACGTTGAGACTCATGGCGGTGAGGTACGCGACGAGGAGACCAGAATGCTTTGCGGCCTGGGCGAACCGGAAGCGCAGGAAGGGCTCGAATGGGTACGCAGAAACATGTGGGACACCAACGTCTTTGCCCAGAACAACCAGATGACCGCCACCGGCATCCCCAATATGTGGACCGGCCTGCTGCCCGCCGAAGTCGTGGCCATGGCAGAGCGCAGCGCCGATCAGTTCTTCGCCCTCGCCGAGAGTATCACCGAGTTCGAGTGGGACATCGCCCATATCCCGAGCGGCCCCAAAGATCGCGCCTGCATGGGCCTGCCCGACGAATGGGTTGTCTACAAGGGCGTCGTCGAGAGGGGGAATCACGACGAGGTCTGGGAGATGATGAAGTGGCTGACAGGAGACTGGTACCAGGAGAAGATCGCCACGGTGTCCGGCCGCATCCCCGGCCTTCTTGCCATGGCAGACTCGTGGGCGGATACGCTGCGCCAGACCGACCCCCGGCTGGAGCAGGTTCGCCTGGAGACCGTTGTCGAACAGCTGCAGATGGGATACCCGCGACGGGGCCCGACGTTCCGTTTCCAGCAGATTGCCGAAGAGCTGATCAATCCCGCCGTCGATCAGGTCTTTATCGAAGGCAAAGCCCCCGTCTCCATCTTTGAGGACATTGGCCCACAGGTGACGGAGGCGCAGCAGGATGCACTGCAGCGAGCGACAGGATAGATTGGCACTTGACATTCACCCCGCAGGCCGGAGGTTGGGGTTACAGGACAGGTGAATCCAAGAGTCGAGGGGCAATTTGGGGGCAGGGCCAGTCTCCTGCCCCCTGCCCCAATAGCCGAGGCGCTTGCCTTGCCTCCCAACCGCGTCCGCAGCGAAAAGCAAATGTAACGCACTACGACAAGTACCGACCAGAACCGCCCGGGCGACGGCCCTGTTAAGGAGAACGCCAACAGTGACAGCTCATAGCAGCCTGTCAGATTTCCTGAAGCGCCGCTTAACACAAAGAACTGAGGACATCCTCACCGCCTATCTTTGTCTGCTGCCGTGGATCATCGGTTTTCTCGCCTTTACCCTGGGGCCTCTCGTCTTCTCGCTGGTTTTGAGCTTCTTCCAGGCCGACCTGTTTACCCGCAACATCTTTGTAGGTTTCGGAAACTACGTGGACCTGGTCCAGGACCCCCTGTTCCTGAAAAGTCTGCGCGTTACAGCCATCTACGCCTTTGTTTCGGTCCCGCTAGGCGCAGCCACGGCCCTGGCAGTGGCCCTGCTGCTCAATCAGAAGGTGGTCGGTCTCGGCGTCTGGCGCACCGTCTACTACCTCCCCTCGGTCATATCGGGTGTTGCAGTGGCTGTGCTGTGGATGCAGATTTTCAACCCGCGCATGGGGCTCATCAACAATGCCCTCAAGGTGGTGGGCATCGAAGGTCCAAGCTGGATATTTGATTCCACCTGGGCGCTTCCGTCGCTGATCATCATGAGCCTGTGGGCAGTCGGCGCCAACATGCTGCTCTACCTGGCAGGATTGCAGGGGATCCCCACCTATCTGTATGAGGCAGCCAAGATCGACGGGGCCAATGTCGGGCGGCGCTTCTGGCACGTGACAATTCCCATGCTTTCGCCTACGATTTTCTTCAATGTGGTCATAAGTCTGATCGCCGCCTTCCAGTTCTTCACCCAGTCGTTCATCATGACGAACGGCGGCCCGAACAACTCGACTCTGAGCATGGTTCTGTTTTTGTATCGCAAGGCGTTTCAGCAGACTCGTTTCGGTTATGCGTCCGCGGTGGCGTGGGTTCTCTTCGCCATCATCATCTGTTTTACACTGCTCTTCATTCGCTCTTCCAGCCTCTGGGTCTATTACGCGGGCGAAGAGAGGACTGAGTAACAAGGACCAGAGGTCGCGGCCACAGGCCACCATTCGATGAGCTCTTTTCTCGACACCGCCCTCATCAGTAACACCAGACGCGTCTGGCATCCGGTCTTTCGTCAGCTCGGGCTGCTGGTTCTTGTCCTGCCGGGCGCGAGCCTGTTCCTGATTCCCTGGCTGTGGATGCTGTCAACGGCAGGCAAGGATACCGCTCTCATCTGGAAGACGCCGCCGGTGTGGATTCCCCCCGTCTACCACTGGGAAAACTTCATCAAGGCCTGGCTGCAGGGCGATTTCGCAGTCTACTATCTCAATACGTTTTACATCAGCGGCATGAATGTCATCGGCATTCTCATATCCAGCGTCCTGGCAGCCTACGCCTTTGCCCGCATCCGTTTTCCCGGTCGCGACGTTCTTTTCGTCGTCGTTCTCAGCACCATGATGCTGCCCAGGCAGGTAACGCTGATTCCCCTCTATATGATATTCAGTGAATTGGGATGGATAAACACGTTCAAGCCTCTTATTGTCCCTCTGTTCTTTGGCGACGCCTTCAGCATCTTTCTTCTACGACAGTTTTTCCTGACCATTTCCAGAGAGCTGGACGACGCCGCGCTCATTGACGGCTGCCGCCGGCTGGGCGTTCTGTTTCGCATCCTGCTGCCGCTGACGCGTCCGGCCCTCGCCGTCGTCGCAATCTTCAATTTTACCTGGGCATGGAATGAGTTCTTCACTCCACTGATCTATCTCGACTCGCCAAAACTGTTCCCGATCACTTTGGGACTGCACCGTTTCATAGGCCGCGCGCAGATCGATATCCAGTTCCTGATGGCCATGACGATCGTTTCCACTCTCATTCCAATCGGGATATTCTTTCTTACACAGCGCTACTTCATTCAAGGTATTGTCATTACGGGAATCAAGGGCTGAGAGCAGTGCGAAAGGGGGCGTATGCTCCCCGCCACTTTCGCAGCCCGCCAAGAGTTTCGCATGCCGCCGACCGGTCTGCCGCAGTTGGCAGAGGTCCAGAATCAGGAGAACGATCAGATGCAATCAGCAGAAACTGCCGAACAAGAGAGCGGCTTCAAAGTCCTGACCCAGGCGCAGGTTGCCAGTTTCTGGGAAAACGGCTTCCTGGTCGTAGGCAAGGTACTTGAAGACGATCTCATCCAGGAAATGCGCGCCGAGTACGACGAAGAGTTCGCGCTCGGGCGCAGCGGAGACCGGCCCGTTCGCAACCTGGCTGTCTTCGAAGACGATCATGACCATGATGAAGAAGAGGGGCAGGAGATGCTCCAATTCATGCAGATCTCCGAGCACAACGTGCAGTTCCACAAGCTGATCTACCATCAGGGGATACTCGACATCATCGAAGACGTCATCGGACCAAACATCCAGCTGTTCCACAACCAGGGGCTGTACAAGCCGCCGCACCATGGGGGACCGATTTTCTGGCACCAGGACAACGCCTACTGGAGGTGCCTTCCCCCGAACCTGGTCAGTTGCTGGCTCACACTCGACGACGTCGACTTGCACAACGGCGCCATGCAGTTCATTCCCGGGTCGCATCTGCGTCCGATGATCCATGACCAGGCCCAAGGCAGCGACGTCCTTCTCGACATGGGCAAGCTGGTCGACGACAACGAGGCCGTCGTGGGCGACCTGCCGGCCGGCGGCATCACCCTCCACCACTGTCAGACGTTGCACCGGACCGCGCCCAACACGACGGATCGCCAGCGCCGCGCTCTTGCCATCCATTTCATGACGCCGGGCACAAAGTCGGCGCGCACAGGCGAGACGATTCCAGTCAACTTCAGCCATCCCATGCTGCGCATGCGCTTCTGACCGGAAGACAGAATGACATTGACTGGAAGCAGATGCGGGACTGGAAGCAGATGCGGCAGATGAGGATGGAATATCGCAGCGGGAAACCGGGCCTGTGAGTGCAGCCAGCCCTTTCCTTGCGGTGGGCAACTGTACACTTGACGACGTAGTGACCCCCGACGGGCAGATTTCGCCGCGTCAGCTTGGCGGCAATGCCGTCTATGCGGCTGCCGGCATGCGCCTCTGGGGGGAAGACGTCAGCCTGGTCAGCGTCATAGGATGCGACTATCCCACAACGTGGCTGGAGCAGCTGGCCGGCGCCGGCATCGACGTCTCGGGCATAACCGAAATCCCCGATTCCCACCTGCTGCGCTCGCGCGCGTTCTACTTTCCCGACGGCAGCCGCACCGACCGCATCGAGGAAGCACGCGACCTCCTGCCTGCACATGCCGGCGAAGTCATCGACCTCAAAAGCGAGTACACCGACACGGGCAGCCCCCTCCACCGCCGCATCTGGCCGAGTTTCTGCCCTGACCTCACCCAATTTGCCGACTTGGCCGGTAAAGCATCCTACGTCCATCTGGCCCCGGGACCGCTTCCCTGCAGCCGCGCCAATGCCACCTTTCTCAAAGAGCTGCGAGGCGACCAGGTCGTCATTACCTTCGACTGGCCCTGGTGGGACTGGGACCGGGAAGCCGAGGTCGACTTCGCCCTGCTCAAGAAGATCGACTATCTGTTGCCCAGCATTGAGGAACTGACCATCCATGCCGACGCGGTCTTCTCTGCCGACAATGACAGCAAGGCGGAACATGGACAGGTCTTCGAGGCGGCGCGGCGCCTGCTCGCATTGGGACCGAGCGGAATCGGAGTCAAAATGGGGGCACGCGGGTTGCGCCTGCTTCTGCAAGGAGAGAAGGACTGGATTCAGATCCCGACATACCCCACGGAGGCCGTCGACCCAACCGGGGCCGGCGACGCCTTCTGCGGCGGTTTCCTGGTCGGGATGGCCCAGACGCGAGACGCCCGTCAGGCCGCCCTCTACGGCGCCGTCTCGGCGTCCTTCATTATTGAGGAGTTCGGCGTGCTTCACGCCCTTGGCGTTGACGCAGACCAGGCGCATTCAAGGCTGCGGCATCTGCAGAGGCGCCAGGGTCGGCAGGATTTGGACGCTTGACAAGGGAATATCGATTTGTTAACTTTGGCGCAGCATAAGAGCCGGAGCGGGACGGTTGTCCACTACATTCTACTCCTTCCAAGCCAACCCTCTTACTTCCTTCAGGTTCTGTCCGAATCCACACAATTTGAGGAGAATGACATGAAGTCAACGAAGCATGTGATGAAGCTGGTTCTATGTCTTGCTCTACTGGCGTCGCTCATGATCGCTTGTGTCGCCGCCCCGGCGGCTCCGGCCGCCGACAGCATGGCCGCTGATACGAGCGAGGCAGAAGGACCGAGAATGGGCGGCGTCGTGGCCGGCTTTGTCTCATCCGATCCAAAGAGCTTTGATCCGGCCGCCATCGCCGGTTGGGATCAAGGGGTTATAGCCCCCAATCTGCTTGAAGGTCTTTTCCGCCTGTCGCCGGATGGTCGTGAGATAGAACCGGCCATCGCCGAGAGCTTTGAAGTGTCCGAAGACGGCAAGACCTGGACTTTCAACCTGCGAGCAGGGGCAAAGTTCCACAACGGCCGCGAAATCACGGCGGACGACTTCAAGTACAGCTTTGAACGCGTCCTGAATCCGGAGACCAGGAGCCCCAAGGCGTGGATGCTCTCCATCATAGTCGGGGCACAGGCGTTCCAGGATGGATCCGCCGATGAAGTCAGCGGCATCAGAGTCGTCGACGGCGGGACCCTGGAGATCGAACTGGCCGAACCGCTGGCTCCCTTCAAGGCGATGCTGGCCAGCATCAACCTAGCGGTCGTGCCGCAGGAAGAGGTTGAAAAATGGGGTGAAGACTTCGGCCAGAATGTCGTCGCCGCCGGGCCGTTCTCCCTGGGTGAGTGGAATCTCAACCAGGACGTAACGCTCAACGCCTTCGAGGACTACTGGAACGGACGCCCCTACCTTGATGCGGTCATGTTCCGCTTCATCGGCGACGAAAACACGCGCATCGTAGAACTGGACGCCGGACGGCTGGACATGGCCTGGGTTCCCCCGGCGCACTGGGAGCGGTTCAGCACCGACCCGGTCTACAAGGAGAAGCTGGGCTGGGCAGAGACCTTCCACACCGATTTCATCGCCGTCAACCTTGACAACGAACCATTCGGGACCAATGCCAAATTGCGGCAGGCGGTCCGCTACGCCCTCGATCTGGACGCCATCATCGCCAGCCTGCAGGGACGGGCCAACGTCGCCCAGGGCCTGCTACCTCCCGGACTGCTTGGATACGACGGGGACGCGGTCCTGAACTACCCGACCAACCTCGATGCGGCCAAAGCGCTGATGGCCGAGGCCGGCTTTGCCGACGGCGTTCCCGGCACCTTCGACGTCATTCTGCCGCCGTGGGGCAACCTGATCAAGCTGCTGGAAATCTACCAGGCCAACCTGAAAGAGATCGGCATCAACATCGAGATCAAACCGACCGAGTTCGGGCCCTACATGGAGGCGCTTGAATCGGGCAGCTACGACCTTGCCTGGATGTACCGGGTGACCGACTACGCCGACCCGGACGGCTTCTACTATCCCCTGATGCACTCCGACAATCTCGGCGCCGGGGGCAACTACGCCCGCTACGCCAACGCCGACGTGGACGCCAATATCGCCACCGCCCGCGCCACCATTGACGACGCCGAACGCGCCCGTCTCTACCAGGAGGTGGACGCCCAATTCGCCGAAGACCTGCCCTACATTCCGCTGACGCACAACATCTATGTGGACGTATCGACGCCTCGCGTGCAGAACTACGTACCGTCGCCGATGGATACCCATATGTTTCACCGTGTTTGGGTAGAGGAGTAGGTCGCAAAGCAGCACACGACGCCCAGGATCTGCTCCCTTAGTCAGCGTGTCCTTGAATAGCATGTCACCTGTTCTGTGCTATCTGACAGGTGACATGCTTCTTGAACAGGAGGCAGAAATGACGACTCGGATTTCGGGCGGCCGGCGAGGAGCGATCGCCGGCATTCCAGTTGCATACCTCGCAGTCTGGGCAGCCGTCTATGCGGTTGCCTCGATACTTCCCGCAATTCCCCTGGTCGGCGGGGGTACTTTTGGCGGTCAGGAGTTTATCCTGACCTTGGCAGGGATTTTGTTCGGCCCGATTGCCGGCGCGATCGCTGCCACGGTCGGCGGACTGCTTGCAAGTTTCATTGGTCCAGCCACCGCATATTTCGGATTTGCCACCTTCTATCCCCATACGATTGGCGCGCTGGCAGCCGGACTGCTGATGGTGAATACGCGCAATTCACGCATCGCGACACTCGTAATCTTTCTGGCCGCCCTGATTGCCTGGCCGGTGCTGCCCATGTTCTCGGCAATCGGGTCCTATGTATACGCGGAATTCGCCTACTGGCCCATGTATCTCACGGGCCTGGCAGGACTCTGGTTTTCGCCTTGGGCAGTCAGCAAGATTCGCGAGCTGGAACCGGTTCCCACGTCAATCGGCGTGGCCGTGATTTCATGGACAGCGTACATGATCAATCACGTCTACCTGAGTTTGGGTTGGTCATTTCTCTTTCCAGAAGGCCCCGAACAGTGGGTGTTTGCCTTCTGGTCGGGTATCGTGCCCGCCCAGCGCATACTGCTGACCGTCATCTCCGTCGTTGTTGGCGCTGCCGTGATTATCGGGTTACATCGCGCCGGCATACGGTTTGCTGCCGGTTCCGGATCCATTTTGGCAGCAGACGAGGAAGAGGATTAGGAATCCGCAGAGCTCTACCCGCAGGCATAAGAACGCCTCTGCCAGAGCAGAATCGTGAGACTGGCTTACTTCCGGACGGTCTCGAGTCCCCCCCACAAGCTGTTCAAGAAAGACCGAAGTTAGAATTGACGCAAAATGCAGGGGCACTTCGGCACAACTCAGGCGCATTGCGTGGGCATGAGTGCGCTGCAATAGGCAGGTCCACGCAATGTAGCCGAGTTAGCGTTGAATTTGATGAGATGAATCGATTGCCCCTCATCGTGACTGTCCCGACCAAGAGCCCGTGAAAGACTCAAATGTAGTTGTAGAAGAGCTGACCTTCTTCTATTCAGGCGCGAAAGAGCCCGCGCTCAGCGACATCAACCTGACTTTCCAGCGAGGTGAGATCGCGCTGCTCATCGGCGCGACAGGGGCCGGGAAGAGCACGCTGTACATGTGCTTGAACGGCTTGATTCCGCATCTCGTCCCAGGGCGCGTCGGCGGGCGAGTGCTCATCGAAGGCACTGCCACAAGTGATCAGTCGATCTCTGCGCTGGCGCAGAAGGTTGGTTTTGTTTTTCAAAGCCCCGACGTGCAGTTGTTTTCCCATACCGTGAGGGAAGAGCTCGCCTTTGGGCCCGAAAACCTGGGTCTTGCAAAGTCGGAAATCCTCCGCCGGATACAACTCGCAGCCACTACGATTGGCATAACAGAACTCCTGGAACGCGAACCTGCCTATCTCTCCGGAGGGCAGCAGCAGTCCGTTGCCATCGGCGCGATTTGGGCGATGCTTCCCGAAATCCTGATCCTGGACGAGCCTACCTCGAATCTTGATCCACAGAGCAGTCGGCGCGTCCTAGAACTGATCCGCGCCCTCAACACTGAGCATGGCAAGACAATCTTGATCGCGGAACACAAGATCGATGCCGCGGCCCATTTCGCCGATTCCGTCCTGGTCATGCATGAGGGCCGGATTGAGATGCAAGGGGAGCCGCGTCAGGTCTTCTCCCAGGCCGAGGAGCTCCACAGGATGGGCCTGGTTGCGCCGACCGCGGCAGAAGTGGCTTTTCAACTCAGCAAGTATGGATATACGTTCGATTCCTGGCCTTTGACCGCCGAAGAAGGAATCCAGGCATTTGGCGAGCTTCTCTAATCCCGGGGGGCCAATTGACGTCCGCAGCCATTATTGAGACGCGTAACCTGAGCTATTCGTATCCCGGCGGGATCTCAGCGCTGAGCGGCGTGAATCTGGACATCGGCCAGGGGGAGTTCGTCGCAATCATCGGCTCGAACGGCTCGGGGAAGACAACGCTCGTAAAACAGTTCAACGGCTTGCTGAAGCCATCAAAAGGTCGCGTAACTGTTGACGGAATGGACACACGCAGCACGAGAGTATCGGAGCTGTCTCGCATCGTCGGTTTCGTTTTTCAGAATCCCGACCATCAGATATTTGCCTATTCCGTATGGGAAGAAGCTGCATTTGGTCTGAAGCTGCAAAAACTGGACGCCGAATCGGTCGAACGCCAGACGAGCGAAGCTCTCCAGGCCGTATCCCTGAATGACCTCCGTGACCGGCACCCAAGAGCACTGAGCAGAGGCCAGCGCCAGCGGCTGGCCACCGCATCAATACTCGCGCTGAGAACGCCGGTCCTGGTGCTGGATGAACCCACGACCGGACAGGACTTCCTCTCCAGGCGTCAGATAATGGAGCTGGCAGTTGACTTGCATGCCGAGGGACGCACCGTCCTCATGGTAACACACGACATGGCCTTGGCGGCCGAATATGCTACGAGGGTAATCGTCATGCAGGATGGGGCCGCCGTTTGTGATGCCTCTCCGAAGGAGGTCTTCGGGAGGGAAGAGATTCTGAAGGCCACCGGCCTGGATCTGCCTCCGGCGGCAAAAATCGCGCGCGGGTTGAGGGAATATGGCTTTTCAGACACGCCGTTAACGCAAGCAGAGCTTGTCGAGAATTTGATCACCGCCATTCGGGGTTAGCGGCAGTCGTCGATAAGGTGTAGCAAGAGTGCCATGCCGACAATTGACATACAGTACTTCAAAGAAGATTCCTTCGTGCATCGCTTGCATCCGTTTACCAAGGTTCTCTTCGAAATTGCCGTCCTGGTGACTGCTGCGGCCTTCAATGAACCTCTTTTCCTTGCGGTTGTTATCCTGGCGATTGTTGGCGTGGCCGCGCTGTCAAAGATCCCTGCCAGGAAGTTCCGCTATATGTGGGTGCTCACTTACATCGTGCTGTTCATGGTGATCACCCAGGGCGTCTGGTTCACCAGTTTTGGCGACTTTGGGGACATTGACGTGGAATTCGAGTGGCGGACGCTCTTTCACCTGTGGCCCGCCTGGGCTCCGGGCGGCCCTCGGATTCCCGTCATCCTCGAGGGAGCCAACTACGGATTCTCGTTGGGACTGCGGGTCGTCGCCATCTCGCTCGCCTTCCCTATACTCGTACTGACGACCCACCCCAGCGATCTCACCAGGTTTCTGTCACAGATACGCATCGCTTCCTGGAGAATTCCGTATAACGTTATCTTTGTGTTTACGACAGCCTTTCGGTACATTCCCACCGTCAGCCGGGAGTTCGATCAGACTCTGGACGCACAAAGGTCGCGCGGCGTCCACTTTGGCGGCTACAACCCCATTCGCCAGATAAGAGTCGTGATGACCCTGTTTGTACCGGTTTTGACAAGCTCTCTGTTGAGCGCCCACGACTTGACCCTTGCCCTCGAGACCCGGGCGTTCGGCGCTCCCACTGAACGGACGTTTATTCATGAAGTCCACTGGCGAAAGGCGGATTGGGGCGTCACTGCTTTGTTGATTATCATTGTTGTGGCATGTCTTTTTTTGGCCAACAGGTACGGCCTTGGTGTGTTGCCCTATACTCCGCAACGCAATATCTGAGTGCAGACTTCATTCTCCTGTTTTCCGCGAGCCACGGGACTCCTGCCGCCCTGAAGGAATTGGGCACACGCAGTGTCTTCAAGAAAGGGAATATCACGATGGGTACAGTTTCCAAAGCAGAGGATACAAGCAGCCTGGAGGCGTATGTCCGCGAAGGAAAACGCAAAGCCTTTGAACTGGGAAACCGGGGACCGATCCAGTTCAACGACGACGGCACGCTCGACCAGGCGATCACGGATGCATTCTGGCGTTGCGGATTCTATGTGTTGGAGGGCGCTCTGAACGCGGAGGAACTCAGTGACTTGCGGGCGGATATGGATAACGCCCTGGAACGGGCTCCCTTTACCAAGGACGCAACAGTCGACGCACAGGGCAGGCCGGCCATCGGCTCCGAGCTCGAGCGGCCATCATTCCGTTTCGCGAAGCCATTGAGCGACCCCTATGGGGGAACCAATGTCACCGGCGGCCGCTACGAAGCCAAGATGAGCGAGCCAGCGCCGCCTGTCGACGCCCCCGACTATGTAATCAACAGTATCGGCAGCCCCCTCCAGATCATGGACTCTTGCTTACGGCTCTACGGTCATCCTCAGCTGTTGGCGATCGCGGCAAGCATCAACGGGCCGGACTTCACCCCTTTCACGGAATCGGTCATCGTAAAGCGCGCCGGTCTTGGCCCGTCGGTCGCCTGGCACCACGACGGGACCACCCACTGGGACAGCCCCGACCTGGACGAGGGCACACACGGCTTCAACTTCATGGCGCAACTGTATGGGAGTACGGCTGAGAACGGTGTCTGGCTGCTTCCCGGTTCGCACAAACTGGGCAAATTGGACATCAAGTCCATGGTTGAGGAGAACGGCTCCGACCGTCTACCCGGCGCCGTGCCGATGGTCTGCGAGCCGGGCGATGTTTGCATGTCCAACCGGCAGGCGCTGCACGCCTCTTTCGCCAATACCTCGCCGGACAGGAGAATCACGATCAATTTCGGCTTTCACCGCCGCCGCTCCGTTCTCAACGTCCGCACGGTACACGGCGGCCAGGAGGTCGTCTACGATGAAGAACGGGTCCGCGAACGCTCACGGGTGATCGCGCTCGCAATCGACGCCCGCCACCAGCGTTTCCCCCACGAGCAACGGTACGTCTATCAGCCCCTGGAAGGCGAGGAAGAGGCCAATCGCTGGAGCGACGATACGAGGGCAAGCATACTCAAAAACTACAACTTGAAAGACCTTGGCCTCTGACAGAGCGTCAGCCGCTCTTCTCGGATCTCCGGTAGGCCAGTACCTGTTGCCATAGTCCGGGTCAAGAGCGCCAATCACCTTAATTGAGACCCCCGCTGCCCCAGCATGCTCGGTTATACGGTTCGACGCCTCCTGCAATTTGTCCCCATTCTCATCGGGCTGGTAACAGTTCTGTTCGCGCTGCTGAACATCCTGCCCGGAGACCCGGCCCGCATGATGGCCGGTCCTTTCGCCAACCCCGACGTGGTTGAAACGATCCGGGAGGAGATGGGATTTGACCGCCCGCTCTGGGTCCAGTACCTGGACAATCTGTGGGACCTGGCGCGAGGCGAGTTCGGACGTTCCTACCAGTCCCGCCGCCCTATCCTGAGAGACCTGCTTGAAGTTTTCCCCAAGACCGTGCAGCTGGCCTTAGCCGCCGAAGTTACGAGCGCGCTCATCGGCATCTGGCTGGGCATCGTCGCGGCCACACGCCGCAACGGCTGGGCAGACCGTCTGATAATGACGATTGCGGCACTGAATCTTTCCTTTCCGCTCTTCTGGCTGGCCCTTATGCTGCAGATCGTTTTCGCAGTGTTTCTGCGGCTGCTACCACCCTCCGGCTACGGCGCAGGTTTCGACCAGTTTGTCATATTGCCCGCGATCACCCTGGCATTGCCGTCGCTGGGCCTTTTGGCGAGGATCACCCGCGCCGCCCTTATCGAGGTCCTGGGGGAGGACTACATCCGCACGGCGCGCGCCAAGGGGCTGAGGGAGGTACTGGTCATCCGGCGGCATGTCCTCCCCAATGCGCTCATTCCCATCGTAACTACGATCGGCACCGACTTTGTGCGTCTGCTCGGGGGTATCCCGATAATCGAAGTGATCTTCGCGTGGCCCGGCATTGGCAAGTACGCCTATGACGCGCTGGTCTTTCGCGATCTACCAGCCTTGCAGGCCTCCGTGATCGTGCTGGCCGTCTCCGTATCCCTGGTCAACCTGGCAGTGGATCTCCTGTATGCGTTTATCAATCCGCGAATCCGCTACGTTTGACTGGCGGCGCTTCGTGCAAGCCCGGCTGCCGCTGGTCGGCGTTGGCGTGATCCTCGTCTTCGTCCTGCTGGCAGCCTGCGCGCCCTTTATCGTCAGCGACCCCACCGAGATCGAAATGCGCCGCGAGCAGGACGGCGAGACGATCAGGCCGCCGTTTGCACCGAACTCCCGCAACCTGTTCGGCACCGACCAGCTGGGGAGGGACATTTTTGCACGGGTAGTCTACGGCCTGCGCACGTCGTTGATAGTGGGCCTCCTTGTACGAGGCCTGTCAATGGCGGCCGGCACCATGCTCGGGCTGATCTCAGGTTATTTCCCGAAGACCGTTGACGACATCATCATGCGCATCACCGACATCATGCTCGCCTTCCCGGTCATTCTGCTGGCGATGACGGTGACGGCCGTGCTCGGACCGGGTCTGCTGACGGTCTGCCTGGCGCTGGCACTTGTCGCCTGGCCTGACGTGGCCCGCCTGGTGAGGGGACAGGTACTGGCAATCAGAGAACAGACTTACGTGGAGGCGGCGCGCAGCATAGGCGCAGGCAACTGGCGCATCCTGCTCCGCCACGTCCTTCCCAACTGCATGGGGCCGATAATCGTCGCATTCTCGATGGGGATTCCCGGGGCCATCATGTATGAAGCAGGGCTGAGCTTTTTTGGCTTCGGCATTCAGCCGCCGACCCCGAGCCTGGGCTCGATCATCAGCGACGGGCGCGGCTACATCACGGTCGCCCCCTGGTATCCCGGCTTTCCCGGAGTCGTGTTGACCCTGCTCGTCCTGAGCGTCAACCTGGTCGGCGACGGTTTGATCGACGTGATGAACCCGCGCGGCGCCAAAGGGAGTGGCAACGGCCAATCCAGCGCCTAATTTGGATGCGCTCGCTGCCGTCTGCTAAACTCCAAAGACCCGATACCGCTTTCACAGGGCTCGCCTTTGAGAGGGCAGTCCGCCTCTCGAAACAAGCTCGACAGGAGATTCGCCGATGGCAGCCGATGGGCAATCCGTTACCGTCCAAAAGGTCGAGCCCTCCTTCAACCCCGTCCAGGACGAAGATCTCGACCAGTACGGCGATGAACTCTCAGGCCTGACGATAGTCGACGTTGACGTGCATGTTGACGACACGCTGATGTTTATGCTCGACTACATGGACGGCCACTTCCGCAAGCGAATGGAGACCGTTCTCCAGGCCGACTTCAAGGGAGAGCCGGGCAACTCGCTGCGCAACATGATCGCCCACATCGCCTGGCTCGGCTCCTCCTATGACAAGCCGCCGCGCGCAAAGCTGGCCACCAAGGAGGACCTTCTGGCGAGAATGGAGAAGGGGATCATCGACTACAGCATTCTCTTCCCCAGCGAGCTCCTGCCGATCGGCTATCTGCCGGAACCGGAATGGGCGGCCGCGCTCGCCACTGCCTACAACCAATACATGGTCGACGCCTACAATAATCTGGACGGCGTCAAGATCGCCATCGTCGTCGCGCCGCAGCATCCGGCACGGGCCGCACAGGAGATCGACAGCCATGCAGCCCACCCCGACGTCGTCAGCGTCTGTGTCCCCGACGTGGGCGTCAACCCGCCGATCGGCGACGAGAAGTATTGGCCTATCTTCGAAGCCGCGGCCAGGCACGACCTTCCCATCAGCTTCCATGGGATAGAGGCCCTCATCCACGACAACTATCCGCTGCGGGTGGCGCACTTTCATACGCTCATGCAGGTCAACAGCATGGGCTTTCCTTTCACGTCGATGCTGCAGATAATGTCGGTTGTATGCGCCGGCATCCCTGTGCGATTCCCCAACCTGAAGTTCGCCATCCTGGAGGCCGGACTCACGTGGATGCCGTTCATCATGTACCGGCTCGACGCCGCATACCTGCGCTACCGCACCGAGTTGCCGGCGCTGGAGAAAAAGCCAAGCGACTACATCCGGGACTGGTACATCGGCACACACGAACTGGAGGCGCTGCCCCGCCGCGGCGACCTGGCAAAGCTGATCGATCTATACCAGGGCCAGGACACGACGATGTGGGCCTCCGACTGGCCGCACCTGGAACGGGACCTGATCGCGGGCTTTATGCGCTATGAGATGGACGACACGCTTCGCCGCAAGATTCTGGGCGAGAACGCGCTCCGGTTCTTTGGGCTGACGCCGCGAAAATGACTCCTGAAAAGCAGTCCTCTCGCAGCACCCGTTCGCAACGCAAGATCGCGGTTGCCCCGCTAAGCGACTTTCCTCCCGGCACGCGCATGGAGGTCAAGGTCGGTCGCGTGCTGATCGCGGTCTTCAACGTCGACGGAGAGTTTTTCGCACTCTTCGGCCGCTGCCCACACCAGTCCGCCCCATTGAGCAGGGGCCGGCTCCAGGGCACAGTAATCTGTAATGCGGATACGTGCTGGGAAACCCAGTGGGCCCACGACGGTGAAGTTCTGGTCTGTCCGGGGCATGGGATGGAGTACAACGTTCGCAGCGGCAAGGCCTTTGGCTACGACCTCAAACTGCGTACCTACGAGGTGGTGGTCGAAGACGGCCAGGTAATCATTGTCATGTAGAGCCATCTCGCAGATCTCATAACAGTCAAGCGTCAGCGATCCCAATTCATTGGGCAAGAGGCAGAAATGGAAAGAGATGAGATAGTCGCGCGGCCTATTCGGAAGGCCGAATTCGGCGAACCGATACCCGTTACCATCGAAGACATGCTGAATGAGATCAGCAACCAGGGCCCGGCCATCCCCGCGGTCATCAGTTCGGTCCAGCCGCAACTCGAAGCCCTGGACCCCGCCCTGCTCGCGGAGAGCTCCCACATCTACATTACCGGCTGCGGCGACTCCTACTTTGCCGGTCTGGCCGCCCGCTACGCTTTCGCCCGCTATGCCGGCGTTCCCACCGAGGCGCTGGAGGCCCTCGAGTTCGGACGCTATACCGCCGAGTTCGCACCCCCCGGCTCCCTCGTCTTCGGCATCTCGAACTCGGGCAAGGCCACCCGCTCCGTCGAAGCGCTTGTCAACGCCCGCCTGGGGGGCGCCCGCACAGTCGCGATTACGGGCAACTCGGAGGGCTGGCTGGCCCAGGAGGCCGAAACGATCCTCGATCAGAGTGTCCGGCTTGCCGGGGAACTGATCGGAATGCCCAGCAACCTGGCTACTGACGAAGAGGAGGACAAGCCGCGCCGCGGCTCGTTCGGACTGGTCAACTACCTGGCCAGCCTGACCACCCTCTATCTGATCGCATTTCAGACCGGGGTCGTGCGCGGGCGCATCACAGAGAGTGAGGCCGATGGCTTGCGGGCAGAGCTGCGGTCCACGGCCGGCCTGATCGCCGAGACGGTGCGCATCTGCACGCCGGCCGCCGAAGCCTATGCCGAGCAGGTCAAAGCCGTCGAGAGCTACACATTTCTCGGCTCCGGCCCCAGTCTTGCCACCAGCCTGTTCTACGCGGCCAAGACGTATGAACTGCCGCGTGTTTACGGCGTCTCCCAGGAGCTGGAAGAGTGGGCGCACGAGCAGTTTTTCCTCACCGGAACCGGCACACAGGTCATGTTCATTGCGCCCCAGGGCCGCAGCGTCAGCCGGATCCAGGAGCTGCTGCACACGACCCGGACGATGGGCGGCTGCGGTGTCGTCGTCACCGACGAAAGCAACCCGGATCTTTCCGAGGCAGCCGACGTGACCCTGCCGGTCGCCGGGTCCGTTTCAGAAGCGCTGTCGCCGCTCGTATACTGCGTCCCCGGCCAGCTTTTCGCCACCCATCTGGCCAAAGCCCGCGGCCGGCTGGCCTTCGAATTTGACTCCCCGCTCCAATATGAGATGAACATGCGCACGATTCAGGAGAGCCAGCTGATCGAGTTTCATTCCGACCGAGAGTAGATAAGACTGCAACATCGTCTTGCAGGAATGGGTTGGTGCAGTCTGATTTGAGAATTGAATTGAGGTAGCAAAATCAATTCCCTACTTGCTCTCAATTCCATTTACTCCAGTTTCACTTTGCTTGCCATCAGCATTGTCGGAGACTTCGGATTGGAAACAACCTCGTATTGAACTCGCTTTCCTGGGAGTCTCAAGTGCCACGGAATTGAATTGATCTGACTTTCGTGAACGAATATGTCTCCGCCGGAGTCCCTTTCAATGAAGCCATAATTCTTCCATTCATCAAACCATATGATTTGCCCCCTTTCTGAACCTCTGGGCGTGACACTTTTTTGCCTTTTTCGGTCGGTCTGAACTGGATGACCATGAGAGATACTCTTTATTAATTGCTCAGTAAACGCTCTTAACCGATGTGGAGGATTGCGTTCTCCGCGACGAGTTCCGAACTTATCTAAGGTGGCCCTTAGCAATTCTGCCGCACGCCTACACTCCTTATCGCGACGTTCCGGATCACGAAGGATGTCTACAATCTTAAGGGAATATTCGGAAATCACGTTGGAGTTTGGTTTTGGGACGTGCGGTCCGCTAATTTGCGCCCTCAGTAGCATTAGCAACTGATACTTATAGAACCGCATTTCGCGATCGGCTTGACGTGAATTAAGCCAGTTCTCGATCGTCTGAAGAGCGACGCCACTAGCGTAATAGGGCGCAGGTTTGTGGTCGTTTGCAAATATCCTTCCTTCGTACGACCTTAACAATTCGCCGTAGTAGCGCGGGTGGCTGTGGGGTTCATTTAGAAACATCCCGATGTAAGACTTTATCTGTGCAGTCAGTGTGACGATGTTTTTCGGGCTTATGTTGTCTCTCGCGTATTGCTTGGACCTTCGCTCATAGTGGATTCGGTCAGGAAGATCCCTATCAGCTTCCCGAATCGAGTAGAAATCTTCAAGGTCCTTGTGGAATTTCGTCAGCGATTCTAGAGCCTCTGGGTGCACCGCGGTTTGGCGATTTGTGGCTTTGATAACTTCGGTAATGACTTGTGTATCGCTCGTGGCCACAAGCTTTACCGGGATAAACGTGTCCGCATCAATCTTTGTCTTGTTTTGGAAAAGTATGTGTGTAGTCTGACATCCGTTCACGATCTGAAAGTCAGAAATTCTGAAGATGTCTCCTCTCCTACTTAATTCACGTGCCACAATGGTCACTCCATTGTTCAGCAGCGGGAAGTTTCGTCTTAGTTGACTGGCAGCGAGTGTATGGTTGATTTCGCTGTTGACAGGATTGTGTCCCTGAAAATCCCTTACGTTATCAAAAAACAGTTCCCTATTTAGGTCCCCGTCATCAGTTGAGATCATCCTAATGAATTCATCGCCGCGAAGTAGGCCTATGTATGCTTCATCTACTTCATCTATTCTTGGAAATACTGCTGTCTTGTTAAACTCAACCTCCTTTACTACTCCCCTCTCAAGCTCGCGATAGACTGCCTTGAGTAGGTCGGCATCTACGGGCATTGCGTTTACCTCTGAGAAAATATCCAGATTCCGAAGTCGGTTCTCCCCGTCTGTCAAACGCCCCCTAGGATCCGGGGCTTCGGTCCAACTTCCGGCAGTTACATAATAGAGGAAGCACTTTGGATTCTCTTGCATATGGATGCCCTGATCATATATATCGCGAGTCAGATTGATAAGCTGCTGAACCTGTGAATTAAACCCAATCCTGGGTTCAGAACTCAAGACCGAGGCGAAAAACTGCTCAACTCCATAAGTGAAGTTGCCGATGTCGGCTGACCTGAACGAAGTAGATGACTTCGCCTGAACGAATACGAACTCGACATCAAGACGCCTTAAATTTTCTACAAAAAACTTTACATCCTCTTCAGTACGCGCAGGCCTACCGTTCACCAAGATGGCAACGGCATCCAGGCCACCATCTCCACTGCCCCCTATGAGAGCGCCGTCCTCTATGTCCGTGATATCGGCTTGGTGATACTTCCTAAATATTGCCGCGGCAACAAAAGCCTCAAACAGTTCATCAGATTGGAGGTGAGATAATCCTCGCGCTTCGGCGAAGTTCTTGACAAAGCCTTCAAGTACCAAGTCGTTCATTTTCTCCTCCGAGTAAGTAAGTTGAGAAACAATAGATTTGCTATGCCTTCCAAGAAACTCTCGCCCAAAAATCTCTTCGAGAAGAAAACCTCTCGATATTTCTGACTAGTCCGGCAAATTCTCACTCGCGTCGGAACATATAATCGAATCCTGAGCAAGAACCGTTAAGGTCATGTCTCGCAACGGGCCTTCCTATTGCGCAAGATGACGGAGCGAAGAAGGAACTATCAAGCGCTCAGCATGCTCACTATAGCTGCAAATCTCTCAAGTCGGCCCGATGCACCTACCCTAGGTTGCCTCCTCGACTGGCTGCACAGGCACTTTTTCGACAGGTATGAGCTCGTACTTCTCCCAGTGATACTGGAACTCTTTCGACTTCCAACCCTTGTATACCTCTCCCCACGAGAGCCGGCCCTGGTGGGGGGTCAGGACTTTGTCCATGACCGGGTCCGATGCCCTCTGGTAGCGATAGTCAACCGACAGCCGGATCTGATTCCCCGACAGGTTAGGCAGACCTTTATGGACGGTGTGGCTGTGGAAGAATAGAATGTCCCCATTCTCAAATGGACTTGAGACCCACTCACCACCGATCTTTTCAAAATGGGCTCTGAGCCCTCCCGCGCCGAGAGAGCGCGAGACCGGCAGGATCCCATGCTTGTGGGAACCGGACAGCACGCTCAAGCCGCCCATAGTGTGCGGACAGTCGCCCAGCGGGAGCCAGGCAGTCCAGACGTCGGGCGTCCCCTGAATGTGCACGAAATCCTGGTGCGCCGGGGTCGTCTGCTCCAGGTTCGTGGGGAAGATGAAACGGGCGATGTTGCTGGGCTGCAGGAGTACGTCGCTGCCGAGAAGATGGCCGATGACGCTCACGAGCGCCCCGTCGTGGGCGAGGGTGTGAAAGGATTCCAGGCGCTGGACCATGTCGTACACCGGCGAAAACTCGGGCTCACCGGATACATGGGGCGGGTGGCTGGTGACAGTCCCGCAGGGGTCGTCGCCGGCATCGATCCAACCGACCTCGCGCAAGACCGATATTATGTCTCTGCGGGCCTGAAGGATGGCCTCCTTGTCTACGAAGTTCCGGAGAAACAGATAGCCGTCACGGTCAGCCTGCCGGCGCAGGGCTTTCCCGTCGTCCTTGATGCCGCTGGAGTCAACAAATGGATTCACTGTCCTGTTTTTCCTTTTTGCTGTGCAGACGCGCTGGAAGTTCAGCGCGACTGACCGGGAATGGCGAGAGAGCGCTAGACGTGCGTATAGGGATCGGAAGCGTCACGCAGGCCGTCGCCGACAAAGTTGAATGCCAGAATGCTGACCACGACGAAGACGGTCGGCAACAGCAGCCAGGGAGAAAGGGCAAGAACGCGAATTGCCTGCGCGTCTTTCAGCAGTACGCCCCAACTTATGGCCGGGGCCTGCAAGCCGAGGCCGATGAAACTGAGCGCGGTTTCGCCCAGAATCATCTGGGGGATGGCCAGCGTCAGGCGTGCGATAATGTAGCTCATAAAGGACGGCAGCAGGTAGCGAAATATGATCCGCAGGTTGCTCGCGCCGTCCAACTCCGCCGCGCCGACAAAGTCTTCCTCCCGCAAGGCAAAGAATCGCCCCCGCACAACACGCGCGATACTGGTCCAGCCGACGATAGACAAGATGAGCACGATTGCAAAGTAGGTCCTCACCACGGGCCAGTCCGAGGGCAGTGCGATGCTCAAGGCCATCCACAGCGGCAGCGTCGGCAGGGCGCGCAGCGATTCGATGACGCGCTGGATCACCATATCCACTGTGCCGCCCAGGTAGCCCGACAGCCCACCGATGAGGATGCCGAGGAAAAAGCTCATGGCAACGCCCACCAGACCAATCGTGAGCGAGATGCGCGCGCCATATACGATGCGGGTAAACAGATCGCGCCCCACCGTATCCTGTCCCAGCAGCGAAAGACGGGCGTCCGGATCCTGCAGACCGAAGAGATGAATCTCGCTCTCGAACAGACCCCAGAGCTTGTACGGGTCGCCGCGCACAAAAAGCCCCAGCGGCTGCATTACCGTCTCATCTTCGACGAAGATCGCAGCGTATGTTTCCGGGTCCAGGCTTTTCTTAAAGGGATGCACAAAAGGGCGAAGATGAAAGTTCCCATCAGGGTCGATGAAGCGAACCGTGTGCGGGGGCGCCAGAGTCAGTTCTTCTCTGAAGATATACGGGTCGTAGGGGGCCACGAACTCTGCGAAAACGGCGACAAGGTAGAATAACCCCAGTACAACCAGCGAGATGACCGCCAGCTTGTGCTGCAAGAAGCGCCAGCGGATCAACTGCCACTGTGAAGCGACCAGAATTCGCTGGTCTGTCTGGTCTCCTGCGGCGATCCCGTCAATCGGCGCCGCGCCCGCTGCTTGCGTCATGCGCTTCCGCCTTCCTCGCGCAGCGTAGGGCCTGCGATTCCCGTCAGCTCCAGACTTTCCGCGAAATGGCACGCAGCCTGGTGCGATTGAATCTCATTTCCGCCGACATCGATCAACTCCGGCATTTCCTGCCTGCAGCGGTCCTCTGCATAACGGCAGCGGGGATGGAAAGCGCAGCCGCCCGGCAGGTTCCCGGGATCGGCCACTTCGCCCGAGAGCACGATGCGCTCTCGGTGTTTTGTGTCGGGATCGGGATTCGGCGCCGCCGAAATCAAGGCCTCGGTATACGGGTGCCTGGGATTCGAGTACAACGCCTCGGTCTCGCCGATCTCCACGATTTTGCCCGCGTACATCACCGCGACCCGATCGGCTTCATACTTTACGACGGCCAGATTATGGGCAACGAAGAGGTAAGTGAGGCCAAGCTGGTTCTGAAGCTCCTTCAGCAGATTCAGAATCTGCGCCTGAACCGACACGTCCAGGGCCGACACTGCCTCATCTGCGATCACAACCTTGGGTGAAAGGGAGAGGGCGCGTGCAATCGCGATACGCTGGCGCTGGCCTCCGCTAAAGGCGTGGGGGTACCTGTTCATCGTTGAAGGATCGAGGCGGACGAGACGCAGCAGTTCCGCTACCCGCTCCTGCAGATCATCCTGGTTTTTGACCATGCGATGAATGACAAGCGGCTCGCCGATAATCTGGAGCAGTGTCATGCGCGGGTTCAACGATGAATATGGATCCTGGTAGATCATGCGGATGTTTCGACGAGCTTCCTTGAGCTCCCCTTTCTCCATCTGCGTGAGATCCATCGGCTCCGCGTCTCCGATGCGGAAGAGAACACGGCCTGCAGTAGGTCGTTGGGCCTGAATGATGCAGTGGCTGGTTGTCGTCTTTCCACAACCGCTCTCCCCAACCAAGGCCAGCGTCTCGCCCTCGTTCAGGTCGAAGTTCACATTATCGACCGCCTTCACCACGCCAACCTGACGGCGCAGAAAGCCCGTCTCTATTGGGAAATGCTTGACGAGGTTGCGAACCGAGATGATGGTGCGCTCGTTCATATCTGTTTCGCGGGTGGTTATCGTCACTCGAGCCGCTCCCGACCGCCGTACAGGAAGCAACTCACTTCGTGCCCTTTTGCGACTTGGGTAAGGGGGGGATCGTGCTTCTCACAGACGCCGGCGATAAAGTCTGGGCAGCGGGTATGAAACTTGCAGCCGGTTGGCATGGCGTAGGGATTGGGCACGACTCCCTCGATCGGTTCGATTTCCACTCTGCCCGGCTCCATCTTTGGGATCGATGCCAGCAGACCGCGCGTGTAAGGATGCTGCGGCCGGTGAAAGACATCCTCTACGGTTCCGTGCTCCACTTCCTTGCCCAGGTACATGATCATGACCCGGTCGGTCAGCTCGGCAATCACGCCCAGATCGTGCGTAATCATAATGATCGCCATGCCCAGATCGGCCTGGATATCCCGAAGCAGCTCAAGCATCTGGGCCTGAATCGTCACGTCTACTGCCGTAGTCGGCTCATCCGCGATCAGCAGTTTAGGTCGGCAAGAGAGTGAAAGCGCGACCATCGCCCGCTGCCGCATACCGCCGCTCAGATTAAACGTATACTCGTCAATGTTCCGCGCCGGATTTGGCATGCCGACGCGCCGCAGCATTTCGACGGCCTGGTCGTGCGCCTCCTCCTTGCTAACTTCCTGGTGAATGCGGATCGTCTCGATGATCTGGTCGCCGATGGAGTGCACAGGGCTAAATGCAGTCATCGGCTCCTGGAAGATCATGGCTATCTCTTTGCCGCGAATGTCCCTGAGCACGCGGCCATCGGCATCTTCAGTTGCCAGATCAACCGTCCGGTCTTCGTTTTGGAAGAGGATTTCGCCTCCCACAATCTTGCCGTTCTTGGGAAGGATGCGGAGGATCGACTGGCTGGTCACGCTCTTTCCGCAACCGCTCTCCCCGGCGATTCCGAGAATCTCGCCAGGTTTGATATCGAAACTCACGCCGTCGACTGCCTTGACAACCCCTTCGCGCGAGAAGAAGTGGGTCTGCAAATTGCGGACCGACAGCAGCGCGCCGTTCATGCCGGCGGCAGGAGGCGCCAGATCATCCATTGCGGTTCCCCCACGCTGAATCCCGGTCATACCGCCCCCCGGATGCGCGGATCGACGATAGCCAGCAGAATATCGGATAGAAGAGTGCCAACGAGCGTAAGGATTCCCAGGATCATGATAATACTCGTCGCCAGGAACATATCCTGCTGCAGAAGGGAGTCCAGCAGAACGGGCGCAATCGTTGGCAGCCCCAAAACCAGAGAGACCAGGACCTCACCCTCAACCAGCACCGGCAAGAGCCAGCCGACAGTGCTGATCACAGGATTGATCGCTATGCGCAAAGGGTACTTGTAGAGCAGTTTCGTCGGCTTGACGCCGCGTGCGCGTGCGACCGTGACATATTGCTTGGGCAACTCGTCCAGCAGATTTGCGCGCATCGTTCTGATCAGTTCTGCAGTTCCCGCAGTACCAACGATCAGAGCCGGCAACCAGATGTGGCCGACCAGATCGAGGAACTTCGCCAGGCCAAACGGCGCGTTCTGCATCTCCGGCGAGTAGAGACCTATCGCAACGTTGCCCGTCCACTTAAACAGCAACCAGAGCCCTACCAGGGCCAGCAGGAAATTGGGCGTAGCGACGCCCAAAAAGCCGACAACCGTAAACGAATAGTCTGCAAGCGAGTACTGTTTTGTAGCGGACAGAATGCCGATAGGGATACCGATTACGTAGACCAGAATCAGCGAAAGCAGAGAGATGGTAAAGCTGGAAGGCAACCGCTGCGCGATGATGTCTACCACAGGTTCGCGATAGATCATCGAGTAGCCGAGATCGCCCTCGATAAAGCTGGAGACCCACTTCCAGTACTGTACATAGATCGGTTCACCAAGGCCGTAGCGCGCCCTAAGTGAGTCGATCAACTCCGGTTCTATGATGTCGCCCTGCGCCTCCAGGCCGGCAATGTAGGAACTGACGAAGTCGCCGGGGGGCGCCTGGATAATGATGAATCCAATGACACTGATCAGGATCGTCACAGGAATCATGACGATCAGTCTTCTCAAGATGTATAGCAGCATCTGTCCTGACTCAGAGCCGGGAGGCCACAAGGGTGGCCTCCCTTTGTTTCAGAAGAACTGCTGGAGCCGGTTACTCAGAGCGGTAGGCCCAGGTTTCGGGAGCGGCGTAGTACCACTCAGGGGCTACCGGGTTGGGGATGTTGTACATGCGGTTCGAGAAGACCGCGTACCAGACCGCTTCCAGGTCTCCCGGCTGCTTGATCGAGCCGATGACCCACAGGTTGTCCTGGTGGATCTTGTACATTTCAGATTCCAGGTCGAAGCGTATCTGGGCATCCGGCTCGGCGATGAACTCCTCGAAGATTTCATAGAGCCGCTTGACGGCGTCCGGGGGTTCCTCGCCCTCAGCGCCGCCAGACATGACATACTGGGCCCACGGCGGGTTCACCAGCCAGCTGTTGCTGATTGGCATCGGTTCGCCGCGCATGGCGCCGATGATCGGGGCCTGGCCGGCCCAGTTGACGGGGCGGACCTGCAGCTCGTAATCGCCGGCCAGCCGCCGCTCAGTATGCAGCCGACCTTCCAGGGGAACGATAGTCGTCTTCAGGCCAATGTCTTCCCAGCCCTGTGCTATCAGCTCGGCGATGGGAACCTGCTGCACCCAGCCGGTATGTACCTGGGCGGAGAGCTCAAAGGGGCGGCCATCGGGCAGCAGACGCTGGCTCTGGTCTTCATTCCAGGTCAGGCCCAGGCCGTCCAGGATCTCATTTGCGCGATCCGGATCGTGCTCAGTGTGCAGCTTGAAGCCCGGGTCGGCGCCGTTATAGACCGATGCGTCGGGCGGCGCAACCTGCGAAGGCTTGTAAAGCCCATTGAAGACGACCTCATTGATCCTGTCGCGGTCGTAACCGATCGACAGGGCAACGCGGAACTCCTTGTTGCGGAACAGCTCTCGCAATACGTCGTCGTCAATCGACATGTTGAACGTTACCACGCCCAGCACGTCCGACCAGCCGAACTGAGGCAGGACTCTGTAGCCGCCGCTCTCTTCGTTCTGCTTGAGGACCGGGTAGTTGGTCAGGTAACCGAGCGTATAGGGGTTCATGTAGTCGGTCTGGCCGGCGATAACGTCCAGCAGAATCGCTTCGCGGTCACCGAGGTTGGGTCTGTTGATGCGGTCAACATAAGGCAACTGGTTGCCGGCGGTGTCGATCTTCCAGTAGTAAGGGTTCCTTTCCAGCTCCTGAACGGGAACACTGGCGCCGCGCGTAACGGCCTTCCAGGCGAAGATGGTTGGTTCGTCGGGATTGCCGTACCAGTCGTGCTCGGCCTGGAACAGCTCAACCCAGTTCGAGAAACCTCTCTCTTCGGCTAAGGCATTGACATCATCCGGGTCGGTATAATCGGGATGGAACTGCTTCAGATAGTGCGCAGGCGCGTACGGCATAGGGCGCCAGCGGTTGAGGCGCTCGAGCAGTACACCGTAGGGCGCCTTGAATTCCATCACGATAGTGTTTTCGTCGACCTTGGTGACCGTACCCATTTCGCCGCCAACCTTCATATTGTTGACGCCGTTGGGGTTCAGCTCTTCGTTCGCCGCAATCGCCTCGTACCAGAAAACGAAGTCGTCGGCGCCAAAGGGATGGCCGTCAGACCACTTGATGCCTGGGCGGATCGTGAAGGTCGTCGAGAGGCCGTCGGCGCTCGTCTCGGCGTTCATGAACACGTTGGGCAGCACGCCCTGCATGTTCGAGCCGTAGACGTGCGGGAACTCGCGCAGCAGGTCCTCGAGGAAGTCGAAGTTGCCCTCGTGCGTATTCCGCATGGTGCCGCCGTACACGCCGATCTGGTCGGCCGGCTGCATCACCAGCGGCTCATCCGGCAGACGCTCCTCAACCGGAGGCAGCGTGCCATCGGCCACTGCGGCATCCAACATCGGAGACTGCTGGAATGTCGAGATTTCGTTACCCGTGGCCGCTTCATAGTCGGCGATGGTGTTGTACTGCACGACCTGCCCGGTGAAATCGCCCATCATCATGTCATCATCGGCCATCGCCTCATCTTCGGAAGAGGCTTCTTCTTCCATCGCCGGTTCTTCGGCCATCTCGGCTTCCTGGGGCGCACCACCGCCGCAGCCGGCCAGAACCAGGCCAAGAATCAGGAATAAACTCGCGATCAATCTGGTCTGCTTCACTGAACTTCCCCCTTTGGAGTTGTGGAAAGAAACGAATGGAAGTGACTGTGCGGTCCGTAGAAGGTCCAGCGCGCGACACCGCCTACCAAGGTCAGACGCAAGACGCCAGACTGAATTGGACTGCTATCCGGGGGAAGTGCGCCTAGTTTCGTTCAGAGGGGACTGATTGTCAAATTCGTCGACCTATTGTAGCTGCTCTTGACGGCTGACGGCAGAGGTCTGTCTCGCAACGGAAGAAGTGTATTTCGAATAGGCCAAGCTACACCGAGAAGAGCCCGCGGAGAAGGCTTCTCGGGTCAGAAAGGCCGAAAAGAGTTCCGGCTGCGAAGGGCGAGAGTTTTGTAACGATCTATCGGGGTCGAGAGCGCCGGCGAAGCGTAACCGTTATTCTTCCCTCTGAATGAAAGAGGGGGAACGACCGCAAGTAGGTCGGGTGGGATTCGAACCCACACGGGTATCACCCCGGCGGATTTTAAGTCCGCTGCGTCTGCCATTCCGCCACCGACCCGCAGGTCAATTCTAGGGAATCGAACCGCCGGTGTCAACTAATCCGGGCGCGGGGGCGGATCCCGGATTTGGGATGGGAACAAAGGCGAGGAGAGAGGCGTGAGCGTGAGGGGGGACCGAGGGCAGGCACAAGGCCTGCCCCTACCGTAGCGTTTGGGACACCCAGGAGAATCAGATGCTCAGCCAACACGTGATCAGTGCAGGCACAAGGCCTGCCCCTACCGTAGCGTTTGGGGGCATCTGGTGGGCGCTCTGCAAACTGAGTGAGGCTGACTCAGTGCCGGACGCGATTGGAGAAATTGGGCAGAGCGGTTGAACGGACCGATCTGAGGCAGAGTGGCTGATCCCGGTTCCCTGGCAGGATTACCGGTTCAGATAGCGCTGGACGTTCTGCAGGTGCTCAGAGAATGTCTTGGCGAAGACGTGTGCGCCGCTGCCATCCCCGGCGGCGACGTAGTAGAGGTAGTCATGCCGCTCGGGGTAGAGCACGGCCCGGAAGGCGTCCTCGCCGGGACTTGCAATGGGGCCAGGGGGCAGCCCGCGGTGCAAATAGGTATTGTAGAGACTGTGGACGCCCTGGTATTCTTCCAGGAAAACCGGTGTCTTCCACCACTGATCGCTTTCCGGCTGGTAGCCCATTGCATACTGGACGGTAGCGTCGATTTCAAGCAGCATGTCTTTCGCCAGCCGGTTGTAGAGGACGCCGGCGATTGCCGGCCGTTCCTCTGCCACTACCGCCTCCCGTTCGACGATACTGGCCATAATCAGGACCTTGTAGAGGTCAGGCAGGTCGACCCCATCGGCTTGGGCCTTCAGGTATAGCGGCATGATGCGGGCTGCAAAGGCATCCAGCTGACGTGCGATCAGTTCGTCTGCCGCCGGCTCATCAGCCGGCAACTCGTAGGTAGCGGGGAAAAGGAAGCCCTCAAGGCTCGCGTCCGGGGGCCGCGCTTCCAGGAATGGCCAGCGGTCTATTTTGACTTCGCAGCAGGAAGGCGGATCGACCTTGGGAGCGGAGGCTGCATTGGAAGGGGCGATCTTGCTCAGCGCCGCGAGATCCGGCTTCTGCGCGGTTTGCCGGTATTTCTTACCTGAGACGACTCCTTCCAGATCCAGCGCGTCGGCCACCTGCTCCAGGCGCCAGCCCTCGGGAATTGTAACCGGGATGCCGGGGGCATGCTCGGCCAGCAGGGCTTCAGCGATCTCCGCCGGCGTCATAGTGGCATTGAGCTGGAACGTTCCCGCCTTTAGCTCCTGTGCGCGGCCAATCGACCTCACATAGGCTTCAAACAGCTCCGCGTCATGAATCAGCCCGGCCGACGCCAGATTCTCGGAAATTGTGCGTGCAGGCGTCCCAGCCACGATTTCAAATAATATGACCCTGTCTTCTTTTGACGTGGGGACGAATAGCATAGGCCGGTTCGCGTCGAGATGGTCGTACAGCTGCTCCTCTCGTGTGCAACCGACCAGCGAGACGGCCAGAATGAGAAAGAGGGCGCCGAGCGCAAGTTTGCGGCGCCTGCCCGCGCGGTCCAGTCCGGAGAGATGGGTTTCCTGATTGATTCGCGGACAGTTCATCGCTGTTTCCTCATCGGTCGCTTCGTGTACCATTCCCTTGAATCAGAGTATAACACTTGAAAAGACGAAGTTTGAATACCCATTCAGGGGGGCGCCCAAGGCAGTCGCATCAGATCTGGTTTGCCAATATTGCCGACGTTAACCAGAGGATCTCCGAAGGGCATTCTCGAGTAACCAACTTAGAGCCTACACGAGGGCAGGCACAAGGCCTGCCCCTACCGTAGTTTGAGGGGGGAGGTGGAAGGTGC
>VXMH01000054.1 GCA_009841235.1 Caldilineaceae bacterium SB0661_bin_32 | reverse complement strand
CGCCCCCCCCCACCCCCAAAATGCGAACTATTGTGCTTATCGTTTTGCAGAAGCGCGCGGAAACAAGTAAAATAGGCGGAGATAAATCGAATGCGCGTAACTATGGAGTCCAAAATGTCCGAAATAAACAAATCCAAAGGATACCCCAACTTTGCCCTGGCAATAGCTGAAGGGCGCACTGTCCACGACGCGGCGAACGCAGCGGGATTCTCCGAAAGAACCGGCTACAGGCGCCTTGAAAAGAAAGAATGGCAGGATGCCATCCAGGAGATACGCGTCTTAATGGTCGAACAGACGATAGACTTTATGTCTTCAAACCTGCACGACACTTTGGAGACCGTGAAAAAGCTTATGGAAAAGGCCGACAGCGACAGCGTGAAGCTCGGCGCGGCCAAGACGATTCTGCAAATGGTGATAGCCCAGATAAAACAGCTTGACCTGAGCCGCGGGGACGAGACGCCGGTCAAGCCGGAGAAAAAACTCGACTTCCGTGCGCTGTCGAATGAAGAAATCAAGCTATTCCTGACGCTGATGGCGAAGATGCAGGGCGAGAATGAACCTGGCTCCTGATTTTCTGACATACGATCTGCACGGCTCCCCTGAACATGGCCGGGCGGAACTGGCCGAACGCAGCCTCTACCTCTTCATCCGCCACATGTGGCCCCAAATGGACCCCGCCCCCTTTGTCGACGGCTGGCATATCCGCGTCATCTGCGAACACCTCGAAGCCGTCTGCCGCGGCGAAATCAAACGGCTCATCATCAACATCCCCCCCCGCCACTGCAAATCGCTCCTCGTAGCCGTCGCCTACCCCGCCTGGTGCTGGGCCCGCCGCTCCGACGACCCACTCTCCGGGCCCGCCACCTCCTTCCTTTACGCCTCCTACGCACAGAACCTGTCCACGCGGGACTCGCGCAAATGCCGCGCCCTGATCGAGTCCGACCTCTACCAGAAACGCTGGGGAGACAGATTCAAAATCATCTCCGACCAGAATACGAAAACACGCTTTGAGACCGACGCCATGGGCTACCGCCTCGCAACCTCCGTCGGCGGCGCCCTCACCGGCGAGGGCGCCAGCATCATCATCCTGGACGACCCCAACCGCGCCGACGAAGCCGAGTCCCCCGTCAAGCGCGAAGCCGTGCTCGAATGGTGGAAACTCACCATGAGCAACCGCCTCAACGCCCCGGCCGGCGGCGCCTTTATCGTCGTGCAGCAGCGCTTGCACCAGGACGACCTTTCCGGCTACCTCCTGAACAAAAAAACAGAGCAGGACGACGACCTCGGCAGATGGGAGCGCCTCGTGCTGCCGGCGCGCTACGAACCGCAGCACCCGCGCCTCTCCGTCCACGACATCCGCACCAGCGAGGGCGCCCTGCTGTGGCCGCAGCGCTTCTCCGACGCCTACCTCCGCGACCAGGAAACCGAAATGGGCAGCTACGGCTTTGCCGGCCAGTACCAGATGCGGCCCGCGCCCAGAAAAGGCGGCCTCTTCGAGCTCGCATGGTGGCAGTACGTCGATGAAACCCCGGCCGCCGGCCTGCGCGTGCGCGCCTGGGACTTTGCCGCCACCGCAGGCGCCGGCAGCTGGACCGTCGGCCTTCTGCTCTCCTGCCACAACGGCGCCTTCTACGTGGAGGACGTGCAGCGCAAACAGCTCTCCCCCCACGGCGTGCGCCGGCTCGTCAAATCGCTGGCCGAGCTCGACGGCAAACACGTCTCCATCTCTCTCCCCAACGACCCCGGCCAGGCCGGCAACGACCAGGTCGACAGCTACAGAAAGTTCCTCGTCGGCTATGACGTGCGCTCCTCCCCGGAGTCGGGGGACAAAAAGCTGCGCGCCACCGCACACGGCCAGGCCGCCCAGGTCGAGGCCGGCAACGTCAAACTCAAACGAGCGCAATGGAACGGGCCCTTTGTCGAAGAAATGGCCATGTTCCCGCGCGGCCATGACGACCAGGTCGACGCCTTCAGCCGCGCCTTCGGCTTCCTGGTCAAAAGAATCAACCAGCGCGCCGCGCCCGCCCTGGGCGCACCCTCGTTCGAGGAGCATTCCCTGTGGTGAATTCGCTATGGTGAATGAGCTGGCTGAGGAGGACGCCTGATGCTTTACAAGATCGGCAAGCTCCTGGGCAACGCCTACGGAAACATCGCCGGCCGCCGCCGTACCCCGCCGACGCAGACGGCCGGCGAGCGCGGCGCGGCCGTCTACGGCGGCTGGATCGAGACCGGGGAAAAATCGCCCGAGCTGTCGTCGCCGCGCAAACGCGCCCAAACCTATAGCGAAATACTGCTCAACACCTCGATCGTCTCCGCCGGCGTCCTCTACTTTCTCGAGCTGATCGGGGCCGCCGCCTGGACGCTCGAACCCCGCGAGAGCAGGCAGGGCGAAATGTACGCGGCGCGCGCGCAGGCCGCACTCTTTGAAGACCCGGAAACCCCGTGGCGCCGCATCATGCGGCGGGCCGCAATGTACCGCTTCTGGGGCTACGCCTGGGCCGAGTGGACCATGCGCAAGGCCGCCGCCGGCTATCTCACCTTTCAGGACGTCGCCCCGCGCGCCCAGCGCACCATCGAATACTGGGACATCGACCGCAAGACGGGGCAGGTCGTGGGCGTGTGGCAGCGGGCCCCCGCCCGTCACGACTATCTGTATATCGAGCGCGCAAAGTCGCTCTACATCGTCGACGACGCCCTGAACGACTCCCCGGAAGGGCTCGGGCTTTTCCGGCTGATGGCCGCCGCGGCCAGACGGCTGGAAAAATACCACCAGCTCGAAGGGCTCGGCTATGAAATGGACATGCGCGGCGTGACCAAGTTCACCGCGCCCCTGGCCGAGCTGGAGCAGATGGTGAGCGACAATACGCTGACCGAGGAGAAAAAGGCCGCGATCCTGCGGCCCGTGCAGAATATGCAGAAAGGCTTTGTCGCCGGAAAAGTGCGGACGATGCTCATGGACTCCTCGGTCTACCAGAACGAGTACGGCACAGGGCGGACGTCCACCGCAAAGCGCTGGGACGCCGAGATCATGAAGGCCGGCGCAATGGGCTTTGAGACCATGCACCGCGTCATCGACCGCACCGAACGCCAGATCGCGCGCACCATGGGCATCGAGGGCATGATGCTCGGAGAAAAAACAGGCAGCTACTCGCTCTCGCGGGACAAGACCGACAACTTCTACAGCCGCGTCTCCGGAACCCTGGAGGCGCTGCGCCGTCAGTCGCAGCGGGACCTGCTCCTGAAGCTCTGGCTGGTCAACGGCTGGCCGCCCGCCATGATGCCGGCGCTCAAAGTCTCGCCCCCGCGCGCCTTGCCGCCCGACCAGCTGGGCGCGGCCATCCGCGATATCGCCGGCGGGTTGAAAACGGTCGACGATACAAAGATCCTGGACAGCTCCGATCTGGAGACCGCCTCGCGCAAGATCGTGGCGGTCATCGAACAGGTCGACCAGGCCCTGATGACCGGAAGGGAGCGCGGCGGATGAGCTTGACCATGCTCACGGTCGACGGCACGCAATACGTCTCCTATGCAACCCTCGCCGAGGCAAACGCCTGTCTGCGCGTGGAGCCGGCGCTGTACGGGGGCTGGAACGCGCTCACCGACGAAGAAAAGTCGGTCCGGCTGATTGCCGCCGCGCGGCGCCTTGACCTCCTCCCCTGGGCCGGCCAGGCCCTGACCGCCGGCCAGGCCTGGCCGCGGACCGGCGTGACCTACGCCGACGGATCGGACGTGCCGGACACCGTCGCGCCGCTGGAGGTGGAGCGGGCCGTGATCTGGCTGGCCGGGAACGTGAACCTGCCCCTGTCGCCCGCGGCCAACCTCTCCGGCCTCGAAACCGGCGTCCGGTCCCGCCGCGTCGGCCCCAGGACCACCACCTTCTTTCCCCGCCGCCGCAGCGAGCTCGAGCTGCAGATACCGGCCCGCGTGCGCCGGCTCGTGGGCGCACTCCTCGCGCCGACCGCAGCCGTGGGCGCGCCCCTGCTCGCCTTCGACGGCCCGGAGACCAGCAGCTTCCGCGATCCGCTCGAACGGGAAGACGGCCTCGGCTGAACCGCCCTCGGTTGAACCGCCCTGAGTTGAACCGCCCTGAGTTGAACCGCCCTCGGTTGAACCGCCGGGGCCACGCACAGCGCAACCACGCACAGCGCAACCACGCACAGCACAACCACGCACAGCGCAACCATGCACAGCGCAACCATGCACAGCGCAACCATGCACAGCGCAACCTTGCCGTCCTGCGCCGCTCGGCACTCATCCATACCCATCTACACATATGTCAATATAAACATAGATGCCATAATATCAACATTGCCATATGTCTCACACCCATATGTCTCACACCCATATGCCTCACACCTGAAATCGGACTGCACCCAAACGAATATATGCACAAATACACATATACATAAAACCACATATATACACATGAACACCCGCCCGCAGACCGCACTCTCCGCCCACACTTCAAAATCCCCGGTAGGGGCAGGCCTTGTGCCTGCCCTCCCCCGCCGCCCAAACC
>VXMH01000010.1:41144-43828 GCA_009841235.1 Caldilineaceae bacterium SB0661_bin_32 | reverse complement strand
GCTTGAGGGGGAGGCGGCGCCCTAACGTAAGCGCAATGACCGAACCCTCCCCGCACGCCCGGTAAAGTGACGGCGTAGTCGCACGCGGACGCGCCCTCGACACCGCGCCTCAGCTGCAAGCATCCAATCACTCACGTCAGAATAGATGCCCTGGAGGAAACCCATGAACGGCAAAATCGCCGGCGTTGCTCTTGCACTCGCCTCTCTGTTCGCGCTGACCGCACTGCAGTTACAGGCGCAAACGCCTGCAGCCGCCCCGAAAACAACACCGACAACCGGGCCAAACACGGAGAAATCAAACTCGACCTCACCTGCGCCAACCATGACGCCGTCTCCCCTCTCCTCATCCCGGGACGCAGTCCTGAATTCTGCCCTGGACGGCGATTCGTTCACACTCACTTTCACCGACAACGGACAGGATGCCACTGTCCACCTGGCAAACGTGGATGCGCCTGATTCAGTTACAGCCGCCGAATGCTTTGGCCGCGCGGCCGCCGATTACGCGGCCCGAATCGTGCGGGAAACGCCCCGTGTCTCCGTGCGCACAGTGGGCGATCTGAAGGACGGCGAGCTCTCCGCCTATCTCGTAACGCCCGAAGGCTATCTGCTGAACGAACAGATCGTCAAGCTCGGCTTCGGTCGCTTCAGCGACGATGTTCTGACCCTCTTCACAGAGGGCATTCAGGCCAGCCAGGAGAAGGCGGAAACAGAGGGTGCGGGCCTCTGGCGCGCCTGCGCTGAAACAGAGGAACCCAGGCCCTGTTATCTGTTTTCCGGCGCCGGGATGGACAGCGCCTCCAAACGCGCTTTGCACGAGGCGTTCCCGGAACTCTCCGAAATACAGGTAAACCTCCTCAACGTCAGCTATGATCCCGTTCAGCATGAGCTGATCGCGCTCTGGCACATCTGGGCGGACAGGGCAAGCAGGGGCCTGCGCATACGGGAATACTACAGCCTCTCCGACTGCCTGCGCATTCGCTCCGAGCTTTTCGAGCACAACCGGCGGTAGTCAGTGGTCAGTGGAGGCGGGGCAGGCCTTGTGCCTGCCCGCGCCCCCGCCGTTCTCCGCGGACAAAAAGGGTGTTGCGAAGTTCCGCGCGCCCTCCGCGGACAAAAGCTCCAATCACTCTTCGGGATAGAAGCCGGACGCGACCACGAATACCTGGTCTCGACCGGGAATGCGGAAGCCGGTGGCGTACGCGATCTTGGGCGAGCCGAACGCCTCGTCACCCTCCACTGCCGGGTTGTCGAACATATACTCGACGTAGCCGCCGCCCGCCTCGCCCGCGGCCAGCAGCTCGCGCAGGTAGCGGACGCCGTTCACGTCCTCGCGGTCTATGTCCTCGAACTGACGGCCCTCGAACCTGAGCGGGAAGCCTCCGTGGAAGAGCGTGTATCCCTCGGTGCTGATCACGAAGACGTAGACCGAGCCCGATTTCCAGTAGCCGCCCTCCTGGCGAAAAACGGTCTTCGCGTTCGGCAGCTCGCTCAAGTTCGGCGACAGCGTGGCGTCGAGGTACTCCTTCGCCGCGGCCTCGACGAAGATGGCGAGCGTCTCGCGATCCACCACCTCGGCGGCGGTCACTTCGGGGCGCGGCAACGGCGTAAACTCGACCGGGACCGAGCTCAGGTCCTGCGCAAAGCCGCCGACCATCACCACCGTATTTCCACTCAGACCCGAAGTGAAGTTGACGGCGTAGGCTGTCCGCTCGACGCCCTCCCAGCGGTAGTCGACAAAGTCGCCGCCGCGCTCGGCCGCGGCGAGCAGCGCCTGTCCCACTGGCCTGCCCTCCTCATCTTCGACCGCGACGATCCGCTTGTTCTCCACGGTTGGATCGTCGCCGTGAATCAGAATGTTTCCGTTCGGCGTCAGAGTCATCAGGAAGATGGAACCCGACTTCCACGGGCCTTCGGCCCGGTATACGTCGCGCAGCCGGGCAATGCCCGTGACGGTCGTGATGGCCTCCTGGTAGCGCTTCGCGCCCTCGACAAAGGTCTTCAGCGCGGCGCGGTCGGTCACTTCGCTTGCGGTGATCCGGCCGGGCGTCTCGCCGGACCCGGCGCCGCCGGCCGCTTCATCTTCGGGTGGAATGGCAACGCATCCGGCAACAAGAAGCGCAAGGGCAAGAAACAGGGTTGTAAAACGGATCATTTTCGTCTCCTCTCTCCTCATCGAGGACCGGCGGCAGAAATTTTTCGACAACCCGCAACTGTTCAGTGACTCGCTGCAGTTGGCGGCATCCTCTACAAGTATACCACTTTTTTATGTCATCAGCGTGTCATATTGTCCTGTTTTCGTGGCAATATCGTGTCAATGTGTGGGGTGTTGCGAGGAGAGAAACGCATATATGCACAGAAGCACATATGTAAACATGCACACATGGTCAAATGGCCAGGGTCCGCGGCCGTTTGCCTGAACGGCGGCTTCCGGGAGCAGACTGCTTGTTCGCGCCGGGCCGCGCAGCTATGCGAAGGGAGTTCGCTGCGGCTTTGGTGTTTTTCGCGGTCTTCGCGGATCAAGTAAAGGAGGTCAAACCTTTCAATCAGCCGAGGGGTAAAGTTGCAATCAGCCGATGACAGAAGATTTTCTTTACCCCCGTTTCGCCGCCTCTACGAACACCACGCCGGCGGGTCTATCCCCGCGTGTGCGGGGGAACCCTCGGTTCGCCCACCTGCACCGTCTC
>VXMH01000010.1:0-41134 GCA_009841235.1 Caldilineaceae bacterium SB0661_bin_32 | reverse complement strand
GGGTCTATCCCCGCGTGTGCGGGGGAACCCTCGGTTCGCCCACCTGCACCGTCTCACGTGGGGGTCTATCCCCGCGTGTGCGGGGGAACCCTCGGTTCGCCCACCTGCACCGTCTCACGTGGGGGTCTATCCCCGCGTGTGCGGGGGAACCTCAGCGTTGTTCAGGCCAGGCTCGCTGCCCGTGGGTCTATCCCCGCGTGTGCGGGGGAACCGGACAGTGCCAGGTCGAGCACCCTGTCGAACCCGGTCTATCCCCGCGTGTGCGGGGGAACCTGCAAAATCGCGTGGCTGAACGTTTGAGGGCGCGGTCTATCCCCGCGTGTGCGGGGGAACCCGTAGCGGTAGGCGGCAGCCAGGCGGTACAGGGGGTCTATCCCCGCGTGTGCGGGGGAACCAGTCGGTTCGGAACCGGATAAATCCATCCAGTAGGTCTATCCCCGCGTGTGCGGGGGAACCCATCGTAACGATCTCTACCAGCATCTCGCCTCCGGTCTATCCCCGCGTGTGCGGGGGAACCCGGCGTGGGTGTCTGGAATCTCGGCAAGACGAAGGTCTATCCCCGCGTGTGCGGGGGAACCTTGAATCGCGAGGCTCTGCGGCGGATGTTCTGGGGTCTATCCCCGCGTGTGCGGGGGAACCCCGTCTCGCCTGCCAGTCAGCATGCACACTCAAGGTCTATCCCCGCGTGTGCGGGGGAACCTGTCAAGGGGCATAATCCCACGTTCAACACAAGGGTCTATCCCCGCGTGTGCGGGGGAACCGATTCACGACTACACCGATGAAGACCTGACAGAGGTCTATCCCCGCGTGTGCGGGGGAACCACGTTCACTCCGAATGCCGGGACCGGCGTCAACGGTCTATCCCCGCGTGTGCGGGGGAACCAATACAATCGGCGAAGTGAACGTTCGCGGTATTGGTCTATCCCCGCGTGTGCGGGGGAACCGTTCTGGTCGAGGGTACGTGGCTTGACAAGACGGGTCTATCCCCGCGTGTGCGGGGGAACCTAGGCTCTGAACGCTTGCTGTGCGCTCTGAATGGGTCTATCCCCGCGTGTGCGGGGGAACCCCCCGCACTCGCTCCCTCTCTGAAATTGTTCACGGTCTATCCCCGCGTGTGCGGGGGAACCACCATACTCGGTCTGGTGGCCCGCACAATACCGGGTCTATCCCCGCGTGTGCGGGGGAACCATTCCTGTTCCGACAACCGCACCACCACCTCAAGGTCTATCCCCGCGTGTGCGGGGGAACCCATCCCACGCAACGCCCGCCGGCGAAATATCACGGTCTATCCCCGCGTGTGCGGGGGAACCCCTTCTGACAGACTTTGCGTTGACTCGAAACCGGGTCTATCCCCGCGTGTGCGGGGGAACCAACCCACTCGCCCATGCGATTGTAGCCGCTGAAGGTCTATCCCCGCGTGTGCGGGGGAACCCCGTTCCCAAAGACGAAGTGCAGACACAGACAGGGTCTATCCCCGCGTGTGCGGGGGAACCACGGGATACTTGAATGGAATGATAGCCATGAAGGGTCTATCCCCGCGTGTGCGGGGGAACCGCGCGTACCCTGACATAAAGGAACGTGACGAAGGGTCTATCCCCGCGTGTGCGGGGGAACCCTTCAGACTCTGTAGCGATAAACGTCAACACGCGGTCTATCCCCGCGTGTGCGGGGGAACCGGCGTAGGCGTGCATGGACAGATAATCGGCCACGGTCTATCCCCGCGTGTGCGGGGGAACCCATAACGTCAAGACAATCCCCCTGTATGATCTCGGTCTATCCCCGCGTGTGCGGGGGAACCAACGCGGTGCGCACGTTGGCGAACAACGAGGCGGGTCTATCCCCGCGTGTGCGGGGGAACCTGGCGCACGCACCGCACAGACACGGGTGAAGAAGGTCTATCCCCGCGTGTGCGGGGGAACCGGCGGGGCGTGAGTGATGACGGGCGGCCTATCAGGTCTATCCCCGCGTGTGCGGGGGAACCAGCAGATTGCCGCCCGCCGCCGATATGAACGCGGGTCTATCCCCGCGTGTGCGGGGGAACCGGATGGCGACAGGGAAGGCGCGTACTATGCCAGGGTCTATCCCCGCGTGTGCGGGGGAACCTTGGCGGCGTCGCCGTCCAACCTGTGGGCAATGGGTCTATCCCCGCGTGTGCGGGGGAACCTTCTGTTCGTGCATTGCGTCCATCTCGCGGCTGGGTCTATCCCCGCGTGTGCGGGGGAACCTGTAACTGTTGCGCTGGACTGCGGAGGGTGGTAGGTCTATCCCCGCGTGTGCGGGGGAACCACAGGCATCACACCCCCGCCCCATTCCGCGACCGGTCTATCCCCGCGTGTGCGGGGGAACCACTGGGGCTGGGCCACTGGTTCAGAATGCGCCAGGTCTATCCCCGCGTGTGCGGGGGAACCTCAACGGTGTAGAGACTGGGCCGGTAGGTGAACGGTCTATCCCCGCGTGTGCGGGGGAACCCATTCAGGACGGCGGCCTAATGGAAAGACACAAGGTCTATCCCCGCGTGTGCGGGGGAACCATACCTAAGTACCCATCTCCGAAATATCAGGACGGTCTATCCCCGCGTGTGCGGGGGAACCCAATCACCCTATCGCCCGTGATGCTGACGGAAAGGTCTATCCCCGCGTGTGCGGGGGAACCACGGGCTTGACGACGCGGGCAAAGACGCGTTTCGGTCTATCCCCGCGTGTGCGGGGGAACCGCAGATGATCCCCCACCCGAACACGACGCCGAGGGTCTATCCCCGCGTGTGCGGGGGAACCATTCTGACGCTCCTTTTCTATGAGTTTCAATACGGTCTATCCCCGCGTGTGCGGGGGAACCCCTTCCGTCACGCCTGTCAGTATGTCGCTGTACGGTCTATCCCCGCGTGTGCGGGGGAACCAGCCCGGCGTACCGCTCCGCCTGCCCTGTGCCAGGTCTATCCCCGCGTGTGCGGGGGAACCCCCAACACGGTTCGCCCGTTTGCATTGGCGCAAGGTCTATCCCCGCGTGTGCGGGGGAACCGGGCGCAACCCACCACGAACCCACGGTGACCAGGGTCTATCCCCGCGTGTGCGGGGGAACCACGGGCGAAAATCGCAACGGATATCAACGAATAGGTCTATCCCCGCGTGTGCGGGGGAACCAAGTTAAGCCATGCCATCCGCCTGGAGTCCAAGGGTCTATCCCCGCGTGTGCGGGGGAACCCACCACGCCCCCCCCTATCTGTTCAGAGAACACGGTCTATCCCCGCGTGTGCGGGGGAACCCAAATCAACGGTCAGGCCGAGTGGTTGTTCAAGGGTCTATCCCCGCGTGTGCGGGGGAACCCGGAATGACGCCCCGCGAAGATCGGGAGCGCGAGGTCTATCCCCGCGTGTGCGGGGGAACCCGTTTTGCCCAGCGCACCGTCGCTTGTGCGAGGGGTCTATCCCCGCGTGTGCGGGGGAACCAAGGCGGCCCGATTCAAGAAGTAGGCGGGCGCAGGTCTATCCCCGCGTGTGCGGGGGAACCGTAGACAATGCTGTACCCTGCCACGCGTCCGCCGGTCTATCCCCGCGTGTGCGGGGGAACCATGTTTTTGTCACGCCTGTAGACGTGCCTATCTGGTCTATCCCCGCGTGTGCGGGGGAACCCAAATGCGTCTGATCCTTCGGACGTGAACGGGAGGTCTATCCCCGCGTGTGCGGGGGAACCATAGCCTAGTCGTTCTGCATGGCGACCTAGCAGGGTCTATCCCCGCGTGTGCGGGGGAACCGCTGACGACCTTCCGCACGTCAGGAATGTACGAGGTCTATCCCCGCGTGTGCGGGGGAACCGCGAACGACCTGATCCGACATGAACGCCGGTACGGTCTATCCCCGCGTGTGCGGGGGAACCCGATGAACACGCCGCTGAAGAAGTGGAACGAGCGGTCTATCCCCGCGTGTGCGGGGGAACCCGGCGTGGGTGTCTGGAATCTCGGCAAGACGAAGGTCTATCCCCGCGTGTGCGGGGGAACCTTGAATCGCGAGGCTCTGCGGCGGATGTTCTGGGGTCTATCCCCGCGTGTGCGGGGGAACCGTTACAGCAACCGAGGCGTGGTTGATCGCCTGAGGTCTATCCCCGCCGTGTACGGGGAACCATGAGGTGGAGAGTATTCGATTGTTAATGTGCACTTAGCAAACGAATCACATCCGTCAGGCCGGCTTTCCCGGCGGACGCAGAAGCAGCATCCCGTAACCGTAGGCGCGATGACGGCCGATTCCTCGCGCCAGCAGCTGGGCGAACTTTTCGCCGTCGGTGATGGTCAGAGCCCCCGACATCAGGGCATCGGGACCCTCGATTGGGCGGGAACCGCGCCGGCGAATAACCCGCGTCCGCTGAAAAGAGGCGAGCCTCGCCTCTTCCAGCTCCGCCCCGCCGCGGCGCCGGAACCGCTCTCGCAGCCAATCCTTATAGACCTCCTCCCTGCCGCGCGGCATTTCTCCTTTTGGATGCTGGATTGCTTCCCAGAGGAAAGCGTCCCACTCTGTGCCCTGATGGGTTGCAGCTCTTTTTGAGCGGCGAATCGTAGGGCGGGTGAGAAGCTCGAATCCCAGCCGCGTACCTGCCTTCCACGTTGCCGGCATCGGCTTGCCTTCCAGAGTCGAACCGGGCAGCACACGGGCCTGGAGCGGGTCGGCAAACTGTGCGGTCGCGCCTCGCAACGCCTCCACGCCGGCGCGGCCATAGCCGTAGAATACGCCCCGGCGGTTGCCCTTGCTCCTGGGAATGATCAAGCGGAATGGCTGCGGCGCCAGCTCCCCGAATACACCGGCGAGGAAACAGTGCATGGCGTACCCCTCATCAAACGTCTGGCGGCCTATCATCTGCCGCGATCCGGCCCAATGCTGGAAGGAGCGCAGGTCTATCTCCGCCCGAATCATCTGCAATGTCCGTGCCGTCACCAGGCCGCTTTCCTGAACAGTCACTATGATTGTTCCTCCTCCGGTTGCGCTTCGTCACTGCCTGTCACGGGGAAGCGGGCCGCGGGCACCGCAGACTCGCACACACTGCGGCCGCCCCCGTGCAGACCGGAAATCCAGTTGCGTTCGTCGGTCAGCATATAGGTGCGGCTGGGCCTGACGCTCCCAGCACCCTCACCCGCAGGCCACAGTACGCGAATGCTCTCCGTCTGCTCATCCTGCCTCTCCAGGGGCACGGCCAGCAGGGCGGTCAAGACCGTCTCACCCTCCTGGAAGCCCTGGAACAGCGCCGTGGAAGGCAGACAGGGTTTGCGTCCGATAAACAGCGGCCGGGACGGCTGCTCGAGCGCCTCCGCCAGATCTTCCAGAGCGGGTTCGAATTCGGCCTCTTCCATCCGCAGGACGACCGTGACGCGCATATCGGCCAGGTAGTCGCGGTAACGCAGATGTGGGGCGTCGTATGTTTTTATCCCGCCCGCCCTGTCTTCGTGTTGGCCTCGGGTGGTCCAACCTTTGTCGCTTTTGTTTAGCTTAGCGGTCTGAAAATCGGTCAGCCGCACGCCGCCGGCCGGCTCGCGGTCGATGCGGGCCGCGTAGATCAAGCGCTCTTGCAGTTCCTGATGCCGTTCGGCCTCAGTCCGCCGCCAGCCCAGGGCATTGGCCAGGAGACCGGTCAGCATCGAAGCGGCGGGAAACCAGCGGACGACGCCATAGTTGTCGACGATCTCCCCGCCAAAGGCCATCAACGGCGCTTCCAGCGCGAGTATCAGATGGCGCATGTCAGGCCGCCTCCCCGGATTGGACCGCGCCCGCAGTCCAGGCGGCCAGATCGTCCAGGCAGAGGCGGTCCGCATTGGGAATGTCGCAGTCGGCGACCGACATCACCCGCCGGGCCTCGCGCACGCCATAGGCGTTGTCGAGTTGGGTCAGGTATCCAGCCAGGGCCGCGGCCGCGGCGGCTGTCTGGGCGGAGCTCGGGCTGCGGAATGCGTTCGCCAGGCTGCGCGGCTGCCGCGTCCCGATCTCGATCAGGATCAGGTCGGCATAGGAATACGGAGCAGTGGAGCCGAGCTTGGCGCCGGGCGATACGGTGGCGATGAGATGGATGAGATGTTTGACGACCTGGGCGCCCAACGAACGGTCGGCGCTCTGCCACGCTTGGGCCTCACAGCCCTGCAGGTTTGAAATCAGGCCGGGAACGTCGACGACAACATAGCCGTAGAAGAGGCCGGCGGTCAGCTCGGTGTCGCCGATATGCGCCGCGCCGGCGTCTTCATCGTCGCCCTGCAGGTCGTCTACGACCGAGAAATAGTCGCTCTCACTCTCCTCGCGATGGACTGTGAAGGCATGGGCCACGTGGACCGCGGCATCGATATTGGCGGCCGGGTCAGACGTCACCATGCGGCCGAAGAGCGCGCTTTCCAGCCCGCCGGGGAGAGCCGTCTCCTGGCGGAATGCCTTGAAGTTGTCGCGTTCCTCCTTGCCGAACAGATCCTTCGCGCTCTGACCGGCGGCCTTGGCATCCTGCGCGTGCGCCCGGCAGATGGCGTCCGCCTTGTCGCGCAGATACGATACCTCCGGCAGACCGAGCAGGAGAGGCTGACGACCGCTTTCGCTGGTGCCGCTGCTGCCGTACACCCCAATGTTGAACGCCTCTTCAACCGCAGACAGTACCTCTTCGTCGATCCCCCCGCCTTCCCGCAGCGGTTCGATCACCTCGCGGTCAATGACATTGCGCGAGCGTATTGCTCCGGCAACATTGGGGATCTTGTGGATCGCGTACTCGTCGTCAGCCGTGCGCCAGTGCCTCTTGAGACACTGCGAGGAGATCCGTGTGCGCACCGCGTCGCCAAACGGCATGCGTTTCGCCAGGCCGCTGTCATCGCGGTTGAGCAGTGCAGCCGGATAGGAATGGAGGCTGTGAATCTGCAAAAAACGTGAAACGGACATGATGGTCGATCCTTTCAATCGATAGTTGTATGTTCAGGATGAAGTTACTCTGACGGCGTGTTTTGTCGTTCCGTTCGGTAGTACTCGCGGGCAATCTCGACTCGGATCTGGTCTGCCCCGCCTTCGTCGTACCCTTCGTAAAGGATAAATCTGGTCATCTCAAACCAATTGAAAGCGCATCCTTCAGCAGATAGCATACGGAACAGCCTCGCCAGCAGACGGTGCAGCGTAGGATCTCTGGCCGCGAGCAAAGTCGATAGACGTTTCTCAGAGTAAAAGGGTACTCTTTGCCCTCCACCCTGATACAGCGCGCGACCAATGGAAATCCGAGGGTTATGCGCGAGTTCCGCGCCGTGAGACATTAGCGCCATGCCGTGTATGATTAATCCCCATTTGCTGATGTCGGGGTCTTCCGGCATTCCCGCTCTGACTAATAGTCTCCAGAAGGCAGCGGTATCTGGATTGTCAGGGTCCATGCGACGTAATCTCGATCTGTCGCCGCGATCAAACTCCTTGTCTTCAATCGTTTCAGCCAGGCCCTGTATAACAGAGTGGAAATTTCTCGGTATCTGGTTGGTGCCCAAATGTCTCCTTCCAGAGGGCGGAGTCTTACCATCGCTTTGGACTACGCCACCGTGTCTAAGAACTTTCTCTATTTCGTCCCAATCTCTGGGCCGCCATTCATAGGCAGGCACGTGCTGGCGAAATGCGTTTAACCAACCAACCTGATCGGCCGATAGCTGGCTGGATTCGTCCCGTTTCAGTTCAGCAATAATCAGCTGGTCTTCCCGAAACAATACCAAGTCCGGGAACCCTCTGCCTCGAACAATAGCCGCACTCTCCCGGTCTCGGAGATGGAATGGTTGCCACCCGTAATGTTGCGCTGTGTCAATCACCTCCTGAGTAAAGTGCAGTTCCCGAGGAGATCGTTCGGTGGGAATGGATGAATCTGCTTTGCGTCGGGATTCTGCGCCAGCAGTAGTAGGTTGTTGCTGCGACATCGTTACTCCTCCTCTGCGTCTTCAAATAGAAACGGCAACCCTTGCGGCCCTCGAATTCTTCCTTCGAACAGATTCTCGGCGTTGGCGCGGGCGCGGTAGCGGTGGATGGCCGGGCAGGGCAACCCTTCTTCAGCCTCCCCCAGGATTCTGCGCGCCCGGTTTACGACCCCTCTCTCTCCATCCAGCAGCCATTTTTTTCGTATGCGGCTGCGTTCGTCCCTGTCATTGCTCTCAAACTCAACCTGCAGATCGTCGAAAAAACAGGAATCAACGAATGCGTCGAGCCTGTTGAGCCACGGGCGGGCCAGCTTGCGGTGTTCGTTGCTCAGATTCTGGCCATCGCCCCTGGCCGCGAAGACCTGGATCGCATGGCTGAGAATGCGCTGGACCGTGCTGATGTTTTCAATGCGGGATTGGGCGATTCTGTCAAGCTCGTTCATGTTCTCGCGCTGCATCAGCGCCCGCTTGACCTTATGGCTGACAGGGATGATGCGTTCGTGGTAGCCTTCGGTCTTGCCCTGCCCCCGCACCAACGCACGCGCAAGCAGCAACGTCGGCGCCGATTCATTCTGTTCGGAGCGGACTGGCTGCAAGAGCGCGGGCTGCTCCCAATTCGCCGAGGTCAGATATTCGGTCACCCGTCTGTAAGTAAACCCTCCGCTGGCCAGCGTAAGCGCCTTGCTCTCCTTGCGGTTGATCGGCATCCAGGGGTCGCCCGTTATCCCGTTCAGACTTTTCGCCTCAACGCGCGCCGCCTTCGAGCTTGTTCTGAGGCCGTACAAATCGCCGCCGGCGCTGACGCGCAAGCGGATGCGCCGGCAGATTTCAATATAGTACGGGTGCAACCGGTCCGGGAGCAGCGCTTCGCTCTTCGTCCCGTCCCAGGGAAGCGTCCAAAGCAGAGCAACGCCAAAATCGCTCATGGAATAGTCTGCTAACAGCGATTCGTACCTCTCAGACAGTCCCTTCAAATCGCGCCGCAGATGCACGCCGGGCCTTGTCGAAGGCGTGAGAGAGAAGGCCGCCCGACTGCCCAATCCGCCGTTCATCCTCGAGATTCCGTAGTTGCCCGCCCCGCTGAAACCCTCCATCGTCTGCAGTGTGATCAGGGCAAAGATCCAGTCGTCCGCTTCCGCCTCCACCGCCACAGCCGACTTGATGTCGTGATTCTTCGAGAGGACCAGCATATCCAGTCCATCCGGTGTTGGAACAACGGTCTTGTAATCCTTAAACCTGTCGTCCGATCTGGCGGGCGGCTGCATGAATGCCGGCCTGGTAATATCCTCCACAACGAGATGCCAGGGCTCATCGTCGGGAAAATCGGGAGTCAGTTCGCGCACCATGCGCCGCCACTCTTCGGCGCTGTCCGGCGGTTCGCTCAGCCCGGCGCATTGCATCGCCGCCGCGCCCAACTGCGCCAGAAAGGCGTGCCAGGCGTGGCGCTGATGGGGCCTGAGCGCGGGGAAGGCGTCAACTTCGTCCCGCATTAGCGCCGCATAGACCGCCGGCAACGATACATGACCGGTCGACCCGTCTGATGTCGAGATCCGTATAATCGGATCTTCCAGGATATTGTCAGCCATTTGACATAGGTCTCCTCTGATTTTTCACAGCTGGCGCAAGCCCAGGCGGTCATAGCGAAAACGCCTGTCGCCAGCCGTAAACTCGAATCCACCCTCCCCCGCTGTCCAGGGGACCGGCTCCTCGCCAGTCAGCCCATGGGCCATGTGGCCGGGGATCACGATCCGGGGAATAGTTCCGTCGCCGGCCAGAGGGCTGGGCGCGGCCGGCTCCAGCGTGATTTCAACACCCTCATCGCCCAGCCTGGTGCGGACCCTCTCTTCAACATCGGGGAATACGACATCCCGGTTCTCCTCATAGAAGGAGCGGTCGCGGCGGATGATCACCTGCCGGGCAGTCAGGTTGTCGGCGATGTAGACACCCTCCATTTTGATGGCGTGCTCACGCCAGTCCTCCCCCATCGCCTCCGTGATCGCCTCCAGCGCTTCCGGGTGCGTACTGCGCTCCACCAGCGCCCGGTTCATACCGGGAATGTCCCAGAACGTACCGCTGGCCGCGTGCTCCGCCACCAGCCGCGCCGTCGCCTCCAAGATGCGCAGGTCTTCATAGACGAAGCCGTTCGGCCCCAGACCGTTCGTATCCTTCCTCCGCGTCAGCCAGGGGGACAGGTCATCATCTTCGGGCATCAATACGAGGCAGGCCGGACTGCGATAATCTGCGGGTCGGCCAGCGCGCGCATGGCGATGCAGGCGGCCAATCCGTTGCAGCAACACATCCATTGGACAGAGATCGGTGATCAGCAGGTCGGCATCGATGTCCAGCGACTGCTCCAGCGTCTGCGTGCCGACGATGACGCGCCCGCCCGGTCCGCGGCTCTTCCCGATCTGCGCCTCCACCGCCGCGTCCAGGCGGCGGCGGTCCTCAGCAGCGAAGCGGCCGTGATGCAGCGTCAGCAGGCCATCGACCCCGAATAACAGATGCCGTTCAGCGGGCGCGGCCCGCTCCTCCAGCGCCTGCTGTGTCCGGACGGCGAAGCCGACCGTGTTGCGAACGATCAGGACCTTTGCGCCCGCCCGCGCCGCCTCCAGGCCGCGGTCTGCCGCCGCGGCAAACGCCGCCATCGCCGGCAACGTCTCAACCCGGACCGCCTTGCTCCGGCCGCTCTCCCCGACGGCAACCACCTTCTCCCCCGCCGCGCCGCGCGTGGTGATGGCCGGATAGCGGACCTCCAGCGCCTCGTGCAGTGAAACGCCGCCCCCGCCGGCAAGACGGCCCGGCGCAGAGAACCGCTGCCTGGCAACCGAGCCAAGCGTGGCCGACATCAGGCAGGCATAGCCGCCGGCGCCGATATGGGCGTCCAGCAGCCCCTCCAGAATCACCCGCATATACTGGTCCGAAGCGTGCACCTCGTCCACGACCAGCAGATTGCGGGCCAGGCAGGCCGCGCGCATATGTGCGTGCCGGACCTGCAGCGCGGCCATCATCGCCTGATCGACCGTCCCCACCGCGATCTGCGCCGCCAGGTAGCGCTTGGCGCTTTCAGCCGCCCACCGCCGCTTGATTACCGGACCGGCTGCGCTGTGCTGGTCATCCCACCAGACCTCGTAATGCGGCAACTGCTTACCCTCCACGCCGCCCGCCCGCAGGTAGCCGGGGACTGCAAGGACCGGCTCCGGGAAATGGTCTGCCGGAAACATGCTGCCAACAAAGTCTGTTACACGCTTGTGTATCTGAGAGGCCGCCGAACGGGTCGGAAGGGCAAAGTAGAGGCCGTCCACCAGTCCGGCTGCATACATGCGGGCGAAACGCCACAAAGCCGCCTCCGTCTTGCCGGACCCCGTCTCCGACTCGATGATAACCAGAGGCTCATCCAGCGGGAGATCCGCTGCCCGCTTCTGCATGGCGTTGGGATGGCCGTCGATAGCGAACAGCGTCCCGAAGGCGGGCAGATCCGGCAAAGCGTTCCGCTGCGCCTCCACGTCCAGACCGATAGCGGAGACAGCGCTGTGGGCCCGTTCCCGCGCCAAAACGATGTAGTCGTCCCGGGGCCGGTCACAGAATTCGAAGAACCGTTCGTCGGAGCCGAGCCAGTCTGCCAGCGTGCAGAGGCCCAGGAACATGTGCTGAAAGCCGGGGGCCGAAGGCAGAGGCGCCCCTGCCGGCGCGTAGGCCGCCGGGAACCAGCCGCGTACGAGCTGGACGACGTGTGCGACACACTGGCGCGGGTTGAGGCCGCCGAAGGGACGCCAGGCCGCGGGGTTGGCAGCGCGATCGGACGACCGATTCAGCGGCGAGCCATGATGTGAAAACGCTGCGATCAACAGGCCGCTTGCGGTTGACCCGTCATCGCTGTCCCACTCCATGATCCCGGTCGCGCCCAGAGCGTCGAGGAACCAGTCCGCCGTCTCCTCATCCTTCCACTCCAGCACAGGCACGAGATCCGTGACATGCCCCGCACGCGGCGGCCTCTTGCGCTGCGGAGGCAGGTCCTCGGGGCGCCAGATCTGCGTCTGAAAACCGGTGTTGACTTTGCCGACGTCGTGCAGGGCGGCCAGGACGCAGAGCCGCGCGGCGGTTGTTTCGTCCAGGTCATGCCTGCCGCCGGCGCGGGCCAGCCGTTTGCGGATTGCCGGCTGCCTGAGCAGGGCCTCGAAGCAGGCGCTCACGTCGGCAAGGTGATGTTCGAGGAGATGGATGCGCTGAGGGGCCTGTCTGTCCGACTTTCCCCAATGCAGTCGGGTGTATGTTGGCACGCTGTTCCGCCTTTGGTGTTTTTCGCGGCAAAAGGGACTCATTCACCGATCACTGAATTCTGGTATTGGCGACAGCATCGCCAACTGCCGAAGCTGGTGTGAAGAAGGGTAACTGAAGTGATGCACTGTTTCTCTATCGTGAAACCGGCTGCGCCGAACTGAAGGCGGCCTAAGCACCTATTATACCTCTTTCATATGTCATCAGCGTGTTATTTTGTTGTATTTTCGTGGCAATATCGTGTCAATGTTTGGGGGAAAGGCGAGGAGAGAGTGGAGAGGACTGACGATGGCTGCGCAGCCGCGAATGATGGTTGTAAGCGTTTGTGTTATTCTGGCGAGCATAACTGCCGGGTGACCACAGAAACCGCCGCGTGCCGCAGGCAATCTCCAGGCACGGACAGCAGTGAGAGCAATCCATGACGGGCCTTCTCAAATTCACAGGTTGGACTATAGCGGCCGCTATTGCCTATGCAGCGTCAGCCGGTTGCGCACAGGAAAAGAGTTTCGGTGAATATTATCTGCACGGCCCAACGTGGCTGACTCAAGACGAAAACGACATCGTTATTTCAAACCTTGACCGAATCATCCAGGCGCAACCCGGTGACGCGGCCGCCTATGTGAAGCGCGCCGAAGTAAAGGCAAAGCTGGGCCGGTACGGTGAAGCCCTCGCAGACCTGGACCTGGCTGTCCGCCTACAACCGGACAATTCTGAAATCTTCCAACGCAGGGCAGATGTTTATTCAAGGACAGGCCGGTTCGATGCCGCCGTTTCCAATATGGATCACGTGGTTCGTATGCGGCCGGACGATCCAGGCGCGTATTTGACGCGCGCGCTATTCAGGTTTCAGGCCGGACAGTTCCGAGCAGTAGTTGCCGACGTCGACAGGTTCATCGCCCGGTGGCCCGAACACGATAGGGCCTACTTTATTCGCGGTCTTGCCTGGTCCAGCTTGCGCCAGCCTCAGCTTGCCATTGCCGACTATGACAAATACATTCAGTTGCATCCCGACGATGCCTACGCTTACGGAAGCCGGGGTGTTGCAAAGGAACGCCTCGGCCGATACAAGGAAGCTCTTGCCGACTACAGGATCTGTTTGGAAATGCTGGACGACAGCCCGGGTGATAACAGGATGAGAGCCGCCGTTGAAAAGAGGATGCGAACAATCGAAGACAGCCAGCGGGAAGGACGCAGTGAGTAGCCGCAGTGCACGCAGGAGTGGTATGAGGTTATGTGCACGAAAGAGCCTGTCAATACGGAACAGGAGGCGCGGGAGTTGAAAGGGTTGGCCGCACCGGCTCGGGAATCCGGGACAGGCCGGGGCGAGGATGCGCTGGTGGCGGGCGCGGAGATCGTGATAGAATGGCGCCGCGTGAAGTGTGTTGCGCGCAGCTGTAATGCCGGAGGAGACAGCATGGAATCCAGAGAAGCCTTGCGCGACCGTTCCCAAACGCAGACAGGTTCATCCCAGACAGGTTCATCCCGGGCGGCCGGGACAGCTGTATCCGAACCCGCAGGCCCGCCCGCGCAGGTGGAATCTCCCGCACAGCCCGGCCCGTCCGTCAACCCCTTTGCCCCCGACGATGGCCGCTGCGTCAGCATAGAGGAGTACTGGGCCAGGTGGTACGAAAACCCCTACCCGGACATCGACGTCAGCTACGAATGGAACAACGGCAGACTGGAGGCCAAACCCTTGCCGAATGAACCGCAACTCGACCTTTACAACTGGTTTCTCGATCTGCTGCGCCGCTATCTCAGTACATACCCCATTGCAAAGCTGATCAACCTGGAGACCGGCTTTGTGCTGAAGATGGAGGACTCTGCCGAGCCTTCCGGTCAGCGCGAGGCGGTGCGCAAGCCGGACATCGGCGTGATCCTGAACAGCAACCCTGTGCCGTGGGGGGGCGTTGACCGTCGCCATTTCGACGGGGTCTGCGACATGGTCGTGGAGGCGGTCTCCGATTCCACGCCGGCGGAGGTGCGGAGGGATACGGAAGAGAAGAGGCGGGACTATGCGCTGGCCGGTGTGAAGGAGTACTACATACTCGACCCGGGCGGCGAGCACATGCGCTTCTACCGCCTCGCCGCCGGGGGGCAGTACGAGGAGATACAGCCGGACGCCGGGGGCGTAATCGCTTCGGAGGTGTTGCCGGGGTTGCGGTTTCGGCTGGAGGAGTTGAAGCGGCAGCGGGAAATGGAGACGCTGGCGCTGGACGATCTGTATTCCGGGTACGTGATACCGGCCCTGAAGATCTCCGTCACCCAGGCGGAAGAGGAGGCTGCGGCGCGCCAGGCGGAGGCTGCGGCGCGCCAGGAGGCGGAGCAACGCGCCGATGCAGCGGAGCAACGCGCGGAAGCGGAGGCTGCGGCGCGCCAGGCGGAAGCGCAACGCGCCGATGCGGCGGAGCAACGCGCGCAAGAGGAGGCTGCGGCGCGCCAGGCGGAAGCAGCCGCCCGCCGGGAAGCCGAAGAGCGGGTACGGGCGATGGAAGACGAGATGAACCGGAGGCGCCGGCAGTCCTCCTGAACAGCTGGAGCAGGGCACTCTTCTCAGGCGCAGCCCTCCCTCATAGCGCTGCCATCACGGCCGCAACACCGACCCCAAAGAAGAATCGTCACAAATGACAATAGCTCTCACTGATGCCTTTCCGCTGCGGCGGGCGGGCGCCAGGCCTGGCCCTGCGGGGAGGTCCGTTGATTTGGGCGCCCAGGGCAGGCACAAGGCCTGCCCCTACGGGGCCTTTGAGGGGAGAGGGGGAAAGGTCAATTGGGGGACGGTCCAGGTTTTTGGACGTTTGTCGGATTCCGGGAAATTGGTGAACATTGATGCCAACACCCCGTTCACCGCCCCCAATCACTGTCGCGGAGAGCGCCCCAATGACCCCACCCGAACCGATGTCCAGCGTAGACCGCGCCTGGCTCATGATGGACGATCCCACCAATCCGATGGTGATCAACGGCTTCTGGATCTTCAAAGAGATGCTGGCCTATGAAGATGTGCTGGCCGTGCTCGAGGCGCGCCTTCTGATCCATGAACGCTTTCGCCAGCGCGTCGTGCAGCGTCGAGGCCCTTTCAGGACCCGCGCCTACTGGGAGACCGACCCGCAGTTCTCCCCGCGCGCGCACGTTGGGCGCGTCCTCCTGCCGCCGCCGGGGGACACGAAGACGCTCAACGATACGATGGCCCGGCTGCTCACCATCCCCCTGGACCTGAACCGGCCCCTGTGGGCGTTCACGCTCATCCAGGGCTATCAGGGCGGCAGTGTCTTCTTCGGGCGCATTCACCACTGTATCGGCGACGGCGCCGCGCTGGTCAGGGTGCTGCTTTCGCTGGCCGACCTGTCCGCGGAGGGAGAATGGCGCGCGCCGGCCGCGGGGGCCGGGCTTCCCAAAGAGATCGATGCCCTGCGCCCCCCGGCCCGCCCGCGGCGCGCGCTGCCGCAGGAGAGCGGCAGGAGAGGCGGAAAGCCGGCCGCCCTCCTGTCGCTGGCCGGGAAGTTCGCGGCTACGCTGGCGAAGCTGGCGCTGATGAGGACCGACGACAAGACGGCCTTCAAGGGCGACGTCGGCGTCGGCAAGGCGGTCGCCTGGTCCGAGGGGATATCCCTGGATGACGTGAAGTTCGTGAAGAACAGGATGGGGGCAACGGTCAACGACGTGCTGGTGGCGGCGATGGCCGGGGCCTTGCGGCAATACGTCGAAGCGCGCGGCGGCGACCCGGAGGGCAAGGAGATCCGGGCGATGGTCCCGGTGGACATCCGCGGGCCGGAGGATACGAAACTGACGAATCGATTCGCCCTGGTCTATCTCCCCCTGCCGATCGGCATCGCCGGCCCGGTCGACCGGCTTTATGAGACGAAGCGCCACATGGACGCCATCAAACGGTCGCCCGAGGCGCTGGTGACCTACCGGGTTATCGCCGGCCTGGGCATCGTGTCGGACAAGATCGCCAGGCGCGTGCGGGCGTATTATGCCGACAAGGTGAGTGTGGTGCTGACCAACGTGCCCGGCCCGCTGCAGAGGCTCTATTTCGCCGGCAAGGCTCTCGACACCATCGTCTTCTGGGTGCCGCAGTCCGGCTCGATCGGCGTGGGCATCAGCATATTCAGCTACGGCGGGCAGGTGAACGTCGGGCTCATCACCGACCGCGGGCTTGCGCCGGACCCGGACACGATCATTGCGGCATTTGAGGCGGAGTTCAACAGTCTGCTGTCTCTGGCGCGCGCGCGTGGTTAGAACTGCAGTGGTCGGGCGGGGCAGGGCAGGCACAAGGCCTGCCCCTGCGGGAACTTTGCGTTTGAGAGAACTTACCCCATTTTGAACTGCACCCCTTTCAGGGGAAGGGGGTTGCAGGCGCGGAAAATCTGTGCTAGGGTTGGGGTGAATTTGATTTTAATGCACCGGAGTGCCCCCAAACGCACTCCGGTGCATACCACGAGGTCTGGTCTCGTGATAGGGGCATTCTATCACAGGTCCGGGCCTTTTCGCGTTTTGGGCAGGCGGCGCGGGGGCGGGGCGAGAGCGGAGAGGCGGGAGAGAGCGCATGGCGCGGCAGGGTGTGAGCATTACGGATCTGCAGAAGACGACCGGCGAGGTGGTGTTCGCGTTTGGCGGGCACGAGATCTGGATGGAGGTGAAGATCGGGCTGCTGACGGGCGGGTTCAATGCGGACCTGCCGGACATGACGGTGGACGATCTGCTGCACTGGCTGGCGGATGCGATCACGGACTGGAATCTGACGGACGCGGCGGGCGAGAAGCTGCCGATTACGTACGGGACGCTGGACAGGGAGCTGCCGCGGGCGTTGAGCCCGTGGGCGATGGTGCGCGCCGCCGCCCAGTGGCGCGCACCGCTCGAGCGGGAATAACGCAGGCCCGGCTTTTTCGCCTGACAGCCGGGCCTGACGGAACAGGCGATGCCGGCGCGCCGCCGGGCCGCTGGCACCAGCTGATCCTGGCGGCCAGGTGGGCGCGGATCGCGCCGTGGGCGCTGGCGGCCGCGCCGCTGCCGTGGCTGAAGATGATCGAGGCGGCGATGCGGATCGAGGCCGCCAGGCCCGGCCGGGGCGCAGGGGAGCGGCAGTGATCAGCGGCGGCGATCAGCGGCGGCGCGACCGCTAGCGGCCGGACAGGAGGATGAGCGATGCCGCATATTCCGCGGCACAGCGGCGGTGAGGGCGAGGGATGGGAAGACAGCCGCGACTGGCAGGTGATCGCGGCGGCATTTGAGAGCGGGGTCATTGCGCCGGAAGGCGTTCAGGCGGGATGGGAGAGCCCGGCTCTGCCGGCGTCTCTGCGAGCGCTGGCGCAGGCGCTCAACAGACCGGAAGGGGCGGCCCCGCCGTTCAGATACGATCTGCCGCCGACGCTGCGCATGATGGCCAATGCGGTCCAGTCAGGCGACAGCGCGCTGCCGCGTGCGGCGGGAGACGGTGACGGCGCGTCAGACAGCGCGGCCCTTGCCGAGGAGACGGCGCGCTTTACCGCCGAGCGTGTTCTGACGGAGGCGGAGGGGCGGCTGTTCGGCTCGCGGGGGCGCTGGATCGACGACGCGCAGGAGCCGGGGGGCGGATACTGGTGGCGGGGCGACCCGGAGGATCAGGCGATGGAGGCGGCGCGCGACCGCCAGCGAATCTCTGAAGCGCTGGCGGAGGAGGCCGCCAGGCTTGGCGAGGCGCTGTTTGCCGGAGGCGAGGGGGAAGCGGCTGCGGCTGTTGAGATTGGGAGGGCCGTGGCGCATGAGGTCGATGTGGGCGATCTGGGGCGGACGCTGGCGGATGCGCTGGCGCAGGCTGTCCGGGAGGCCATTGCCGGGCACTCTTTCGCTGCGGCTGCGGATATGCGGCACACTGCCGGGGCGAAGACCGGCGCGGGGCGGCTTGGGGCTGACACGAGACAAGGGACCGCGCGGCGGACACAGACCGCCGCGCAAAGGGGAAGGCTGTCCACGGCGGGCGGGCGGACCGAAAGGCTGTGACGCGGGCCGGGGGTCAGGAGTCAGGGTGCGGTGACGCTTGAGATTGCGCTGGTTCATGGGGGGACGCGGGTGGCGCTGGCGCCCGGGGGGCTGGACGCCGAGGACGCGGGCTACAATCAGATTGTGGCGGCCGTGCAGGCGCGCACGCTGCCGGCCGCGTCGCTGATCGAGACGCCGCCGGTGCATCAGCGGGTGCGGGAGCCGGCGGGTTCGGCGATCGATCTTTGGCAAAGGTATGCGTCGCGGGCGGCGTTGCGGGATGCAACGCACGCGATTGAGCGGCTGCTGGAGGCCGCCAACCGGGGCGCGGCGGTCTACCTGGAGTACTCGGACGGGTCCGGGGGCGTGGACGACGCCTGGCGGAGCAGGCTGCTGGCGGCGCATCTGCAGTGGCCGGCGGACCAGCAGCTGCGGCTGCGCAATAATGAGCTGGCGGTGACGATTGAGCTGACGCGGGAGCCGTACTGGATGGGCGCCCGGCGGGAGCTGCTGAGCTCGCGGCCTGTGGGGCACGGGGGAACGTTTGCGGTTGAGAATGCGGCGGGGGTAACGGAGACGCCGCTGGAGGTGCGGATCGGCTGGCCGGGCACGGCCAATTTGCGCGTGTACATTGCGGCGGGGCCGGTCGCGGTTCCGGGTGGCAGTTTCGTATCAACGTCGATCCAGTCGGCGTCGCTGGCGGCGGGGACGGAGACGGTGTGGCGCCGGGTGGCCGTGCCGTCGAGCGGGTCGGGGTGGCGGCGGCTGATTCTGGCGCACAGCGCGAGCGGGAGCGCGTTGACGGCGCTGCGGGGGAACAATATCTGGCTGAGCGCAGGGGTTGGGAGCAACAGCATGGAGTTCCGGCGGTCGGACTGGCGGCGGCTGGGGTATCTGGAGGGGCGGGAGAGCAGTTTCACGGATCTGGGCGTGCACTATGTGGACGGGGACCGGGTGTGGCTGCGGGCTTTTTGCGGCAGGGCGGTGAGCACGGGCGCGGGGACGCTGTATTTTGCGCCGGCGGAGAGGTGGCGGTCATACGTTGCGATGGGGACGCCTGCGGGAACGCTGGTGGACGACGGCGGCGAGGTAGTGTCGGACGCGGGCGGCGTTGCGGCGGCCGGGGACGTGCTGACGGCGGTGCCGGGCGAGCGGGTTGAGTACCTGGCGCTGGTGGAGACGGCCAGCGGGGTGCGGACGGCGACGGTGGATATTGGGGCGTTTTACCGGCCGCGGCGGCTGACGATTTAGGGGCAAGGCTTGAGGGTTGGAGAGCCTGGCTGGTGCTATCATGGAAGGCGCTATGGCGAGCTACCAGAAAGGAGAGCTACATGTCTTACAAGAGATTAAGAAAAAAGCGCCGCAGAAGAAGGCTGTCCAGGCGACGCAATGCTTTGATTTTTCTCAGCCTCGTTTCTCTGGTTATCGTCGTCATCGCCTATTTGGGCAATCGTTCCCGGTCAGCCCCGGCCGGCCCGCCTGCAGCGCCGCCGATTGCGCTTGATTTGCGTGAGGGCGACGCGGACAAGAACATCTATGCCGAGCCCAGCTTTGACGCTGAGGTTGTCAGCCAAATGGAGGGCGGCCTTACCTGGCGGCCGGTCGGCAGACACAGCACCGAGGCTTGGTGGAGAATCGAATACGGCGGGCAAACCGGCTGGTTCTATTCCGAAGAGTTTAGCGAACGGGCAGGAACGGCAGATCAGGTGCCAATCGTAAGGGGACCCGGGGCCCAGGTCCGGGTGGTTCATCCGGGACCCGAGTTGATCGCCGGGTATGCTCGCGCGGGCACTGGCTACATTGACGTTTATGCCGGCCCGGACACCTCGCATCCAGCGGTGGGCATTTTTGACGAGGGGGAGGTTGCCATATTTATCGGCAGACACGCAAAGGCCGGTTGGTTTCTGGCTATTGGGGAGTTCAATCCCGGCTGGATTAGTGTATCGACTCCAAATTTGAGATTGGTCCTTGAAGGCTTGCCACTCGTAAATGAGAGTACGGCCCCGGCAATGATTGAGGCTGCACTGAATGCTCCCCTGCCGCCCTGATTGCGCAAAAATCTGAAGGCAACACGGCTGTTTTTTGAGCATTAAACCATGCCGAAATCTCTTTTTGACTCATCGATCACCAACGCAACGCTTGGCGTTGCCTGGCTGGCAACGACCGACCCAAGGTTGACGTCTTTTGACGGAGTATATGTCGTCTATGGCCCGGAATCCGACCGTCGGGCAAGCGAACAGGTAGACTCGGCCTACATTCAAAATGGCGCTACAGCCTATGTGACACGTCTTGGTTTCTTTCGCGCCCCCAATTTAAATACTCTTCGCCTGAATCTGGGTGCTACAGCATCAGAGCACGGCGGCTTGGCTGGCCCGCAATTAACCGATTTGGCTGAATCAAACCTGGGCATTGGAATAAAATGGGGCTCTGAGACTCTAAAGTACCGCCTATCTGATCTGATCTCGACAGATCCAACCGAACCGTACAATTGGGCGCTACCGGCAAACCTTCAAATTTCCTCCTCGCAATATAGTTCTTTGGGAGCAGCCTCCTCCGTCCAGTCGATCCTCGTCGACACCAGCCATCCCCTCATTGACTGGGATAATCTCCAAACCCGCGACCCTGCCCCATCCGCCCCCGACGCGCCGGCCGCGCCGGCCGTAACCGCCACCGGAACCGACAGCCTCTCAGCCGCCTTCACCGCCGCCGCGACAGGCGACGCGGCCGACTCGTTCAATCTGCGCTACCGCGCGCAGGGCACAACCGCGTGGACAACGCGCACGGGCGTGACCAGTCCATACGCCATCACCGGCTTGCAGGCGGCCACAACCTACGAAGTGCAAATTCAAGGCGTCAACGACGGCGGCGCGGGCGACTGGTCTACCTCTGGGACGGGCACAACCGACGCGCTGCTGACCCTGACGGCGTTCACCACGCCCGCCGGACACAGCCGCATCGACGCCGGGCTGCTCGAGGGCGCCGCCGGCACGACCATCTACCGCGACGACGATCCCGACACGGCGGAATCGACCGATGCCGGCAGCCTGACAGACGGCTCCCTTTTTCCGGCCGATATGGTCAGGATTTCCCGCATCAGGCGGCCGGCAGCCAATGGCTTTTTGCTGAATGACGTGCCAAACCCGTTCGACCTGGCCGCCTTTTTCGCCGCAGGCGGGGACGGCAACGACATCCACATCCACATCCAGGACTCAGACGGCGCGGCCTCGTTTGCCGCGGCGGACGCCGCCGTGTTTGCCTCCGGCGGCAACTTTGTCCGCTGGACAGTGCCGGCCGCTTTCGACGCCATTGCCGCCCGCATCGTTGCACAGGCGGGCCGCCGCTTCATTCTGGCGTTCACGCGGCCCGAACCGCTGACGCTGCCGCAGCCCGACAGCGTCTACATCGCCCGCGGCGCGGCGCTTGACGCAACCCTCCCCGAAGCCGCAGGCGGCAGCGGCGCGCGCACCTACGCCGTCAGCGGCCTGCTCTCATGGATGTCATTCGATCCGGCCACACGGCGGCTGACGGGCACAGCGCCCAACACCGCGTCAAACACCCTGCTCACATACACAGCCGCCGACGCCACCGGAAGCGCCGGCAAAACAGTCAGAATCGTCGTTTACGAAAGCGCAACATCACTTTTCCACACCAACGCATACGCCATCCCCGGAGTCGCCTGGGCCGACGCGGCCGCAATGATCGCCGACGTCAACGGCACGAGCAGCCGGAGAGTCACATACGTGTTTGGACCCGAATCGCAATTCGAGAGCGACGTGCAGGTAAAAACCTCCTACATTGAAAACGGCGCCGCGGCCTATGTGGGAAACCTGCAGCTGGAGTGGCTCTCGGGAACCAACGAGCAGCTGTCGGTCCGGGTGCAGCTCGCTTCTGCAAGCAACAACAGCGGCGGCGACGCAGGGCCGGATTTCACGGAAGCCGCCGAGCAGCGCCTGGCCCTGGCAATCCGGGACGCCAACGGAACGGTATGGAAGGCGCGCTTCGACAACCAGGACGCGTCCGACCCCTACAGGTGGAGAATCAACGACGGAGACGAGGGCTTCCTCACCCGATCGCAGCTCGGCGGCCTCACCTCTGCGCCCGCCCGGATGGTCATTTTCGACACCTCCCTGGGCGCCATAAGTTACGACGCGCTGGAATCATTCACCGTGCCCGACCTGATGCCTACGCTGCCGCCGCTGGCGGATCAGACGGCGACAATAGGGCAGCCATGGTCATACACCTTTCCCGCCGCCCAGGGCGGCGATCCCCCGATCCGGTACGAATGGGACAGCAGCGCCCCGACAAGGGATAGTTGGATCAGCCTCAATGGGACCACCTTCTCCGGAACGCCGCCATCGGACGCCGACTCCGCTTACGACATCACTGTGTCGGCATTGGATACTGACGGCGACGCGGCGGACCGCAGTTTCCGCCTGGAAATCCTGCCCGGAGACGGCGCTCTGGCCGTCGCCGAAATTCCGGATCAGACCGCTGTTGCCGGGCAGCTTTTCACATTGACGCCGACAGTAACGGGCGGCTTTCAGCCGCTCTCATATCAGCTCTCATTTTTGGCCGGCCTGACGGTATCCAGCACAGGCGTCATCTCCGGCACGCCAACAACGCCCGGCCCGTACAGCTTCCAGTTTCAGGTCACGGACGCCCGCAGCGTCAGCATGGCCAGGCACTTCACGCTGTTTGTGCAGGAAAGCGGCGACAACCCGCTGCTCTCGGGCGGCCGCGGTTCCGAGCCGGACCCGTTCATCATCGCCGATCCCCTTTTCGTTTTAGACCGCAGCATCCTCACGTATATTCAAAATCTGGACGGCAGCATCGGGAACAATGAGACCTGGTTCCAGTGGAACGCGGGTGCGCATGATGGATCATGGACCGTCGAAATTGACAGAGACCCGGACAGTTTCGCCATCGCGCTCGACCTGAAAGTTGAAGACGGCGCGTTCGTCACCACCCAAAACCCCGGCAGCGGCAATTTCAGCGCCACCGTCACCCTGTCGGACAGCCAGAACGCGCAGTTCCGGCTGCACCAGGCCGCGTCAGGAACGCCGACGGACCTGCTTCTCACGTTGACCTCCCCCGACGTCGCGCCCGAGCTGCCCGACACATTCCAAGACCAGACCGGCACAGCAGGCGTACCCATAGATCCGCCGATCCAGATGCCGCAGGCGGCGGGAGGCAATCCCCCGCTCACGTACAGCTTTGCAACGTCGCAGACGTTAGACGGCGTGGAATTCGACGCCGAAGCGGGAACGATATCAGGCACGCCGAACCAGGCGGGCGTCTTCACAATCACCTATACCGTCACAGACAGAGACGGCGACGCGGACAGCATCGAGTTCACGCTAACCGTCTCAGCGGCCACAACAACGCCGGACGTTCCGGAAGGCGTAACCCTCACCGCCGAGGCCGACGACACCCTGCGCCTGGCCTGGACAGAGGAGACGGGAAACACCTACCAGGGCCAGTACCGGGAAGGAACTTCAGGGGCCTGGACGGACATAGCCGGAGACATTACAAGCCCCCACAACATAACCGGACTAAACCCCGGCACTGCGTACCAGGCCCGCGTCCGGGCCACAGCCGGGGGCGCCTCATCCGCCTACGCCGCGCCGGCCGCCGCAACTACGCTTCAGGCGCCGGGCGCGCTCACGGTCATGATGGATGAGCGCACAGACAGCCGCGTTTTCGGCTTCAGCTGGATTCGCCTGGACCCGGTGGTCGCAAATCCCGGCAACGCAAACCTGGCATACGAATGGACGCAGACCGGCGGTGTGACCATCAGCCCCACAGACATCAACACCAGGCCCGCATTCGTCCGTATGCCGGCCCCCACCATGCAGGAGCAGACGGTCACAATGACGCTGACCGTCACCCCGGACGGCGGCGATCCGGTCAGCGCGACGCTCACCCTGCGCGTCGTGCCGCTGATCCAGCCGGACAGCTCGCTCTGGAATCTGCCGTCAGCCGCAACGCAGGGCCTCGCCTGGAAAGAGTTTATAGAACCGCAGCAGGTAACGTCCGGCGAACTGCAGCTGATTGAGGCCGCCGAATTCCAGCGGCGGGGGACGGAGGCCGTCAAGAGCGACTATGTGCAGACCGCCCCCGCCTTCGTTACAACGCTTGCGTTCGGACACGACGGTACAATCCTTCTCTACCTCGGAACCGCAGCCGATACAACCGATCACGGCCTGCCGGCAGGCCCGCAGCTGACGGACGGCGCGGAGCGGGACCTGGCGCTGGCGCTGATCACGCCGGACGGCGTTGTGCGCAAGTGGCCGCTTGTGCAGCTGGTGATGTCGGACGACAGTGAGCCGTATCTGTTCAGCGCGGCCAGCGTTGCGGCTGCCGGGCCCGCGAACGATGCCGCGCTGCGCTCCGCGGTCGCCGCCTTCTGGTCGGCCGGCCTGCTGCTGGTCGACATGAATGACGCGGCCATCGACTACGACGCGCTGACGCCGGCCGCGGGCGTCGCGCCTGTGACGCCGGCGGTGCAGCTCGCGCCGCCGGCGGTGCTCGACCAGCCCCCGCTCGTGGTGCCGCTGGACAGTTATGCGGCGCTGGGGGGCGGGCTGCGGGCGGTGGTGAACGGGTACCGGCACATCATTCTGGACGGGGCGGAGTCGGCGGAGATCGCGGTGGCGGGGCCTGCGCAGGGGCTGTTGTCGCTGCTGCACCGGCTCCGGCATCCTGTACGGATCCAGGCGGCGCGCGCGGGCGAGGTGTGGACGGGGTATGTGCACCGGGTGGAGGTTGAGCTGGGGTCGCTGCGGCTGGCGGTGAGCGTGGACGGGATGCGGACGGCGGCGGCGGCGGAGTACACGCGGCCGGCGGCGGAGCATGAGGGCGCGGTGCAGATTCGCACGGCGGTGATGCCGCAGGAGCCGCAGGCAAGCTACTACGGACGGATCGAGACGCTGCTGCAGGCGGGCAGCCCGGAGGAGGCGGCGGACAGCAGCTGGGCGGCGGCCCAGGTGGCCGACTTCCTGGCGCCGGCGCGTGCAATCACGCAGTCGGGGGACGGCGCGGTGGGGGCGACGCTGTTTTGCCGCGGTTGGGCGACGGCATTGCAGACGGCGCTGGCGCCGCGGTATGCGCCGCCGTCGCGCATAGAGGCGCCGCCGGTGGAGGTGGACGAGTCCATTCCGCACGTGCGCTCGCTGATGGCAACGTCGGCATCGACGCGCGAGGTGGCGCTCCGGCTGCCGGCGGCCGCTGCGCCGGGCTACAACCTGTACGTCTCCTCGGTCAGGCTCTGGATCGCGGCGAAGGGCGAGGGCTACAATGACATCTGGCGGGCCGGGCTGAGCACCGACCGGCAGACGCCCGACTCGCTGGTCGACGTGCCGCTGGACCGTGTGCCGGACAACCGCGGGGGCGGGACAAACTGGCTGCCGGCGGGCGGCTCTGCGCTGCTCGAAATCGACTTTTCGGCGGATCCGGTGCGCCTGGAAGGCGGGGGCGTATGGCTGCACCTGGTCGCGCCGGACGGCAGCGATGGCGCGGGCGCGTTCCAGGGGGCGCAGTATCTGCGGGCGGAGCCGGAGGCCGCGCAGCCGCTATACCGCCGCGACACGGCGGGCTCCGGCGCCTGGACGGAGGTGGCCGGGCAGGACAGCCAGAGCGAGTTCTCGATCCGGAAACCGCAGCCGGCCTATGACATCTTCCTCCACACGGATTTTGCCGGTCTGCTGCAGTTTACGGCGCAGGCGTCGGACGTGGTGGAGGCGGCGGGCCAGCCTGGCAGGGTGGAAGGGGCGGGGACGTATCCTCTGTACCTGGAGGGGTTGGCGACGGTTGCGAGCGTGCTGGCCGCGGGGGAGCGGTCGGAGCGGCTGGGCTGGCTGGTGGACTCGACGCGTGCGATCCGGGCGCTGGCGCTGGACGAGCGGATGTACCATCTGTCGCCGTCGGGGCGGTGGCGGGAGCCGGTGGCGCGCGGCAGTGTGGAGATGCTGGGGCAGCTGGTGGCGTACGGAGGGGAGATGCGGACGGTGGAAAGCGTCGATTTTCAGCCGCGGATCGGGCAGTGGCAGCTGGGATTCCGGGATCTGCTGGCCGATGCGGAGCTGAGCCTGGGCGCGGGGGCGGAGACGGCAGTTGCGCGCGAGGGGCCGTAGGGGGCAGGGGTAACTGCGAGGAGAGAGGGGAGAGGTTTTTACGTATCATTCTGTATACCACAATCGGAGTGCCCGTTTCCCATTTTCAGTATATTTGAGCGAGACGTTCAGTCCTGTTCAGAGCTATGCTGTTGCGCAGAATCCCCCGATTCCAATGCAGGCTCACCATGAAAGGAGAGAATAATGAATCGCTACTTGTTGCTTCTGCTGGTAATCGCCATTCTCGTGCCCTCGCAAGTTCTGGCAAACCACTCCCCTTCGGGCAACCTGCCCATCGACTCAGATGACGTGAGTGTCAGCCAGGATTCTTCCTGCGGGACAATTGCGGCAGGCGTTGTCCAAAACGACTCTTCGTATAATGTCAGGATAAGGGGAAACATCACCGAAGACGCGGGCAACAGGTAGTGAAGGCCAATAAGTTCGTGAATAAAAAAGCCCACCAGCGTTGACGCTGGTGGGCTTGCCAAGTCTATGGAGAGGAAACATGACTTCTCGCATCTTACTAATTGTAACCGTCGCCCTCTTGTTGTTGACGCTGTTTTTGATTAACTCGGGACGGATAAACGATGGCACGCTTGTGAATCGAAAACAGTGCAATAACGACAGGGAGTATTACAATCAATACGAAAAAAAATGTGACCTCATTTTGTTTTACGGGCCAGTCTTGCTAGGCCCGTCGTGGGTGATACTCCTCCTGATATGGATTGCCGTCGGGAAAAAACCAAGGTTTGCGCTGTTTTCTTAGTCAGCCTTCATGAGACCATGCGACCGCCGAAAAGCCTTGCCAGGAGACACTATGATCGCAACGATCTGGCTTTCGCGTTCATCTTAGCATTCAAAACGACAAAGGATTAGAAATGACACGGGGCACAGTAATTAACTCGACTCGAAACAGTATTTGGGATTATCAACCAGGGCCAATTCGAGACAGAAACAGTGAACTTCATCCAGATTTTGTAAGCCAGCATTTGATAATTGGCAGAGGCCTGGAGATTTCCAGATCGGATTTGTCAGCAGCTTATTTGGAGTGGGTGCAAGCCATGTTTGACCCAAACCCTCACTCGGGCAGAGCATGGTGACCTTCATAATCTTTATCTGCACCCTCTTCGATGCCATCGCGTCATTGAAGATGAGCCTTTGTTTCGATGGGTTGGATTAAGACCCTTTTTGTTATTTTGGACAAGTTTTTATTCTGTGAGTATTTTGGTCTCCTTTCGGTTTGTCGCGAAGTATTTCACAAATTGGTTAAGAACAATATAACGGCGGCGATAGCCGCTAACCCCCATTGGATAAGAAAAATTGCAATTTGAATGTAGATGATGATTACGATGGTGTTCCAGAGCCAGATAGGGAGAGGGATTGGTTTGGTCGTGAAGTCCCTGGCTAAATCCTTGATGGAGGAACTGTTGTTGTGGCGTTGTTTATCTTGTTTGGTATCAGGGTGAAGATTGAATGGAGAGAACATGTCAGCCTCCTTTGAATTGAAAGTAGTCATCCATCGTTTTTGTTGTGATGGAGGACCACTTTGGGGTGAAGGGCATTCAGCCGTCTTTATGCGATGTCACAGTTTCGTGTTACGTCGTAGACCGACAGGTTGAAGGGGCCTGCACTGAAGAACACATGGTAATTAGACCACAGATACCAAAATGCTTTCAGGTATCCGAGGTCTGAAATGAATTTGTATTCTGGCCCGGATGTCCACTTAGACTGCTCATCGTATACGACTTGGATGAGGATGCCGTTGAGAGTAAAGCCGGAGGAAATATCGACACTCGCCATTTCATCCCTGATGGCTGCGAGTGCTTCCAGCTATTCCTACAGGCACGGAATACACGGGTCGGTGTCCTATACAGTCTTTGTCAACACGAGTCTTAGTTTTGGAAAAGGGGGTTGCGCCGGCGGAAACTTTGTGCTAGACTGTATACAAATTCAAAACTGATGCGGCGGCGCGCCCCCAAACGCGCGCCGGCGCATACAACGAGGTCTGGTCTCGTGATAGTTGCGTTCTATCACAAGTCCGGGCCTTTTCGCGTTATGGGCAATCGAAGTGCGCACGGACGATGAGATCAGGGCCGCCGGCATTGCGGCGGTCGAGGAAGTAACGAGGTAGTCTGCCGGCGCTCCTTTCGCTGTTGCGCCGGTTTCAATATCCATTTCAACCACTTTTAGTCAGTCAGGAGGAATACCATGGCTGGAACACCACCACCAGGACCACCACCCGGACCACCACCCCTACCCCCCCCGCCGGATACCACCCGGCCGCCGCAGAGTTTGACGTCGACTGCCCCGGGCATTTGGGGTTTAGGCGTTCACCCGCGGGCCAATGACGAATTGGCACAGTTTACGACGGCGGAACTCGGTACGGTCGTCTACAATTCGGACGAGGGCGAGTTGCAGGCCAAGACGCATGGCGGCTGGACTCGGTGCATACTGCCGTCTTCGGTTCTGGGCAGCGGCGTAAAGTCGTTTTTCGCTGAAATTCAGTCCGCTCTTGCTCAGCTCAGGCACGTGCGACTGGGACTGTCCGCGGTGGAAAAGCACGGTGTAGGACCTTATAACAACAGGCGTTTTTATGAGCAGCATGCTCGTGTGATCGGCTCAGACGGCAAGATGTACCGACGTATCGGCCTTCGCGGGTCGGGAGCTCCTGATCCCGTCACCGAGACCGAGCCGCGCACGATATGGGAAGAGGACGTCCAGAAGATTCACTATTCGGGGCGCATCGTCGCCGGCGGCCGCATAAACGCGGACGGAACGCTGGTGACCGCCGAGTCGTGGAACATCGCCAGCGCAACGCGCAGCGGCAGCAATTCGGACAACTACAGATACGTAATCGTTTTGGACGCTGTCGATCTGGAAGACGAGTTGGGCGTGGACGATTTCAGCGACAGGGACTATCGGGTGCAGGTCAACCCGCTGGTGGATGTCAATGACATGACGATCACCCTGATCGTCCCGTCCGACCCGCCCTGCTTCAGCGTCCAGTTTGAGAAGCGCGTGAGTCAGAGCGTGCTGCACGAGGGCGTTGCCCGGTCCTTCTATTTCGTGGTTTACGCGAGGTGATCGGGTTCTGTCAACTGCGCACTGCCGGCGAACTGTTCGCCGGCAGTGCCTGGCTGACAGGCGTTTGCGACGCCGGCGCGGCCAAAAACAGGAAGGCATTATAGATGAGACATGACGGTGCTGGACTCCAGCATCCGAATAGCCAGGGAGTCGATCGATTCGATGCGCGTGCGGCCATCCGGGTGGCCGCTATGGAAGTGGAACCTGGCGCCCGGCAACGCCAAAACACCGGCATAAACCGGTACAAAATCCGTGCAATAGATGGCGCACAACCGCAGATCGGTGTTTGCGCCACCTTGCCAGCAAATGAAGTTATGCGGATACTTAAAGGAAGTCACGAGCCTCAACCTCGTGGCCTAGCGGGGCTTGGGGGGTAAGGTGTCACGGCCGCCCCCCGGGTCCCGCGTTTCTTTCATCGCGGTAACAGGAATTTTACCGTAAGCGAAAAACTGCGCAAAACCGAAGCCGGTCAATATCAAATCAGTGGTTTTCGTTTTTCTTTTGGACGGCGGCTACGATTCCGCCAAGCAAGTAGCAGAGCAGATAAAGAGCCTGCTTATCGCTATTGGGGGTTAAGCGGTCTTACTGATCGTGACCCGTAGTAGTTTGCCTTCAAAACGCAACCTTCTGATTTATATCAAAAGGTGAGAGTTCCGTGGACAAATGCGCTGGTGGCGGGCGCGGAGATCGTGATAGAATGGCGCCGCGTCAACCGTGTTGCGCGCAGCTGTAATGCCGGAGGAGACAACATGGAATCCAGAGAAATGGAATCCAGAGAAGCCTTGCGCGACAGTTCCCAAACGCAGACAGGTTCATCGCAGACAGGTTCATCCCGGGCGGCCGGGACGGGCGTATCCGGGCCCGCAGGCGCGCCCGCGCAGGTGGAATCTCCCGCGCAGTCCGTCAATCCCTTTGCCCCCGACGACGGCCGCCGCGTCAGCAAGGAGGAGTACTGGGCCAGGTGGTACGAAAACCCGTACCCGGACATCGACGTCAGCTACGAATGGAACAACGGCAGACTGGAGGCCAAACCATTGCCCAACCACCCCCAAATCAGGCAGTATCGATGGTTCAGCCTCCTCCTGGACTGCTACGTTCAGGTCAACCCGATTGCCAGGTTTATCGATCTGGAGACCGGCGTCAGCATGACGGTGCTCGATAGCGGAGTGCCGTCCGGGAAGTGGGACGTCGTGTACAAGCCGGACATCGGCGTGGTTCTGAACGACAATCCGGCGCCGTGGGGCGCGGTAGAGCTGCGCGCCTTTGAAGGCGTCTGCGACATGATAGTGGAGGAGGTGTCGGATTCGACGCTGGCGGAGGTGCGGCGGGACACGGAGGAGAAGAAGAGAGGCTACGCCCTGGCCGGCGTGAAGGAGTACTTCATCCTTGACCCTGCAGACCGCTACATGCGCTTCTACCGGCTGACCGCGAGTCGACGCTATGCGGAGATCCGGCCCGACGCGGCGGGCGTAATCCGATCGCAGGTACTGCCCGGCTTTCAGTTCAGGCGCAGGGATCTGCTCACCTTGCCGGTTCAGGAGGAACTGGCGCTGGACGACGTGTATTCCGGGTACGTGATACCGGCCTTGCAGATCGCCGTCACCGAGGCTGAAGAGGAGGCTGCCGCGCGGCGCGAGGCGGAGCGGCGAAGGGAAGAGGAAGCGCAACGCGCGCAAGAGGAGGCTGCGGCGCGCCAGGCGGCGGAGCAACGCGCGGAAGCGGAAGCAGCGGCGCGCCGGGCGGAAGCGCAACGCGCCGATGCGGCGGAGCAACGCGCGCAGGCGGAAGCAGCGGCGCGCCGGAAAGCCGAAGAGCGGATGCGGGCGATGGAAGACGAACTGAACCGGCAGCGCCGGCAATCCTCCTGAACAGCTGGGAGCAGGGCACCCTTCTCAGGCGCAGCCCGCCTGCAAGCAGTTGTATCCCCGGAGAACGCCAGTCCGGTATTCACCTCAATTCATGTCATCTTTAAGGACCCGGTGTCCAGGTCTTTGACTTTCCCATTTCTCAATTTCCTTCTTCAGACTTGATGAACGGAAGTCCTGCTTCGAGTAAGCCAGCCGCAAAAACCTTTTAAGCAGCTCACTCTCAACCTCCCGCGCCTGCTTATTTCCCAGAACCCCTCTCAATCCGATTGAAAGTATTTCAATTACATCGGTCCCGTTACATAACTCGTAAGGGTCATACATGAAGCCATGCATCTCTTTAATGGCAACAGCGAATTTCGCGTCTGATAAATCTTGACGTTGCGAGTGATTCTTGACGGTTCTGATTAACTTGCCAGTGTCAGCCGTAAAGGTTGTGCGGTTGATCCAAGCGGAAAAATTCAGACCTCTGAATCGCAAGTTGAGATTTTCTCTCAGGGAATACAGACGCAAGTATCCTATCGGCAACGCCCTGTTCAATAGTGCGTCAACAACGTTCTCATTGAAGGTTTCAAGCTTCGGTCTACTCCCCAACTCCGTTATCGTTCGGCCGAGAGCCGGCGACTTTACCAGCATCATGATCAGGTCGTGGCATTCAGGCATGACCAGGTTATGGCTTCTAGCCGGACTCCCTTCGATTCTGTCAAAGTCTGCATCGACCAGTCCCAATACGCCATTGAAACCTTCTGCATCCAAAATGTCGATCACGTCACAGACGTTTTGTTTCCCCCCGGCCACTTCAATTCTACACGTCGATTGTGAAACGAAAGCTTCCATCAAAAGCCGGTCATCCCGGCCTTCTACTATCAAGAGGGTCCTGGGGGATTGAGATCGGCCCATTCGAATTTCAGCAGCAATTTCATGCGGGGTGCGATGAATCATTCTACTTCCTGCTCCTGCAAATCAATGGTCAGGTCCATCCTGTCCCCAATGATTTGAGGAGAGTGAGTTGCAAGCAAGACTCGAAAGTCCGACAGTTCGGCCATTTCCTGAAGATCCTTCAAAATCTCCCTCTGCCAGGCGACATGTAAAGACAACTCCGGTTCGTCCACCATGATGAGGGCGTTTTTCTTCGTTCTGAACAAGAGATCGAACAGGAGGACGATTTCATGCTGTTCGCCGGAGGAGAGCATCTCAAGTTCGAGGGCTGCGCCATCTGAGGTTGAGACCTTCAGTCCTTCCTGGCTGACAGAGATCTGCTTGTGCAGCAGACGGGCGTTAGCGATTCTCACAAATGTATTTACGCGTAAGTAAAGATCTTCAAATACGTCCAGTTTCTCGGTGGCGTCCTGGGCGTAAACTGCCAGGACGCCTATCCTGGAGTCGTCGATCGAATCGATGTCGGGTACGCTCAAACTTGCGTGTTCCTGGGGCAAAAGTCCGGCTTCAATGATTTTGGAACGCCGTTTATCCACTTCTGCCAGGTCCTGAGCCAGCTGTGCTTTTGACAGCGGCTCGCCAGCCGGCTCCACGACAAGCCTGGCAGGGAATGATCGGTCCAGCGATTGGGACAATGTAGCATATTGTGTCAGGGTCTTCTGGACCTTGCCGGCCAGCTCTATCGAATAGAGCCGAACGGTTCGTTCCGGCGCGATGTAGGCATAGGGGGAGCGACTTCCAGGCCGCCGTCCATAGGTGGGAAGATCGGTAAGTCGTTCGGTATCAATGAAACGGACCGGCAGTGATGCTCTGATCTCCTCCAGCCAGGGGGGTATCTTCTGTTCATATTCTTCAACACTGAAGGGAAGCACCTCTTCGTAAGTTTCGATTACGCCGTCCAAATCGAGAACATCGCCGGTGTGGACATTTCGCCACTCTGAAGCCCCAATTCGCTCAAGCCCCGGAATAATGTCCCCAACCATCCCCAGGGGGAATGACACGCCTTGCGCCGCGCTTAACGGCTCCGGAATGTAAGGTTCCATCGCGCGCGTGGGTGTAACATAGGATAGTCGCGGAGAAGATTCGCCTGAAACGCGATCAACGGTCAGACGCGATCCGTCGTCGAAATCCACATGGATTTCTTCAAATGGCATCCGGCCAAGACTGCGCGGCGAGTAATTGAACAACACGTTAAGGATGCGGAGGATCGTGGTCTTCCCATATCCATTCGGCCCGATCATGATGGCAATACGTTCACAGGGATCGAATGTGAGTTCATGATTGAACCTGTCGAAGAGGCCATGCACCGCGATTCTGGATATTTTCACTCGTGTCTCCTTATCGTCATCTGCGCGGACTACCCGGATTCGCGTCCCCCCCCGCCCTTCTCACTCCTCCTCCTCCTGCTCCGACGTTTCGCTCTTTTTCATGCTGTAACCGACGCGCGGCTGCGTGAAAACGTAGAGCGGACTGCGGGCGTCGTCTCCCAGCTTCCGGCGCAGCCTCTTTACAATCGTCCTGACCAGCCCCGTTTCCCCGGAATTGGCCTCGCCCCAGACCCGATGCAACAGCTGGTCGTGGGTCAATACCAGGCCGGCATTGGTCGAAAGCTCAAACAGCATGGCGTACTCGGTGGCGGTCAGCTCGAACGGGCGGCCGGCCAGCGTTACCCGCCGCTCGCCATAGTCGATCGTCAGCTCGCCCTGCACGTAGGTCTCGAACTGCGAATGCCGGCCAAGTCCCGCGCCCCTGCGCAAGGCCGCCCGGATCCGCGCGGCCAGCTCGGTCGGCGCAAACGGCTTTACCACGTAGTCGACCGCGCCCATGTCGAAAGCCCGGGCCACAACCCCCTCCTGCCCGTAGGCGGACAGAAAGATGACCGGCACCTCCGCCTTCTCCAGAATGCGTCTCATCAGGTCGATCCCGTCGACCTCCGGAAACATCAGGTCCAGCAGCACCAGGTGCGGCCTTCGCTCCTCCATCAGCTGTTCCACGTCCCCCGGCTCGGCGGTCAGGATCGGCTCGTAGCCCGCCCGGGAGAGAGCGTCCCGGATATAGCGCAACGCCTGCGGGTCGTCGTCCACCGCCAGGATGCGCCTGCGCTCGCCGTCCGCCCCCTCCTCCTGCGGGGCCAGGGCAGCGGCCTCGAAAACGCCGGCGCGCTCTCCTTCGACCGCGGGAACGGTAAAGGTGAAGCGCGCGCCCAGGCCGAGCCCGTCGCTTTCGGCCCAGATGCGGCCCCCATGACCCTCGACGATGCCCTTGCAGATCGCCAGGCCCAGCCCGGACCCCGACGGGCCGCCCCTCCGCTCCTCCTCACCGGCCCGCGAAAACTTCCTGAACAGCAACGGCAGCCGGTCGGCCGGGATCCCCCTGCCCTCGTCGGTCACCGCGATCACGACCTGAAACTCCTCCCGCGCCACGCTCACCCTGATCGCCGCCCGCTCGCTCGAGTGCTTGGCCGCATTGGAAAGCAGGTTGCTGATGACCTGCACGATGCGCCGCCTGTCCGCCATCACCTGGGGCAGATCCGGCCCGACGTCGACGTGGATGCTGTTGCTGCGCCCCGTGTTCAGGAAGAGGCGCCTGGCCTCGTCCACCAGCGCCACCGCATCGGACGGCTCCGGGAAGACGGCCAGCGTGCCGGTCTCGATGCGGGCCACGTCGAGCAGGTCGCTGATCAGGCTGCGCATGCTGTCGGCCTGGTCCGAAATGATGCGGTGGAACTGCCGGATCTCGGCCGGGTCCAGGGCGGAGGCCTCGTCCAGCAGGGTGGTGGCCGATCCCTTGATCGACGTCAATGGGATCTGCAGCTCATGGCTCACCATGCCCATGAACTCGGCGCGCAGCCGCTCCAGGTCCTCCAGGGGCGTCAAGTCCTGCAGCGTGACGACGTAGGAGACCAGCTCGCCCTCCTTCGAAAGCAGCGGCGTGGCGTTGATCAGCGCGGACACGCTGCGGCCGTCGGGCACCTGCAGGACGATCTCCTCCAGGTGCACCGTCTCGCCGGCGCTCAGCGCCCGCGCCAGCGGTATCTCGTCAAGGTCGATCTCGCGCCCGTCCGCGCGCCGGTAGGACATCACCTCAAGCAGCTCCTCCAGGGAGCGGCCCGGCAGCTGCAGGCTGCCCACGATCCTTTTTGCCTCCCGGTTGAAGGAGACGGGCGTACCGGATTTGGCGTCGAAGACGACGACGCCCACCGGCGACGTGTTGATCAACGTCTCCAGGTCGTCTTTGGCCCGCTGCTCGTCCCGGTAGCGGCGCGCGTTGGCGATCACCAGCGCCGCCTGCGACGCGAACATGACCAGCGTCTCTTCATCTTCCGGGCTGAAGGCGCGGCCGGAGCCCGTCTCCGCCACGAAGATGCTGCCGACCCGTTCGCCGCGGTGTTTGATGGGCGCGGCCAGGAGGGAAAGCGGGGAGCTGACCTCCAGGGGCGGATGAAACTCGGGCAGACCCATCGCCTCCATGTGTCCGAGCATGTCCTGCAGGCGTATCGGCGACGGAATCTTCCCGAAATACTCAAAGAGCTCCAGGCCTTCGGGGAGGCTCCACAGCCATTCGGTCTCGGCGGGGCTCATGCCGAAGGCGAGAAAGTTCTCATACCCCCCTGCCTCATCCAGCAGCGAGAGCACGCCGTAGCGGGCGCCGGTCAGCGAACAGGCCGAGTCCAGCACCCCTTGCAGCACCGTGTCGAGGTCCAGGCTTTCGTTGATGCGCAGGCTCGCCTCGCTCAAGCGGGACAGCCGTTCCCGCAGCGCCTCATTCTCCCGCATCAGTTCATCGGATTGTCCCATCTTGTCTCTCCCGCATCAGTTCGTCGGATTGTCCCACCCGCCTCAAAACTATTGTCCCATCCGCCTCAAAACCCCGGTAGGGGCAGGCCTTGTGCCTGCCCTCTCTCCTCTCCCCTCGCAGTTCCCACTATATTGCCACAATACTGCCACAATGTCGCCCTGAAAATCAACGTGAATGACACGCAGATGACATACGAATGGTGTATACTTGTTACCAGCGCATAATCCAATCGCGATTGCGCGTAATGTTCCGCGTGATATAGCATCCCGCGTGATATAGCATCCCGCATGATATAGTATCACGCGCAAGAGCGTGCGCATCTTAACCGGGCGCTGAATGGAGAACGGAGCCACCACTGCAGGAGGATACCATGGCCAACCAGTTGCAAGGGGCGGTTCGCAGCCTGTTGACGCCGGTCGCAAAGCGGGTGCTGCTCACCTGGGAAAAGCTGGAGTCGGGAATCAGCTTCGACCTGACCTCCAGCCGCATCAGGGCCAATCCCTACGAGATCTACGAGCGCCTGCGCCGCGACGACCCGGTCCACCGCATGCGCCTCATCAACGCCTGGTCGCTGACCGGGTACGAGGACGCGCAGACCATTCTGCAGGACCACAAGCGCTTTTCCAGCGGGGACAACAAGCTCGAGTACGCGCCCTACAGGACGATGCTCGATCTCGACCCCCCCGATCACACCCGGCTGCGCGGCCTGGTGTCCAAGGCCTTTACACCCCGCGCCGTCGCCGCGCTGGGCCCGCGCGTCGAGCAGATCGTGGAGGAGCTCTTGAACGACCTGGCCGGCAAAAAGAGATTCGACCTGATCAGCGAGTTCGCCTACCCCCTGCCGGTCATCGTCATCGCCGAGATGCTGGGTATCCCGGCCCGGGACCGCGACCGCTTCAACGTCTGGTCGAACGACATCGCGCTGGCCGTCGAACCCGTGCTCACCAATGCGGAGATCGCCCGCGTTAAGCGCGCCTCCGACGAGATAGTCGCCTACTTCGAGGAGATCATCGCCCAGCGCCGCGACCGCCCCGAGGACGACATGCTCAGCGCCCTGCTCGCCGCCGAAGAGGAGGGCGACAAACTCACGCACGACGAGCTGATCGGGACGCTCATGCTGCTGCTGGTTGCCGGCAACGAGACCACCCGCAGCCTGATCGGCAACGGCATGCTGGCGCTGCTCAAGAATCCGGCGCAGCTGCAGCGCCTGCGCGACAGGCCCGAACTGCTGGATTCCGCCATCGACGAGCTGCTCCGCTACGACAGCCCGGTGCAGTTCATCATACGCGTGGTGATGGAGGAGACGGAGTTCAAGGGCAGGCGTCTGCGGGCGGGACAGAAGATGATGATCCTGGTCGGCGCGGCCAACCGGGACCCGGCGGTCTTCACGGCGCCCAACGAGCTCGATATCGGGCGCCGGGAGAAGAGCCACATCTCCTTCGGCCGCGGCATTCACTACTGCCTGGGCTCGCCGCTGGCGCTGCTGGAGGCGCGCGCCGCCTTCGCCGGCTTGCTGGAGCGCTTTTCGTCGATCCGCCTGCTGTCCGATCCCGAGTACAGGAACCAGATCGTGTTGCGGGGCGTGGAGGATCTGTGGGTGGAGGTTGAGCAGTAGGTTGGGGAGGGGGGCGTATGTATGGTGCCAGGATGAGACCCATCAGGAAATTTGTTCTGGTTTTTTATCCTGACTCAACAAGGGAATCATGAAGAAATGTCTTTAGTTATTGTGCTCAAGGGAAGAGAGGGGATCGCTATGGCGGCTGACAGCCGTATTACCTTCGGCGCATCCCCACCTGTGTACTACGACAACGCAACAAAGTTGCTACGAATAAATGGATTGAGTCATATAGGCGTCTTGACATATGGCGCCTCTTTCATTGACGAGTACCATAAACGGACAGTTCATAGCTTTCTACCAGAAATGGAGACAATGCTGGAACAGGCTCCAAGCTTCCGTCCTACAGTAAGGGAATCGTCATCCTGGTTGAGTCAATTCCTTATGCAGAAACACGGGGAAGCCAATACACCGTCTACGTCATCCACAGAGCTTCTGATAGGAGGCTTTGATAAGGGTGATCCATACGGAAAAGTCTTTAGATTGTCCATACCGACTGCTCCTGAACCAATAGAAATGCTGGCGGGACCATATCCCTTTGGTTTACTTTGGGGTGGTATGCCACAAATCGCTCAACGTATTATTTTGGGGTTTGATAGTCAAACTCTAGCCGCAACTCAACAGATTCTGAACTTGGAAGACGAACAGAGTGCATTACTCGCAGACAATCTAGCGGCCTTCACACAAACAACTATTCCTTATGAAGTTCTGGACTTGCAAGACAGTGTGGATTTAGTCATATTGCTAATCCGCACCACGATAACTATACTGAACTTAGCCACAGGCAATCGCGGCGTAGGAGGGCCGATAGACGTTGCGACTATAACGCGAGCGGAGGGGTTCAATTTTGTACAGAAGAAATCCATAATTGGAGAAGGAGCACGCCATGCAATCTGACCCTTTCACGCTACCGGACACACATACGCAAGGAGAATGGCTGGAAGCCTTGCGGAAACAAGGAAAGACCATCGAGGACGTTGCACGAGAACAACTGGAACGCGGATACGAAAGTGGTGGAACCAACTCCTCCGGTCCTGAAAAGCCTCCTGCCAAAAGCAAGGATTCTCGTAGCACCACGTCGAATTGATAAGCAAGAACGCCGAAGCTGAACCGGCATCGGCGTTCTCTATGGTGAGCCCCAATCTTTGGACCGCAAGCCGGACGGCGCATCCCTGCCTTCAACAGACGCTCAGACGCGCCCCGAGAACAGCGCCGCGCATCCCGCAACCTCCACCGAAACATCGCGAAAACGCCGAGCGAGCGCCTGCTTCAGCCCTTCAAGATCGTCGTCCCGGTTCGAAAAGATGCCCTTCCCGTTATAAAAGGCCATCAGGCGCCTCGCCGCCCAGCTGCGGGAGACGCCGCCCTGCAGCAGCGTTGAGCCGAAGAGGACCGCGCCGGGATTCATCAGCGCCTTCAGATGGTCCAGCATGACGGTCTTCGAGCCGATCGTTCCGGGCAGACAGTGCAGAAGGTAGTTCACCCCGACCGAGTCGAAGTTCGCCGCATCGATCAAGAGCGGCTCCAGCACATTGCGCAGATATTTCTCGGGCCCGCGGCGCGCGATCCGCGCCGCGGCAAAGTCCAGCGAACTCCGGTTAATGTCCAGCAAGGCGATGCGCGGCGCGTCTGACGGGAAGCGGCAACGCGCCAGAAAATAACCGGTCCCCACGCCCGCGTCCAGATGGTTCGCCGTCACATGCCTGTTGTAATGCGCAACCAGCCCCTGCGTCGGGCACCTCCACACAAGCCGGTTCGTCAGCCCGAGCACCACAAAGTCATACAGGCGCAGGCTGCGCCTGGTATAGACCGCCTGTCCGGCCCTGACATCCTCTTCAGAGACAGTCATCCGTTCCTCCTCACCCCTCGCTGCAGTTCCGTCCGTTATGGTATATAATTCTCCTTACTTCATCGCGTTATTATTATCTGATTATGGGGGCAATCTTATGGGACAGCATATCAGATCCCTTGCCCGCGGGACACTGGCTCTCATCCTGGCCGCTGCGGCCGTCATGGCGACCGCCGGCAGCGCATCCGCCTCTGAAGAGCATACCGTCCAGCCGGGTGAAACGCTGAGCGAGATCGCCAAACAGTACGGAACAACCGTCGCCGAGCTGCAAGCGCTCAACGACCTGCCGGACGCCGACTATGTCCGGTACGGCCAGCGCCTTCTGATCGAGGCCGGGGACAGTGCGGATTCGGACGGTGCAGATCCGGACAGCGCGGCCCCGGAAAGCCTTCTGATCGAGGCCCCGGAGCCCGAGAGCGCCGGGGACTATCTGCTCTACACCGCCCAGCCGGGCGACACGCTCTTCCTTCTGGCCGGAAAGCATGGCATCAGCCTGTCCCGGCTGATGTCGATCAACGGATTCTCCGCGGAGGAATGGCTCAAAGTGGGCCAGGCGCTGCTGGTGCCGCACGCGCTCGCGCCCGCGCCTCAACCCGCCTACCTGGTCTCTGCCCTGCAGCCGGCGCCTCCGGTTGTCGAGATGCAGGCGGGGCAGGCCCGCCCCGCCTTTCATACGGTGCAGGCGGGAGAGCTGCTGGCGGAGATCGCCGCGTGGTACGGGGTCAACCCCGCCGCCCTGGCCCGGTTGAACGGCCTGCGGAACGGCAGCGTTCCCGAGCCCGGCCGGGTCCTGCGCGTGCCGTCCGCAGACGCGCTCGAGCTGCTGGAAGGGATAAGCGCAAGGCTTGAGCAGGCCCGCTACCCTACCCTCAGCGAGCGCTGGATCGAGGTCGACCTCAAAGAGCAGCTGGCAATCGCCTATGAGGGCGTCGTGCCGGTCAGAGTCTTCGTCATCTCATCCGGCGTGGCGGACTCGCCCACCGTCACCGGCGCCTTTCGCATCTGGGTCAAAATCGCCATGCAGGACATGCGCGGCGGCAGCCGCGCCGCCGGCGACGCCTACCATGTGACCGAGGTCAGGAACGTCCAGTACTTCCATGAAGACTACGGCTTTCACGGCACCTACTGGCACAGCAACTTCGGCACGCCCATGAGCCGCGGCTGCGTCAACATGACCGAGGCGGATGCCAAGTGGCTCTTCGATTGGGCGACGCCCACCATGTACGACGCCGATGACGGCGGCTGGATGTTCAGCACCGACGTCAACCCGGGCACGCTGGTGCTGGTGCACGGGTGAACTGGCGCACGGGTGAACGGCAGCGGTCAGACGCAAAATCCCCGTAGGGGCAGGCCTTGTGCCTGCCCTCGTGCAGACTCTATGTCTGTTCCTTGACAATACCCTTCGCGGACCCTCTGGCTGACTTCGGCAATCTTGGCAAACCAGATCAGATGCGATTGCCCTGAGTTCCAGCCGGCAGGTTTGCGTTTTGGGGCGGTATCAGGGCAATACACGCCGCGACCGGGGGCGTTCTCCGGGGATACAACTGCTTGCAGACGGGCTGCGTCTGAGAAGAGTGCCCTGCTTCCAGCTGTTCAGGAGGATTGCCGCCCCCGCCGCGCCAGCTCGTCTTCCATCGCCCGTACCCGCTCTTCAGCTTCCCGGCGCGCCGCTGCTTCCGCCTGCGCGCGTTGCTCCGCCGCTTCTGCGCGTTGCGCCTCCGCTTCTGCGCGTTGCGCCTCCGCTTCTGCGCGTTGC
>VXMH01000120.1 GCA_009841235.1 Caldilineaceae bacterium SB0661_bin_32 | reverse complement strand
ATCCGCGTCGCAGTGAAAACGTACGCCATCTCGTTACTCCCCTGATGCTATATACCCCCCACCGCAACCATGAAATCGTAATCATCAACGAGATGACCTAAATGGCCCGCGACCACCTCGCCGACACAGGTTATCATGCAGAATACGGCGCCCGGCCTTTGCGCCGTCTGCTGCAAAAGCGGATTGAAAATGAACTCAGCAAGCGCCTGCTGCGCGCCGAATACAAGACCGGTGACGAAATCCTGATCGACTATGCCGCGGACGGGGATGGAGACAAGGAAAAACTGGTCTTCGTACGAAGAGAGCCGGAGCCGATTGCGGTTGAATGGTCACCGGGTACGCAGGCCGAAGCCGGCCCAGGCCGGAATCAGCAGGGCTCGCAGGCATGACATCCACTATCCGGCGCCGCCGATGAGTTCCGAAACCTCTACCGACCCCAGGCGCCCGGCCTATCGCATCGAAACCGAGCGTGCGGTCGTGCGTTGCTGGAATCCAACCGACGCCGGTATACTGCTGCGCGCAGTTACCCGGAGCATCGACCACTTGAGGGACTGGATGCCCTGGGCGAAGAACGAACCGACGACCCTGGAAGAAAAGATCGCACTGCTCCGCCACTGGCGCGCCGAATTCGACCAGGACAGTGACTACACTTACGGGATCTTTTCGCCGACCGAGAAGGAGGTGTGGGGCGGCACCGGACTACACAGACGCCTGACAGGAAACGCCCTCGAGATCGGGTACTGGATTCGGGCAGACCTGATCAACCGGGGACTCGCAACAGAGATTGCCGCCGCTCTGACCAAGGTAGCCTTCAGCGTAAACAAGGTGGACCGCGTCGAAATCCATTGCGACCCGGCCAACGTCCGCAGCGCTGCGATTCCCCGCAAACTGGGATTCACACAGGAAGCTCTGCTCCGCCGTCGCGCCACCGGCAGCGATGGCTCACCCATTGACACGATGATCTGGACGCTCTTTCTCGATCAGGTCGGGAACACTCCGGTAGCCGGCGCCCGCGTCAAGGCATTTGACGTCCTCGAAAGTGAAATCCACATCACCTGAACAAAAGGTGTTATATGAGCTTAAGAAATTTCAGCGGCGCCGCCATGCAACCGATTGGCGGACTGGGACTCGGAGAAGGAGGAGACGGCACCGGCAGGGACGGTTTGTGAGGCGGCGGCTGCTGGCCGGTGTCTGCATACTGCACTGCAGTCAATGCGTCGATGCGCCCGTCGCCCTGAATGTACTTGTCGGCCTCGGTCTGTCCATATTCCGAACTGTTAATGTCCACGCTCGTGGCCATCAGCATCTTCTTGATCTCTGCCGGCCCCAACCCTGTATTGGCCCTGAGCATCAAGGCAGCCAGACCGGCTACGTGAGGCGTAGCCATACTCGTGCCGCTGGCGGTAGTGTAATGCTCATCCACCACCTGGCCCACCGAAGTACCCGCCGCCCGCGCGGCTACAATTCTGCTCCCGGGCGCCACGACGTCCGGCTTTACCCGACCATCTGCCGTCGGCCCCCTGCTACTGAACCGGGCAACACTGTCCTGGTCATTGGACGCGCCGACCGTTATCACCTTTTCGGCCGCCCCTGGGCTGCCGATCGTGCTCTGCCGCGGCCCGCTGTTCCCCGCGGCAACGATCATGATTTTGCCCATATCTACGATCGCATTACACATCGTGCTCAGCGCATCTGAGCCGTCGCTGCTTCCCCGGCTGCCTAATGACAGATTCAGGATGTCGGCGCCGTTCTGAGCAGACCATTCCAGGCCCGCCATGACATTACTCATGCGGCCGCTGCCGTTATCGGCAAGGGCCTTGGCCGCCATGATCGTCGCCCCCGGAGCTACCCCAATGTACTTGCCGCCGCTGGCCGCCCCGGTCCCGGCCGCCGTGGAGGCAACATGTGTTCCGTGGCCGTTGCCGTCCGCGGCCGACCCCTTTCCGCTGAAATCAGCCGTCAGCCCGACCCGGCCGGCAAAGTCAGGGTGTGTCGCGTCAATGCCGGTGTCAACAATGCAGATCGTGACCCCCTCCCCATCATTGTTCAACTGCTCCCAAACTTGAGGCGCTCTGATGTGGGGGGTCGATACGTCCAGCAATATGTGGACGACCTCGTCCAGCCATATCTCCGCCACATCGTCCGAATCTGTCAATTCGTCCAACGCTGGCGCCGTAAGAGACAGGGCGGTCGCCGGTATCAATCTGTACTCTTGATTGACCTTGATTGTGCCGGCGCCTGCGGCCAGCCTTCCGATGCTCCGCTGGCCGCCTTCTGAATGAAATCTGACAATTACCTGCACTTCTTCACTGGCCATCCGGGCCTGTTCTACTGCATCCCGTACATGGGCGGAGAATTTCTCCGAATACATTGACCAAACCCCTCCTGAAGAATCCTTGCCCACGTCCGGCAAGACAATCGAGGCGCCGCCCCGAACTATGATGCGCGTGCGGCTTCTGCCAGCAAGCAACACGCTGCCTCTCCAGAGACCCGATTGTTCTGGGAGTTTCCTACCCTGGTCTCTTCGTCGGTCAACGTCTGTTCGACGGCAGACGTTGAGCTGGGGAAGCACCCTGTCCGAGACCAGTTTCCTGGGCGGGTCAGCACCCAATCTGTCAGAACTGCGCTAGCGGAATCTTGACTGTTCCCGCCTATTGCGCCATCGCAAATTAACGCGAACCGAACGATGCCTATTCCTGCATCGTCTGAACGGGGCCGTCCTCCTCGACCCTGACGAGCCAGTCTTCTTTCGCCAGCGCCTGCAGTCCCCGTCCCGGGCCGCTCACCGCGTAACAGGGTATGATCGACGTCTGTTGCCGCACCACATATCCCGCCCTCTCGATTTCGGCAACCTGCGCCGGCCCTGTTTGACTGACGTGCAGTAGCAGATACATCGTCTGATCAGGCGCGCCGGCCAACTGCCTTTGAAGAGCGAGAGGGATCTTTTCCTGACCTTCGTATGGCATTTCCTGGTCGCAATCTCCGCGAAGATAGTTACTCCAACTCTACCAGTAATGCCATAACGAACCGAACTTGGCAAACCATATTGGCCTCTCAAACGGGGCCAATCCGGTTACGTCAAGTGATCGTAGGCAATTAGTGTGAGGAACTCAACGAAATCGTCTGTCAAAATGAGCCTGTCCAGAATCTCACCCGCCTCCTCCAGGCGCCCCGGCCCGTATTCGCCAAGTCTTTTGAGCTCCTCGTCGCGGATCTGCTCGTACAGCTCGCGCGTGACCGGCCTCCCGTCATCCAGTTTCGCATTGTGCCGGATCCACTGCCAGATCTGTGAACGTGAAATCTCGGCCGTGGCCGCGTCCTCCATCAAATTGTAAATCGCCGCCGCGCCGTTGCCCAACAGCCACGCATTCAGATACTGTAGCGAGACGTCCACATTTGTGCGCAGCCCGCTCTCCGTAATCGTACCCCCCGGAACGCCGACCTCTACGATCTGGTCCGCCGACACGGCCACGTCCTCTCGCATTTTGTGCTTCTGGTGCGGCGCGCCGCCCGTAGCCTCTTCGAATATCCCCCGCGCCAGCGGCACCAAGTCGGGATGCGCGACCCAAGTCCCGTCGCAGCCGTCACTGGATTCTCGCTCCTTGTCGGCACGTACCTTGGCCAGAGCCTCCTCATTGACCGCAGGATCGCGCCGGCTGGGAATGAAGGCCGCCATTCCGCCAATTGCATGTGCGCCCCTCTTGTGGCATGTGCGGACCAGGAGCTCGGTATAGGCGCGCATGAAGGGCGTCGTCATCGTAACCTGCGCCCGCTCCGGCAGCACTGTATCCGGATTGTCACGGAACTTCTTAATGGCACTGAAAATGTAGTCCCATCTGCCGGCGTTCAAACCGGCTGAATAGTCTCGCAACTCGTAGAGAATCTCCTCCATTTCCAGCGCAGCCAGAATCGTCTCTATCAGGACCGTCGCTCGAAAAGAGCCGTGAGGTATACCCAACGTCTCCTCAGCGTGAGCGAACACGTCCGCCCACAACCGCGCCTCCAGATGACTCTCCAGTTTGGGCAGATAGAAGTAACACGAACTTCCCCGCCGCTGCCGTTCGGCCGCGTTGTGGAAGACGTACAGCCCCACGTCGAAGAGGCTGGCAGAAACCGGCTCACCGCCTACCAGGACATTCTTTTCCACCAGGTGCCAGCCGCGGGGCCTGACCAGCAGGGTCGCAATCTCATCATTGAGTTCGTAAACCCGCCCTCTGGCCTCATCCTCCAACCTGATCGTCCGCCGCACCGCGTCATACAGGTTCTGCTGCCCCTCCACACAGTTCGCCCACGTCGGCGAGTTGGCGTCCTCGAAATCGGCCATAAATACATCCGCGCCCGAGTTAAGTGCGTTGATCACCATTTTTCGATCGACCGGCCCCGTAATCTCGGCCCAGCGCCGTTGCAGGTCATCAGGCGTTGCGGCGACCTGCCAGTCGCCGCTGCGGACCCCCTCAGTCTCATCCAGAAAGCCCGGGGCCTCGCCCGCATCGATTCGGGCCTGTCGCGCCTCCCGCGCCGCCAGCAGCTCCCGGCGCCTGGAATCAAACTTTCCGTGCAGCTCTGCAACGAAGGCCAGCGCTTCAGCCGTCAGCATCTCTTCAGAGGCGGCCAGCGCCTCGCCGACAACCTGAATATCCACCTGGTTTCCCACGCGTTCATTCTCACGTGACATGGAGCGCTCCTTGGGTGAAAGGGAAAAGGAAAGAGGTACTGCCTAAGCATACTAAGTTCACCTGGTCTCGTCAACACCGATGCCCGCAGCTACAGGCAGAATATGGACCAATTCAGGCCCCCTTTGTCACACGGACAGCAGACCACTTTTTCACTCACAAACGGATTCTCTCTCCTTACAACATTGACTCGAGCAGGCACACTCGCATACACTGCCCCGTAGACCATTCAGTTGGATATAACTCAGTTGGATATGACATCGCCTTCCACTTGCCTCCCCCTAACGACTCCGGGACTCTCGCTTTCCCGTGTCGGCGGCAAGGGGCTGAATCTGGCCAGGATGGCAGTAGCCGGATTCCCGGTTCCCGCAGCCTTCGTCGTCGCAACCGAAGCCTACGAAGCCTTCGTGAAATCCGCTGGGCTCGCAGGCTGGATGGCAGCAGAAGTCGAGGCCGCGGCAACAGGAGACGCCTCAGCCCTGGCAGCTCTTTCGGACAGATTGCGCGATCGCCTCCAAGCCAGCGAGATTCCCGCCGGTCTCTCCGGCCAGATCTGCGCGGCCTATGCCGAATTGGGCCGGCCACCAGTCGCAGTGCGCTCCTCTGCAACCGCTGAAGATCTGCCGGGCCTCTCATTCGCCGGCCAGCAGGAAACGTTCCTCAACGTCGTCAGTGACAATGCTTTACTCCGCGCCGTCATAGAGTGCTGGAGCAGTTTGTGGACGGCACGCGCCATTGCCTATCGGGCCCGCAACGGTATCGACCAGTCGGCTGTCTCGCTGGCGGTCGTCGTTCAGGAAATGGTACAGAGCGAAACGTCCGGCGTTCTGTTCACAGCCAACCCGCTGACGGGCCGCCGCACCGAGACTGTCATCGACGCTACCTTTGGCCTGGGAGAAGCCCTGGTAGGCGGTCATGTCGAACCTGACCACTACGTCGTCTCAAGCGAGAGCGGCAATATCCTTCGCAGAGAGGTGGGAAGTAAGTCAACAGTCATCCACGGGGCAGCGGGGGGTGGTGTGAGCACGAAACCCTCTGAATCCCGCCTTGAAGAGGCGCTGACGGACGGCCAGGTCCGCCAGTTGACGGAGCTGGGTCGAAACGCGGCAGATTTTTACGGCGACCCGCAGGACATTGAGTGGGCCTTTGCCGGCGGCAGGCTCTATCTTCTCCAGTCGCGGCCAATCACCTCACTCTTTCCCCTGCCCGCACGATCCGGTGACGGCGCCCTGAAAGTGTACGTTTCTCTGGGAGCAATTCAAGGCGTCTTGGGCCCGTTTACCCCGCTCGGCATGGATATGCTCCGCGGTCTCTTTGCCGGCATCGCCCGTATCTTCTCCTTTAACGCCACCCTGTACGATCAGCGCATCCTGTATTCGGCAGCCGACCGTCCCTGGATCGACTCGACGGCCGCCCTCGGCAATCCCCTCGGCCGCCTCGTCTATCGCAGAGCTCTGCCCATGGTTGAGCCGGGCGCCGCCAGGGCCATCCAGGACCTGACGGCGGATTCCCGCCTCGAGACGCCCAGGCTCTCTCCCCGATTCTTTGCCGTCGCAGCGCCATTCCTGTCTCGCATTCTCCTGTCGGCCCTGCAAGCCTTTCGCAACCCGGAAGCCCGTGTGCGATCCGTCCATTCTGCGGTCGAGGCCCACCTTGCCGCCACAGCCCAGCGAACACGCGCCGCCCGCTCGCTTGCCGAACGCGCCGATCTCTGCGAGTGGCTCTGCTACAACGCCATGTTTCCGTTCCTGCTGCCCCTTTTCATCCCTCCGATCATCGCGGGCTACGCCTCTCTTGGCTTGCTGACCCGTATCGCCTCGTTCCTGGCGCGCACCGATCCCGACATCACCCCCGAACTGGCGCTGGAGCTGACCCGCAGCCTGCCCAATAATGTGACCACAGAGATGGATCTCGAGCTATGGAAGGTGGCAACCCGGATTCGTGAAGACAGTGCCGGCGCCGCCGCATTCGCCGCTTCGGATGCCGCCGACTTAGCCGGCCAGTACAAACGCAAGCAACTGCCCGCCGCCATTCAGGGCGCCCTCGACAGTTTCCTCGAACGGTACGGTATGCGCGGGCTGGCCGAGCTCGATTTCGGACAGCCTCGCTGGCGCGAACTGCCCGATCCCATCATTCGCGCCCTGCAAAGCTACCTCTCTTTTCCTGACAAGGAGATGGCGCCCGATCGCGTCTTCCAGAAGGGACGGCGGGAGGCAGCCAGTGCCGAGGCGCGCCTGGCCAAGGCCGCCGCCAGCGCTTGGGGAACGCAGTTCGGACCCTGGCTCGTGCATCTCCTCGCCCAACGCCTCCGCGCCCTGGCCGGCTTACGCGAAAGCCCCAAGTTGACCATGATCCGTATCATGGGAATCGCACGCGAGGCGCTCCTGGACAGCGGCCGGGAGCTCGTGGAAAAGGGCGTCCTCGAAGGCGCCGATGACCTCTTCTACCTTTCCATGCAGGAACTGAAGACGCTGGCGATAGGGGCGCCGGGCAATTGGAAGAAGCTGATCAGTGAGCGCAGAGCTGCCGAACGCATCGAACGGCGCCGTCAGCCCATCCCCCGCCTGCTGCTCAGTGACGGTACCGCCTACTTTGCCGGCATCACCTCTCCTGGCGACGCCGACGGAGCCGCGCTCGCGGGCTCGGGCGTATCTCCCGGCGTCGTGGAGGGAACTGTGAAAGTAGTGTTCGATCCTTTGGAAGCCGGCCTCGAGCCCGGCGACATCCTCGTCTGCCCGGGCACGGATCCCTCCTGGACGCCCCTCTTCCTTGCCGCCGGTGGACTGGTCATGGAGGTAGGCGGCATGATGACCCACGGCTCCGTTGTCGCCCGCGAATACGGCATTCCCGCCGTCGCGGGCGTGGACCAGGCCACTACTCGCCTGCAGACCGGCGACAGAGTTCGCGTCGACGGAAGCAGTGGGACAGTCGAGATATTGCGCTGATGCAGAAGGGATGGCTGCCGAGCAGGAATTAGCTGCCGTTTACAGAGTGGACGCGACTGAATATCTCCCGCAATCGTTCGACTACCTCTGCCGGCAGCGGGGGTCTCAGAAGCGAGGCTATATTGTCCTCCAAGTGCCGGATATTGCCTGTACCGGTGAGCACCAGGTCGATCCCAGGCTCGTGACGGCAGAACCGGTAAGCGGCCTCCGGCAAGGTCTTTGCGTCACTCAACTCCATTACCCATTTGAACGGCTCAAAGAGGTCAACAGCTTCTACATCTATCTCTCCGCTTCGACGCAGCTCGATCAGGATCTCCCGCAGCCGCTCGGGTCTGCTGAATGCACGCCGCACCGCAAACATACATTCCGTTGCGATCCCCTTCTCCCGAGTCACCGGCAACACATCGCGCCTGGCCGTCTGATTGAGGATATTGAAGCCGACCATGACCACGTCAAAAAGGTCGTCTTCGATCGCCTGTCGCAGAAGTCGGTGCTCAAAGTCGGAGGCAAAGTGTTCACTCACTGCCAGATGGCGTATCTTTCCTGCCTGCTGCATACTCTGAAGTAGCGGCGCCAGCTCTTCGCTGATATGCCCGTATTGGTCCAGCCTGGCGCCGTGAAAGTGGAAGACGTCGATCGTCTCCACCCCGAGCCGCTTCAGGCTGGCCTCGACGCCGGCGGCGAACTCGTCCGCAGGCACCGGCTCACCACTACGGTAGGCGCCTTTTTTCGTCGCAATGACCAGGCTATCCCTGTCAAAGCCCTGGATCGACTTTCCGACAATCTCCTCCGTACCGTAGGCCTCCGCCGTATCAATATAGTTTACGCCCAGCTCCAGAGCGCGTCGGACCACCGCAATCGACTCCTCTTCGCTCCGCCCTGTCGCCTTGCCCAACCGGCTGGGTCCGCCAGCCCCGATGCCTGCAACGCTAACGCGCAGACCCGTACGTCCGAAAGTCCGAAACTCCATTCAAGCCGTCCCCTTCCCTGGTAGCCACTTCTTGCCTCCGAGGTCACATTGTAGCGCGCCTTTCCAGGTGTAGAAAATCGTGCAGATGGCTCTGTCACGTGCTATAATGGCGCCGGTGGTTGCAAGAGGCCTGTCCCGTGTCCGGCCGTGGTTATCCGGCACAGGCCATAACTATGCCGGTCCACCGCTCACATAGGCCCGGGCCAACTACCTATTGTCCGCAAGTCTCGACAGTCGCGTGGCATCAATTCGAACAACAGCAGGAGGATTACGGTGGCAGAAGATACTGTCCAGGAAGATACAGCTGTAGCCGGGGAAGACGCGAAGGCCGCTGAGCAATCAGCTACAAAGTCCCAGGGAAGCGACCGTCCCAACTCATTTGCATTTGCAACGTTTCTATTTGGCGGTTGGGCTGCGCTGATGATCGTACTCACACTCATCGCAGTCGCAGCCATGTCTCTCGTCGGCATGGTTGCGGGATAGCGCCCGAGTTTTCCAGCTGAGCCGCCCTCCCGACAAATCTGACATTTTTCAGGCCAGTCCCGCGGCGGCGGAATTACGGGACCCCGGCACTTTTCGCTCACAGCGCCTGTGACTAACGGAACGGTCAGCCAGCGAAGTTCACCCCCTTTTCTCGAGCCCGACCGAAACCGGCCCTACGCGGAGAGTTTGCATTCCCCAAAAGATGCTGATATAATCCCGGCGCTCGCACAATTGCGTGGGACGAAGTCTGTCTTCAAGGTTTCGAACCGGACAGCACCACTTGAACAGATTTAAGGGGCGAGATCAACCCGTCGACGGAGATTGCTCCTTAGTCTCACCAAAGCCCAAACAAAAATATCTGCAGCCCCGGCCAACATAGCCACAAGAGTTCTGTCGCACTTCAATCAGGAGGTAGCCGAACGAACAAACATTACCTGTCTGCAAAGTCCTGGATCTCAACCCGATTCAAGCACGTTGGCCAGATGATGTAAGGCAGGTCCTTCGGCGGTATCACTTCTGCCGAAGCATTCCTCTCAGGCAACAGCCTCGCCTGAAAGTTTGCACACCAATTAGCACTACTTAGCGGCGTCTTCGCAGTAGTCTTGTACCACCAGCACACCATCAGAGCCCTGCGGAGGCGCCTACCTGAACTTTCGCATACCATACGGGGAGCAGCAAGCCAGCGATGACAAAGAAGATCTACGCCTATGGGATGGACGGTTTTGTCACTCCTATGATGAAACAGTTCGCGGCCGAAGGGTGTCTGCCAAATTTCAGCCGCTTGCTCAGCGAAGGTACCGTCAACGAAACCTATCCCTCCTTCCCCGTCTGGACGCCCACCAACTGGGCGACCCTCTCCACCGGCGCCCACACCGGAACCCACAGTGTTCCCACCTGGCAGACCGTCCTGGAGCGAAAGTCCGGCCCCAGCGAGAAGGACGTGACCGTCAGCAGTTTTGACGGCCGCGCCAACAACGCGGAACGCATTTGGAACGCATTGGAACGCGCCGGCCTCAAGAGCGTCGCAGTACACTATCCCGGCGCCCACCCTTCCGGTGTGAACATTGGCTACGTTGTAGACGGATTCGGAGCTCCTGGTCACAACAGCACTGACTTCGAAGTAGCGGCAGCCCAGGCATACACCACCGATGCGTCTGCGGCCGGCGAAGTCGCGATGGCCCATGACGGTTCAGCCGTCGAAGGCCCCCGCAGCGTAGAGCCTGTTCCTCCACTCTCCTCTCCCGAAGACTGGACAAACCTTCCAGAAAGCGCCTCTCCGCCGCTTGCAACCGAATTCACAGTCGTCGCCCGCCTGGGAGGCGACGTCAATCAGTTCTACGTTCTTGCACTCGACAGCCGCGGTAACGGCTATGATCAGATCCGGATCTGCCGGAGTCGAGACGGGGCCGACGTTGTGGCCGAGACCAGGACCTGCGAATGGAGCAGTTGGGCCGTCGAGACCTTTCGCATCGACGGACGCGCCCAGAATGCGGCCGTCCGCTTCAAATTGATGGAGCTCGCTCCCGATGGCAGCGCCCTGAAACTTTACCGCACCCAGATCACTTACACCGACGGTTTCACCTACGGCGACGCCGAACTCGAAGCAGATCTGATCCGGCGCTTCGGCCCGTATCAGGAACATGCCTCGATGACGCCGTACACTTCAGGCATGATCGACTTCGAAACGGCTCTCGAAGAGTGCGAATACCAGGGTCTCTGGTTCGCCAATGTTGCCAACTTCATGCTCCACGAGAGAGATTGCGCCTACTTCACCTGCCACTGGCACCTGTATGACTATCTCAATCATATCCATCTGGCTGACGTGGACCCGGAGTGCCCCGGGTTCAATCCGGAGACCAAGGAAAAATATCTGGACTACTTCCGCCGCGCCTACCAGGTCGGCGACCGCGTCCTCGGCCTGATGTACGAGGCAGCCGACAAGGCCAACCGCAACGGCGGCGAAGTCTACGTCGGCATCATCTCAGACCACGGCGCCTTCCCCGACGTCCGCATCGCCAACCTTCGCCAGTTCCTTTGCGACAAGGGCTTCATCGTTCTAAAGGACGGCGGAGAAGAGGCGATCGCCCAGGACCTCGACCCCCCTCCCGGGCAGATAGACTGGGACCGAACCAAGGCCTTCCTCGCCCGGCGCGGCTTCGACATCACGATCAACGCCGAACCGGGCCCTGAATTCGACAAAATCGAGCGCGAGCTTCTCACCGCTCTGCGTACCTGGATCGACGAAGAGACGGGCAACACCGTAGTCGCCATCGCCCTGCCCAAACGCGACGCCTATCTACTCGGACAGTGGGGAGACGAATGCGGAGACGTCATTTTCGCCTGGGACCACGACTACGTCAGCGGTTACTATACACAATGGATCGGGATCGAGGGCGGCGGGAATGTCGGCGCGCCACTCGTTTACGGCGCCCACCATGGCGGATTCATCCCGACGGAAAACGGTTTCTCGTCCACCTTCGGCTCCTTTTTCCTCGACGGGCCGGGCCTCAAGAAAGGATACGAACGCCCTGTCGACCGGCTAGGCTACATCCATGCCGTCGACGTCGTCCCGACCTTCTGCCACATTCTGGGCGTCGAGCCTCCCGCGCAAGCCCAGGGTACGGTGGCGCGCGATCTCTACGAGGGACATGAAATGGTCAGGGAGAGGAAGCAATGACGACGAAAGCGATGGCGGGCGCACGGATACCACTTCCCCGCTGGACGAGAAACCTCCGCGCAAAGGAGGCGATCGCCGGCTACATTTTCCTGTCGCCCTGGCTGCTGGGCATTATTCTCTTCATCATCGGCCCAATGATGACCTCCGGCTTCCTCAGCTTCACCCGGTATGACGTCGTAAATCCTCCTGACTTCGTCGGCTTGAAGAATTTCATCGAAATCTTCACCAAAGACCGCCTTTTCTGGCCCTCGATGATGCTGACCTTTCGCTACGCTCTGATAGTCGTGCCACTGTCGCTGGTCGGGGCACTATCGGCGGCCATGCTTCTCAATCAGGCGCTTCGCGGAACGGCCTGGTTCCGCACCTTTTTCTTCCTGCCTCACCTGACGCCCATTGTGGCTTCTGCCGTGCTTTGGGGCTGGATCTTCAACGCCGACGTAGGGCCGATAAACCACTGGATTCGGACTATCACCGGCAGCGACAACGCACCCGGCTGGTTTCGCGATCCGGATTGGGCCATGACCGGCCTCATAATCATGGCGATGTGGGGGGCGATCGGCGGCAACACCATGTTGATCTTTCTGGCCGGTCTACAGGGCGTGCCGCAGGAACTGTACGACGCGGCCGTCGTTGACGGCGCCGGTCTCTGGGCCAAGTTTCTTAACGTCACCATCCCCATGCTTACTCCCACCATATTTTTCAACATGGTTCTGGGCATCATTGGGGCACTCAAAGTCTTTGCCGCAGCCTTTGTCGCCACCCAAGGCGGGCCAGCTTACGCTACCTGGTTCTACGCCCTACACATCTATACGCGTGCCTTTCAGTATTTTGAGATGGGTTACGCTTCGGCCCTCGCTTGGATCTTCTTCTTCGTCTTGTTCGTCTTCACATATGTTCAGTTCAGACAGTCGCGACGATGGGTTTACTACGCAGGGGAGGTGGACTGATGGCGGGCGAAGCAATTGCCTCCGGCGGAAAACAGACCGGAAGCGGAATTCACTCAGCAGGGATATTCCAGTCAGCCTCATTCCAGCGCGCCATAGGCCGGGGAGTCCTCTATCTGGTCGCTGTTTCCAGTTCGGCCGTTTTCATGTTCCCCTTTGTCTGGACGGTACTCTCCTCGCTAAAGAGAGGGGGCGAACTGTTCAGGTTCCCCCCCACGTGGCTTCCGGAGGTTCCACAGTTTCAAAACTATCCGAAAGTCTTCGAAATCGTGTCCTGGGCCACTTGGACTTGGAACTCGACCTTCGTGGCGATTGTCTCAACCTTTGGCGCGGTTCTTACGGCCGCCCTCGTCGGTTACTCTTTCGCCCGCTTTCGATACCCTGCTCGGGACGTGCTCTTTATCATCACCCTCAGCACCATGATGCTGCCGGTGGAGGTTACTCTGATTCCTCTCTACCTCATGTTCGCAAAGATTGGATGGCTGGACACCTACAGACCACTAATCATCCCATCCTTCTTCGGCGGCAGCGCATTTCTCATTTTCCTGATGCGCCAGTTCTTTCTCAGCATTCCAATCGATCTCGATGAGGCAGCGCGAATAGACGGCGCCGGCTACGTGCGCATCTTCTGGCAGATCCTGATGCCCCTTTCCATTCCTGTCACGGCAACGGCGGCCGTTCTCACTTTCATGTCACAGTGGAACGAATTTCTCTACCCCTTCATCTTTCTGAACACAAAGACGAAGTACACACTCGCGATCGGAATCCGCTATTTCCAGGCCGTCGCCGGCTTCGCCGATGACACCGAACCCAAGTACCACTTGTTAATGGCAGCCAGTGTGATGATGACTGCGCCTATCATCATAATCTTCTTTTTGGCGCAACGGTATCTCGTCCAGGGGATTGTCATGTCCGGCATAAAAGGATAGCTCTCCTCTACACTTCTAGTTTTCTGTCGAAAGTTGTCCTACCCACAAGGAGGAAGCAAGATGCTTCACAAACGTGTAAGTCGCCGCCAGTTCCTAGCTGGTTCTCTTGCAGCAACTGGCGGTCTCGCCTTGTCTGCCTGTGTTCCTGCCGGCGCCCCTGCCGGCGGTGATTCCGGGGACATGATGGAGGCCTCGGAGGAGCCCGTCACCGTACTCTTCCACACACGCCTGGGTACACACGCAGACTGGCACATCAGCCGTCAGCCCTTGTTCGAAGAGCAGAATCCCGGCATCAACCTGGAGATCGACGAGCTGCCCGGCAATGAGATGTATCCCAAGATCTACGCACTCTCTGCCTCCGGTACGGTCGGAGATGTGGTCTGGACCTATCTCAACAACCCGCCCGAGCACAAGGCCAAGGGCGTATTGATTCCGCTGGACGACATAGTCGCCGCCAAAGACTTCGATCTGTCCAACTTCTGGGACTCGCTGCTGGCCGCCCTTACCTTGAACGGCGAGCTGCATGCCATACCCAACCATGGTCACTACGGCACGACCGCCTACTATCACAACAAGACTCTGATAGAGGAGTCGGGCGGCGAACTCCCCCACCCGGACTGGACGACCGATGACTACGTTGCTATCGGTAAGGCGGTAACGGATCCTCCCGAGGTCTGGGGAATCCGTTCCTTTGGTACGGGCCAGGAGCACGTCCCGTCCTATCTGCGCATCTTCGGCGGCGACGCCATTAGCGAAGATGGCACAATGTCCTTGCTGGACCAGGAAGAGTCGATCGCCGGCCTGCGCTGGCTCTATGACCTGCAGCACACGCATGGCGTCGATCCATGCCAGTGCGGCGACGAGGCCGTAAACAACTTCGTTGCCGGTAAAGTAGGTTCCTTCAACACGACCACAGGTCTGATTGGTCGGTACACCAACATGAAGAATGAAGGTGACATTGAGTTCGAATGGGATGCTGTCGTAGGACCGGTAGGACCTACCGGATTACGGGGTTCGCAGGTGTCGGCCGCTGCCTTCGGCATAACCGGCAACTCCAAGCACCCCTCGGAGGCGTTCCAGGTGCTGGACTTCTACTCCACCAAGGAAGACGGCATCGAGCATGTCTTCTTTGGCGCCGGCAGCCCAGGCGGCCGCAAGGATGTTTGGGAAAGCGATGAGCTTAATTCCATCCACCCGATCTTCCGCCAGCACCAACAGATCTATCCCGAAGGCCCGCGCAAGTGGCACCGTCCGGCCAATGCCCGTACGTCGGAGTTCGTCGATACGATGAACAACAATCTCCAGGCCATTTGGACGCAGGCAGTAGAGTTTGAAGAGGGAGTCGAGCAGACTCACCTCCTGGTACAGGAAGTCCTGGACAAAGACCCGCTCGCATAGTTGACTTCAGCGGCTGTTTCGGCCGCGGCCCGGAATCTGACGGAACCCGGGTCGCGGCTTTTCGCAATTGACTATACTCATCCGTCATTCCATTTCCGGAGGAACCAATGAGAGATCACGTTTCTAGACGATCATTCCTGCAAGGCGCGCTCGCCGTCTCCGCAGGCGCTCTTGCCGCCTGTGTTGCCCCGGCCGCCCCGGCAGAAGACATGGGCGACGAAGGCGCCGCAATGGAGCCCGTCCACCTGCGCTGGGACACCTTCCGCGGCATTGGCAGCGGTTGGAATGAAGAGCGCATCGAGACCTTCACAGAGATGCACCCCGACGTGACGATCGAGCTGCGTCCCTTGGCCGGATCGGGCCAGCAGGACAATTATGCCAAGATGTACGCAGCCCAGGCTGCCGGCGATCTCGGCGAAATCATCGCCTTCGATCCTTCCCACTACCACTTCTGGCGCGCCATCAACAAGAATATCATCATGCCCATCGATGAGCTGGTCGCCGCCGATGGCACCGATTTAAGCCAGTGGTTTGAACACTTCCTGGGCTTACAGTATTACCAGGGCAAACTCTACGGATTCCCCAGCTGGGGCTGGGCCGGCTTCGATACGCTCGTAACCAACGCCGTACACCTGGAAGAGGCCGGCATCGATCTGCCCGACCCGACTGGAAACGACGTTTCGATCGACACCATTGACGAGTGGGCGCACTCTTTCTACGTCGAAGGCGAGCGTTTCGGGCTGAACATCAGCCACAACGAAGCAACTGTCGTCGTCCTTTGCCGACTGTTCGGCAGCTCCTTGATAAATGAAGAAGGCACCAAGTGCCTGCTGCTCGACGACCCCAAAGCCACGGAAGCGATGCGCTGGGCCTATAAGCTGGGCGTAGAAGAGCAAGTACTTCCGGCCCCAGGCGACCTCGAAAACACCGGCGGCGCGCTCGTAGCAGGGCTTCTCACCATGAATTGGTGCGGCTCGCTCTGTGTGCGCAACTTCAAGAATCAGATTGAAGACGAAACCGTCGCCAAGGCCTGGCAGATTCTCTTCCCGCTGCGGGAAGATGGCCGCATCCCCTCGCAGCTGCGCGGCGGCACCTGGAATCTTCGCACCGATCAGGACCACGCCGACGTCGGCTACCAGTTCCTCCTGCATATCGCGGGACACGACGGCAGCCTCGACTTCAACCTGGTCGCCCGGAACTTCGCGATGGTGCGTCCTGACGTAGTCCAGTCTCTCATCGACGAGGATCCGATCCACGAGTGGTTTATCCCGAGTCTTGAAAACGGGATTCCCGCTCATGCGCCGGCCAACTCTCGCGGGCGCGAGTATACATCGGCCGTGCAGCAGTGGACCGACCTGCTCCTCGACCCGCACCAGCCGGTTGAGTTCGAAAAGGGCTTGCAGGACCTGCACGACAATATCCAGGCAGTACTCGACGAGGATCCAGCGTAGACTTCTCAGGCAAAAATTGAGCGCTGGGCAGGTCGGAGGCCGATTTTGCCCAGCGCTTACTATTATTGGAGATGCAAATGGCGACCCTGGCTAGCCGTCTCAAATTTCAGGGCTTGTCAGAGAGACTGACGACAACTAAGCAGAGGCGGGACAACTTCTACGGTTATCTTTTCCTCATCCCCTGGCTGCTTGGATTCTTTGGACTATTTATCGGTCCCGGTTTGGGATCTCTCTACTTCAGCTTTACAAAATATGACGTACTCAGCGCGCCCGAGTGGATCGGCCTCGACAACTACATCAAGATGTTTACCGATGATCCGCTCTTTTACACTTCTTTGGGACGAACCTTCTACTATGCGGGACTGGGCGTTCCTCTAGGCGTTATCGGCTCAATGTTTCTGGCGATCCTGCTCAATGCCAAATTGAAGGGATTGGCCATGTACCGGACGCTCTTCTTTATGCCTTCGTTAGTGCCGATTGTGGCTTCAGTAGTCCTCTGGAAGTGGCTGCTCCACGCTGACTTCGGGATAATCAACCAGTGGCTGATCGACCTTGGATGGTCCGACCCACCCGGCTGGTTCGGCGACCGCCGCTGGGCTATTCCTTCGCTCATCATGATGGGCCTCTGGCAGGGACTGGGCGGCACTCGCATGATTATTTTCCTGGCCGGGCTGCAGGGAATCCCGGAGTCTCTGTACGAAGCTGCATCCATTGACGGCGCCACCGCACTTCACAAATTGCGCCACGTTACCATTCCTCTTCTGACGCCAACAATCTTTTTCAACATGGTTCTTGGAATCATCGGCGGGCTGCAGGTGTTCACCGCCGCTTTCGTAGCCACCGAAGGCGGGCCCGGTTTCGCTACAACATTCTACAGTTTGCACCTGTACCGGCACGCATTTGACTACTGGAACATGGGCTACGCGTCGTCTCTAGCCTGGTTCTTTGCATTCGTTATTGTTTCGATGACAATCTGGCAACTGCGTCTCTCGCGCCGCTGGGTCTTTTACTACGGGAGCTAAAGAAACATGGCCGCAACCATTGAACGAATTCCCAGCACGGACATCAGCGGCGACGTCTACCGTCGCGGACGTACGCAGATCCAAAAGGCGGTGACCTACATTTTGCTGACTGCCGCCGGCCTCATGTTCGCCTTTCCTCTATTCTGGACCGTCTCAAGCTCTCTGCAGACCTGGCAGGAACTGCGCTCCTACGAACCGCATCTGTTTCCCTCGATTCCCCAATGGGCCAACTATGCCCAGGTCTTCCAGTCGGTCCCGTTCGCTCGCTGGATGGCAAACAGCTTTCTGATTACGGCCATTACGATTCCGGGCGTCATCATCACCGGCTCCCTCACAGCATACTCTTTTGCCCGTTTCAACTACATTGGCAAGGAGTTTTGGTTCGTCCTCATGCTGGGCACGATGATGATCCCGACACAAGTGATTCTTATCCCTCAGTACGTGCTGTTTTTCAACCTGAAACTGATCAACACTTACGTGCCCCTAACGATAGGTTCCTGGCTCGGGGGCGGCGCATTCATGATTTTCCTTCTGCGCCAGTTCATCATGTCGATCCCCCGCGACTTGGACGAGGCCGCCTTGATGGACGGCGCGTCGCCAATACGCATTCTGTGGGGTGTCCTCTTGCCCCTGATGAAACCAGCGCTGACCACAGTCGCTATTCTTCAGTTCCTCGGTGACTGGAACGAATTCTTCGGACCATTCATTTATCTAAGCAAGGTGGAGCTCTTTACAGCAGCAGTCGGCCTTCGATTCTTCCAGAACATTCCGCTCGAATCGAGAGACCCACGCGATCATCTGCTCATGGCCGCAGCCGCAATCATGACGATTCCCGTCATCACCCTTTTCGCCGCCGCCCAGCGCTACTTCATCCAGGGCGTCGTCCTCAGCGGCCTCAAGATCTGAACAATAGCGTGCCCAATAGAAATCCAGTACGCCCCGCTCGCATTCCTACTTACGCCGAGGACTGCTTAACGGCGCTCGCGTCAGCCGGACTGGGACAGGCAATCTCTTTGGGAGGGGCATTCGGTCTGTTACACTACCTTGACCATAGGCCGACGCACGACGTTGACGCATGGTGGTCAGAGGGCGTGTCAGCGGCCCAAAGACGACGAGTGGTGGAACTAATCTCAGGCGTATTGACCGGCCATGGAGAACTGAGGATACGCGAGTGGGGCGACGTGGTTAGCATAGAGCTGCGCCGCGAAAAGAGGACGGTCTTCAGCTTTCAGATTGCGGATCGATCTGTTCAACTGGAGAAATCAGTTCCCTCCCAGTGGATTGATGTCCAACTCGACAGCCTCAACGACCTGATTGCCAGTAAGATGGTCGCTCTTATCGAAAGAGGGGCACCGCGAGACTTTCTTGACATATTCGCAGTATGTGAAGCCGAACTCGCCACCCCCCAGGCGTGCTGGCGGCTCTGGCACGGAAGGCAGGAGCGAAGCGGAGGATCGACTTCCCGCTCGCGCGCAACACTGGCGATTACCACAAATCTCTCACGCATAGAATTGCGGCGACCATTGCTCAGCATCGCGAATCGACAGCAAAGAGAAGAAGCGGAGAGAACCAGAAGCTGGTTCAAAGAAGAGTTTATCAATGCAGGAATGGATTGACGGGGCACTTTATCCCGAAATGGAGCCGCCTGAGGCTCTGGAGACCTTGGCCGATCGAGTGGACTTTCTGGCCCGACTTTGCGGCGCCTGGGATTTCGGGATTTTGCCTTATGAAGAAACGGTCAACGAAATCAAACGTCCAGAATGGCGCGAGGCGGTAGATGCTTGCCAAATGCTCACCTCAGTAGGCTACCAAATCTTGCGCGACTGGCACGATCTCCCACCTGTGCCCTACATTGGCAAAGAGTTCGATTACATCAACGAAGACCCTTTTCTTGAGCAGATTTAGCAAGAGTGCAGGATTTTCGATCAAGACAGGTCACCAAGGTATTCGCAACCGTCATTTTCCGGCCTCGAATGCTCTCGCTGAAGCCTTCACCTGCTGGGAAGCGACCCCACCAGATCTCGCAGCATCTCCTCCAGCGTAGGCTCATCCGGGTCCTCCGGCGTGCGGTCCGCCAGCGCTGAAGCGCCGACAAAGCGGTAGATGTCGGCCGCGCCTTCGTGAAATTTGGGCGACATGCCTACGCCCGCCATCGTAGCCGCGATCTCCTCCATCTCTCCGACCCACCGGCGTGACTTCGGCGGCATACTCGGGAGCCCCTGCATCCTTTTCAGCATTGCAGACTGGCTCATATCGTACTCGTCAAACAGGGCGTCGCGTATTCCCAGCGCCTCTGCCGCGACCAGCAGGTTTGTGCAAAGCGCGGTCAGGCCCTTCGTCAGTCCGGCATAGCACATCTTGATTGCCGAAGCATCACCGACCCGGTCGCTGATAACCGGTACGTCCAGTCCGTAGTCTTCGAGTCGCGCCAGCTCGCCCGCGTGGACGCCGGACGCGTAGAAGCGGGTCGTTCCTTCCCGACGAGGAGGAGGCCCAATGATCGAAGCATCTGCGAAGCGGCCGCCGGCGCAGGCGATAGTTTCTCCAATCTTTATTGTCGTCTGCGGCGCGACCGCATTGCAGTCTGCGTAGAGCAGGTCTGCGCCTGTCCGCCGGAGTGCGTCGGCCACTGTCTGCGCCGCTGCCGCCGCCTCCGCGGGAACAAGAATGCAGAGCACGACATCCGCCTCCTCAACCAGCGCGTCGTAGGATTCTACCTCTTCAATCCCGACCTTTTCCGCCAGCCCCCGTGTCCGTGCGCTGCGGTCCGCCAGATGAGCGATCACCCGCAGACCGTTCCCCCTTAGCCTCTCACCGACTGTATGGCCCATGTCTCCAGGGCTCAGAATTGCAATTGTGTTCATGCACGCACCTGCCCTTTCACTTCCTCCTGCGCCCGCGCCAGCAAGGCCTTCATGTAGCCAATCGTATAGGCCGTTCCGATTCGCGCATCGTCCGCCATCATCGGAATGTGGTCCGGAATCAGGACTCCGTCGAAGCCAGTCTGCTCGAGCACCCGCATCGCCTTGTACATGTCAAAATAGCCGTCGTCTACAAACGTCTCCACAAAGTGCGGCAAGGGCTGGTCCACATTTCGAAAGTGAATCTTGAAAAGCTTGTTGGCCTTCCCGAACTCCTGCAGTGAATCCTCCACACCCCTTCCCATCAGGTCGCCGCCCTCCAGCCAGCAGCCAATGCAGAAGCAGATGCCCACGTTGGGGCTGTCGGCGATCTCCATCGCTCTGTAGTAACCGTCGAAACTGCTGAAAATGCAGCGCGGAATCCCCCCAAGTTCGGGCTGAGGAGGGTCGTCAGGGTGAATACCAATCCGCACCCCTTCCTCCTCGGCCACAGGAGCCGCTTGCGCAACGAAGTATTGAAAGTTCTCCCAGATTTCATCTTCCGAATAGGTGCGGCCGTGCGTAAGAGGCAGATGATAGTAGCGGCCCGCCCAGTGGCCGGCATCGGCCTTCGCCAAGTCAAACCCTCTCGCATCCGCGCCGCCGCGGGTCGACTCCCGCTCAGTGCTCCAGATGCCGTTCCCCATGTGGGCGTAGGTCGTGTAAGGGATCCCAGCCTTTCCAAGTGCCCTCAGGTGATCGACGTACTCCTCGATCTTCGCATCCCGGTTGTCCAAACCCAGTACGATGGCGTCCTGATTGTGCACTTCCCGGTTGCCAAATCCGTAAATCCTGACCCCTGCCTTCTCAAATCGGTCCTTGGTCCGCGCATAGTAGTCATAGCCGGCATGTTCGCCGTCTGTCCAGCACACGGCCCAGTCCAGGCCCATCTGCTTGACAAACTGCAGATCCTCGTCGCTCGCCTCCGGCGACACCTGGGCTGCAATTTTCATTCCCGGTGGTATGGACATAAGGGACATCTGCGTTCTCCTGTTACTGGGATGCAATGCGGATGATTGAAGTCATGATTATTGTAGTTGACACGGATTGTTGGAGACAACTGACCTCCATGCGCCCGTCAGAAGGGTACTCAGGGACATTCCACCGCCAGCACCGCCCCGCCGCGAAACGGCGCCCAAACTCTTCCTTCGCCTGCCGCTTCCGGCGTAGCCTCCTCTCTCCACGCAAGCGCGTCAGCCAGCCAGTGCACCGTATCCTCCGATTCATGGCGGAATGGGACGCCCCACTCAGCGTTCGCCCGCATGAAGTTGAATGCCCGCCGGGGATGCCAGTCCGCATCGAGGGTGAAATCATCTTTGGAAGGAACGGAAAAGTAGCTGCCCCCTTCGGGCTGGGAAGTTCGCAACAGTTCACCATTCTCCAGCTTCACTAGCACCTCTGCCAGCAGCGCGCCCCCTGTCAAGGCGCACAAGGCCTCAGCCTCAGCGCCGCGAATACCGTCTTCAAACTGTATCTCTCGCTGCCCGGCAATGTCGCCCGTATCCAGGCCCGCGTCCATCCAGTGTACCGATACACCGGTTGCCGTCTCTCCTGCCCGGTACTGCCAAAACAGAGGATACGGCCCCCTGTAGGCCGGCAGTATCGAAGGATGCACATTCAGGAAACCGTGCCGCGGAATGTCCAGAACAGAAGCCGGAATAACGCGATTCCAACAGGCGACGCAGACGACGTCAACCGACATCTCAACCAACCAGTCGGTTACTTCCGGGTGGCCGATTTCCCCACATTCGTATGAAGGGATTCCAGATTGAAATGCAAGCGCCGGAACGCTTGCCGGCACCAGTTCTCCTGCTCGAGCAGCGTCAATTGCCGAACTGCCGCTTGCAACCCCGCTCTCTTCCCTGGCAGTTGGGAACGAAGTGACAGACGCGTTCAAAAGCGGCGGCAGTTCGAGCCCATCCCCAGGATTCGACAAAGCGCTTGCGCGGGGCCAAGGAAGTTCCCGCAACGGGACACCGCTCCGCCCACTGAGCAGTACAGCAGCTATCCGAATGTTGTTAGCAAGAAGCCTTTCCAGCACGATGCTGCTGAAAGGCCCGTACATCCCCGCAAACAGGGTACGCATATCCTTTGACACAGCTTCAACTCAAGCCTATAATAGTGCCCAACACTTATCTTTCATCAGGTTGGGAGCAGACTCATGGCTCGCTTAGTGCAGTGTGCCAAGATTGGACAGGAGTTGCCGGGCATGGCGTCACCCCCTTACCCAGGGGAGCTGGGTCAGCGAATCTACGAAAACATCTCGCAAGCCGGCTGGGATATGTGGATGCAGTACTCAGTCGTACTGATTAACCACTACGGCCTCAGCCTGGGCGACCCGCAGTCCCGCGAATTCCTGATGCAGCAGATGGAAGAGTTCTTCTTCGGCGTTGGCGCTCAAATGCCCGAAGGTTGGACGCCGGAAGGCACACCCGGCATGGGCAAAGGCGTTCCGGCAGGGAAGGGCGCGCCCCGGAAGTAGAGAGGCCTTCTACTGAACAAGCGCAAATTCCGGGTCAACCTCAAACTGAATGAGGCTGTGTGCCTTCCGCAACAGTTCCTCGACTTGGGCCGGCGAAGGCCCTTTTGCGAAGATGAAGCCCAGGTAGGCATCTCCCTCAGGCAGGGGTACAAGTGACTGGTCCAGCCTTGCAGTGATCTGAACATCCTCGATTCCTGCCACTCTTTTTGCCTCTTCAACCCCGTTTACCCGCCGCAAGATTCCCGCCTCAGGAATCGGAATCATCATCACCCCGCCCGCCTGCGACTCCCTTTCCAGTCTCTCCAAAGGCAGACCGCACGCCTGCCGCAATATCAACTCCTCGAGCGAACTCCCGTTGCCCACTTCCATGCCAAATCGCAGAATTCGCGAACACAGCCCGCCAATCGACCGCCCTGCCACTTCGACGATCCACGGCCCCTCTTCATTGATGCGCAGTTCCGCGTGAATTGGCCCAGTCTGCAAACCCAGACCCCGGGCTGCCGCCTCAACCGTCTCGACGATTTTGTTCTGCGTCTTGAGCGGCAGCCGCGAAGGCGTAACGTATATCGTCTCCTCGAAATAGGGCCCTTCCAGCGGGTCCGGCTTGTCGAACAGGGCCAGGCAATGCAGGCGGTCTCTATCCAGAAGACCCTCAAGCGCAACCTCAACCCCTGGAATGTAACCCTCGATCAGGAAAGGTTGCCCATCTCCAATCAAAGCAGTCAGCCTTCGGAGCGCGGCGCCCAATTCGCAGCGCAAATCGGCGCGAATAACCCCCCGGCTCCCGTTCAACTCCTCCGGCTTGACGACGCATGGATACCCAATGGCTTCCTCCGCCCGGGCGATAATCTCCTTCAGATTGTCACCGGTTCGAAACTCGGCAAAGGCCGGCACAGGGGCGCCGCAAGCGGCAAGCATCGTCCGCATCCGATATTTATTCCGAGCCGCCTCCGCCGCCATCGGATCGTTGTGGGGCAGGCCCAGTTTTTGGGCAACCAACGCCGCCACTCTGGACCCTGAATCATCGAGCGCCAGCACTGCGTCGTAACGGATTTCTTCTTCCGACCCATTCGAACTGGCCAGCGCGTCGAAAAGCTGCTCGGAGGCCTGAACCGGGCGGCCAAAGTCAGCGCCGAAAGGAAAGTTCCACTCTTCAGCCAGCATCCTGGGTAAATGCACCGCCACCACCGCCTCGATGCCCAGCCGTGCAGCAGCATCGAGGTAGTCCTGGGTGCGGTAGCTGGTTGGCGTTGTGAGCAAGAGTGCTCGTTTTGAGGACACGCCTGGCTCCCGTTCGCGGCCCGTTTGGGCCGGCATTGTCAGAAGATCGAGGTGAGCGCCCGCCAGCGCTCCCTTTGAGGCACCGGCATTTTGTCAAGATTCTCCACTACCGGGGCGCCGAGAGCGCCGGTTCCGTCCTGCGGCCGCCGGCGTCCCAAACAGGCAGCGTAGCTGACTACGGCTTCCTGGTCTTCCTCGCTAAGACCTGCCAGCAAGACGCCGGCCGCCGCCCCGCTGTGGAACAGTGACTCCCGCTCGTCGACCCCTACGGCATCCCGGCTGAGGCTCTCATTGACGATGACTCGCCTCAGATTGGCCTGACTCAGTTCCTGGAGAAGCTCGGCAAAAATCGTTACCACCCGGGGGTGGTTGGTGCGCGCTGCCAGCACTGCCGCCCGGCTGAAACAGTAATCCCCTGCCAAAATCGTACCACCAAGCAGGAAACTGTCGATCGAGTCGGTCTGTTTGGGCTTGAGCAAAAGGCGGTGGATGTTGAGTGCAATCTGTAGAAGCTCAAGCGCCGAAGCCAGCGCCACCCTTCGAAACTTATCCTCGGCCGAATCGTTCACCGGCGCCGCCGAGGCAAGTACTACGCCTGCCAGCACCTGCTCGTCCGCCACTTCGCTGCGGACGAACTGCGCCAGCCCATCGGGAAGATCGGCCACCGTCTCTTCAAACTTCGCAGCAACGAGATTCAGTTCCGCCTGAAGTGCGTCACCAACCTGTTCAGCCATTCAGCTTTCCCGGATTAGTCCGTCTCATCTCCGACGATTTCCCGGTAAATCGTCTCCAGGTCCTCATCGCTATAGAAGTGGATGACGAGACGACCGCTGCCATCTGCCTTGCGGTCGAGGTTAACCTTGGTGCTGAGACGGTCGCGAAAGCGGTTCTCCCAGTAGCGGACCTGCGCCTGCAGGTGCGGAGGTTCTTCCTCCGCGTCCTGCGCCGGCGGCTCTTCCTGCCACTTTCGAACGAGCTCTTCTGCCTGCCGTACGTTCAGCTCCCGCGCCACAATTATGTCGAGAGCCTTCAGTGTGTCTTCGTCGCCGTCAAGGCTCAAAAGGGCACGCGCATGGCCCGCGCTGATCATCCGTGCGTTCAACGCTGCCTGGACCTCCGCAGGCAGCCCCAATAGACGTACAGCGTTGGCCACGGCCGACCGGCTCTTCCCTACCCGATACGCCACCCGTGCCTGGGTCAGGCTGAACTGGTCAATCAGCGTACTGAAGGCAGCAGCCTCCTCCAAAGGGCTCAGATCGTCGCGCTGCAGATTCTCGACCAGAGCCAGTTCCAGCAACTGCTGCGACGTGGCCTCGCGCACGACGGCCGGCACGACCGCCAGCCCGGCCTGGCGCGCCGCCCGCCAGCGCCTCTCTCCCGCGACCAACCAGTAGCGCCGCGGTTGATCGGGACGCTCGGCTACGATAAGCGGTTGGATGACACCATGTTCCCTGATAGAGGTGGCCAGCTCAACCAGTGTGGCCTGCTCGAAGCGCGTCCGCGGCTGGTGGGGATTTGGCTCGATCTCGTCGACGGGAAGTTCGCGGATTCCTTCGTCATCCGCCGGAGCAGCCTGTTCTTCCGTCTCGCGCTCGTCGTCAGCGACGGGTCTGCCGAGCAGAGCGCCCAGCCCGCGGCCCAGTCCATGTCTTCGGCGGGGATTCAAGTGTTCCTGTCCAGTTTCTCTGCTCATCGATAAGTCACCGTGGAATCTGGTGATCCCGGCAGACCATCGGTGGCCGCTTCAACCCCGACCGGAAAACGACCGATAAACTCGGCGGCCAGCGCTTCATATGCCAGCGCGCCGGCGCTCTCCGGGGCATAGCTGAGCGCCGCCAGTCCGTGACTTGGCGCCTCACTGAGGCGAACTGAACGGGGAATCAGCGTTTCAAATGTCTCCAAAGGAAAATGCGCTCGCACGTCCTCCACCACCTGGGTGCTGAGTTTCGTGCGCGCGTCCGACATCGTCAGCAGGACTCCAGCGACCTTGAGACGGCCGTTGAGAACCTTTCGAACTTGCTGAATCGTACTCAGCAACTGGCTCAATCCTTCAAGCGCCAGATATTCGCACTGGACCGGAATGATGATCCCATCCGCGGCAGTCAGCCCGTTTATCGTAATCAGACCCAGGCTTGGCGGGTCATCGATGAATACGTAGTCGTACTGGCAATGCAGCGGCTGAAGCGCTTTCGAGAGCAACTGCTCGCGCGCCATCCTCGCGGCCATCTCCACTTCCGCGCCTGCCAGATCGAGATTGGCAGGCACCAGACTCAGACCTGGGAGCGTTGTAGCCGTGACCGCCTCCTGGACGGGCCTGTTTTCGATGAGAACATCGTAAAGGCTTGTCCCGGGTTTCCTGGGGTCAATACCCAAGCTGGTCGTCGCATTTGCCTGCGGGTCGCTGTCAACGAGCAGGACCTGGCAGCCGGCGCCGGCCAGGTAAGCGCACAGGTTGACGGCCGTCGTCGTCTTACCCACGCCTCCTTTTTGATTGGCAATTGCGAAAATCTGGGCTGTCATTTGCCTCACAGTTTCGAAGAGTTACCTACATGAGCCCGAACCAGCCCGTCCTTCAGAGGCTTCACAGTCTATGCACCACCGTGCCCCCAAGGATGCAGAGCCATATACTCCAACACCCTCTTGTGACTGGGAATCCCCGTCACGCCCTGACCTTCAACGCCAAAGGAGGCCGTTACATTCGCGTACCGAGCCGCGTCCAGCGGATCTCCCGTCTCATCGAGACGAAGCAGGAATGCAGTGGCAAATATGTCCCCGGCTCCAGTGGGATCCACTTCGGTCGCCGGACGGGGAGGAATCGGGACAGTGTCTATCTCTGCGTCCGGTCTGCGCCTGTAGACGGTGCTACCGTCCCGGTATTCGGTCAGGACAACGAGCGAAATGTACTCGAGAAACTCTTCCACCTGTCTCAGGTCGCCGTCAATGTCCTCTTTCGACAGTATGAGCGCATCGAGATGGGGAAGGATCTGCGCCCTATCCCTCCACGGCGCCGGGTAAACCCTGCCCTCTTCGTCCCACCGGCGCATCCAGCCCTGGGGCACTGCGGCTACGATCGTGTCGGCGTCAAAAATGGAGGCCACTTCCGGCGGCACCTCGTTTACGAGAGGGCCCAGGAGAGCAATATGAGGCGCCCTCAATTGAGGGGGAATGTCCACTGCTGCAATAGGCGGCGAAGGCGTGTAGCAGTACTGCACGCGTCCGTCCGGTGTGTACAGATTCGCAAAAGTCGTCGTGTGTGTGCAAGGCAGTACGTGCAGGTCTGCCAGGCCGCTCAATTCAGACAGATCAATATCGTCACCAGCTCGAGTCAGAACAGCCGGTCTGCGCCCGAGGCGAGAAGCGGTGACCGCGGCAAAGCTGACTGTACCTCCCAACAAGTAGTCGGTCGCGGCGGGATCCGCAGTCGCAATGTCGCGAGTAACCGTGCCTATAGCAAGAAGATCGATCGGCATTGACGATTCGTGAGTTGTAGACGCCTGGTATCCTTTGCCGATTCCGTGCCCGTTTGCCCTCCGGCAACCCCTTCCAAATGAAATGAGCCCGTGGGGAAGTCCTGCACCTCAGGCATCCGGCAGGCAGTTGCTGAACCGGATCCCCCTCATTTCAGAAGGATCTGCACCTTGCGGCGTGTGTCCTCTCCGGTACTTGCCGTATAGACGCGCTCGTGATTGCGCAAGGCAATATGGACGAGACGGCGTTCGTTTGGCGGCATCGGTTCCAAAGAGGCCGGCCGCCCGGTGGCTACGACCTGCTCTGCCAAGCGGTGGGCCAACTGGCTCAGTTGCTCGGCCCTTCTCTGCTTGTAACCGTCGATATCGATAACAATGTTCTTCCAACGATGCAGCTCCTGATTAACCATAAGTCGAATCAGGTACTGCATGCTCGAAAGAGTCTCGCCATTGCGCCCGATGAGGAAGCCCAGGTCCTCTCCGACAACATTCAGGCTGAGCGCACGGTCACTGTCCTCCGGGTTTTCCTGCCAGGAAACTTCAATCTCGGCCTTAATGCCCAAATGGACCAACATTTGGTTCAAGAGATCGAAGGCAAGGTCTTCCAGTTCTGCGTCGTCCGCATCCCCTTCCGCATCAATCCCCAACTGCGTGTCCTCCGTCGGGTCTGGGTCTGGTTCCACGTCGACAGATGCAGAGACCCCGGTTGGAGCATCATCAGAAACTATTTCGGCCGTCTCTTCCGCTTCCGTCCTCGCTTCGACCCCGCTCTCTTCTTCTTCGCCATCATCCCGGGCCTGAGCTTCCGTGGGTTCATCTGCATCTCTGCGAGTGAGACGCACAAGGGCATCAGAGGCGCCGATTCCCAGGATTCCCCGGCTCCCCTCGTTGATCACCTCGATCTCGATTTCTTCCCGGGAAACGCCAAGTTGGCGCAATCCTTCGTCGACAGCCGCTTCCACGGTCTTCGCATTGTATTCGTAGCTCTGACCTTCGTTCATCTTATCGTCTCTTTCGATTACGCCGGTTCCGCCGGCGCTGAGGCGTCCTCTTTCGTACGACCTCCGTTGCTTCCGCAGCCGGTGTCACGGTCGAGCCGCCGTCCGACGTAGCCACTCCGGCTGTGGCCGGCAGGGCTTGAGGCGCGGCAGGCGCAATCGCGTTGTTCACACCGCTCAGATAGTTTGCGGCGTAGGTCTGGCCCAATTGCAGCAGGTTGCTCGTTACCCAATACAGCGAAAGGCCTGCCGGCACCTGCAACGTAAAGAAGCCAAACATAAGGGTCATGATCGTGGTCATCTGCTTCATCATACCTGCCTGGCCTTCACTGCCCGTGGGCGTGGTCGCCGTCGTCATGCGCTGCATGTAGACCTGGCTGATCATGAGCAGGGCCGGCAGAACCAAGTATGCCAGCAAGAGCAGGTACTCACCATTATTGAATTTCTCGGGGATCCAGGCAAGGCCGCGCGTGAATTCAGGAAAGCCAAGGTCGGGAATCCAGAAAAAACGGGCATCCGTCAAGGACGGACCCAATGCCACCAGCGCCGAATACAGCCCAAACAGGACCGGCATCTGCACCACCATCGGCAAGCAGCCGCTAAGCGGATTGACCCCTGCCTCCCGATACAACTTCATCTGCTCCTGCGCCATCTTGTCCTTGTTTTTGCCAAATTTTTTCTGTAGCTCCTGCAGTCTTGGCTGCAGACTCTTCTGAGCCTGCATGCTCTTTATCTGAATCATCGTCAACGGGAACGTGATCAGTTTTATGATTACGGTGAACAGAATGATGGCAAATCCCCAGCTGTAGGGAATGTCCCAATTCACCATACTCGTGTTTAGCCAAATGAGAGACTTTGCCAGGGGAAATACGATCAGTACCTGCCACCATCCTTCTGCCTCGGCAGTGTTCCAATCCACCACGCCTTCGCGGGGGACTCCACAACCGCCAAGCAGAAACGCCGCCAATACCAGGATCAACAGCCAGAGAATCCTTCTGCGAATCACAGTTTTTCTCCTAATCGCCGCGCCAGACATTGGCGCCGGCAGGGCCGGTTTACATCACGGCTGACACAGCCTGGGGCACTGTTCGACTTCGACCAAGACAGGCCGCCTCACGTTCCAGACGGCCCCAGCATCCACAGAACTGCCGCCATCCTGAGTCCTGGTCGGGTGAATCCGCAGTCCGGCAAACTGCCCCTCACCGCTGGCCGACTCCTACTCCAGAGAGAACGCGACGAGGAAACGCAAGAGATCAGCAACTCCTCAGGGAACTGGGTCGAATCCACCTGGATGCCATGGATGGCACCGACAGATGCGCCGCAATCCCATCCATCCGCCCTGGGCCGCCCCGTACCGTTCCACCGCCTCGTATGTGTACTGCGAACAGGTCGGGTAGAAGCGGCAATTGCTCCCCATAAGCGGCGAAATGCCCCTCTGATAGAGTCTTATCAAGAGCAACAAGACGGTCTGCACGGCTTGCCTCGTTCAGGCTCGGCCCTCGTTCCGGCCCATATCGGTGACGAACAGAGCCGCCCGGCCAAAAAGGCGTGCAAGTGCAGCGTCGATCTGACCGTACGTTGTCTTCCGAATCGGAGACCGGGCTATTACAACGCAGTCCCATCCTGGCTGAATCTGACTCATGCGCAGTCGAACCGATTCACGCATCCGCCTCTTTACACGGTTTCGTACAACCGCATTGCCAATACGGCGGCTCACAGAAAAACCGAAGCGGCTGTAAGGAAGGCGATTCTCCAAAATGCACAAGACGGCAAGGCGGTTGCTATACGTCTGTCCCGTCCGGCGGATCTCCTGGAACCGGCTGTTGTCCCGTACTCGATAGCGTCGTTTCAAGCCGCTGCGCTTCCAAAAGATTCAGTAAGATCTCAAGTGCAGTGGGTTAGCAAGGCGAGGAGCCATGGTGTCTTGCTCCTCGCTCAGCCGTACCGGCATGCTGGGCTTGCGCTCCCCGTCACTTCCGACATCGTCAAACTAGAATGTTCGTTTGCGAGTTGAAAGCTGGACAGTCAGTTCTGTCCGCTGCTTCAGCCGGCGCCGCTTCAAAACATTGCGTCCGCCGGGTTTGCTCATGCGTTTTCGAAAGCCGTGTGTCCGCAGCCGCTTGCGAACCTTTGGTTGCCAGGTCCGTTTGGGCATATCCTTACTCCTTCAAAAGTAACAATTCAGAATAACTACCAATAGTCAATTATACGCGGCATCGACTGCCAGTGTCAAATCTTCCGCCGTTTTCGATGCTCCGCGATTCCCAGTTCATACGTTCCTCCAAAGAACCGGCTCTGAATTAGAAAGCAGGCTTTTTCGCTCGATTATGCCGTATGATATAGTACTATACAGCCGTCGGTTCCCCATCGGGCGGCTGAGCTTCCGTCAAACCGGTGCCGCCTCCGGGCATTTGGCGTTGCAAAATGAACTGTAGAGTATCTTGAACTCTGAATCAGAAAACGCCCCCCGAGCTTCGGCCTACGGCGAAAGACAGTCCGAAGAAAATCAGGCGGCCACTGGACCGAAAGTTTCGTCGCGCGATGAACTGTCCTCTCTGCAAATGCTGGAGGAGTCGGCGGCACAGCTCGCCGCGTTGCGTCAACGCGCCGAATTTCTTCTTGAGCAGATGTCAGCGGGACCCGGCGCCGCCCCATCCAGCGAATCCTCGGACGGAACCGCCCAGATCCCCGCAAGACCGGCGGAGGACCAGCCGCGACCTGCCTCAGGTTTCGATCGGAACGATGTATCCGAACCGGACAAGCTGACCCAATCAGAACCAAATCAGAATAGTTCTGCTGTTTCCAATAATTCAGCCACAGGTTCGGGCAAAGTCGAACACGGGGATCGGGAACCGGAACTGTCGCGTCGCTCCCAATCTTCGCCTCCACAAGATAACCCGTCCGACTCCGATACGGCTCCCCGGTCCGAAAGTCTCAACCAGCCTCCCCGAGCCATCGACCAGCCCGTCGAGAATGACCTGTACCATAACCAGCCGAGCCTTGGTCCGCCGCCCCAGCCTGAGCATCAGCAGCAGCAGTTTCCCATTCAAAATTATCAGCCGCAGTCTGATTCTCTTCTGGACAGTCCCGTCACCGTTGCGCCGCCGCCGGACCAGTTCAAGTTCGATGTCGCGCCGGAATCATTGTCTGCCGACGCTCAGTTGATCGAAGAAGAAATCCTCTTTCTCTATGAGGCAATCGACCGGTTCCGGGAAACGCGGCGCGAAAACACGGGTCATGCCCTGTCGTTGTTGCGAGAGGCCAGGGAGATCATCTCAAGCCAGCCCAATCGCATGGAAAGGGCGCAGTACAATATTCAGCAGGCAAGACAGATAATCGAACGCGCCAGGATCACCCGCAGGCGCTCACGCGGCATTGCGCTCCGAACGTTCAGCTTGCTCCTCCTTTGGCTGGCCGGCCTGGGGGGTCTTGGCGCCGCCCTCTATCTCTATCCGCTCGACGTAAACGAAATCATCGAAACAGTTTCCTCGAGTACGGGATGGAACACCTCCCACTACTATCCACTGCTGTGGACAGTTGCCACCGGCGGGGTCGGCGGCTGGCTGGGCACTGTTTCATTCCTCTTTGAGCGCATGCGAGTGCATGAAGAGTTTGACCGCCAGTACATCCTGCGATCATTGATACAGCCGCTCATGGGCGTGATCTTAGGTCTGATCGCATACGGGCTTTTAGCGGCCCTCTTCAACAGCCTGAACGCCTCGATAGTCGTTCACCCGGTGACCACCTACTTGCCCGCGGCCGCGGCCCTTCCCATCGGCATATGGCAAGTATACGTATACGCCGCTATCTTCCGCATAACCAGCCTGCTGACCTTCCAACGCCGCCGACGTTGGTAGCCTACGGTAGCAGAACCACAACAACCTCGCACACCTGTCGCCCCGCATTGGTTCAGACCCATTCCACCCCCAACTCCCGATCCGGCTAAGGTATCTCGCCCTTGGCGGGCACACGGCATTTGCGCTACAATTTCGTTGAAGTGTCACGAACATATGGGCCACAGATCCCGGAGGACTATCCAGTGCCAGATGGAAAGTCACTGGTGGAAGTCATCATATTTCTCCCGATTCGCCGCTCTTTCAGGCAGGAGGAACTGCCGCCGCCCGAGGATGAGCTCGGCGGCACCGCAGAAGGCGGAGCACTGGATTACTCACCAAGTCAATTGAGGCCGGAATCCGTTCACCAGCGCACTGGGGGCGCAGCTCGATTTCAGACCTTCCACTATCACCTGCCTCCCAATCTCAGAGGGGAAGTCGAGCCCGGCCACCTGGTGTGGGTACCCTTTGGCAGGCAGGAAGTGCAGGGAATCGTAGTTGGGCCCGCACAATCCTCCCCCGTCGAGACAAAAGCAATCGATAGACTGGCCCGGCCGCGGCCCGTGTTGACCCAGGCCCAGCTGGACATTGCCTTCTGGATCGCCGACTTTTATGTCGCGCCAATCTCCGAAGCCGTAAAGCTCTTCCTGACGCCCGGCCTCCTCAGCAGGAGCGGGGAGCCTCCCAAAGTCCGCGTCAAGCGGGAGGAACAGATAGAGCTTCTCATCGAACCTGCAACCATCCGTGAACGTCTTCTTGCGCTCGAACACAGCAGCAAGCAGGCGCAGGTCCTCGCTGAATTTCTGACCAAGCCCACCCGCGCCAGGTCGCTCAAGGAACTAAGGACCGCCTGCAATCTATCTTCGAATGGGCCCATTACAGCCCTGCAGGATAAAGGGCTGGTCCGTCTGGTGAACGAAGAAGCAGTGTTGGCCCAGCCCACCGAAGCCGCCGAAGAGGCCATTTTGCAAATGAAAGGCGCGTCAAAATACGAGGCCATTCTGCAGGCGCTCGCCCAAACCGACGCGCCCATGTGGAAGACCGATCTCTATGTTGAAGTCGACGCCAATCTGGCCGTCCTCCGAAGACTGCAGGACGCCGGACTGATCCGGCTCGAACAGAAAGTGCGCTACCGAGATCCACTCGGCGGACGCATTTACCCGAGGAGCACCCCCCCAAAACTGACAGGCCAGCAGCAATACGTTTGGGACAAAATCAGTACAAGCTGCTTTCCAAAAGTTGCTACTGAATCGAACCGCGCCGTCCCAGAAAATGGTCTTCCTGCAGACGCCGCGATTCGAGGCGAGAGTTTTCTCCTCCATGGAGCAACCGGCAGCGGCAAGACCGAAATCTACCTGAGGGCCATGGCCGAAACACTGGCCCGCAATCGCCAGGCCATCGTCCTGGTTCCGGAAATCGCCCTCACCCCCCAGACCGTCTCCCGTTTCGCCGGCCGCTTCCCCGACCGGGTCTCCGTTATCCACTCCGGACTAAGCGCCAACCAGCGCTATGACGTCTGGCGCAGAGCGCGCGAAGGCAAGATCGATGTCATCGTGGGCGCCCGCAGTGCGCTCTTCTCTCCCCTTCCCCGGCTGGGTCTGATCATCGTTGATGAAGAACACGAGTCAACATACAAGCAGGATACCGACGAATGGGGCAGCTTTACCGTCTTCTACGACGCTCGCACCGTCGCAACCCAGCTGGCAGCCGCAACCGGCAGCGCCTTGATCTTCGGAACCGCCACCCCCTCACTAGACAGTTACCATGCCGCCCAACAAGGAAGTTTGAAGCTCCTTGAAATGCCCGACAGGGTGACAGGTCACGGTGAACTGGATGGAACCGGCCTGGGTGAAAAAGTTGAGCCGCTTGAACCCCCCGCCTACGCGGGTCTGCCTCCCGTCGAAATCGTCGACATGCGCCAGGAACTCCGCGCCGGCAACCGCAGCATCTTCAGCCGCAGTCTTCAGTCCGAACTCCATGCCGTTCTCGACGCCGGTGAACAGGCCATCCTCTTCCTCAACCGCCGCGGCACCCACTCCTTCGTCATGTGCCGCGACTGCGGCTTCGTCGCCGAATGTCCCCGCTGCGAGACCCCCCTTACCTTCCACGAACGCGCCGCCCGGCTAATATGCCACCGCTGCAACGCTCGCGAGCCGATCCCCGACAGCTGCCCGGCCTGCCACAGTCACCGCATCCGCTATTTCGGCACCGGCACACAGCGCATCGAAGAGCTTGTAAGCCAGATCGCGCCCCGGGCCCGCCTCCTGCGCTGGGACCGCGACACAACCGGGCGCAAAGGCAGCCACGAACAGATCTTAACTCATTTCGCCAGTCACGAGGCTGACGTCCTCATCGGCACACAGATGATCGCCAAAGGGCTGGACCTGCCCCTGGTCACTCTGGTCGGCGTCGTCGCCGCCGACGTCGGCCTCTATCTGCCCGACTTCCGCGGCCCTGAACGCACTTTCCAACTCTTGACTCAGGTTGCCGGCCGCGCCGGCCGCAGCCGCAGAGGCGGGCGCGTCATTTTCCAGAGCTACACGCCCCAACATTACGCGCTCCAGGCAGCCGCCGAACACGACTATCACGCCTTCTACCAAAGGGAAATGGCGTTCCGACGCGAGCAGGAATACCCGCCCGTCAGCAGGCTGGCACGTCTGATTTTCTGGCACAAAAAGCTGGAAACGGTCGTGGAGCAAACCGACCGGATGATGAAGAATTTGCAGTCGCGTGCAGAGGAGACCGGCATCTGGGGCGAAGGCGTCGATCTGCTGGGCCCTGCCCCGGCGCCATATGCACGCTTTCGCAACTACTTCCGCTGGCAGATAGTTGTACGCGCGAACGATCCCTCCGCCTTTCTGCACGGCATCGACATCCCCTTCGGTTGGCGTATCGACATCGACCCGGTTTCAATGATGTAGTTGGGGAAGAAGCTCGTGGGGAAAGGAGGGACGCTAAAGATCTGCCATTAGCCTTCGATAGTTCCGGCCCGGTGCAATTTTGCCCAACACACGCACTCCACTCGCACCGGTACTCTCCGGCACATTGCCTCCCGCGCCCTGCACGGTCAGCCACGCCAGCAGAGCAAAGCCAAGTGCCTCTTTCGAGTCCTCGTCACCGGGCACGCCCGCCACTTCTCCGTACCGCACCAGCGAGACCTCACGCCCGCACCTCCGCGCCACTTGCGCCCCAATCCGCTCCATCAGCACGGGGTTGCGAGCGCCTCCGCCGCAGACGACCACTTCCATCACTGGCAGCGGCGCGAAACGGCGGTAGCTTTCGGCAATGGACGCTGCCGTCAACTCGGTAACCGCGGCGGCGAAATCGGCCGTGGACAACCCAGCTTCCGCCGCCTCCAGACAGTAGTTCCCGGCCAGCGCACTGCTGAACATCTCCCGCCCGGTTGACTTGGGAGGAAGCTGTTGGTAGTAGGGGTGTTCAAGCCAGCGTTCGACCAGCTTGTCATCGCAGCGCCCGCGGGCCGCCAGCTCGCCGTCCTTGTCAAACCGAAGAGCGCCGTCCGTAGCACGGGCCGCCGCCCAGTCGATCAGGACATTGCCCGGCCCAGTGTCAAAGGCCGGAATCGACGCATCCGAACCCTCAGGCGGCAGAAGCGTGACGTTGCCGATGCCGCCGATATTCTGAACCGCCCGACAACCACCCAGATTTGCCGGGGGCCGCAGAAAGAGCCTGTCGAAGATCGGGATAAGCGGTGCGCCCTGTCCTCCTGCGGCCACGTCGGCTACGCGAAAATCGGCAACGGTTGTGATCCCGGTCCTCTCCGCGATGACCGCCGCCTCCCCAATCTGAAGAGTTGACTGGACCGCGCCGTCTTCCTCTATTTCGTGCCAGACTGTCTGCCCGTGGGATCCGATAAGGTCGACCTCTGCAATGCCCGTCCCACTTATTTTGGCTACGCGCAGCACAGCCTCGGCGAACTGTTCGCCCAACAGGAATCCGGCCCGGCTCACATCGCGCGTTCCGCCCCGCCCGGCTATCAGTTTTCCGATCAGTTCCCGCTCTCGCAGAGGCCACGGAAAAGTCTCAAACGCAAGCTGCCGCATCTGCGGACGGCCGGCAGTTCCCGTTATCTCTGCCAGAACCGCGTCAATTCCGTCGGCAGAGGTCCCACTCATCAGTCCAACAACCCTCATCTCGGCCGCTTTCCCCCTGCTTCGAGAAACAAGGACTTGACGGTTGCCCAATACACCCTATTTGTTGCTGTACAGACGCCGGCCCAGCTGCGCCCACGTACGAAACGGCCGGAATCCGCACTTGGCATAGAAATCCAGAATTGTCGTCCAGTCGATCACGCAACCGTTTATCCCGCTGTTGTGCAGCCGTCTCAGTCCGGCATCCAACAGATAAAGCCCCAAGCTCTGCCCGCGCAGGCGCCCGCTGACCCCGATCGATCCCAGCTGTGCCCACGGGCGCGCCAGCCCGTAGGGAAAGAAACGGTCGATAGGGCTGACCGAATCTTCGAAAGTAAGGCGGCAAGATCCCTGTACGCCTTCATCGGTCCACAGCAGCATATAGTCTGAGATCCGCCCGCCCTCCTCCAGGAACCTCTCCGCCTGCCAGAGCCACCGTCCCGGAAACTCCCGGGCCAGGAAACCGAGCAACTCCGCCTCCTGGCCCGGCTGACCCGGCCGCGCCGCCGCAGGCACATCACTCAGTGGAGGCGGTTGATAGTCGCTGAGTGAACGCGCTACGTCCCAGGACAGGGGATCCTCGTCGCGCTCATACCCGCACGCCAGGAAAAACGCCTCAGTCCCCGAGCCGGCCAGAGGAGCAGGCACAAATGGACGAAGCCCGCCGCCGACGCGAATCCGACCAACGGACAGCGACTCTACCGGCTCTTCAGGCCCTGCCCCGCCTCCGCCGGGCAGACGAATGGACCCGGCGCCTGGTACGCTTTGCGAAGCCAGCCACGCTTCAGCCCACTCCAGCAGGGCCCTTCCGATTCCCCGCCTCTGAAAGGCAGGCACAACCGCAATCGCTTCGATCCAGCCCGCGACATCCGTACGCATTGCAGGCGGCGCGCCGGGATAGGCGCTGCACAACACGTATCCCACGGGACGGCCCCCCGCAAGAGCAAGCCGTCCCCCGCGCGCGACCCCCGCATCCTCTGTACAGTTGTATCTCAGGAATCTCTCGGTGATGGGAAGTTCGTTGCCGGTTGCCTCGTTCCAGAGCTCCACAGCCCAACGCACATGCCGGGGGTTCTTCACTTCAACTTCGACCAGCTCAACTCCGGCCACCGTCGATATTTCAACCATCGTACCTGTCATGCGTCCAGCTCAATGCCAGCCTTCTGGTCCAGCGCTTTGCTGTAAACCACCCGGGCAACTGCAACGTCTTGCGCCGCCAGTCCAACTGACTTGAAGAACGTGATCTCTTCGGCGCCTTCGCGCCCGGCCAGGTCCCCCTCGACAATCGCCCCGATTTCGCCGTGTATCCGGCCGGCGTCGTAGCTGCCATCTTCGATCGGTCGGATCAGATCACCCGCCTCCGCCAGACATGCGCTCATCTGATCGACAACGACCTTGGAACGTCCCAGCGTGACCGCATCCACTTCGCTTGCGTAGGGCAAATGCGAGCCGATCCCCGAAATGTGGACACCGGGACGCAACTGTGCGCCGTCAAACAGCGGTTCGTGGGCGCTCGTTGCCGTGACAAGGATGTCAGCCGACGCTGCGGCCATTTCGACATCGGCGGTCGCCTGTGCCTGGACACTGAACCTCTCGGTCAGCTCGACCGCGAGGGCCTCGGCGTTTGCCGGCGTTCGCGAAACTACAAAGACCCTTTCAACCGCCCGCTCACAAAGAGCCGCCTCCACCTGATACGGGGCCTGCACGCCGCTCCCGAAGATGGTCAGCGTTCGGGAATCCTCCCTCGCCAGATAGCGCGCGGCTACACCGCCGGACGCCCCCGTCCGCATGGCCGTCAGGTAGCCGGCGTCCATCAACGCAAGCAAAGAGCCGTCTCTGCCGTCAAAGAGGACCACATTGCCCTGGATCGCGGGTAGTCCGCGCCGGGCAGGATTCGTCCCGTAGAATGAGATCAGTTTGGCTCCCAGCGCATCCATTTCGCCGCCAAGATAGGCGGGCATCGTCATCAGACTGCCGTCGTGCGGCGCGACCGGAATGTTGGAGCGCACAGGCAGCTCCGCCTCGCCGCGATAGATCAGGCGGTAGGCCTCGGCAACCGCCTCTATGGCCGCCGGCATGTCCAGGAGGCGCTCTACGTCGTTTCGCGTTAACCAGAGTGGCATGGCACAGGAGTTTCGTGGGAATCCGAGTATTTTGAAAGGTGGTTAGAATAGCACATGGGACAGGGCAGCACAATTGCCCAAGAGGGCTGAAATAGGTAGAATTCTTCGCACAGTACTGGAGTATAATTCACCAGGCAACTAAGCTCAGGTGTTTGGCAGGGAGGAATTGCAGGCATGGCGGCTTTGACAGAGAATAAGGATGTTGACGAAGACCGAGAGACGCTCCTGGATATCAGGGATGTCATGGATAGAAATCGTTCCCTGAATTGGACCACAGAAATACCAGTTGACAGGTGGGATGGAGTCACTGTCTCCCGAACTCGTGTGACAGAACTGAAGCTTGAAGAGAAGCAGCTTACGGGCAGTGTACCGGCAGATCTTGCAAGACTCACTCACTTGCAGAGGCTGATTCTAAGAAAGAACAGACTCACCGGAGCCATACCTCCAGAACTCGGTAATCTTGTCATGCTGTATGACCTTTCTCTCGATAGTAACCTATTGGAGGGCCGTATACCTGATTCCATCGGCGACCTTCTAAATCTACGGAGGCTCTTTCTCGGAAGGAATCAGCTCAAGGGTAGTATTCCTGCTAAACTGGGAAACTTGTCGAGGCTGGAAAAGCTGTCACTGATTGACAACCACTTGACAGGTACAATCCCTCCCTCATTGGGGAAACTGTCCAACCTTAGACTGTTGTCGGTTGGTCGGAACCAACTCCAAGGACGTATCCCAGAAGAACTTGGAGACCTAAAAAATCTGGAGGATTTGTCGCTCAGGAACAACCTGCTGACAGGAGTCCTTCCAAGCTCGCTAGGCAAACTTACCAGTCTGCGTAGGCTGTCACTAGGCATCAACCGGTTTTGTGGTGACATTCCAAGTGAGATAAGAGAGCTACCTGAGTTGAAATCATTGTCCACAAAGAATTATGGGGGTAAGATTAGGAATTCGTCACAAAACTCACGAACTCGGGAGATCGAACCTAGTGACCTTCCCGCAGAGCCAGAAACGCAGCAGAAGGCAAACCGAGATGCAATTGCAACCGAGTTTTTCACCTATATTCTCAAACTGGAAGGAGGACTGTTTTATGTCGGTCAGACAAGAGAGCTACGCGAGCGGCTGATGGAACATCGAGACGGACTAGTCAAGACGACCTCTGGCAAAAACCCGAGACTCGTGTGGTTTACAACAGTTTCTTCCCGAGAGCAGTCCTTAGCTCTTGAGTCAAAGTTGTATCGCCTTAACAAAAGGAATCCCAGAGACATTCGGAGGATGGTGCGAAGCTTTCAGGACTTGGTGGAGGAACTCGATTTTGGTTAGAAAAAGTTGTAGCTGCCATTCCCTATAGCCGATTTCAAGATCCAACATGCTCGATCAATACGACTTAGAGATGAAGAGGTGAGTTCAGGATACGAAGATTTCGGTTCCAGATTCATAATCCCAAAAGCCTAGAAGTTCAGAGAAACCCATCCAAGAGGTCTCCAATGCCAACAGAACTCATCGCCCCCGCACGCGAGGAAGTCGCCTTCCACGAATACGAAAGCCCGCCCCTCGCGCCCGACCAGGTCCGGGTCCGCAGCCGCTTCGGCGCCGCCAAGCACGGGTCCGAAATGGCGATGTTCCAAGGCTACGCCGGCCATCGAGGCAACTACGACGGCGAACTGCACATCTTCACCCAGGAAAGTCAGATGGTGAAGTACCCGAACGGACTGGGCAATATGTGTGTGGGCGAGGTCATTGAAGTTGGATCTGACGTTCAGGACATCAACCTGGGCGAGACCGTCTTCGCCCACGGCTCCTTCCGCCAGGAACATGTATGGCCCGCGGACCGCGCCCGCAAACTGCCCGCCGGCGTTCCCTGGCAGGCGGCAGTCTGCCTGGACCCCGCAGACTTCGCACTCGGCGCCGTCCGCGACGGCCACATCCGCCTCGGCGACGCCGTCGCGGTCTTCGGCATGGGCGCCATCGGCCTCTTCGTCGTCCAGCTCGCCAAACTGGCCGGCGCCTACCCAGTCATCGCAGTCGATCCCATCCCACTGCGCCGCGACGTTGCTCTCGAATGCGGCGCCGACACCGTCATGGACCCAACGACCTGCGACGCGGGCCTCGAAATCAAGCTCGCCACCGACAAACGCGGCGCCGACGTCTGCGTAGACTACAGCGGTCACTACAGCGCATTGCAGGCCGCCCTGCGCGGCGTCGCCTACCTCGGCACGGTCGTCGCCGGCGCCTGGCCCGGCAGCTATCCCGCCGGCCTCGACCTCGGCGCCGAAGCCCACTTCAACCGCCCAACCATCGTCTTCTCCCGCGCCTGCAGCGAACCGAATCCCGAATACCCCAACTGGGACGAGACGCGTCTCTTCTCAGTGGTCTGGCGCCTCCTCTGCGACGGCAGCCTCAAATCGGAACCGGTGGTCCAGCCTGTCGTCCCCTTCGACGACCTGCTCGACGTCTACCCCAAGATCGCGACCGCGCCTGAGGAGAATGTCAAGCTGGGCGTATCTTTTTGATTCTACTGCAGAAAAGATAGCGGCGGGGAACGGTTCCCCGCCGCTCGATGCCCACAGTTCCGGCGCCGGCCGCATTCACGCCTCAAGGCCTTCGCCGGTTACACCAGGTTATCTTCGATGTAATCCCAGTTAATCTTGTAGCCCATCCCCGGTTCCTGGGGCAGATGGACATACCCTTCACTGTCCATCCTGTCGCCAATATCTTCCAGATAGGGCGGCGCCGTATTGCAGTCGATGCCCGGCGCCAGCAACCCGCGTTCGTAGTATTCGCACGTATCCTCGCTCGTCGAGCCCAGGATCTGCAGGTTCGCGAAACCGCTCATGTGGATCTCGCACTTCACCCCGAACGCCTCCGCCACCGACACCATCTTGCGCACACCAGTGATGCCGCCTCGCAGCACGTCGATCCTCGTCATGTCCGAGGCGCCCCGCAGAATCCAGTCGGCGCGCGTATAGAGACTCCCGGCGGCAATCTCCGGCGACAGGATCGGAATATCCAGCTCGCGGCACAGCTTGATATAGGGCTGCACCCGGTACTCGTTCATCGGGTGCTCGTACCAGTAGTAGTTCAACTCCTCCAGCACGCGACCCACCTTGTAGGCCTCCTCGTAGGTCCGATAGGTGCCCCACGGGTCATAGCTCAGCACCATGTCGTCCCCGACGGCCTCCCGCACCGCCCGGCATACCTCAATGTCCTTCTCAATATGCGAAGGCCGGCCCGGAACCGCCTCCCGCGTCACCGGATTCCAGAAATAGTACGGGTGAATCTTGTAATGCGTATACCCCTCCTCCTTACACGCCACCGCATGCTCCGCATACTCCTCGACGGTCCCCACATTCGGAAAGGTGCTTGCATACGCCCTTACCTTATCCCGGCACCCGCCCAGCAGTTTATAGAGCGGCACGCCCATTGTCCGCGCCTGCAGATCCCACAGCGTACAGTCCAGCGCGCTAAGCAGGTGCTCCGGGACATTCGCCACCCACATCCAGTGCCAGAACCGCTCCCGGTCATACGGGTCCTCCCCTACGACCATATCCTTAAGCCGCCCCTCCATCTGGGCCCGGTCTTCCGGCGTAAGCCCGTCAGCATCCCCGTGCCCGTGCCCGCCAAAATAGTAGCCCTCCGCGCCCTCGTCGGTGATCACCTTCGTCAACGTCTGCGTCACCTCACGCGGAAAGTGATACCTCCCCTGATGAAACTGTTCCCTCACCACTCGAAACGGTATAACCTGAATGTCTACAATCTTCATCGTACCTCGACCCTTTCTCTCATGTATGTTCAGATCATCCATCAGACCGGCAGTGCGGTCTTCTCGACCCACTTGTTTTCGCTCACTCATCGCCGTCCGGATACAGTTCCTCCAATAGTACTCTCAACTCCTCCCTCGTCAACGGGTCCATCGACGCCGCCGGCGCGCGCACAACCGCCGTCCGAATAACGCCCCGGTGAACGAGGATTTGCTTATGAACGCCATGAAACAGGCCCGCGCCCTGCGCTGTAAGCCGGGCAAACGGCACCAAGTACCTGTTGAATGTTTGCCACGCGCCCGATTCATCCCCAGCGCGGACCCGGTTCCAGATATCTACAAATGCCTCCGGTTGCGTACAGAACGGCATCGTGCCGACCGAGCCGCGGCGCATCTCTTCGATAAAGTAGCCGCCTCCTGCACCTCCAAAGACGGTCAACAGATCTCCCGCCTCCGCCGACATCGCCGCCACCTTCTCCACAACCGGAAAACTCTCCACTTTGATATACCGGACCCACTCGCACTCTTCCGCCAGCCGCCGCGCCAGTCCCGCCGAGATCGGCGAAGCCGCGACATCCTGGATGAATACCGGCAGCGGCACCACATCCGAAATGGCGCGATAGTAGGCCAGCACCTCTTCCGCGCCGGCAGGGAAAAAGGACGGCGGCAGAACCATCAGCGCGTCCGCCCCGTTCTCATGCGCCATCTTGCTGTAGTGCACCGCCAGGTCCGTCCCGTTCGCCCCCGTGTTGATGACCACAGGAACACGCCCTGCCACCTGGTCAACGACGACGCGGGTCATCCAGGCCCGTTCCGCCTCAGTCAACTTGTAGACCTCACTTCCCAGCGCAACGCCCAACCCGTGAACACCGGCATCCAGATTGAAATCGATTAACCGGCGCAGACTCTCTTCGTCGAGCTGGGACTCCTCGTCGAAAGGTGTGACCAGGATCGGATACACACCCTGCATAGTGCTGGTCGCCATAGGCTCTCCTCTCGCAACTCTGGCTGTCGTCTGTATTCTATCAGCATATTGCCGTCACTCGGTCAGAAAAGCAAGCGGTTGGCAGCTTCGGGAGTCAGAGGTGGTGTAGCCAATACCAAGATTCAGTGATCGGTGGATGAATCCCCTTTGCCGAAAATTTGCGGAGGCTTTTGATCCGCGAAGTTACGCGAAGGGTCGCGAAGAACACCAAAGGCATGTCTGGTTCTCTTAGCGAGACTGCGCGGCCTTGCGCGCACAGGCAGTTTGCGGGAGCAATCCGCTCTTCTGACAAAGGTCAAAGAGCCGTTCCATTCAACGGCCCAATAGGGGAAGGTTGAAGGATTTTGGCACCTTTTGTCATCATTTGTCACCTTTTTTGGGGGACCCCCAGGGCAAACGCATCTTATCCGGTCTGCCCCCATTGCCGAAGTTAACCAGAGGGTCCACGAAGGGCATTCTCAAGGAAGAAACATAGAGCCTACACGAGGGCAGGCACAAGGCCTGCCCCT
>VXMH01000085.1 GCA_009841235.1 Caldilineaceae bacterium SB0661_bin_32 | reverse complement strand
CTTGGGATGTGTAGGCCACCGGCTGTGTGCGCGGGTGGCTGGGAACGCGAAAAGGCCCGGACCTGTGATAGAAAGTTACTATCACGAGACCAGACCTCGTAGTATGCACCGGCGTGCGTTTGGGGACACGCCGGTGGATCAATATCGATTTCGCTTACAGTCTAGCACAAGTTTTCCGCCAGCGCAACCCCTTTTGCGAAATTGGCAGGGTAATTGCATGTAATCTGGTTTGCCAGTCGTGCCGAAGTTAGCCGGAGGGTCCACGAAGGGCAGGCACAAGGCCTGCCCCTACCGTAGTTTGTGGGGATGGGTGGAGAATGCGGTCTGGGTGGGTCATGCGAGGGCAGGCACAAGGCCTGCCCTTATAGGTCCGGTGAGGAGGTAGGCGGGGGAAGGGGGCTAGGCGGAAATCGCGACAGGTTTTTTGGTCTGTAGTGAGCCGGGAGACGGAGAAGAAGAGTTAAGCCGTGCGCCGAAGGAAGCGCCTCAAACTTAACTTTGCGCAGGCAGGGCTTTGCTCCAGGGCTGGGGTTGAGAGGTGACGGGTTGGCCGGTGTCTGCGGCCTGCGCGGCGAGAATGTCGAGGTAACGGTCCTGGCAGGCTTCGGCGAGCGAGTAGGCTTCTGCGCCGCCGCGAACGTATGCGGCCATGCGGAGGAGGAGGTCGGCGACGGCGATTTCGTCGTCGGTGAGCTCGGCGGGGAGGGCGGGGTTGCGGTACCACCACTGTTCGCCGGCCTGGATGCCCTTGAGGTAGTTGCCTTCTAGATTTCCGTCGGGCCCGGCGCTGTGGCGGGTGAAGTGGACGTGGATGGGTGTAAGGTAGTCCTGCAGGTAGACGGCCTTATCATCGATGATTTCGCCCCGCTCGCCGCGCACCAAGAGCCGCTGGCCGCGAATATACGAAAAGTACTGGTCGGAGGTGAAGTCGAGAATGCCGAGACGGTCGCCGAAGTCGAAGGCGGCCAGCAGCTGTTCGGACCGGGCCATCTGCTCTGCGGGGGGCGGGCCAGCACGGCCGGGGCTCTGGATGATGGGAGAGGTGAAGCGACGGGCGGTGACGGTTGCCTGCTCGGCACCGATGCCGAGGAAGCGGCGGATGAGGCTGATGCCGTGGTAGCCGTGGCAGGCGGAGAGCTGGACCTGGCTGATGCGTCCGAGACGGCCGCTGTGGGCGAAGGCGAGGCGGGCGGCGTGGTGGGGCTGGCGATGGAACTGTTCGGCGACCTGGATGCGGGCGCCCTGCTCCTGCAAAGCCCAAAGTTCGGTCATTTCTTCGACGGTGGTCGCGGGAGGGGTTTCGGAAAGGACGGGCATATCCTGTTCTACAAGCTGGCGAATGATAGTCGGATTCGCCAGCAAGGAGACGCTGGTGACGACGAAGTCCGGCGTTTCGGCGGCGATCATTTCGGAGGGTGAGCGGTAGAGGTTGACGCCGTAAGCGGCGGCGAGGTCGAAGGCGCGCTGGGGACGGCGGGCGGCCAGACCGGCGACCTGCAGTTTCTCTGGGAGGGCGCGGGCGGCGCGCAAGAACCAGTTTACGCGCCATCCGGCGCCGACGATGCCAAAGCGAGCCATTATTCTTCCTCCGATTGTGCGGGGTGGAGCGGCCGGTTGTTTTGCTGCGGGCGAGGGGGTAGTCGGCGTCCGTTGCGACCGCCGCCCTGGCCGGTGTAGGGGAGGCCAGGCTGCCAGTCGCCGGGAGGCGGGGGCTCAAAGTCTTTGAGTGGAAGCGGGACAGGCACGCTGCCGTTGCGAATGGAGACGTAGGCCGCTTCGCAGAGCTCAAGGGCGGCCAGTGATCCCTCGGCGATCGTGTAATCCGGCTGCGCCCTGTCCATCTGCGCGGCGAGATTTTCGAGATGGTGCTGGTGAAGGATGGTTGGGCCCGGCTCGAATTCGAACAGCCGGCCTTGCGGATATTCGGCGTTCAGGATGCGGTAGCGGGGTTCCCAGCCGTAGAAGTCTATCGTCCCGAGCGTGCCGACCAGCCTGAAGAGGGTATTGTCGACCGGTTCCGAGAAGGTTACGTAGTCGCCGGTATTCATGACGACGCGGGTGCCGGAAGTGGTCTGGGCGTAGGTAACGGCGAGCGTTTCGACCTGCATGCTGTCGCGATATGTGCGGGAGCTGGCATCGCAGGCGGCCAGAACGTATTCGACGGGCTCGCGTCTGGTCAGTTCGACGAAGAAGTCGAGCCAGTGGATGCCGGCGTTGATGATGTCCCAGCCGGTGCACTGGATTTCGACGAGTTTGAGATGGCCGATCTCGCCGGCGTGGACGCGTTTGAGGACCTGGGTGCTGTGGTTGGCGACGAGGAGGCCATGGGGAACGGCCATAGGCAGGTTTCTGGCGCGGATGAGCTCCAGGATCCGGCGGCCGCTGGCGTGGGTGTCCGACAGCGGCTTCTCGATGAGGATGCCTTGGAGAGGAAGTTGCAGAGCGGCCTGGGTTACCTCGAGGTGGGAGGGGGGCCAGGTGGAGACGCAGACGACGTCGGTGGGGCAGGCTGCGAACAGTTCTTCATAGCTCGAAAAGGCGCGGATGCCGGGATACATTTCCTGGATGTCTGCGCGCGCTTCGGCCTGGATGTCGGCGACGGCGACGAGGTCGAATCGGGGGGAGGCGGAGAGGGCGGCCATGCTGACTCTGCCGCCGACGCCGGCGCCGATGACAGCGGCGGTGTACTGGTGGGACACTTTGGTTGCTCCCTAGTGGGTATTGCGTAATGTGTATTACGTATTGCGTTGTCTGGACAGAGTGATGGTCGCGAGAATGGGTTCGTTTGGCTACCTTTCTCTCCACGGCATTCTCCAGAGACCGAGGGAAATGGAGGCTAAGGCGATAACAAAGAGTATTGCTATTTCCGTCCAGACGTCTGCTCTACCTGACAGCGACTTTTCGATCGCGTCGGCAGCGTAGCGCACAGGTGAGACGTAGCCAATCAGCTTCATCAGGAGGGGGGCCTGGTCCATCGTGAAGTAGACGGGTGAGAGGGCGGCCAAAATGAGCGACAGCAGGCCCGTTGTCAGGTTGCCGACCTGCATGGACGGGGCAAAGCTGACGACGAAGAGGGTCAGGCCGCTGACGGCGAGGACGGTAAGGATCAGCGAGGGCGCCAACCCCCAACCCAGGTTGATGTCAACGCCTGCCACCAGTGCAAATGCGAGCAGGATGGGTGCGGTCAGCGCGCCTGTGATTGAGGCGTGGGCGAGTGAGCCGAGGAGATAGGCGCCTTTGGAGACCGGCATGGTGATGAGCAGGCGAAGCGTGCCGGAGAAGCGCTGGCCGACGAAGTTCTGGCCGACGAGGGTGCCGATGGAGAAGGCGACGCCGAAGACGAGGGTGCCGGCGAGGAGGCGGCGAAGTACCTGGGGATCGTCGGGGGCGATGGCCCTGGTGACATAGAACCAGGGGAGAGGGAAGGCAGCGGCGAGGAGGACGGTTACGTACCAGACTTTGAGCGCGGGCAGGAAGTTGAGTTCGAAGACGCTGAGCGTATCGGAAAGGAACTTGCGAAAGCCGCCGGTCGCGTAGGGGGGAACGGGGAAGTTGGGGACGGAATCGTTCGGTTCAGGCATCGGCGGTTGGCCCTTCGTTGAGCCGTCCTTGCCCATTTGTCAGGCCGAGATAGACGTCTTCCAGCGTTGTCCGCGAAACGGCGTATTCGCGTATGCCCAGGGCCTGGACCTGCTGGAGGAGTTCGGTGTCGCCGGCGCCGTAGAGGACCTGGGTGCGGCCGTCTGCCAGGTAGCTGACCTTAAAGTCGAAGCCGTGGGCGGCGCGGAGGTTGGCGATGGTGTCGAGGGCCAGCAGTGAGCCGTCGTGGATGATGCCGACCCTGTCGCTGAGGGCTTCCGCCTCCTCCATGGAGTGCGTTGTCAGGAGGACGGTGGCGCCGCTGCGGCGGTAGTCGCGGAGGAGGTCCCACAGGTCGCGGCGGGATTCGGGATCGAGGCCGACGCTGGGCTCGTCGAGGACGAGGAGAGGGGGTTCGGCCAGCATGGCGATGCCGACCAGGAGGCGGCGGCGGAGCCCGCCTGAGAGATGTTCGGCCGGCTTGTCCTTGTGTTCATCCAGCCCAAGGTCGGAGACAAGCTGTGCGGCGCGGCTGGATGCGATCGATGGAGGCAGACCGCGCAGCTTGCCGAGGATGCGGAAGTGGTGGCGGACGGAGAGACCGAAGTAGAAGTTGGTTTCCTGGGGGATTACGCCCATGCGGGCCTTGGCTTCGTTGGGACGCGAGAGGGCGTCGAGTCCGAAAACGCGAACGTCGCCGGAGGTGGGCAGGAGCTCGGTCGTGATCTGACGGACGAGTGTGGTCTTGCCGGCCCCGTTTGGGCCGAGGATGGCCAGGAGCTCGCCGCGTTCGACGGTCAGGGTGATGTCGCGATTGGCCCAGGTTCCGGTGCGGTAGCGCTTATTGAGGTTTCGCACTTCGACTGCCGCTGCCAACATGCACCTCGTACCGACGATTGGGAGCGCTGAACTGCAGTGGCCTGGGAATTGTCTGCGGCGTTCCCGGGCTGTGACTGCGGGCGCATTTCATCATAACATGAAGGGGGAGGGCGGGGAACAGTGTGTTTTGGGGCGGGG
>VXMH01000044.1 GCA_009841235.1 Caldilineaceae bacterium SB0661_bin_32 | reverse complement strand
TTCCCCTATCTCTTCGGCGGTAGGGTCGAGACCGCCCTTCGGGGCGGTCTCTGTCTTTGTGGGGGTGGGAATTGGTCACCAATCTGTACGTAGACGGCTTCAATCTCTACTACCGCGCCCTGAAGGACTCGCCGTTCCGGTGGCTCGACCTGCGAAAGCTGGCCGAGACCCTCTTTCCCCAGGACTCGATCAACCGGGTCTGCTACTTCACGGCTCGGCTCAACGCCCGCCCCGGCAATCCCTCTCAGCGCCAACGGCAGCAGGCGTACCTGAGGGCGTTGGCGACGCTGCCGGGCTTCGACGCCTACTACGGCGTCTTCCGGTCCGGCGTCAAGCGCCGCCCGCTGGCGGAGCCGGTGGCGGGACTGCCGACTTACGTCCTGGTCAGGGACTCAGAGGAGAAGGGGTCTGATGTGAACCTCGCCACGCGTCTGTTGGTGGACGGGTTCAACAGGGAGTACGAGCAAGCGGTTGTCTTGTCGAACGATGCGGACTTCGCCGGGGCCATGCGGTACGTGCGGGATGACCTGGGACTACGTGTCACGCTCGTCAATCCTGACCCGAAGAACTCAAGCCCGAGGGAGCTGGCCACGGCGGGCAGGCTGCGATGAGGCCGTGGTCCGCACGGAGAACGCCACCGCTGTCGTACCCCGTGCGTAGTGTCAGATCATGCGCCTACCAGAAGATGACCCGCTGGTGCGGTTGCGAGCCGCGCCGAGCCAAGACGTGGAAGCCAAGCCGGTTCCGAAAGAGGCCGTGGAAGCGTCCAAACGCAAGACGTTCATGCGCTCCAAGTACTGCCGAGTTGACTGCACCAGCCCGAAGCACGCCTGCTCCCGCTGCCGCGCTTACGAACGGTGGCGACGCAACCAGTCGACTTTGGGCTGAGAATCGGCGGCTCGCCGGTGATGTCGCCGACCTCATCGCCGACATGCTGAAAGGCGACGAGGACTCCTAGTCGACCGGCAGGGGCGTCAGCCCCAGATGTTGTCGAACGGGTTGTCGCTGGCCGGTGGGAGGCCTGCCATCTCGCGGAGCGCGGACGACAGTTGCGATGCCTCACTCAGTAGCTTGTGGCACCGTTTGCGGCGATGGGAGAACCACGGATCGTTCTCTGGCGGGTCGTGGAGTTCCTCTTCCAGGTAACTCAGTTCGTGGTCGACTGTGACTGTCGCGGCTCGCAGTGACAAGATCCGATAGGCCATGGCCGCGTCTATGGATGTCCAGTCAATTTCCGCCGGAAACTCAGGTCCGGTCGGCATCGGAACACTGGGGCGGCGGGTGCCCCTCGGGTACTCCCCCTCATCATTGATTGCGGCCTGGCAGTCAGCCACGAACCGGTCCAAGGTAGAGCACACGAGCAGGGCCAGTGCGCGGCGTCGGCGCCTCTTGGCGAGCCAGCGGGCCACTTCTTGAGCGAAGACAGTCAGGACCGAACCGACGCCAACGGCGATTAGCGCGATCCACACATCTCTCACAGCGGTGCGGTCTCCTTGCTACACGGAAGGTCAACGGCCAGCCACGCTACCGAGGGGTGCATCGCGAGCAGCAACAGCCCAAGTACGCCCAGCGGTCCTTCTGCGCCGCAGTTCAGAAGCGTCGCTCAGCTAAGTTCCACGGTGTCCCAGTCGGGGAAGCCGCCGTCAATGACCTGCCGGATGGAGCGCAGGCACACCTCTTGGGTCATGGTGATCAGGTCAGAAGTCGTGACCCGTCGGCTACCAATCTTGTGCGTGTCAGGAATCTTGCCGGTGTGAACTGCTCTGGACCGAGCGGTGTAGAAGGTCTTTAGTTGACCGGCCAGGGCGCGCCGTTCCGTCAGGTCTGCCTCCAGGAATCGTGCTCCACGATTGCGGAGCCGGTAGCTCATCTCGCTGTCGTGCTCCGGCAGGTAGAGGCTCTCAAGGGCAATCGCCAAGTCAATGATCTGGTCAACGTGGCCCTTGCTGCCCCAAGACTCAATCAGCCTGTCAATCGGTACCGACAGCCGTGCTCTGGCATCAGGAGTCATGGCTGCGAGAGACTCGTAGACGGTCTTGGCTTCGCCGACTTGCTCGTCTGTGATCTTGGTGAGTGTGTGGGGGCTTCGGTAACTTCTCCAGCTATAGCCACTACCTATTCCCCAATTGCCCGCGACCTCATCATGAGGAATGGATCTCCATTGAACGGACGGATACACCTTAGTCTTCGCTGCTAGCGACAGAGCATTACAGAACTCCTCTGCGTTGAAGATCTCTAAATCTCGGCTCTGATGTGCAAACCGAAATGGAAGGTCGGCATCCAGCGTGTGAGGCATGGCCTGAGGATTCATGAACCGTGGAGTAACGGAGGCTTCCACAACCAACAAGGCTCCACCCTGAAAGCGGCCTTCTAAGCCATCCTCAAAGTGAACCATAGGCAGGTGGCTAGGCAGTGTCTGCTTGTCGGTTGGCAAGACCTCGATCCGAACGCCGTCATAGAGTTCAATTGGCTCGCCTATCTTGATGTCACCTAGCAGCGTGAACTCTTGGAAGCGACATGTCGGCGTTGCTAGAGCGCCCGCGAACAAGGCAGCAGTTCTGCGTGACCCGAGTGCGACAGTAAGCTCTAGGAGTTTCTTCGTCAGATAGTCAATCGGGAATCCGTTGCTAGGACCTCCACGGATAGCGAATCCAGCAGTCTGTATCCGGTCTTCGTGGATGTACTCCTGCAAAGCGGTTCTGAGGAAGTTCAGGAGGGTGTCGCGGGCGCTCGGGTCTGTGATTTCAATGTCGCATAGTTCCAAGACGATCTTCAGGTCAGGGGCATAACGGCGGCGGACTTCCTGTAGCGCTTGTCTGTAGCTCGCGACCGAATACTGCGTGGCGAGCTGCCCACGCCGACGGATCACGAGGTTCTGGACGGCTCTGTCTAGGAGTTCTTCCAGTTCTTGGGTTGTGCTCATGGGTCATCGTGCTCCGGTCGCGGCTTCTGTTCGCACCATAGGTCCGGCGTACGACATCGGAGCGGCATCCCGAGCCGGGAGGCGGCTGCGTCGGCGGTGGTATCGGCGAAGGTGGTGTTGCTGATCAGCGGCCCCGGTCGAGGTACAACGTGAAGATGACCAGCACGACCGTTCCGGCTTGGCGCGCTGACGCGGCGTACCGGGGGCTGCGCTGCTGGATGGTGAACAGCGCCGCGAACTCAACGGCCAGGTCAGGGACGCCGCGCAGGAGTTTGAAGGCCGACGGTTGGGAACTACGTGATGACGGAACACAAGGATGAAGGGGCGAAAGATGGGTAAGGAAGAAGCGGGCCGGTGGATTGTTCGCACCACGGAGTCTCGCAGTTCCGAGAAGGTCGTTCGGTGCTCAACGAAAGAGGCTGCTCTGTTGACGGCTGGTGCTGCTGTCGCGGCCGCTGGGGGCGGTTCGGTCCGTCTTGTGGATGAGAACGGCAACGAGCGGAAGTTCCGTATCGGTTCTGCTGACTGACCAGCGGTGGGGGCTGATTGCGCGGGAGCCGTAACGCCGCTGGCGATTAGCAGTACCACAAGCCGCGAACGGCGTTACGGCTGGAGTGCCCGGTGGCGGGACGGAGCCGTGAACCGGTGAGGGTCCCACAGCGCACGCAGACCTGCGCTCATGCCCCCGTCACTCGCCGCCGCGCGCTGCGCCTGCTGTTCGGCTCGCTTTGAGAGGGCTTGTTCGCTGGTGATGACGGTGATGCCTGTGCGTTGGGTTCACCCCGTGACCCTGGCCCAGCCAGCCAGAGCGGCGCGCCACAACGCTGGCGGTAGTGGATGCAGCGAGGCCGGGTCGGCTATCGGGTTGAACCCGCGCCCATAGCGTGCTTCTTGGATCTCGCTAAACAAGTCACCTACCCGCTCATAAGACCTGTCGCACCAGACCACGCGGCCTTCTCGCACGGCGTCCTGGAAATCAGTTAGGGCCTTCTTCCATGGCTGGGAGCCGATCTGTGTGCCGGAAGATAAGAGCGTGACTTCTCGCTCGTCGGGCTTCAAGAGCCCCACAGCGCCGAACCCGCACGCTGCTACGTCGTTCTGGCGGTAAGCGTCGATCACCGCCATCAGCGGCGCAGACACGCAGCCGTCGGCCAACATCAACGCCTCAACGGCAGCGTATCGCCGCGGCCTCTGGTCTATACCCCATACCTCCTGCGCTCCGTTCGCTCGCAGTTCGTGCAGCGTCGTAGCCCTGACGCTCTGCGGGTCGTAGCCGGGAAACAGTCGTTCGATCTCATCCACTATTGCGAATCACTCCTCTGCTGGAGCCGCTAGTAAAGGCGCCTACCCAAGGTATCCGCGCGGTCAATCCGTGCTTAGGCGCCGAGGTGCTGGATTTCCCGGATTTGTGGTCTAGGCCGGGATGCGTCTGAGCCTCGCCCCTGTTTGGGGAAGACGGGTGGGGCGAGGCTCAGAGGAATGCGGTGGAGAGTGTCAGAGTCCCCAGCCGAAGTCGCTCTCGCTGTTTTTGTCTTGGGGTTCGTCGTCGTCGGTGATGGACACTGTGGCTTCGCGGGTGGTTCCGGCGCTCACCGAGCCGCTCCAACCTCATCACACCCCTCGGTGGGCCGTAGGGGATTTGAACCTCTGACCTCCTGCGTGTCGAGCAGGCGCTCT
>VXMH01000034.1 GCA_009841235.1 Caldilineaceae bacterium SB0661_bin_32 | reverse complement strand
CCCTCAAACTCCCCGTACGGTCACGCCTTTGCGCCTGCCCTCCCGCCCCCCTCCGCGTCCTCCGCGGACAAAAAAGGTGTTCTTCGTGACCCTTAGTGGCCCTTCGTGGACAAAAAGGATGTTGCGAAGTTCTCCGTGCCCCGCCGGCAAGCCGCCTCTGACCACTGACCACTGCAGTCCAGTTGCCAAGCGGGATTGACTACTGTAAACTGAAACTTCATAGTGGAAGGAAGAATAATGCGGCTGAAGGAAAAAGTCGCCATCGTTACCGGAGCCGGCCGCGGGCTCGGCCGTACGATCGCCAAACGCTTTGTTGAAGAAGGGGCATCAGTTGTCATCGCCGAGCAGGACACGGAGTCCGGGCGGCGTGTCCTGGCCGAGTTGCAACGTGCCGGCGCTACCGCCTTCTTTGTCAGGACCGATGTCTCCAGCCGTCCCGACGTAGAAATATTGGTTGACGAGACGGTGCGACGCTTTGGCCGCATCGACATCCTCGTCAACAATGCCGCTGTCCTCGGCGAAAACGGCCATTTCCTCCAGATATCCCAGTCAGTCTGGGATCACGTGGTCAGCGTCAATCAGACGGCGGTCTTTATCTGTTCACAACTGGTGGGCCGTGTCATGGCTAAGGCCGGCAGGGGAAATATCATCAATATCTCCTCCATAAATGGCGCCGTCCCTCTGCCCCGCTGCGCAGCTTACGTCACTGCCAAGAGCGCGGTCGAGTCCTTGACCCGCATTGCAGCCAACGATCTGGCTCCTTACAATATCCGCGTTAACACCATCGCTCCAGGTCCCATCGAGAACCGCCCTCCGCATTTGGAACTGCCGCGCCTGACCGAGGATACACTGCTCGGCCGCAACGGCCTTCCGCACGAAATCGCCGCTGCGGCCGTCTTTCTGGCGTCGGAAGAGTCCAGTTTCATCACCGGCGAACGCATAGCCGTCGATGGCGGCATGTTGGTCAACGGCTATCGAATCTACGGCGTCGAGCGCCCTGCGAAGCCCGCTCTGCCCGCAAAACATCAGAAGGAACCGCCGGCTCTTGGCAGAGAAAATTGAAATGCAAGGAAAACCGCGAGTAAGTGCCTACCGTTAATCCGGGTCGTCTGTCTGCAAAAATGCGCCGTCTGATACCTTCCCTGATCATTTCGCTGACCCTCCTGTCCGCCTGCTTCGGCCCGGACCTGCCCGGCGCGCCCCAGATGCCCCGGCTCCCCTCGCCCCGTTCCCTGCCCGGCGTCGATGAGCTGCTGGACCAGCTTCCCGGCTTCGACCTCGATCTGCTGCGAGAGCTGGGCCTCCCCGACCTGAGCGATATCGCCGACCTGCCGCAGCTTGTCGACCTCCCCAGCCTGGATGTCGCCGAAAACGCCATCGCCTTTACCGGACCGACCGAAATGCGCATCGAAATCGGCGAATTCATCCGCGGCACCGATATACAACTCACCGCGATCGTTGACGGTCGCGCCGAATTCCTCTTCTCCGGCCTGCGCGCCGAGCGCATCGCCGGCGACTCGCTCGACTTCGACGGCCCCTGGCCAAACATCGGTGGCGTCGAATACCTGCTGCGCCTGCGCGTCTATCGAGTGACCCAAGAGTACGTTCGCGCCGCCGGCGTCCATCGCCTGGTGATCGAGGGCATCCAACCCATACATCAACCGGCCATGGCCCTGCAGGAGAATCTCCTCAAGATGACCTATACAGGTTCTGTCGGCACCGGTGATCTGCTGAAAGGAACAACCTTCGGTTACGTCGGAAAAGCAGAGCAGGGCGCCGAAATCAGCGGAATCCCTGCCGGCGATTTTCCCTTTCGCAAATCCGGTGATAGTCTGCGATGGCAGGGCATGCTGCGGCCGGATCTGCCCAGCAGGTTCGACCTGCGCGTTGTCCATTACGGAGAGAACTCTGTCCAGGTCGCAGGGATCGTCTCTCTGCAACTTCCGGATTAGATTCGACTGGCAGCGAAGAAAAGTGCGTATGCGCTCCGGAGAAAGAAGCGATGGTTGAGGCCGTGAGCAACTCCGGTACGTTGAGTGTGATCCGAAGGTTCAGACCACACGCCGACCTCCAGGGTATCCGCGCCGACTATTACAATCTTACCGACCTCCAGGGCCAGCCCCTGGCCGGGCTTCTTGTACTCATGGACCGGCGCGGACGGCCCGTGCGCGCCGAAATCCATATGAACAACAACATGGCCGACGCTCTCTACGAGATCGCCCTGCGCCAGAGCCTCCGCCTCATCGAAGATCGCTACAAAAGCGATCGTCCCGTTCGTCTCTACCCCCTGCGGATGCAATTGAATAGCGACCCGCTCTCAGTTCAGCCCAGGGGCAGCGCCCCTCATGCCGGCCTCGCGCCGGCGCCCGCGGCGGGCAACCCCCTGTTGCTCGTGGCCGCCGTGCTCCTCGCCGTCTCTGCGCTGTTCAGCGGCTGGTTCCTGAACGAATGGCTCACTGGCGACCTGGCCGGCGCCGGAACGCCCGCCGCCTCTTCCGCGGGGTCCTCTTCGGCGGCCGCCGGACAGAATGTCCTCATCGTCGAAACCAACGGCCTGCCTTCCAGCCGCAACGCAATCCCGATGAAGGTGGGCGATCGTATCCGGCTCTTGCCCGATTACAAGATCTCACTGCGCACCCAAGCCGGGGCGCACGCCGGCGTCATCGTTACCCACTTGCAGGACGCCGATCCCATGACGATTCTCAACGGCCCCATCTGGCTGGAAGGCAATAGCGATACCATCGTCTGGTGGTATGTGCGTGTCGATGGCGGCGCTGAAGGCTGGGTACCCGCCAATACAAGTGAATTGACACTCTTGGAACCTCTCTCCCAATAAGCAATACCAATTTGGCAACGCCCGACATGACCGAAAAAAAACTGACGCAGCCAAACGTGATCGTAGTCGTTGCCGATACCTTGCGCACAGCCTTTCTCGGCTGCTACGGAAACGACTGGATCTCTACGCCTTCGATCGACCGCTTCGCCCAACAGAGCGTCCGCTTCACCCGCGCCCACCCTGAATGTCTCCCCACCATACCCACCAGGCGCACCTTGCACAGCGGCCGCCGGGCCTTTCCCTTCAACGACTACCGGCCTGTCCCGTGGGATAACGTCTACCTGCCTGGCTGGCAGCCCATGAACGCAGAGGAAAGTACCATTGCCGAAACGCTGCAGCAGGCCGGCTACCACACCGGCTTCGTCGCTGACGTGCCCCACTATTTCGTGCCGGGCATGAACTTCACCCGCGGCTTCCAGCAATGGGAGTTCGTCCGCGGCCAGGCCGAAGACCGCTGGCATGCCGTCGCCGACGCCGACCCGGCTCTGCTCGACCGCTATCGCGCCGGCGCCCCGGACCGCATCGCCGCCCATCTGGTCAATGTGCGGCCCAATCGCCCCGAAGAAGACTGGCCGGCCGCCCGCACCTTCCAGCGCGCCATCGATTTCCTGCGCGACAACCACCCCCCCGGCCGCAATAAGGACACATCCCCCTTCTATCTCTACGTAGACAGCTTTACCCCCCACGAAACCTGGGAAGCCCCTCTTCACTACTATGACCTCTACGGCAGCCGCGCCCAACGCGAGCCAATCTGCCTGACCGCCGCCTACGGCCCCTTCGCCGACCGCTACGACGATCGCATTCCCAGCATCCGCGCCAACTACGCCGGGCTGGTCACCATGGTGGATACATGGTTCGGCCGTCTCCTGAATACCGTCGATCAACTGGGACTGCGAGACAATACCCTGGTCTTCTTCTTCAGCGATCACGGCACCAACTTCGGCGACAATCCGGATAAGATCATGGGAAAGCCCGCCGACTACATGTATCCCGGAACCATGGACATCCCTCTCCTCATGCGCCATCCCGCCGGCCTGGGAGCCGGCCAGGTACGAGATGAGCTGGTCTACACCTTGGACGTGCCCGCGACAATCCTTGCCGCCGCCCGGCAACGGTCAGCCGACCCCGTTGAAGGCCAGAGTCTTCTGCCCCTGCTCGAGGACGGCGGCGGCTTCAACCGTCGTGAATACCTGACCTGCCGCTATGGCAACTCCGTCTGGTACCGCGACGACCGCAACTGGTTCTTCGACTCCGTCGACTGGCAGTCGCCGTCCAATGGGCGGCAGCCAATCACGCGCCTGTTTGACCTCGAAACCGACCCCGAATGCCGCCTGAACATCGCCGACCGCACTCCGGAGCGCGTCGCCTTGGCCCGCGAACGGATCCTCGCCGATGCCGGAGGTCATCTCAACTACTACGAGCGCCGCGATTCCACCGACGCTCTGGGACGGCCGGAGTTTTCCAGCAGGTAGCTATCGATCCACCTGGGGTCGGTGACCGCTCCGCCAACCGGCCCCAGCCAACTGGAGTTTGTCCTATGCCCAATATTGCTGCCGGTCGACTCGAACTGATCGCAGGACGGCTCATGCAGGCCGCCGGCGCCTCATCCGCCCAAGCCGCTACCATCTCGCGCCACCTGATTGCCGCCAATCTGGCCGGCCACGACTCCCATGGCGTCATCCATCTCCCCTCCTACATCGCCTCCATCAGAAAGGGGCACCTGCAGCCCGGAGCCCCCTTCACCATCACACAGGAGAGCCGGGCAACTACGGTCGTAGACGGAAACTGGGGCTTCGGCTTCACCGTTTCCGAACGGGCCATGCAGCTGACCATTGACAAGGCGCGCCGGGAAAACGTCGCCGCCGCCACCGTGGTGCGCCAGGGCCACGTCGGGCGTCTGACCGACTATCCGCTGATGGCCGCCGACGCCGGTATGATCGGGCTGATGACAGCCGATTCCGGCCGCGGCCCCAAGAGCGTTGCCCCCTTCGGCGGACGCGAACCTCGCCTGGGCACCAATCCAATCTGCATCGCCGTCCCCTCCAATCTGGACGGCCCCTTCTACATCGACATCGCGACCTCTGCCGTCGCCGGCGGCAAACTGGGGGTCGCCATCCAGCGCGGCCAGTCAATTCCCACCGGCTGGGTGATCGACAGCGAAGGACGCGCCTCCACCGACCCCGCCGCCGCACGCAACGGCGGGGCCATGCTGCCCCTCGGCGGTTCGGAAGGCCACAAGGGTTTCGGTCTGTCCGCCATGGTCGAGATTCTCTCCGGGCTGCTGACCGGCCTCGGCTTCGGGATCGAACCGACCGGCCGCCACAACGACGGCTGCTTTATGGCCGTCTTCCAGGTCGATGCCTTTCGCCCCTTGGAAGAGTTCAAACGGGAAGTAACCGACTTCGCCCACTACCTGACGGCAACACCGCCCGCCGAGGGAACTGAACGCGTCTACTACCCCGGCGAGCTCGAATTCCTGCGTACCCGGAAGGGTCGCGAGGATGGCATCTTCATCGAAGAGAAGACCTGGCAGAATCTTGCCGACCTGGCCGGCGAACTCGGCGTCGACGAGGACTTTCCCTCTGATCAAATCGGCCAGTGACCAGAACAGCGCTTACCGTATACCGCGAATTGCCCGCAACGTTGGAAAAAGCCTCACTTCAGGCTACAATGGCCGTGGTGTTGCCGAGTATTGCCCACAACGAACGATGCAGAGCTTAATGACGAAACCGGGCAGTGCCATCACGCAGAGCCTGCGTGGCATGGCATTGAGTCACCCGGACACAATCAAAGTACATTTCGACCCGGACTTTGTCGAACGATTGGCCCCCGCCCCTTCCGGAAAAGTCGCTGTCGTCAAAGGCAGCGGCAGCGGACACGAACCTCTTCCCATCGGCTACGTCGGTCTTGGCATGCTCGATGCCGCCTGTCCCGGCCCCATCTTTACCAGCCCTTCACCCGTCCAGCTGCTGGCGGCAGTCCACTCGGTCGACCGCGGTGGAGGTGTTCTCTTCGTCGTAAAGAACTATGCCGGCGGCGTGCTCAACACCGAGTTGACAATCGAGCTCGCCCTGCAGGAGGGAATCGACGCCCGCTACGTGCTCGTCAATGACGACGTGTCGATCCCCAAGGTCGCCAATCGCCGCGGCCTTGGCGCAGCGACCCTCGCCTGCAAAATCGCCGGCGCCGCCGCCGAATCCGGCTATACGCTGGACGCAGCGGTCGAAGTGACTCGGCGGGCTGTCGCAGCCTCCCGCAGCATGGGTGTCGGGACCAACGTTAATACCCTCCCCCGTAACGGCCCCGGCGAGAATCTGGCAGACGATACCATCGAACTGGGTGTAGGCATTCACGGCGAACCCGGCGAAGTTCGTTCGGTGAGCAAAGGAATGCCCGAAATCGTCGACCTTATCGTACACCCGATTCTCCATGACCTGCCCTTTGCTTCCGGTGATCGCATACTGCTCCTGATAAGCGGAATGGGCGGTACACCGCCTCTGGAGTTGTACCTTTTCTCCGAAGCAATTCATGAATTGCTGGCCGCACATAATCTTCGCGTGGAGCGCCAGCTGATCGGTAACTACCTCACCTGCCTCGGCCGCGGCGGGTATACCATATCCCTGATGAGACTGGACGACGAGCTGCTGCAGCTGTGGGATGCCCCCGTGCATACACCCGTCCTGCATTGGTAACGGACCGGCCAGCCGACTACGGAACATGAAAATGGCCCAGGAGATCACAACAAATCAACTCCGCAAATGGCTGTTGGCTTACGCCGCTCGCATCATCGAGAACGAAGACCATCTCACCGAGTTGGATACCGCCATCGGTGACGCCGATCACGGCGTGAATATGCGCCGCGGTATGGGAAAACTGCAGGAGCGCCTCCGGGACGAGGGGCATTCCGAAGACGTCAGCGCCTTCCTCCGCTCCGTCGCCATGACCCTCATCAGCGGCGTCGGCGGCGCCGCCGGACCACTGTACGGGACATTCTTCCTGCGCGCCGCCACCAGCCCCACCAACGGCAGCTCTATCGATCTGGAACAGTTGACCCAGATGTTCCGCTACGGCCTTGATGGGCTCCAGCAGCGGGGCAAAGCCCAGGCCGACGACAAGACCATGATCGATACAATCCAGCCCGCCGTCGAGGCAATGGAGGCCGCACTGGCTGCCCACCAGAGTGCCGCCGTCGTACTGGCTGCTGCCCGCCAGGCCGCCCACCTCGGCATGAAACATACGATTGAAATTGAGGCCAGAAAAGGACGCGCCAGTTACCTTGGCCCGCACTCCATCGGTCATCAGGACCCCGGCGCCACCAGCGCTTACTTCCTGTTCGAGACCGCCGCCGAGGTCTTCACGATAACTGGTGCTGACTGATGCCTCACCTGATCGGTGCAATCGATTCCGGCACCACCAGCACCCGTTTCATGCTCTTTGATCAATCGGGCGCCGTCGTCGGATTCGAGCAGCAGGAACACGAACAGATCTTCCCTCGCAGCGGCTGGGTCGAACACGACCCCCTCGAAATCTGGCAGCGCACCCAGGACGTGATTCGGGCGACCCTCTTCAAATGTGACGTCCAGCCCAGCCAGATCGCCGCCGTCGGCATCACCAACCAGCGCGAGACCGCAGTCGTCTGGGACCGCAGCACCGGGCAGCCCGTCTGCAACGCCATCGTCTGGCAGGACACGCGCACCGACCGCATCTGCCGGCGCCTGGAAGAGGCCGGTCACGCCCCTGTTTTCCAAAGGAAGGCCGGTCTGCCGCTCGCAACCTATTTCTCCGGGCCCAAATTCCGTTGGATTCTGGACAACGTCGAGGGGGCCCAGGCCCGGGCCGATGCCGGTGAACTGATCTGCGGCACTGTTGACAGCTGGCTCATCTGGCAGCTCACCGGCGGCGACCGCGTCCACGTCACCGATCCCACAAACGCCAGCCGCACCATGCTGATGGACCTGGAAAGCCTCTCCTGGGATTCGGAGCTGCTGGATATCCTGGCGATTCCGCCCTCGATGCTGCCGGAAATCCGGCCCAGCAGCGCACCTGCCTTCTACGGCGCGACCGCAGCCGATGGCCCCTTCGCCGCCGCCATTCCGATCTGCGGCAACCTGGGGGACCAGCAGGCCGCCACCGTCGGCCAGACCTGTTTCAGCCCGGGCGAGGCCAAGAACACCTACGGGACCGGCTGTTTTATGATCCTGAACACCGGTGAAGAGATCGTCTATAGCCGCAACGGGCTGCTGACGACCGTCTGCTACCAGATGGGCGAATCACCCCCGGTCTACGCCCTGGAAGGTTCAATCGCAATGGCCGGCGCCACTGTGCAATGGCTGCGCGACGAACTACAGCTGATCGGTTCGGCTGCCGAGACCGCCGAGATCGCCCAGAGCGTCGACGACACCGGCGGCTGCTACCTTGTACCCGCCTTCAGCGGCCTGTTCGCGCCCCACTGGCGCAGCGACGCCCGCGGCGTCATCGTCGGTCTCACCCGCTACGTCAACCGGGCGCACGTCGTGCGCGCCGCGCTCGAATCCATCTGCTTCCAGACGCGTGAGGTGTTGGATGCGATGAACGCCGACAGCGGTGTTCCCCTGCGCCAGCTCAAAGTGGACGGCGGCGCAACCGTCAACGATATGCTGATGCAGATGCAGGCCGACATCTTGGGAACGACTGTGATCCGGCCCCGCATCGCCGAAACAACCAGCCTCGGCGCGGCCTATGCAGCCGGCCTCGCAGTCGGTTTCTGGCCCGATCTGGATACATTGCGCACGCAGTGGCGGGAGGACAAGGTCTGGCAGCCGCAGATCGGCGAAACCGAACGCGCCCAAGGCTACGCTGGCTGGCAAAAGGCTGTCGAACGCACGCTCAACTGGGCGGAGTGAGCATCGCTGTGTCCGTTCATCACAGCGCCGGCCCTCCGGGGAGTCAGTCTTGATAGGTCTCGTGATCGTCTCACACAGTGCCAGACTTGCCGCGGGCGTGCATGAATTGGCGGCGCAGATGGCGGGAGGTCAGGTCGCAATAGGTCAGGCCGGCGGCCTCTCAGACGACGGTGAGACACTTGGCACCGACGCGTCCAGGATACTTTCCGCCATTGAAGAGGTCTGGTGTGAAGACGGGGTACTCCTTTTGATGGATCTGGGCAGCGCTGTCATGTCGGCTGAATTGGCTCTCGAAATGCTGCCGGAACACCGGCGGCGGAACTGCCTCCTCAGCAACGCGCCCCTGGTGGAGGGTGCCATCGTCGCTGCGCTTCATGCCAGCCTTGGCGAGCCCTTGCAGGCCGTGAACGCTGTCGCCGAGGCCGCGCTCTCGGCGCCGAAACTTGCCAATAACTGTTGAACTGTTCGAACTATCGCGATAGTGGAATCCTGAGATGGAGAATCAGTCTTCACAGACCTGCCCCCGGGAGGGAAGGGTTGAGGACAAAGAGCAACATAGGGAGAGCGGAATGAGCAACATTTCTCATTCCTCTTTCCTCGATGAGAATCCCGCGCAGGTGGAGCCCCCCCTTCAGCCGTCCAAATCGGTTGTGGTCACCGTCAGTGATCCCCGCGGCCTTCATCTCCGCTCCGGCAGAGATGTGGTCCGCATCGCCAGCCGGTTTCAGGCGAGGATCACCGCCGCCAACCTCAGCCGTAACACCAACGCCGTCGATCTCAAAAGCATTCTCCAGCTGATGCAGCTTCAGGCCCGCCAGGGGCATTCCCTGCACCTGGCCGCATCCGGCCCTGACGCCGACGCGGCCATTGAGGCGCTCTGCTCCCTCTTCTAACCGCCAGCGAGTAAAAGCGAGTAAACCTGTGCAGCAGCTTTTCCACGGCCTCTCAGCGGCGCCCGGGGTCGGTATCGGAAACATATACAAATACGCTCCGGTCGCCCCGGACGATACCGGCGGGACGTCCGCGCCGCCGGCCGGTGACCCCGAAGAAGAGTGGGAACGCTTTCTGGCGGCCCGCCTTCTGGTCGATGAAGAACTGGCGCGGCTGGCCCAGATCGGACAAACGGCAACCGCGGAGATCTTTCTCGTTCACCGCGAAATCCTCCATGACAGCACACTCACCGACGCGGTGCGCGCCGCCATCGACGCCGGCTCCGACGCCACCCGCGCCACACGCCAGGCCACAGGTGAACTGGTGCGGCTCTTCCAGGGCCTCAGCGACCAGTATTTCGCCAGCCGCGCCACCGACATCCGCGACGTAGGGCAACGGCTCGTCTTCCGCCTGGGCGGAATTACCCCCGCCCGCCAGCTGAACCCCCTGCCCGACGATACAATCCTGCTCGCAGAGGACCTGACCGCGTTCGACACAACCCACCTCGACCAGGCCCACGTCGTTGGCATCGCCCTCGCCGCCAGTACGCCTACCGCCCACACCGCCATCCTGGCCCGCAGTCTGGGCATCCCCCTCGTCTGCAGCGCAGGCGCGGAAATCCTGCAGCTGCACACCGGTATGTTCGGTGTGGTCGATGGAATCCGCGGCCGTCTCCTCGTCGACCCCGATGAGGAGACGCTCGAACAGTACGAATTGACCCGTTCCCGGCTGCGGCGCTTCCAGGCTGAGGCGCTCTCACAGTCCCACGAACCCGCCCTGACGCCCGATGGGGAACGCATCCCCGTACGCGTGAACGTCAACAGCCGTGAAGATCTCCTCCACATCCACCCCAACGGCGCCGAGGGTATCGGTCTCCTCCGCACCGAGAATCTGTTTCAACACCGTACCAGCCCGCCGACCGTCTCCGAGCAGCTGGCCGCCTACCAGGATGTGCATTCCTATACCAACAACCATTCTCTGACTGTGCGCCTGCTCGACATCGGCGGCGACAAACCGGTTCCCTATCTGCAGCCTCCCGCCGAAGCCAATCCCTTCCTCGGCGTGCGCGGCATCCGCCTCCTGCTCCGCCACCCGCAGATGCTCATCGACCAGGCCCAGGCGTTGATCGAACTGGCCCAAAACGTTTCGCCCGTAGACCGTATTCGAATTCTGATCCCCATGATTTCGAAGGTGAACGAAGTCCGCCAGACGCTGGAGCTGCTTGAAGAGATTCCCGGCTATCGGCATTGCCGCCGCAAACTCGGCACGCTTGAAGTAGGCGTGCTGATCGAAGTGCCGTCGGCCGCTCTCCTCGCGCACCACTTCGCTCCGCAGGTCGACTTCCTCAGCATAGGCACCAACGATCTGGCCCAATATACCCTCGCCGCAGACCGCGTAAACAGCGCTGTCGCAACCTTGGCAACCCCCCTCGACCCCTCGGTGCTGCGCCTGATCGCTCTGACCTGCGAAGCGGGCCGCGCCGCCGGCATCCCCGTCGCCATCTGCGGCGAAGTCGCCGGCGACCCTTCCGTGCAGCCCCTGCTGCTGGGCCTGGGCCTGAATGAAATCAGCGTGGCCGGCCCGGCCGTTCCCCTGGTCAAATCCGCAATTCGGCGCGTGGACATGGACGCGGCCAGAGAGCTCGCCGCCACGGCGCTCAAATGCAGCCGCGCCCAGGAAATCCATCAACTCCTCCATGACATTGGATAGCGCCCGATGAAGAGGATGCAGACCGAAATCCTCGTGATCGGCGGCGGCGCTACCGGGACCGGTGTCGCCTGGGATGCCGCCCTAAGGGGATTCCGCACCGTCCTCGTCGAAAAACGCGACCTGACCCATGGTACGACCGGGCGCTACCACGGCCTCCTCCACAGCGGCGCAAGATACGTGCTGAAAGATGCCGCCAGCGCTGTCGAGTGCATCAGCGAAAATCGCATCCTGCGCCGTACCCACACCCACTGCATCGAAGACACGAGCGGATTCTTCGTTGTCGTGCCCGAAGATGAAGACGACTATCCCGACCGCTTCGCGGCCGCCTGCCGCCGCCTCGACGTCCCCTGCACCGAAATTCCGCCGCCCTCCGCCCTCCGCCGCGAACCCCTGCTGAACCCCCGCATCAGCCGCGTCTTCGAACTCCCCGACGCCGCCGCCGACAGTTTCCTCGCCACCCACGCCACCGCCCAGGCCGCCCGCCAGGCCGGCGCAACCCTGCTGCCCTATCACGAGCTCACCCGTCTCCACCTCTCCGGCGGCGACGGCAACCGCGCAGTCTCCGCCGCCACCGTTCTCGACACAGTCTCGGGCGAAGAGCTGCACATAGACGCCGACCTCGTCATCAACGCCGCCGGCGCCTGGTCCGGTCAGGTCGCGGCCCTGGCAGGCGTCGAAGTGAAGATGATTCTCGGCAAAGGCGTGATGCTGGCAACCAACGCCCGTCTGACCAACACCGTCATCAACCGCTGCAAAATGCCCGGCGACGGCGACATTCTCGTGCCGATTCACACTGTCAGCGTCATCGGCACGACCGACGAACAGGTGGCTGACCCCGAAAACCTCTCCATCGAGCAGTGGGAAGTTGACCTGATGCTGACCGAAGGCGACAAACTGGTGCCCGGCCTCAGCCGCAGCCGCATCCTGCGCGCCTGGGCCGGTGTGCGGCCCCTCTACCAGGAGACGCAACCATCCGGCGAGCCTACCCCGGGTACGGACGATTCCCTGTCGAACGATCAGCCGGCGCAGGATTCACCCCAATCCAGCCGCGACGCCACCCGCGCCCTGGCCCTGCTCAACCACCGGCAGCGGGACGGCGTGCGCGGGTTCATCACGATCACCGGCGGCAAATGGACGACCTTCCGCCTGATGGCCGAGTCCGCAGTCGATGCAGCCTGCGAGCAGCTCGGCGTTTCCCGCCCCTGCCGCACCGCCGATACATCCGTGCCCGGTGTCGAACAGGGACACTACTGGCTCGGCCACCGGCTCAACGAAGTCGAAGACGAAAATCTGCAGTCGGAGCTGGTCTGCGAGTGCGAGCTGGTAACCCGCTCGATGTTGGAAGGCGCGGCCCAGCGCAATCCGACCGTCACCCTGGACGACCTGCGCCGCGACGTACGCCTCGGCATGGGACCCTGTCAGGGCGGCTTCTGTACCTATCGCGCCGTCGGTATCCTGCACCAGCTGCGCGCCGGCAACGCCTCGCCCGCCGCCGGCGAGTGGCATGTGGCCCACATGCAGTCCCCGGCCCATCACCACCGCGCCGGCGCCGCGGCCGAACCCTCTCGCGCCGGCCCGGCGCCGGCCTCCAGTCCTGCCCCCTCCGACGAGTCCCGCCGGCGCTCCGCCGCCGTCGATCCTGGCACAAACGTTTCGCAGCCGAACCTGCTCCTGCGCGACTTCCTGCAGGAACGCTGGAAAGGCGTTGCGCCGATCCTGTGGGGACAGCAGCTGCGCCAGGAACGCCTGGACGAACTGATCTATCTGAGTATCCTGAACGCCGATCATCTGCCCGTCGATGACGAGGAAAGCCCGCTTTCTTCCTTCTATCGTTCCGGTTCCTCCCCTGCGAGTTCCAGTCTCTGATCCATGCTTGATCTCCTTGTCATCGGCGCCGGCCTGACCGGCCTCTTTGCCGCATATACCGCTGCCCGCGCCGGTCTGCGCGTGCGTGTAATCGCCCACGGCGCCGGCGCGACCCACTGGCATGCCGGTACAATCGACCTGCTGGGCTATCTCCCAAACGGGCAGGACGCGGTCGCGAACTGGACGCAAGCGCTCCCCGAACTGCCGCCTGCACATCCCTACCGGCTTCTCGGCGTCGACGCGATCGCGCAAGCGCTGGACGAGTTTCAACACCTTGCCGCCGCGGCAGGCCTTCCGTATGTTCGCGCCGCCGGCGCCACTGATCTCAACACTTCCGGCCCGCAAGCGGAACCGATTTCGCAAAGAGACGCGCCTGCCGAACAGTTCCATGACCCCGATCTCGGGCAAAACGCCGCGCTCGTTTCGCCGGTTGGCGCCGCCCGCCCCGTCTATCTCGCGCCCGCGGCCCAACAGGCAGGCAATCTTGAGGATGACCGCCCGCTGCTAATCGTCGGCCTGGACGGCATGCCCGACTTCTACCCCGCGCTGATCGCCGAGAATCTGCAGCGGCAGGGCCGCCTTGCTCGCAGCGCGTCCCTGCCCCTTAACCAACTCACAAAAAGGCGTGATCATAGTCCGCTGCAACTGGCCCGGCTGCTGGACCGGCCGGCAGCGCAGGCACACTTTACCGAAATGGTAGTGGACGTAGCCGCCGCCGGCGAACGTGTCGGTCTGCCGGCAGTATTGGGGCTGAACGACCACACCCGCCTCCTGAAGAAAATACACCAGGCGTTCGTCAGCCGGGACCCCAACACAGCCCGATCTCAGGACGGCCAGGGGTCGGGCGCCGCCGTTTTCGAACTCCCGACCCTGCCGCCCAGCGTGCCGGGATTGCGTCTTGACACTGCCCTGCGCGCCCGGTTGGACCGTCTGGGTGTACGCGTTGAAATCGGCATGGAAGTCTGTGGGTTCCACGCAGCCGGCCGGCGCATCGAGTGGATCGAGACCGAAACCGGCAGCCGCCCTTTGCGCCACACGGCCCGCAACTACCTTCTGGCCACCGGCGGCATCCTTGGCGGCGGCATCTACGCTGACCGCTGCGGCCATGTAAAGGAGACCGTCTTCGACCTGCCGCTGACCGCCCCGCAGACGCGCACCCAGTGGCTGCGTCCTCTCTTCCTGGACAGACGCGGTCACCCGATCTTCCAGGCCGGTGTCTCCGTCGACCACCGCTTTCGTCCGCTGGACCAATCCGGCGGGCCCGTCTACGATAACCTGTGGGCTGCCGGCGCAATCCTCGCCCACACCGACCCGATCCGCGAGCGCAGCCGCGAGGGAATCGCCATTTCAACAGGCTGCGCCGCGGCAAATGCCGTCGTCCGCGGCCTGTAACGCTAAGCTACCGTCCAAATGCCTCCCGCATCTCTGAACTCCGTCGGCCTGAGCCTGAACGACTGTATCAAGTGCAACATCTGCACCAGCTACTGCCCGGTCTCCCAGGTGACCGACAGCTTCCCAGGACCCAAGTACGCCGCGCCCCAGTCCGAACGCTTCCGGGACTTCGGACACCCATTTTACGCGGACGGCGCCGGCCCCATCTCTCGCACACTTGCCGCCGGCCAGATGCCTGACGCCTCGGTCGACTACTGCTCCGGCTGTCGCGTCTGCAACGAAGTCTGCCCAACCGGTGTCCGCATCGCCGAAATCAACGCCCGCGCCCGCGCCCGGATCGTGGCGGCACGCGGCATCTCCTTGCGAAACCGGCTCCTGGGCCGCAACGAACTGCTGGGGCGGATAGGCAGCATCGCGCCCGGCCTCGCGAACTTCCTCCTGCACAACCCGCTCAGCCGCCGGCTCGCCGCCGCCCTGTTCGGCGTGGCAGAGAAGGCGCCCCTCCCCCGCTGGCACCATCACACGCTCAACCGCTGGCTTGCGCGTACCCGCGCCCAGCGGCTGCGCGGCGAGCGAAAGGTCGTCTACTTTCACGGCTGCGCAACCCAGTACTATGAACCCTTCGTGGGCATCGCGGCAGTTCTGGTCTTGGAGCATCTCGGCTACGAAGTTATCGTGCCGCCGCAAAACTGCTGCGGCCTGCCGATGCTTTCGAACGGAGAATTCGGCGCCGCCGAGAGCTACCATCGCCGCAACGTTTCCCGCCTCATCGAATTCGTAAACGCCGGCTACCCGATCATAGGCACCAGCACCAGCTGCACCCTGACTCTCAAGGAGGAGGCCCCCGAACTGCTCGATCTGGAGAACGACGCAGGCACGCGGGCCCTCAAGCTCGCCACCTGGGATATCTTCGAATGGCTGCGCGAGCGTCTCGATCAGGGCCAGCTGCCCTCCGACCTGCGTCCGCTTCACCAGTCTGATCAGCCCTTCATTCTGCCTTACCATGCCCCCTGCCAGCTGCGCGCGCACCGCATCGGCAAACCCGCGCTCGACCTGCTGGCCCGGATCCCGGGCCTCGACCTGCGCGAGAGTCACGCCCGCTGCTGCGGCATCGCCGGGACCTACGGCTACAAGACCGAGAAATACCAGATCGCCATGGACGTGGGAGCCGAGCTGTTCGACTTCGTTGCGGCGCAGTCCACGGAGTCGAACCAGGATACCGAGGGATCGCTTTCCTTTACCGCCTGCGACTCTGAAACATGCCGCTGGCAGCTGGAACATGGGACCGGCCTCCCCTCCCGCCATCCCATCGAGCTGCTGGCGGCAGCCTACGGCCTCTACGACCTCCACGCCCGGCGTCCGGCGGATGGGAACTGAGCCATGGACTCTCTTCGCATCCTCATAATCGGGGCCGGGGCCATCGGCTGTTTTGTCGGCGGCAGGCTGGCTTCTGCCGGCCACGCCGTGACCCTGGTCGGTCGCGCCCGCACAACCGCGGCTCTGCAAACACGCGGACTGGCGCTGTACGCCGCCGATGGCGCAGTGGAACGGGTCCCCTCGGTCAACGCGGTTGCCTCTGTGCAGGAGGCCTTTCCCGGCACATATGACATCGCCGTCCTCGCCGTCAAAAGCTATGACACGGCAACGGTCTTGGACGAAATGGCCTCAGCGGAAGCCGGGCCTCCCCCGGCCATCCTCAGTCTTCAGAACGGAGTCGGCAACGAAGAAGAGATCGCCGCCCGCTTTGGCCCGCAGCAGGTCCTCGCCGGAACGATCACCGCGCCTGTCGAGGTGAGAGAGCCCGGCGTCGTCCAGGTGACAAAGCCCACCTTTGCCATCGGCCTGGCAGAGTTCCGCGGAGACGGCGAAGACGCGGGAAGCAGCTCTCTCTCCTCTCTCCTCTCCCTTCTCTCCTCGCAGTTCACCACCGCCGGACTCCCCGCCAAGGTGTACGACGACGCCAACGGCATGAAATGGTCAAAGCTGCTCATGAACATGATCGGCAACGCCACCAGCGCCATCCTCGCCGAGCCGCCCGGCGTCACCTTCGCCGACCCCCGCATCGCCGACCTGGAGATCGACGCCCTGCGCGAGGCCCTGCGCGTCATGGCCGCCGCCGGCATCCGCCCTCTCAACGTCGAAAAGTACCCGCTTCGAGCTCTCGCTCCCCTTCTGCGTTGGTGTCCGCGCCCGCTTCTGCGGACCGCCCTGCACCGGGTCGTCGGCGGAGCCAGGGGAGGAAAAATGCCAAGCCTGTATCTGGATCTGGCGTCAGGTAAGAGGGGCAGCGAAGTCGCCTGGTACAACGGCGCCATTGTACGCAAGGGTGTCGAAGTCGGCGTCGAAACGCCGGTCAACCGCCTGCTGACCGAAACTGTCCGGCAGCTGGCTGCCGAACCGCAGTTGCGGGCCGGTTGGAGAGGAGATTTCGAACAGCTCGCCGCCGCGGCCGGAGAAGAGGCTGGCTCTTAGGCCGCAGGAACTCACGCGGGATCAGGGGCGGTCAAAGAGTTGAGCAGGGGGTCGCAAGCCTAGAGTCCCGGCCCGATCAGCACGATCAGGACAAGCGCCAGGAGCGCAAAGGCTGAATACTCCAGCACCAGCTTGCGGCTGAGATGGCCCTCATGCAGCGCGTGCCGGGCCAGCCCCACGAACAGGTAGAAGATCAACAGCAGAACCAGCCCGCCGCTTGCGCCCGATAGCGGCCAGTAGTTCAGCGCCCACGCCGCTTCACCCAGCACGATCGCGACCAGCGCCGCATACATGAGCACGACGTTCACCCTGGGCATGATGTCCCGCAACAACTCAACCGCCAGCAGCGCGGACGTCGCCGCGATCAGGGTTCCGGAGAGCAGGCTGCGCGTTCTCGTCTGATAGACCAGCAGAAAAAGGGCCAGCGCCGCGGTATAGGACAGTACGTTGAGCAGGATGCGCGCCTGTCGGTAACCCGCCGAACCCTGGTCTACGGAGGCGTAAAGGTTGAACAGAATGATGGCGATTAACCCGCCGCTGAGCAGCGCCGCGCCTGCCTGGAAAAGCGGTGTCCGGGCTTCGGGCGCCAGCAGGACCGCCAAAATGGAGACGGCGGCAGGCAGCCCCCAGAACAGCCAGGTGTGCCCACCCAACTCGGGCTCGCTGCCCAAAGAGTCCCCGGAATAGAGAGGGTGGGTGCGGATCGCCCGTTCCGTACCGCTGGCCGTGAGCAACGCGATAAAGACGGCGATTACGGTCGTCTCGCTGATGCGGATCGACATCGGCGAGCCCAGCGCGTTCAGAGTGAATACAACCGTCGGCAGCCGCAGGAAGAGACTGATCGCAACCGTCGCCGCAACCGTCCACGCCAGCACGCTCACGCGCTGCACAAAGCGTCGGTTCAGGCCGTACGCAGTCACCGATGCGGCGGGTCGGTCCATCCCGGTTGCGGCAAAGGACGGACTACCGCCCGCTGGCTGCCCCGTATTCTGTTCCCCGCTGGCGCCGAACGGCGTATACCGGTTCTCAGTACCCAATTTTCGACTTCCAGTTTCCTGTTGGAAAGGATGATGATACTATAAATCAAAAAGAGATAACCGGAAACCGCAGTTGAGCGAATACACAAATTTCGACATAACCATAACCGGCAATAGGGCGCCTTATGCTGTCCTGGCGTCCTATCGCGGCCTGAGCGGCGCCTCCACCTTCAGTCAGGATGCCCTCCATTCCGTCTGGGTGGATTTCCTGGCCCGGCTGGGCGACCCGTATCAGACACAAGGGGAAGATCTGCTTGCCGAAATCGGCAGCAGGCTGTATTCCGAACTGGTCCGCGATCAGGTGCGAGACCTCTGGGCCCAGGCCCGCGCCGACCTGGATGACGGAGGACGGCTGCGGCTCAGGCTCATCCTGCACCCGCCCGCAATCGCGGCACTGCCCTGGGAAACGCTCCACGACCCCCGCCGCAATCAGTCCTTTGCCGCCGACACCAATATCTCACTCGTCCGCACCCAGAATCTCGTAAGCTATGTTGCCCGCCCCAGGGCGCTGGAGGCGGCGCCTCCCCTCAAAATCCTGTTGGTGACGGTCGATTCAGGAATTCCGGACCTCCCCATGCAGCACGGGCCCGACGGGGGTGATCCGGGCCATGGGCTGGCCGCAAATGTTGAGACCGAACAGGTCCGTTCGGCAATCGAAGAGCTTCCCTCTGCCCGCGTCAAGCTGGAGCACCTGCACGGACGCGTTACAGTTCAACAGATCCAGGAACGGCTGGTGAGGACCTGGCCCGATATCCTGCACTTTGCCGGCCACGGCAATGAGGAAGGCCTCCTGCTCTGGGCCGGTGACGCCCCTGCCCTCGTATCGGCTGCAACCCTGCGCACCGTTCTGCAGCAGGCGGAATCGGTGAAACTCGTCTTCCTCAACGCCTGCCTGGCCGGACAGGTCGACAGTACACGGCCCTTTGCCGGCATCGCCCACCAGCTGCTTCAAAGCGGCCTGCCTGCCGTGATCGCCATGCGCTACGGGATCATGGATCGCTCCGCCGTGCACTTTGCCGCCGGCGTCTACCAGGCCCTCGTGACGGGCCGGGGCCGCGGCCACATTGACGCCGCCGTCAGCATTGCCCGCAACAACATGTACATCAGCGACCCCAACCGCGTCGACTATGCAACGCCGATCCTCTGGCTCAATTCGGAGGACGGCCGCATTCTGCCCTTCGACGATGCCGGGCAAGCGGAACCATCCACCTCCCCCCGCTCAATTTTCACGCGTTCACAGATGGGGAGTTCCGTGTTGCGCCTCGAATTCAAGCTGGCAGAAAAGGAGGCGTGGTACCGCTCCCTGCCCGAAACGATCTCCGATCCCCATCTGCCCTTCGAATATCAACGCCGTCGTCGCATCGCCGGTCTGCTGCTGAGGATATTGCAGCAGGCGGTAGAGGAGCGGGATCAGGGCCGGGTCATCGACATCAGGTCTGTACAAAAGCGCCTGTCGACATTCGAAGAGGAGAGGCGCCATATCCAGAATATCCTTGACCATTGCCTGGATCGTTCGTAAGACCTGACGCCGCGGCGCAGATGGCCATCCGACTGCTCCATCTCGCCTTCCTCTACGCAGTTCTCTGCTACCTGGGCGTAGAGATCGCCCTGACACTCCGGGATCTTCGCGAACAAGACCCTGGCGGCCTGCCGGCGACTGAAGAGCCCCGCTCCCAGTCCTCCCCAGCCGGCCGGACACCCTTCCTCGGCGTCACCGTCGAGCTCGAGCAATACGATACCCCGCTCGAGCGGCAGCAGGCGCTTCATCGCCTGCGCGGCGCCGGCTTCGGCTGGGTACGCCAACGTATCGACTGGAGCCGCATCGAACCCCAACCGGGCGCGTTCCAATGGGCGTGGACCGACCAGGTCCTGACCGAAACCGCTGCCGCCGGACTGGTCCCGGTCATCGTGCTCGACGGCAGCCCCGCCTGGGCCAGGGACAGCGTAGACCGCCCCCCGCCGGGGGCCTTGGAAAACGACCTGCCCTGGCGGCTGGCGCCCCCTGCCGCGCCGGAGACCTTCGCCCGCTTTGCCGCCGCCTTTGCCCGCCGCTACCGTGACACAGTCCGCTTCTATCAGATCTGGGACGAGCCCAACATCGCCCCCCATTGGGGCAACCGGCTGATCGACCCGGTCGGCTATGCTGGTCTGCTGCGCGCGGCGGCCGTTGCTGTCCGCGATGCCGACCCGGACGCGGTCATTCTGGCCGCTGCACTGGCCCCCACCCAGGACCGCGGCCACACCGCCATCGACGAGGGCTTTTTCCTCCAGCGGCTCTACGCGGCCGGCGCCGCGCCCTACTTCGATGCCGTTCTCGTGCAACCGTTCGGATTTGGCTCCGGGCCGGAAGATGCCCGCAGCCGCGTCGACGCGCTCAACTTCCGCCGCGCTGCCTGGGTGCGGCGCGTGATGGTCGCCGCCGGTGATGCACAGACGCCCGTGTGGGTCGTCCGTTTCGGCTGGAACCGGCATGTGCAGGACCACTGGAAGACCGTTTCAACGGCCGATCAACTGCGTCTTACAGAGGGGGCCATTCGCCATGCACGCGCGCACTGGCCCTGGCTGGCTGCAATGGGATGGCCGGTAGACCGACCGGACGCACCCCCAGCCGATCCAATGTGGGGCTTCTCACTCATCACCGCTGATGGAAAAGATCACGCCCTGCTGTCCGTGTTTACTGACGCCGCGCAGGCTGCAGCCGAAACCGGACCGTCCGCAACAAGGGACTGGCTATACGTACGTTTTGCACTGCTCCTGCTTGCCGTCGGATTCCTTCTCTGGCGGGCCCTACTCACGGCCCGCACGCTACCTCTGCGCCGCTGGCAGGCCCTCTACCGGACTTGGCCGCTAACTGGCAAGCTCGCAATCTGGGCCCTTCTGCTCACCGTCTACCACCTGGCCGTCTGGCCGCCGCTGATTTTTCTCTGCTGGCTTATCGCCGCATTTCTCATCGCGGCCGAGCCGCATACCGGACTGATGATCGCGGCCGCCGCCCTGCCCTTCCACTTTCAGCACAAAGAGCTGCGGCTCGCCGGCGCCGTCTGGGCAGTCCCCCCGGCCCAGGCCGCACTGCTGGCTACACTACTGGCCGCACTGCCAGCCCTCTCGCAGCACGCCTTCCGCGCCAGACCCTGGCGCATCAGGTACACTCTCAAAGCGATCCACCCGGTGCGCCGTTCAGTATTCGCCGCTCGCAACGGGTGGTACGCCAATCTGCTCGTCGCGGCCTGGATCGTGATCAGCCTGCTCGCCGCTCGCAACGTCTGGCACTGGCCGGGCTATTTTGAAGGACTGTGGCAGCTTGTTGCGGTTCCTGCCCTGTTCTATGCGGGCATCAGGCTGTTGGCCGTCGAGCCGCGTCAGCAGCGGGCCGTGCTGACAGCCCTCTTCGCCGGCGGTGCATTCGCCGCGGGCGTTGGGGCAGTCGACTGGCTGATCGGCGGCGGTGTCTCCGCCGACGGTGTGCGGCGCCTGATGGGGATCACATTTTCCCCCAATCAGACGGCCCTCTATCTGCTGCGCACACTTCTCGTCGGTATCGGTCTCCTCGCAACCTGCGGTCTCAGACGTCCCGCGCTCGCCGCGGGCTGTCTCCTGGCGGCCGCGGCACTGCTACTGACAGCCAGCCGCGGCGCCCTGCTGCTCGGCCTGCCTGCCGGTCTTCTCGTCATGGCTGCGGCGGGGGCGGGACAGGACTACTTCCGCCCGGGCAAGCGGAGCGCCGTTCTGCTGACGGTGGTGACCGGCTTGGCGGCGGCGGTCGGTCTGGCGTTCGTCCTGCTTTACGGGGAGCGGCTGTTGAACCTCGGGACCCTGCACTCACGCTTCGCCATCTGGAGAGATGCCCTGGCACTCTGGAGGCAGTACCCGCTGTTCGGTGTCGGGCCAGGCGGATTCTACTGGAACTATCCCGCCTTCCTGCAGCCCTCGCCAGCGGCTGATCCCAACCTGCTGCACGCTCACTCCGTCTGGCTGGAGTACGCAACCGGCTGGGGCGTCGCCGGGCTGTTGTGGCTGGCCGCGCTTCTTGCTTGGACACTTTCCCGCTTGTGGCGCCCATCTCACGGGGCGCTTACATGGCGCCGGACCGGCCTGCTGGCGGCGATTGCCGCGGCCTTTGCACACGCGCAAGTGGACGCATTCGCCGCCCTGCCCGAGCTGGCGGCATGGAACTTCACCGCGCTGGCGCTATTGGCAGTGCCGCGAGGCGAGAACGAATGACCCCCCGGCAATGCGGGTTGCAATTCGCTGACGCTGCCATTACCATTTCGTCAGAGGGAGTAGTTGCGCAACCGGCAGCTGCCAGAGAACTGGTTCGACAGACTAAAGGAGGGTTCACAGTGGCACAGACGCAACTCACACCGCAACAGCTGGCATTCTTCGACACCTTCGGCTATCTCTACTTTCCCGGGCTGCTGGCCGACTGCGCTGACAGGATCATCGACGAATTCGAAGCGATCTGGGCCGCGCACGGCGGCGGACACCACGGGCGGGAACACGACGGCGTGCAGCGGTCCTGCATCCTTCCCTTCCCCGACAAGAGCGTGTTTCTCAGTTCCCTTCTGGACGACCCGCGCATCCACGACATCGCCGCCGGCATCTGCGGCGACGACTTCAACTACACAAGCGGCGACGGCAACTACTATGCCGGCGACACCCGCTGGCACTCCGACGGCTACAATGCAGATCGGATTCTCAGCATCAAGATCGCTTTCTACCTCGACCCGCTCACCCGCGACAGCGGCGCGCTGCGCGTCATTCCGGGCAGCCACCGCGCCGGTGACGCCTACGCCGATGTGATTGAGAGGGACATTAAGGAGAGCGGGAAGATCTGGGGGCTGGAGGGGCGCGAAGTACCGGCACTGATCCTGGAGACCACGCCCGGCGACATCGTCGTATTCAACCACAATCTCAAACACGCTGCCTTCGGCGGCTCGGAGCGCCGCCGCATGTACACCATGAACTTCTCACGCCGCTATCCTGAGCACCGGCTCGAAGAGCTGCGCGAGGTACTCGGCCGCGAGGCCCGCTTCTGGATCGACCGCATCCACGGCGAGGCGATGATCGCCACGGCCGGCCCGGAGCGCATGGTCCATCTCGAGCAGGTCAGGGCCAACGATACCCACTTAGGAGAGCTGGCGCGCGAATTCAAGAAGACGATGAAGGAACCGTCGCGAGGTTAAGGGCGCGTGTCCCTGTCGGTCGAAGCCATATGCTGGCCGGAGACCGGGCGCCTCTGCAAACCAGCCTCACCTTCTACGCGGCAACCTGCACCTTTTCCCCGGTTTCCGCGCTCAGGTAGATCGCATCCAGCAGCTTCATGAAGGTCAGCGCATCCGCCGGCGACACGTCGGGCGGCTGCTCGCCGCGAATGGCCGCGGCAAAGTCGCGGATCTCCCCGTCAAAGTCCCCGCTGCCGTGCTCCGCATTCTCCTCTACAAAGTTGCCGCCCTCAGTGTAGATCGCGCCCAACAGTCGTCGCGTGCCCGAACGCGTCTGCCCCGAAGCCAGCCGGGTCGACTCGACTTCAACCGTCCCAGCCGTGCCCAGGACGCGCAGACGCAGGTCCCACGCCCGGTCGGCCCAGGTGGCGATGATCGCAGACGTGTCCATCTGAATGGTGACGCCCCCGCCGCAGCCCACCAGAAAGCTCATGTAGTCCTCAGAATGGCGTTCCACTTTGAGCCGCGTCGGAAACGCGCTGTGGCTGATCGCGAAGGCCCACAGCGGCTGCGGACAGCCCAGCAGGTACCAGGCCTGGTCCAGGTAATGGGAGCCGTGTTGCCCCAACGCGCCGCCCTTCAGGCCCCAGCGGTACAGCCATTCCCGGCCGGCCGGCGGCTCATAGTCGACGCCACGCTCTCGATAGTGGTAGTGGACGCGTGCGTGGTAAGGACGCCCGATCCTTCCGCCGGCGATGAGTGCCCGGCTCCTCTTGTTCTCCTCCTCGTGGCGCATGAAGTAGGAGTAGACAAGCGTCTTTCCACTGCCCGCCGCAGCCGCATTGATCTCCTCGACGTCCGCGGCGTTGATGCCGTGCGGCTTCTGCACCAGCACATGCTTGCCGGCCTTCAACGCGTCAAGGACCATCGGCTTGCGCACGTCCGGCGCAGTGGCAACGCCAACCGCGTCCACCTCGTCATCGGCCAGCAGCTCACGATAGTCTCCGTAGACCCGGGCGACATCGCTCTCTTGCGCCACCTTCCGCGCCAGATCCCGGTTCAGATCGGCGACCGCCCAGGCCACCGTATCACTGCCCGCGTGCGCGCCCTCAACCCAGGCCCCACCGACCCGGCAGCCGACAACGCCGATCCTGATCTTGTCCGCCATCGCCCTACCCGCGAGCCGGTTCGGCCATCTCCGCCCGCGCCTTGGCCGAAAGCGCCGGCAGATGGCTCTCGTGCGCCATCACCTGCTCCAGATGCCGCATTCGTGACGGGGAAGCGGTATTGCGCATGATATCGGAGTGCATCTGGTCCTTCCAGAAGCGGGCGCCGCCGGCAACGAACTTCTCCAGCTCCTCGATCTCTTCCGGCGTCTCACAGTAGGCGCAGCAGTTGATCGTAAACATGCGCCGGGCCGCGCTTCCGCCGAACGACGAGTGCATCAGATTATGGTTGAAGGCCACAACGTCGCCCGGCTGCGTCTCCAGTGCCACGTGCGGCACCTCCAATTGCGAGATTCCCCAGAGCTCGGAAGCGTCCCGCGCCTGCCGGGCCGACCACTCCTCAAGGTCCTCACGGTGCGAGCCGGGGATCACGCGCAGACAGCCCGTATCGGACGTCAGCGAATCGAGATAGAAGGCCACCTTCAGGTATTTGCCGATCGTGTGGAAGCCGTCGCTGTGCCAGCGCGTATCGCCGGTGTAAAAGTTGCCGTCACCGCCGAGATAGTTGAAGTCGTCGCCCAGGATGCTGCTGATAAGCCCGTCTATGCTGGGATGATCCAGGAGCGTACACAGCCGCTCCCGCTGGTCGATAAATGGAACGATGCAAGAGCGCTGCGTCCCGTCATGCACTTGGCCGCTGGTTGCGAAAATCGATTCGAAATCCTCCGTAATCCATCCGACTTCCTCCTTCACCAGGCCGGGAAAGTGAAGAAAGCCGAAAGTCTCAAAAAACTGGAGTTGCTGTTGGCTGAGTTTCATTTATTCATCTCCTGAGAAGGGTGCCCTTGTCCTGTGGAATGTCTCCAACTGATGAAATCATACTCAATCTGTCCGAGTTGGAGAACATGCTCTTATCCAATCAGATCTGCTAAGGAGCTTCTGCGCTCAGGCCGCGGCCTTGTTCAACGCCGGCATAAGCTCGGTCGCGAAGAGCTCAATGTTGCGCAGCCAGCTCGCCTTGTCGTCCCAGTCGAAGCCCATCAGGACCAAAGTGCCGAACGGCCCGCTCTCCTCCATCAACGCCAGCAACCGTTCCAGCACATGGTCCACGTCGCCGGCGATGATCTGCTCCGACATCCAGTAGTCCATATTGCAGTCCGCGTTCGACATCTCCAGGTCTCGTTTGAGAACGTCCCTGCCCCGGGTCTTATCCATCAGTTTGGCGAGATACTCATAATTCCTCCCTACCGAGTTGGTCCGCGCCCGCTTCACCGCCTCTTCAGTCGTATCAGCCAGAAAGATCGCCCGCGCCACCCGCCAGTCGGCCCGGTCCGGCTTTCTTCCCGCCTCCTGCGCGCTGCGTGCGTATGTCTCCCAGTTGTCCGCCAGCACATTCCCCGCCGCCACAGCAGCCGAAAACGGTGCGAAACCGTACCGCCCAGCCATCTTCAAGCTATAGGAATCGCGAGCAATACCCGGCACAAGGATCGGAGGATGGGGCTGTTGCAGCGGCTTGTGGATGAACCCTAACTGGGTTTCCTCATCGACATTTTCCTTGAGCGAGAACTGCCAGAACTGGCCTTCGTGCTCGTAAGGCGGGTCCGACGTCCACAGCTTCAAAATGACGTCAATCGCCTCAATCGTCATCCTGCCGCCATCCTTCGGATGCTGCCCATAAAGCTCATAGTCCGTGCTCGTCCCGCTCGGCCCAAGGCAGAGATTGAGCCGCCCATGGGCCAGGTGATCCAGAAAAGCAAGCCGCGTCGCCAGGTAGGCAGGATGATGCAGATTGACGCAGACCGGCGACGGACCAAACCGGATACGCTCCGTCACGCCCAGCGCGCGCCCGATAAAGACCTCCGGTACCACCACCGTCTCGTACCGCATCGTGTGGTGCTCGCCAATCCAGAACTCCTCAAACCCCAGCTTGTCCGCCATCACCGCCAGCTCAATATCCTCGTCATACCCCTGCGCCAGCGGCTTCTCCGGCGGATGAAAAGGCATGATGAAAATGCCCGACTTGATCGGCTGTCCGTTTGTCGTCATGGCTCGCACTTCCTTTCAATTGGCTGGTGGCAGTCCCGCGATTCCCTACTCGTGCTCCGTCGTCTTGACACGGAAACTGTACAGTTGGGCGGTATCCAGATGAAAACGCAAACGCAGCGGCTGGTCCGCCGGCAGCCGCTGGTTATCCTTCCAGCGAATGACGTGCCGCACACTGTCCGAGCCAATCGCCCTGCAGTCCTGGCTTGAGTACCCTGGCACTGTCTCGCCCTCATGGGAAAGAAGCTCGACCGCCAAACTGCCCTGCGAAGCATCTGCGTTGACCACGAGCTGGCCGGGCGGCAGGTTGAGCGGAACCGTCTCCACCGTCCCGCCAAAATGACCCGCGTCAAACGAGACAAAGCCGTCCAGCCGCCAGGATGCGCGGGCGATGGTCGCGGTCTTCGGCGGCATCGGGCCGCCGTGCAGGGTGTTTATGGCTGTGTAGTAGTGCCAGACTTCGTCGCCATGGACGACCGGCCGGTCGGCGGAACAGAGAATGCAGCCGGCGTCGAAGCTGCCCGGCCCCCCGCGCGGAATGATGGCCGAGCGATCGGCGAAACGCTCCCACCTGCGCCCGTCGCGGCTATGCGCCAGCTGCGCCTCGATTGGCCCGTCCCAGGGGCTTTGCTCGACGCCGACCTCCTGACCCCTCATGTCGCGGTAAACGTTGAAAACAGGCAGAAATCCGAGAAACTGGTCGCCGTAGACGAAGCCCGACATGCCGTAGAACTCCCCCCGCTGTTCGGGGTCCTGGGTCCAGGCATCGTCCTGTTCATCGCTGACGATGATCAGCTCCGGCTCGGACCAGTCCAGGAAGTTCCTGCTCGTGCATACGGCGATCAGGCGGCGGTCAAAGCCGCCAATGTCGCCCCAGCGCCGGTGATAGGCGAAATACTCACCCGCACGGCGGTCGTGGGCAACCGTGATCGCCTCCAGCGTCTCGGTCGAGTTCATCAGTATCGGATTGACGTCGTACGCATTCCACACCAGGCCGTCGGCCGAGTGGGCAACCCAGTAGCCGAACTGGTCGCGGCTCCAGTCCCACGCCGCCATCTTGTATCGCTCCGACGGGTCCGCCGCTTCGTCAACGATCACAGTGGGGCTGTGTTTATCGAAAATGAGGATATTGTTGGCGCGCGAGCCGTCAAACTCATGCAGGCCCAGCTCCGGCTTCTCCCAGTGGATTCCGTCCGTGGATGTGGCGTAGAGGATCATGTCCCCCTGCCGTTCACGCAGGCCGGGCGTGCGATGCTGATGCCCGCGTCCAATCCGCGTCAGGTACCACATGCGAAACTGCTGCGCATCCGCGTCGTAATGCACCGTGCCGTAGATGTAGACCCGGCCCCCTTCCCACGGTCGGTCGGGCAAAAGCACAGGCCGCTCCAGCTTCTTCCCCGGATGCAGCGTGCGCACCACCCCGCGTTTGGCGCTGACCATGGCATCATCGACGAAAAGCTGTGTCTCCGCGCCGGTCGAGAGCGCTACATTCCGGTCTGTGTTCTGTGAGCTCATCAACCAACCTCCAGGCGGCCGCAGCTGCCGGTTAGCCGTTGCCGACAAACTGGAAGGAGTACAACTTACAACCGTTCATCAGGAAGCGCAAGCGCACCACGCGCCCCGCCAATTCGCCGACGTGCGCACGGCCTCCCCAGGTCGCGAAGTGGCGAACCGAGTTGCCGTTCACTTCGTCGGCTTCGCCCATACTGAAACCTTCAACTGGTGTGCCGCCTTCGTCCTCTATCTGAACTCGGACTGCACCCCCCGCGCTCGTGTCCGCGTTGAGAGCCAGCCGTTCCCCCCGAAAACGCAGCGGCACGGTGAGCAGCTCCCCGCCTTCGTACGGGGCGTCGACCGAGACAAAGCCGTCCAATCGCAGCCGCGCGCGGAAGTAAGCGCCCCTCTTGAGCGCAACGCCCTCGCTGATCCCATAACGGAAGCCGCCATAGTAGATCCACAGTTCATCGCCGGCCTGTACAGGCTGTGTGAACGCGTAGATCATCTTTGAATCGCCCGCATCCGGCGGCCCCAATCGCAGGAACGGGTTGCGTCCCCCCGCCCGCTGCCACTCGATCCCGTCGCGGCTCGTAGCGAGCTGCACGTCGACCGTGTCCGGGAAGCCGCCCATCTTCTCCTGGTCTCTGCCGGCATCCGGAAACGGATTCGTCGACCAGTGCCACCAGACCTCAGGCAGCGCAAGGTAGGCGTCCGCCGTTCCGGGATACTTGAACACACAGTTGCCGTGAAAGTCCATGATCTGCCGGCTCTCTCGCTCGCGCTTCACCGGCAGCGTCAGGTCGACCTCGTCGGCGCCCAGCACCTGCCCCATGTCCTCCCACCGCTCAAAGTCCGGCGACACCAGCCGCCGCACCGCCCGGTAGCGGTCACCGTGCCTATCCGCGGTCCACAGGCGCGAATACCCCACATACTGCTGGATCCGTTCATCCCGGAAGACCACGTTCAGGCAGTCGCAATGCCCTGGAATAGGATTGTTCCCGCACGGCGTCCAGCGCAGCCCGTCAGGAGAACAGAACCCGGTCAAGCCGGACCTGCCCTCCTCCGCCACCACGATCTGACTCCAGAGCTTGTACCTCCCCTCCGGCGCCGCCCCGGAATCCTTGAAAACCGTACCCCCGTTCCAGCCGGCCTGCTGCACCCGGTCATGCACCGCCGGTCCCAGGATATTATTATCCCCACTCCCGCGGTACTCCACCAGGCCCAGATGAGGCCGCTCCCAGTGCACGCCGTCCGTCGACTCGGCGTAGCACAGCCTCCCCCGCGTATGCGCCCAAAAGAGCCTCGCATCCTCCGCCGTCCCCGCCGCCGGCAGCTCCACCCCCCGCGGCGGGTCCCACTCATAAGCCAGATACCAAAGCCGAAAAACATCCCCCTCCCGCATCACCGTCGCATACGGATGAATCCGGTACTCCCACGGCGCCTCCGGCAGGAAAATCGGCTCATGGTCCTGGTAAGGAGCATTCATCGTCAGCCGCACGTTCTTCATCTCGGCGATCGGCGCTTCGTCGATGAAGATCTCCTTGCGGCCGCCGATGTCGCGTATACAGTCTGTCTTGCTCATGCTGATCCGATCCTCACTTGAAAACAGGACTACGCGCGCGGGCTTTACCTTGGGATCGTGCGCGGGCGAGTGTCTCGCTCGCTCTCACGATATACGCAAACCCTTGATCTCAAATTGAATTCAAATCAGAGATCAAATACGTCGCGCACGGGGTAGCTGAAACCGGGCAGGACCTCGCCGCCGTCGAGGATTTCATTTTCGGTCAGACTCAGGAGGGGTTGATTGGGGCGGTGGACTTCGACGGCGCGGTTCTCCGGGTCCACAACCCACACGAGCGGCACGCCAAAGCTGATCCACATGCGGGCTTTGTGATAGACCTCCCGCGGCCCATCACTGGGGGAGACGATTTCGACCGCCAAATCGGGGGCACCCTCAAAGCAGCCGGAAAGTCTGACATTCAGAGGCAGCTTCTGTGCGGAGATAAAGGCGATATCAGGTTCCCGCACCGTGTCCGGATCACGTTCCAGCATCATACCGGAATCGGAACCGACCAGCCGGCCCAAGCGCCGAGGCCTGACAAAATTCCTCAGCGCTCCGCCCAAATTCATCACAATCTCGCCGTGTGTCAGTCCTTTCGGCGTCGTTCTGCAAAGCGCCCCTCTGATCAGTTCACCCCGCGCCCCTCCGCTGTAAAGACGGAGCAGGTTGTCGGCGGTCAGCAGCTTCTCTTCTGTGCGTGTCAAAACAGTACGCCCGTCAAGTGATGAGGTGAGGGAATTATACTACAGATCAAGCGCAAGCTGATTCGCTTCAGGACAATCGCATCCTATTGCGTCAATCTCTCGGAGTCTGCCCGAAACGCATGGCCAGGCCTTGCCCCTGCCCACTGCCGGCCTTGCCCTTCTCTCCGCATCCCCCTCAAACTACGGTAGGGGCAGGCCTTGTGCCTGCCCTCGCTCCCCCCTCAAGCTCACTCCTCTCCACTCTCTCCTCGCCTTTGTTTCTTGAGAATGCCTTTTGTAGACCCTCTGGCTAACTTCGGCAATGTCGGCAAACCAGATTACATGCGATTGCCCTGTAGTTAGCTTCGTTCCCTCAAGCATACGATCTTGTGTGCGATATCTTTGACGCGAGCAAGTATATCCTCAAGCGTTCCGGCCAGGTCAAGGGCGACGACCTCCAACAGTTTGCCCGAGTGCTTGACTCTGTACTTTGCTGTATCAGCTTCCCCCTTCGCATATATGAGCAGGCCTCCAGGCACATTGAGCGCCGTTGCATACGCCAAAATCTGGTACAGGTCGGCGTTCGGTACGGACTTGACGTCGATTCTCTTATATTTCGCATCCCCTACGAAAGTACACTTTCCGCCTTCCCACCACGACAGGTCAGGCTCAAGCTTCACCGAATCATCTTTATCGAAGGGTACTTTCCTTTCGGACTGCAACGTGGCTTCAGATACGCGAAACTCCTCGCGCAGTGCCTGGGTGACGAACTCCTGGAACAGTCTATTCATATCAATCAGGAATCCAGATGCACGCACATCTCCCCGAAAGGACTCAAACTCGCTGTGCAGCAGGATCAGCCTCGCCAGCCCAACAACGTGGCGGTAATGCTCATTGAGCCGGTCGAAGGTGACTTCCGGTACGTTTCGCCGACTGAATTCGAGCAGGGAAACGTTTTCGAGTATCGCTGCAGTCCGGCCCAGCCCCCGCCGCGCCTCCGACGAGCGCAAAGTCATACGACCGAGCCGTGCAGCCGCAGCCTTCACCAGCCTGTTCGCAAGAATATCCTCGGTGAACTCGTCGAAGCGCAGTTCCACCGGCAGAGGAACGCCGTATCTTCGCCGTATCTGGTCCTCGAAGCGGATGCGTCCGCGCACGGTGTGTAGTGCATCTTCCTCCGCCTGATACCCACGCAAGACTCCTCTCCCAAACGCTCGGCGGGCGGCCGCGATCAGTGCCAAAGCCAATACATCGGGCAGCGCTTCATCCTTCGCGAAGGAAAACTCCTTATCCTGTTGTTTGTATATTCCAAGGGCGTAGCAGGCCAGCGACAACAGTTGCGGCATACCAATCTTGGGCTTGATAAGTACTGACAGGCCGTCCACCTCAAGCGCGCCGACGATTGAGCCAGGTCTAAGTCGATACTTGCTGGATGTGTGCTTGACCGGTTCGATTGAGACCGAGGGAAGCAATTCCCTCAAAACGTCTCGCTCATCCACCCCAAGAGTGATTGGACCGCTGTCCTGATACTCTTCAAGGTTGATCTGTCGCATCTTTCACGCCGCTCGTGACGGTCTGCGCTTCATCGTCGGTCTGCTCTTCAACTGTTTTCGTAAGTAACTCAGGCGCGACATCAGAGCAGAGTTTCTTGAAATCAAACTCCTTTATGAAATCCTCATCTCCGAAGAGGCGTTCCTCAATGTACGGGATGACACTGTGCTTCCAGATACGCTCCACCATCTTCCTGTCAAGATCTTCCTTCATGAAGTAACTCGGTCCGATGGCGGCGTGCTTGTCATCCTGCAACAGATCGTTTGCTTTTTCAATGACTTTAACGATCCCTATAGTCTCTTGGAGTCCCTGTCTTTCCAACCAGCGACCGAGCAGGCCCTTGACCGGTTCGCTGTCGGGGTGGAACTCGACGAAGTGGAAGCGCCGGCGCAACGCCAAGTCGACCAGCGCGATCGAGCGGTCTGCGGTGTTCATCGTGCCGATAATGTATAGGTTTTCGGGTAGCGAAAAGTCCTCCTCGTCGTCCTCCTGATACTGCATATGTATCGGCTCGTCCCGGTATTCGAGTAGGAAGTAAAGCTCGCCGAACAGCTTGGAGAGATTGCCGCGGTTGATCTCGTCGATTATGAGAAAATGTTTGGAGCCCGGCTCGTCACGCGCCTTCCCCGCGGCTCGCAGCAGCGGTCCATCCTGCAATTTGAATCCAGCCTGCCCTTTTCTGAGCGTAGGACGAAAGCCGCGGACGAAGTCCTCGTAGGAGTAAGAGGGGTGAAACTGTACGGGAGTAATCCGCTCTCCCGACTCGGAATCCGCAAGGAACTTCGCCAGTTCTTGCGCCAAATAGGTCTTTCCTGTGCCGGGCGGCCCCTGGAAGATAACTTGCCGCTTGTCGTCAAGCAATGAGGAGATCTCTTCGAGAAATTCGGGCGTTAGGAGCAGTTCGTCTGCGAGCGCGTTTAGAGACTTGGGTTCAACCGGTTGCACGCCTAGTTTGGGTAAGTGGTTCTGGAGTTGCCAGACTACTCCCTGCGCGTCAAGCTGGCGGTGTAGCTCCACTCCTTTCGCCCCCGACTCTTGGATGAGTTGGTCAAGGAATCCAAGGAAATGACCATACAGCGTGGCTTCGTCCGCGCCCCTTTCGGGTGGATCGTATCCAGTGCGCATACAAGCTTTCTTAAACACCGTGATTCTAAAGGGCGGAAAACGCTCAACGTCTACCCCCATCAGCAAGACGGACGCTAGGTTCAAGCGTGTTCCTGTACCTCCACCTATTACCTTTCGTGGGAATCTTTCGCAAAAATCCCGAATTCGTTGAGCAACGGGCAAGCTATCTTTCGTCCAAATCGCCCTCAGGGCTTCTCGCGCGTCGTCCTGTGAGCTTGTCATCCATTCTCGAAAATTCAACCTAATCGTGAAGTAAATGAGATTGGACTTGAGTCCTCTGTCCACAAGACTGACCCATTTGTCAGTGCCGGCAAACAGTTCTTCGCGCGCCTTTTCGAGATCGCGGGCTATTTCGCGCTTGTAGTCATTTTCCCACTTGTCCAGGTTGCCAGAACTGGTAAGCTCACAGGCTCTCCTGAGATACTCATCCCAACCGTCTTGATTGCTCTCGTTTTCCCCACTGTTCATCGCTTTCCTACCTCTAGGACTGTACCAACTCGAATTCCTTCTTTTCTTGAGGCTTTCCGCCTCGTGACTTCACACAATCCCGTTCATCCTCAAACCTACTTACACTTCAGTACGGATCCCCCCTCACCACAACGCCCCCAACGGCTCACACGCGTTGTATAGATCACACTCCAGCCGGATCGCGAACAACTCGGCCTCGCGCAGCGCGATCTCGACACGGACCGGCCGGCCCACCAACTCGGCAATATCCACCCGCTCCTGCCAGCGCGGGCGGGCGTAGAGATGATCCCCGCTTATGGGCAGCGCCTCTTCCCATGTGTAGCCGGGAATCGGCTGTGCGGTCAACCCGTCCAGCATCTGGACCCGGACGCCGGTGTGCGTCATCGTGCGGACGTTCAGGCGGATTTCACCGTCGCGCGGGATGATCACTTTTGTGCGCAGTACGCCCTCGCGGCCCCACGTCTTCAGCGAACAGAAGCCGTCCAGCCGCATCTCGTAGAGCATCGGGCTGCGGTAGCCGCTGCCATACGGCCAGTCCGTCTCCTTGTCGACGCGGGCCGCATGACCGCCGTAATCTCCGATGACGAAGAAGAGCAGCCTGTCGTCCTGCGTACGCAGCATCTCCTTACCGTAAGCCGACCCGCCCCCAACCTGGCCGTAGTCGCGCAAGCCGATAAACGGCTTGCGCTCGGTGCGGTACCAGTACAGCCCGTTGTAGCTGTAGGCCAGCTGCGTATCCATCCGCCCGAAATACTTGATCTGCGGCCAGTTGCTACTCAAACTCACCTCCTCAAAGCGGTCGCTGGTCATGATGTTGAGCAGCCCGATGTAGAAATCCTCATACGGCCGCGGCGGCATGTCGTAGAGCTCTGTGCCGACGCGGTCCTGAGAATCGGGCTGCATGATCGTGACCGGGCGCGTAAACTCTCTGAAGTCGGTCGTCGTCGACATCGCCACGCGGCGGTCGCCGTAGACCGGACGCACAAAAAGCTGGTAGAGCTCTGCCTCACGGTTCCACAGAATATCGCCGGCAATGTCTGAACCCGGGTCCAGCCACGGCCCTGAACGGTCAACGTTGAACTGCACACCGTCGTCCGAGAACCCGCCCCAGGTCAGATGACGCGGCACATCCAGCACAGCCGAAGCGTAACCCCGCTCCGCCAGCGGCGTCCCCGCCAGCGAATGTACCGCGTGCGCCCAGATCGGCGCGCCCTCCTGGTCGACGACCACATCGTCAAAGCTGCGCCAGGCCGGGCCGGAGGTAGGATTGTAGACCGGGTTGGGCCAGTCAAAAGGGTCGTCGGACAGCAGGCGGAACTGAAACTCGCCCGCACTGATCCCCGGCGTGCGGTCGCGGCTCTCGCGACCGGGAAATGCGATCAAATACAGCGCGTATTTGCCCAGCCTCTCGTCGTAGAAGGCGGTGGGATAGCCCCCGTATCCGTCCCAGCCGTCCGGGTAGAACTCCGTGAAGATCTCCTTCACGAAGGCCGGCTTACCCCAGACGCGTTCCAGGCAGTCGCGGCGTTCCAGCATCCAGTCGTCGAAGAACCATATGCCTCTCATGGCTGGCCTGCTTCCCGAATCCGAAAACTGTAAAGTTCTGCATTCTCCAGGTGAAAACGCAGGCGCAAAGGCTGTCCCATCGGAAGGCGCACCTTCCCGGCCCAGCGCACAGCCTGGCGTACGCCGTCGGCATCGATGGTCTGGCAGTCCTCGCGAGCGAATCCAGCCAACGGCTCGCCCGCCGCCGACAGCACCTCCACCGCCAGGCTGCCGTCGCCAGCATCCACATTGACCTCCAGCCCCTCGCCCGCAAGCTGCAGCGGGACCGTCTCTACCACGCCGTCGAAATGCCCGGCGTCCAGCGAGACAAAACCGTCCAGCCGCCATTTCGCCAGCCCGATCGAGATCGTCTTGGGCGGCATCGGACCGCCGTGCATCGTACTGACCGCCGTATAGTAGTGCCAGACCTCGTCTCCGCGTATCAGCGGGCGGTCGGCCGAGCAGAGAATGCAGCCGGCGTCGAAGCTGCCAGGCCCGCCGCGCGGGATGATCGGCGAGCGGTCTTCAAAACGCTGCCAGTTACGCCCATCCCGGCTATGGACGAGCTGGGCCGCGATCGGGCCGTCCCACGGCGCCTGGTCGATCTCGGCCCCGGTCTCGGATATCACTGCCGGCGCGTGCAGGCCCTTGCTGCCGTCGGCGGCAACCGATGCCGGCATGCCGGACTCGCCGCGGGCGTCCTTGATCACGTCAAACACGGGCAGAAAACCGAGAAACCGGCCCCCGTAGACAAAGCCGGCCATGCCGTAGAACTCGGTGCGCTGGCCGGGGTCCTGAATCCAGGCGTCATCCTGCTCGTCGGGCACCAGACACACGCCATGGCTGGTCCACGTCGCAAAGTCCCGGCTCGTAGCCACGGCCACCAGGCGCCGTACGTGCCCGCGCACCTCTCCCCACAGGCGGTGGAAGGCGAAGTAGCCGCCCGTGCGGGGGTGGCGGGCCACCGTGACCGACTCCAGGATCTCGTCGCGCATCAGTATAGGGTTGACATCGTACTCGCGCCAGTTCAGGCCGTCCGCCGAATGGGCGATCCAGTAGCCAGAGGCGTCCTGATCCCAGTTCCAGGCGGCCATTTTGAAACGATATTCGGGCGGGGCGTCGGCGTCGACGATAACGGTGGGGCTGTGTTTGTCGAAGAAGAGGATGTTGTTGTCACGCGAGCCGTCGAACTCGTGTTGGCCCAGTCCGGGCTTCTCCCAGTGGACGCCGTCCACAGACTCGGCATAGAGGACGATGTCGCCGGTCCGGCCGCGCAGGCCGGGCGCGCGCTCTTGCTGCCCGCGCCCCAGACGCGTGTTATACCACATGCGAAAGAGGCCGGCGTCGTTATCGTGGTAGACGCTGCCATAGATGTAGACGCGCCGGCCCTCCCACGGACGGTCCGGCCGCAGGACCGGCTGCTCCAGCTTGCGCGCCGGGTGCAGCGTGCGCACAACGCCTCGCTTGGCGCTGATTATCGTGTCATCTATGAAAAGCTGGGGCTCGGAACCGATTACAGGCGCATCTTCAACTGTTTGCACAGAGCATGTCTCCCTGCGAAGGATATCGGGTCAGTCCGATCTCGATTTGCGGGCACCGTCCCGGTCGTCAGGCCAGGTGACAGGCCACCCAGTGCCCCGGCTGCACCTCGCGCAGCTCCGGCGGTTCAACCTGGCAGCGCTCCTCGGCGATAGGGCAGCGCGGATGGAAGCGACAACCGGAGGGCGGGTTGACCGCGCTCGATACCTCACCTTCCAGAATGATGCGCTGGTGTTTGCGCGCCAGCCTCGGGTCCGTCCACGGCACCGCGCTCAGCAGCGCCTGGGTATACGGGTGAAGCGGCGCATCGTAGATCTCCAGCCCCTGCGCCAACTCCACGATCAGACCCAGATACATCACCGCGATGCGGTCGCTGATATGGCGCACCACCCGCAGGTCATGGGCAATGAACAGATAGGTCAGGTCCATCTCGTCCTGAAGGTCCTGCAACAGGTTGAGGATCTGCGCCTGGATGGAGACGTCGAGCGAGGAGACGGGTTCATCGAGGACAACGAAGTCAGGGTCAACCGCCAGGGCGCGGGCGATGCCGATGCGCTGGCGCTGGCCGCCGCTGAATTCATGGGGATAGCGATTGTTAAAGTAGGGATTCAACCCGACGCGCTCCATCAACGCCTGGACGCGTTCACTGGCCTCAGCGCGCGTCTGGCAGAGCTTGTGGATCATCAGCGGCTCGGCGATCGCCTTGCCGATCGTCATGCGCGGATCAAGGGAGGCGTAGGGGTCCTGGAAGATAATCTGCATCCCGCTTCTGAAGCGGCGCAGCTCCTTGTCGCTCAACAGGCAAAGATCGGCGCCCCCAAATTGAACGGAGCCCGCCGTCGCGCGCATCAGCTGCAGAATTGTCCGTCCCGTCGTCGTCTTGCCGCAGCCGCTCTCGCCGACCAGGCCCAGCGTCTTGCCGCGCCAGATGTCGAAGCTGACCCCGTCAACCGCCCTCACCACGTCCGCCGGGCGCAGAATGCTCCGCCGCGGCATGCGAAAATGCTTGACCAGGTCGCGCACGCTCAACAGAGGTTGTTCGTCCATCCTCTAGCACCAATAGCCTTCGCCCGGATCCGTGTAGCGCAGCTGTACCAAACATCTGAACGCGAAACGCCGTTCCCGATTCTCTCTAATTTGTATGCAGCGGCATCACCTTCCAGCACGCCGCCTGGGACTCGCCGTACTGCTCCAACACCGGCTCCTCCTCCCGGCAGCGGTCGTCGGCCAGCGGGCAGCGGGGCCAGAACTTGCACCCGGTCGGCAGACTGGCCAGGTCGGGCGGCAACCCGCTGATCGAAAACAGCCGGTCCCCGGGATTGCTGTCCAGGGAGGGAACGGAGCCGAGCAGCCCCTGCGTATACGGATGGCGGGGATTCAGCAGCACGTCATCGACAGGCCCGATCTCGACCATGCGGCCGGCGTACATCACCGCAACGCGGTCGCAGCTGCCGGCGACGATGCCCATGTCGTGCGTAATGAAGAGCGCGGTCATGCCGGCCTCCTGCGCCAGCTGCTTGATCAGGTCCAGGATCTGCGCCTGCACCGTCACGTCCAGCGCGGTGGTCGGTTCGTCGGCCAGCAGCAGTCGCGGCTGGCAGGAAAATGCGATCGCAATCATCACCCGCTGCCGCATGCCGCCGCTGAACTGATGAATGTAGTTGTCAAAGCGGGCCCGGGGCGAGGGGATGCCGACGTGTTCGAGAAGCTCCAGTGCCCGCTCCCGCGCCTCCTCCCGGCTCAGGTCAAGGTGAATCTCCATCGCCTCGCTGATCTGGCGGCCAATCGTCATCGTCGGCGTCAGCGCGGTCATCGGCTCCTGGAAGACCATCGCGATCTTGGCGCCCCGGATCTTCTTCATCTCCTCGGAGCTGCACTGCAGCAGGTTCTTTCCTTCGAAGCTTATCTCCCCTGCCACCGCCTGGCCGTTTCCCGGCAGCAGACCCATAATCGACAGCGCCGTCATCGTCTTGCCGCAGCCGCTCTCGCCGACCAGGCCCAATACCTCGCCTTCGTAGAGGTCGAGCGACAGGCCGTCGACTGCACGGACAGTGCCCTGTTTGGTCTCGAACTGTGTGTGCAACGCCTGGATCCGGAGCAGGGGCATGGCGTCCGGTTCGTCCCCTTTTGTCAGCGGGATCTCTGGCTGGGAACCGCGGTCCGTACCCATCGCTTCAACGCCGCCTCTGCTCAGGATTGAGCGCGTCGTTCAGCCCATCCCCCAGGAAGTTGAAGCCCAGCACCACGATCGCAAGTACAATCCCCGGCATCAACACCAGGTGCGGGTTGAAGCGCCACTGTCCCAGGCTGTCGCTGATCATCTCTCCCCAGCTCGCGCCCGGCGGCTGGATGCCTACGCCCAGGAAGCTGAGGGACGCCTCCGACAACATCGCGCCCCCAAAACCGACCGTAATGGAAACGATCAGCGGCCCCAGGCTGTTGGGGACCAGGTGGTTGAGGATAATGGTCCAATTCGACGCGCCCAGGGCCCGCTCGGCCTCGATAAACTCCTTTTCGCGCAGCGAAAGGATCTGCCCCCGCACCAGCCGCGCCTTCCCATACCACTGTACCAATGTCAGCGCGCCGAAGATCACCAGGTAGTCCAGGTAGACGCGGTTCGACTCGGAGAGCGTCCACCCGTACTGCTCCTGCAACTGGAGTTGCAGTTCGAGCACTTTTTCGCGAAAAACAACGCTGATAAAGGCGGCCAGGAGAATATCGGGGAAGGCCATCGTAATATCGGCCATGCGCATAACGGTGGCGTCAACCCAGCCGCCCAGAAATGCGCCGGCCGCGCCCAGCACAACGCCCAGAACGGTCGTGCCGATCGTGACGATCAGCCCCACCAGAAAGGCGGTGCGGGCGCCATGGAGGATGCGGGTGAGCATGTCGCGGCCCAGACCGTCTGTCCCCAGCCAGTGGTCTATGCTGGGCCCTTCGTTGATTCTGAAGAGGTTCTGTTGGGTGTAGTCATAGGGGGAGAGCCAGGGCCCGAAAATGGAGACAAAAACAAGCAGCAGGGCGACAAAGACCCCGAATATCGCCAGCCGGTTGCGCATCAACTGCTCCAGGGCATCCTGCCACAGGGTGCGCTGCTCCGGCATGGCAAACAGCTGGTGCTGGGTGTTGGCCTCGGCGGTCACTCTGACAACCTCAGGAAATAGTTGGACACTGGCGCTTTCGCAAAGCGGGCTGTCGCGCGTCGCCGGAAACTGGTCGACGCCATAAATCGAGGCACTTCATTTCCCATCGCGATTACGATGAAATTCCCACCGCGCTCAACTGTAGGTGACGCGCGGGTCCAGCCCGCCGTATAACAGATCGGTCAGCAGGTTGACCGTCACGATGATCAATGACTGAAACAGGACGACCCCCATAAACACCGCATGATCGCCCGACAAGAGCGTCTGAATCGCCAGCTTGCCAATGCCGGGAATGTTGAAGATCTGCTCGACAAAGAGACTGCCGGTCAGCAGCCCGCTTGTGATCAGGCCCATCGAGGTCAGTACCGGAATCATGGCCGTGCGCAGCATATGACGCGTCACCACCAGCCGCTCCGGCATGCCCTTGGCGCGAGCCGTGCGCACAAAGTCCTTGCCCAGCACCTCCACAATGCCGGCTCGCGTTTGCCGCACGATCACCAGCATCGGGCCGAACGCCAGCACAATGGCCGGCAGAATTGCCTGTCGCGAGAACATGCCGTCCCATCCCCCGACAGTCTTGAAGACGGGAATCTTGAGTACAAATATGATGAGAAGGACCGGCCCAATTACATAGGCCGGGATCGAGCTGGCGATGATCGAACTGGTAACGATCGTGTAATCGACGGCCGTGTTCTGCTTGACGGCCGCGAGAACGCCAAGCAAGATGGCGAAAGTAACCAGGAAAACCAGCGCCCAAAAGGAAAGCTGCGCGGTGATCCCAAGGCGGCCGACGACCATCTCCCGCACGCCGGTGCTCGTGCCGGAGAAACCGGCGCCCCGACCCTCACCGACCGCTCTGTCGCTGGCCGCGCCGCCAAATGAAGACAAAGACTGGCCCCAATTGCCCCCGAACATCGCCCCCATATAGTCAAGAAACTGGATCAGGAAGGGCCGGTCCAGGCCGAGCGCCTTCTTGACCTCTGCGTAGCGCGCTTCGTCCTCCCATTCTTCTCCCAGCACCGCGCGCACAGGATCGATGGGACCAAAATAGCCCAACGTAAACGTGATCAACATCACAACGACGACGATCGGCACAAGCGAAACCAGCCTGCGCACAGTGTACAGGAACATTCCGACACCCAGAACAGTAACGAGCTACGAGGAATCTGGAACGGGGAGAGAGATTGGTTTCCGCATCTCTCTCCCCAGAACTCTCTTCTCTGACAACTTCACATCACGTCACCGCCGGCCGCTCTAACGCGCCGCGATGAAGAGATGCTCCGGATTGCGTACACCGTGGTCCAGGCTGCCGAACAGCGAATTCCAATCGCTGACCCACGGCTTGACGAGCATGTAGGCCGGCTCGGTGAAGTGGCCGATGCTGTACACGTCCGCGAAGAACTGACGCCCGGCCTCCTGGTACATCGGTATCGCCTCGGCCAGGTCCATCGTAGAGTCAGCGGTCATGCACAACTCTTCAGCATCCGGCGGACCCCACGATTCGGCGCGCGAGCGGTTGTACGTCCCGATCGGCGACGCGTTTTCGCATACCGCCGAGAGACCCGGATAGCGGGCTGCATACGAGCGGCGCACGATGTGATAGAGCTCCGGATTGGCCAGGAACACGTCGCGCGAGCGCTCGATGATAACTTCGATTCCAAGGCTCTGCTTCCAATACTGCTGCATCGCCTGGGCGATGCGCGTCAGATGGCCGACCTGGCCGCCAAAGCCGGCCTCTCCCACGTGCAGCCGGATCTGCGGCAGATTTTCAACCGAACCGTAGCTGGATTCGGCGATCAGCTGGCGGGCCAGCTCCGGATCATAACTGGGCGTATGGCACTCGCCCTCAATGAATCCCGGCCAGCCCATCGGAATCAACTGGCAGGCCGGCTGCCACATCCCGCGCAGCAGCGTATCGGCGATCACCTTGAAGTCGACCGCATGGGCCAGCGCCTGCCGCACCTTGGTATCGTCCATCGGCGGTATATCGCGGGCGATGTAGAAGCTGCGGCTCACTTCGTACTGGTACGGGAACATCTCTGCGCTCGTGGCGCGGCCCGGCTCCAGCAAGTCCGCGGCCTCCAGCGGGCCATACTTCTCCGACACATCGTACTCGTCGTTCTCATACGCGATCAAGGCCGTCTGCGTGTCAGAGTAGTACTTGAGAACGACCTTCTGCAGGATCGGAGCATCCCCGCGCCAGTTGGGATTGGGGACGAGCTCGAACGAGTCCGGCTCGGAAGGCCCGACCCATATCGGCTCCGTCGCGATCATAAACGGCCCGGTCGCCCCGTGGCCGACGAACCAGGGCGTCTCATCCTCGGCCGGCGGTCTGTAATGGGATGTCTCCGCCATGAGGAAACGGTGCGGCAGCGAGAGGATCGCGGCAAAATCGCGGAACGGCTGCGTCAACTCGATCTGTACCGTCAGATCGTCAATGACCGTGACGCCCTCCAGCTCTGTGGCCGGATTCTCCTCGGCGCGCATGGCGTCGTAGCCCTTGATGAAGCGGGCGTAGGTCGTGCCGCGCGAGCCGGTGTTGGGCGAAGCGTGAAGTTCAATCGACTTCTTCACGTCCTCTGCCGTAAAGGGTTCACCGTCCGCGGCCACGATCCCTTCCTTCACCGTGATCGTCCAGACCGTCTCATCCTCGCTGGCCGTAAATCCCTCCGCCAGCCGGCCTTCCAGCGTTCCGTCCTCATTCATCCAGAAGAGCGTCTCAAAGGCCATGTTGAGCATGCCCGAAACCGCGTATCCGGCTGAGGTCTCGAACGGGTAGGGATAGCGCTGGCCGTAGTAGGTGCCCCAGCGCAGAACCTGTTCGTCCGCCCTGGGCGTGTCCGCGGCCAGTGCAGGCCGTTCGCGCCATACCGGCGACCAGGGCATATACGCGGTCGTTTCGGACATCTGGGTCTCTGCCGGCGGAGCGCCCGCAGGCGGCGCACATGCCGCGCTCACCGCCAGCGCCAAGAGAATTATCAGACCAATCAGCAGTTTGGATCTTCGGAATGCCTTCATTTTGGCTGTTCTCCTTGAGCTGTTCAATGCGTGAATTCCGATTCAATCAGAGCAGATAAGAGAACTGGCTCCCTGTCAGTAAGACGGATAGGTGTCCTTTAAGTGTGTCAGCTATATTACGGTCTGCCGTTCTACGATTTACTCTACGTAGAAACCGGAGGGCGTCCCTGGAGTAACTTATCTTCCAAGTCAAGCACCTGTCTCACTTCATCGGTGGAGTAAGTCTTTTCATTGTTTTCAGCAATGCGTGAAAGGATCGATTCAGTCTCGCGGTAATCTTCTACCTGTTCATTTGCAGTTTCCAACATGAACTTGGAAAATCCTTTGAGAAAGGTCGCCCTTTCTTGGCTATGTTTCTTCTCCTGTTCGATATACAAAGCCAATATCTCCATGTGAGGTAGTGGCTTTGCAAAGAACTCTTCCACTTCATCTTCCGCGAGAATTGAAAAATGATCGCGGATATCTTCGGTCAACTCCCACGTCAGTTCACGATGAAGTTCGTCCAATGCGTCGTGAGTGGCGCAATGCAGCTTCTCAATTGAAGTCTGGATATTTCTTTCCCGCTGCGCCTTTTCGCGTGCAAAGTGGTCGTCTATGGTCATCAGGGATCTCCACTGACTGAATCGTGACAGTCTTGCCCGCCTTTACGCAATACGAAGAAGTCGAATACACTTGACGAAAGACGTTCTTACGCCTTGAGACTGAGCGCGATGATCGCCCTCATACTGGCGCCGTGTGGCAACCTGCCGCTCAGACGCAGCCAGTTGCCAAAGTGCGCCACCTTGCCAAACGCAACCTCCTCCTCGCCAAGCGTAATGGCTGTCCCCTCATCGCACCAGCGAATCCCATCCGGCGAGATCTGTACGTGCAGCGTAACGCCTTCAAGGTTTCCCGCGCGCTCAAGTATCCGCACGAAGAAGATCGCTTCACCCGCCCAGCCGCATTCGTATGGCTCCGTCGCGAAGCTTCCCCTTAACGTCTCACTGCGCTCGACAATGGCTGTGTAACTCTCGCGCAGCATCGCTACCACTCCCCCGATAAAAGGACCGAGTCAACGTAGAGAAATGCTCTCTTGTCGACGTCGGTTTCGACCCAGAACGCGACGTTCAACATGCAGTCCAGGTTGGGCATTGCAGGGATCATCATCGGCCCGACGTCTGTGAGATCGTGGACGCGATCGTTGCATTGCAGATGCGTGATCTGCCGGCCGGCCAGGTCGAGATCCATGCGGAGATAATACCAATTGAATTTGGTGGCGACCTCATTGTAGCAAAGAATCTGGCCTGAGTCAGGCACATTTTCCCAGCCGGTCGGCGCCAGATGAAAGTGGGAGACCGTCTCGGCCCTGCCGCCTATATCATGAAAAGGTTCCCGCTCCCTCTTGAACTGCCAGCTGCGCACCGGCTCGCCCTCCAGCGCATTGAGATAGCGCCAGTGCGGCATCCACCGGTACTCTTCATCCTGCAGGTCAAACAGAACGCCCACCGCCCGCACGTCGTCCACCGACAGCTGCAGCGCGCTCGCCTCCGGTTTGAACGTGAAGTAAGCCTCCAGCCGTACCGGCCCCCTGTGCCGCCACGTTACCCGCTTGATCGAGACGCTGATGTCCCCAGCCCTGGCCCGCGTCGCCAGTTTCATCGAATAGGTGCCCTGCATCGCCCCATGCGTCCCCGTATCCCAGTGCGTTCCGCTGCTCAACATCGGCGGCCGCATATCCGCGTACTGGGGCAGCATACTGTCCAGGCTGTCTTCGTAGTTCCCTATCAGCTCAACCCAGCCTCGCAGACCGCGGTTGAAGTCGTCGTGATAGATGATGCGCGGCAGCGGGTCAAACCGGCTAAGGCTGGGGTCCGCATTCAGAATGGCTCTCGAATGTTCTTGCATTTGCTCCATCTTTTCCGGTAGTCAATGGCGCGTGCGTGTGGTAGGCGGGTTCGGGAGGGTGGGTTGAAATCGTGACACGTCAGAACGGATTTTGTAGTCCTGGCAAAGCTCCCTCCTTTTGCCCGCCTATGTTCCGACAGAAATGGCTGCTTGTCAACCACGTCTAATTTCGAGGAGAGAGGGCAGGCACAAGGCCTGCCCCTACGGGAGTTTGCGGAGGGGGGCGTTGTGTG
>VXMH01000012.1:1457-4690 GCA_009841235.1 Caldilineaceae bacterium SB0661_bin_32 | reverse complement strand
CCCCCCGGTGTTACCCGCCCCTCACGCCTCATCCCACATATTGACACGGTTTTGCCACGAAAATACGGCAAAATGACACGCCAATGACATATGAATGGTGTATAATGGAGGCTGTGCAGCCTTCAGTTACCTTTTTCGCGTCAGTTTCGGTGAACTATGAAACAGATATCCCTTTTGCTCCTCTGTGTCCTGCTGATCACGGCGGTAGCCTTTCTCGACCCCGACGCGCCGGCGCTCAGGGCGCAGACACTGCCGCCGGACACACTGCCGCCGGACACACTGCCGCCGAACACACCGGTCGTACAGGAACCGTCTCCGCACGGACCTCCGCACGGACCCCCGCTCTCAGAAGACGTGCGCCTGCCGGGCCCCGTCGACTTCACCGCCACTGCGTCAGAAAGCCGCGTCGACCTCAAGTGGAATCCCGTCGATGGAGCCGACGGCTACGAGGTGTGGAAGGGCGACGGTCGCGGCAGGTCGGTCAGGTGGGGCAGCGAGGCCTATGTAATCACAACGGATGCATTCCATAGCGACAGCGACGTTGCCGCCTACGCCACCTACTCCTACGCTGTCAGAACAATCGCCGCCGGCAGGGCGGAGGGCTGGTCCGAAGTCGAAAGCGTCAAGATTCCGGGGGAGGTGGAAGCGCCGGCCGCCGCGCCTTCCGTGTCGGTGGCGGCCGCCGGCGCTACCGCGGTGGAGGTGTCATGGAGTTCAGTCGCCGGCGCCAGCGGATACTATCTGCAGTTCTGGTACGACGGTCTTGGCGACAGATGGTCAAGATTTCCAGGAGAGCAGCAATCTCCCTACAGACATAGCGGCCTGACGCCGGGCGTAGAGTATTTCTATATCGTCAGTGCGGTCAACGCCGCCGGCAAAGGCCCCTGGTCCGACTGGGAAACTGACGACAGCAGGATCACTCTGCCGGCCCCGCCGCCGGCGACCACCGAGAGGGACGCGCTCATTGCGCTTTACGAGGCCGCCGGCGGGGACAACTGGGAACAGAAGGACAACTGGCTGAGCGACAGGCCGCTCTCTGACTGGCATGGCGTCACCACCGACGCCGGCGGCCGCGTAACCCATTTGAAGCTCGGCGGCAACCGGCTGACCGGAACGATCCCCGACCTGAGCGCTCTCACCTACCTGGAGGAGCTGGCCCTCACGAGCAATCTGCTGACCGGACCGGTCCCCGACCTGAGCGCTTTCAGCAGGCTGACGACGCTGTTGCTCAGCCATAACCGGCTGACCGGACCGATCCCCGACCTGGGCAGCCTCTCCAGCCTGGAATACCTGTACCTCAATTCCAACCAGCTGACCGGGCCGATCCCGGACCTGGGCGCCGTAACCAGCCTCAGAACCCTGAACTTGATGCGCAACCGGTTGAGCGGAACGATCCCCGACCTGGGCCATCTGGCCAACCTCAGAGGCGTGTCCCTCGGTTACAACCGTCTGACCGGGTCGATCCCGGATCTGCGCGCCCTCCCCAACCTGAGAGTGCTGAACCTGGAGCACAACCAGCTGACCGGGCCCGTCCCCGACCTGACGGGCTCCAACCTGGGAGGACTGAACCTGACGGGGAACCCGCTGTGCGCGCCTGAAGGCGTCGACTTTTCCAGGGGAAACCCGCATGTGGTCTACCATTTCCGCACCCTTACCCTGGCTCCCTGCTCCGGCGTCGCGCCCACGCCGACCGCATCCACCCAGCCGGCGCCGGACCCGGCCGGGGAAAGGGCGGCGCTGGTTGCGCTCTACAGGGCAACGGGCGGCGACGGCTGGAAACAGAAGGACAACTGGCTGAGCGACAGGCCGCTCTCGGACTGGCATGGCGTGACCACCGACGCCGGCGGTCACGTAACCCGTTTGAAGCTCGGCGGCAACCAGCTGAACGGAACACTCCCGGACCTGAGCGCTCTCACCTACCTGGAGGAGCTGTCCCTCACGGGCAATCATCTGCTGACCGGAACGATCCCCGACCTGGGCGCTTTCAGCAGGCTGACGTGGCTGGCGCTCAGTTATAACCGGCTGAGCGGACCGATCCCCGACCTGGGCAGCCTCACCAGCCTGGAATACCTGTCCCTCAATTCCAACCAGCTGACCGGGCCGATCCCCGACCTGGGCGCCGTAACCAACCTCAGAAACCTGGACTTGGTGCGCAACCGGTTGAGCGGAACGATCCCCGACCTGAACCATCTGCCCAACCTCGGAGGCGTGTATCTCGGTTACAACCGTCTGACCGGGCCCGTCCCCGATCTGCGCGCCCTCCCCAACCTGACAGGCATGGCCCTGGAGCACAACCAGCTGAGCGGACCCGTCCCCGACCTGACGCGCTCCAACCTGAGAGAACTGAACCTCACGGGGAACCCGCTGTGCGCGCCTGCGGGCGTCAACTTTTCCAGGGGAAACCCGCACGTGGTCTACCATTTCCGCACCCTTACCCTGCCTCCCTGCTCCGGCGTCGCGCCCACGGCGCCGGACCCGGCCGGGGAAAGGGCGGCGCTGGCAGCGCTCTACAGGGCAACGGGCGGGGACGGCTGGAAACACAACGACAACTGGCTGAGCGGCGCGCCGATTGGGACCTGGCACGGTGTCTTCACCGACAAAAACGGACACGTGACCGAGCTGCGCCTGGAGCAGAACCGCTTGCGCGGCGCCCTCCCCGCTCTGAACGCGCTCACCCATCTGATAAGGCTCTACCTCTACGAGAACGAGCTGACCGGCCCGATCCCGGAGCTGAAGGCGCTCACCAGCCTGGAATCCGTGTCGCTGAGCGGCAACCGGCTCAGCGGACCGATACCCGCCCTGAACAGCCTCCCGAACCTGAGCTATCTGAACCTCTCATACAACCAGTTGACCGGGCCGGTCCCCGACCTGGGCGCAGTCCCCTACTTGCGGCAGCTGATCCTCAGATCCAACCGGTTGACCGGGCCGATCCCCGACCTGAGCGCCCATTTCGACCTCTGGAACCTGGATCTCGCAGACAACCAGCTGACCGGCCCGATACAGGCCCGGCGCCTTCCACCCGATCTGTGGGATCTGGTCCTCGATACCAACCAGCTGACAGGGCCGCTCCCCGATTTGAGCGCACATGCCAACCTGGAATATCTGCGCCTCAATGACAACCGGCTGACAGGGCCGATCCCCGACCTGGGCGCTTTCACCAATCTTACGAGTCTTTTCCTGGGCGGCAACCAGCTGACCGGGCCGATCCCCGACCTGAGCGCACTCACCAAACT
>VXMH01000012.1:0-1357 GCA_009841235.1 Caldilineaceae bacterium SB0661_bin_32 | reverse complement strand
GGGCCGATCCCCGACCTGAGCGCACTCACCAAACTGACGTATCTGGACCTCGAATTCAACCGGTTGACCGGGCCGATTCTCAATCTGGGCCGCCTCACGAGACTGACACATCTATCCCTCAGGTTCAACCAGTTGACAGGGCCGGCGCCGGACCTCTCCGCCCTGACCAGCCTGACGTGGCTGGACCTCGAAGGCAATCAGCTGTGTCTTCCGCAGAGCCCTGGCCTGTCCGGCGCAAACCAGGTTGTGACCGGGCACCTGAACAGCCTCAATCTGCCGGCCTGCACAGGCGCGGAGCTGGCTCTGACCCCGGACGTGCCCCGGGACCTGACCGCGACCGTCGATGACGACCGGGTCACGCTCAGGTGGAGCCCCGCGGCGAACGCCGCCGCTTACGAGCTGCGCGTGTGGGACAGCATCAACCGCGAGTGGGGCGGCATCGGCGGCGGCCTGCGCGTCACTTCACACACGCACACGGTCCTCAAGGACGGCAGGAACTACTACTACCAGGTCCGCGCCCGCAACGTCAACGGCGTTCGCAGCGAGTGGTCGGCGCAGGTGTACGCGGCCGTGGTCACCCCGCGCTATCCGCCGCCGCCCCCGTCGCTCGGACTCGACATGCTGTATCAGAAGTACCTGGAAACGAACGGGGTGGCCGTGGTCGCGCCCAGCGAGGTGTCCGATGTGAAGATGGCGCAGACGCAGGAGGTCATTACCGGCATACTCTCCAACCGGCCGGACCTGCTCCGGACGATGGCGGCCAACAACATGATCATCTTTGTCGAGAGCGACGACATAAGGGGAATTGCCTTTAAAATTCCCGGCGGGTGGGAGGCCTATGTGCGCGCCTATGACCGGCAATGTGACAATCTCATCCACGAGTTCGCTCACGTGATCCACTTCGCGCTCGAGGAGCAGGCCGGCGGGCCGGCGTTCAATGCAAGACTCCTGGGCCTGTACCAGTCCGCCCTGAACGCCGGGCTGTGGGCGGGCAGGTACGCGTCGACGGACGCCGTCGAATACTGGGCCGAGGCAGTCGTATACTGGCTCTGGGGCACTTCGCCGCGCGGATACGATGTGCCGCTGGCGGGCTACGACCCGGAAATCGTCAAGCTGATCGAGGAGGAGCTTGCCGGCGCTACGGTTCCCGCCGCCTGCAAGCCGTGAACCAGGAGTTCCTCTGCACAAGGTAAATGTTTCCGTTCTCGCTGTCGGTCAGAAGACGGGTAAGGGAGAGGTAGGGCCAGGCCTCGTGCCTGCCCTCTGCTGGCCCTGCCCTCCTCTCCCCGTCCCCCTCAAACCTCCGGCATGGCCAGGCCTCGTGCCTGCCCTCTGCTGGCCCTGCCCTCCTCTCCCC
>VXMH01000087.1 GCA_009841235.1 Caldilineaceae bacterium SB0661_bin_32 | reverse complement strand
GATCGTCCCCACGTTCACATGGGGCTTGTTCCTCTCAAATACTGCCTTCGCCATTCTTTCTCTCTCCTGACTTTTCACATCTATGCTATGCAGATTCAAGCAGCCTCACAACGAGACTGGAAAGTTTTCCTGTATACACCTGCTCAGGCAGTTCCACTGCCGCCCGGCGGGCACGCTTTCAGACCGTTCCAGACGCAGCCCGCCGGACAAAAAAATCCCGCTGGCGGACAGAAACGCCTTAAACGGTTTACTCGGCGGCCCAGACACCGCCTCTGCAACCTGAACAGTATACGAAATGTCCTGACGGTTGACAAGTCCGGACACAACTGAAACGGCCAATCTGACTGCGCCGCCCGCATCCAGCTCAGGCAAATTCCCGCCGCAGCGCCCCGACGTCCGACTTCTGCGTGTCGGGCTGATAACTGTCGAACTGCATCGTAAAGGTGCCCCGGCCACTGGTGATCGAACGGAGCGTCGTCGCGTACCCGAACATCTCCGCCAGCGGTACGATCGACCGCACTGCGGTAACCTTGTTGCTGTGGGCCTCCATTCCCTCGATCTGTCCGCGGCGGCTGGAAAAATCACCCACAATATCGCCCACAAACTCCTCCGGCACGACCGCTTCGACCAGCATGATTGGCTCCAACAAAACCGGGCCCGCCTTCGCCATGCCCTCCTTGAACGCCATCGAACCGGCTATCTTGAAGGCGATTTCACTGGAATCGACTTCATGGAAACTGCCGTCCACCAGCGCGGCGCGAACATCCACCACCGGGTAACCCGACAACACACCGCTTTCCATAGACTCTTCGATCCCCTTGCGGACCGCAGGGATGTACTCTTTGGGGACTGCCCCGCCGACGATTTTGTCCTCAAACTCGAAGCCCTTGCCCTCTTCATTCGGTTCCAGCTCGATCCAGACATGGCCGTACTGCCCGCGACCGCCTGTCTGACGCACGAACCGCCCTTCAGCCCGCGCCGCCGTTGTGATCGTTTCCCGATAGGCGACCTGCGGGCGCCCCTCGTTACACTGCACCCGGAACTCTCTCTTCAGACGGTCGACGATAATCTGCAAGTGCAGCTCACCCATGCCGCTGATGATCGTCTGCCCCGTCTGATCATCGTATCGCACCTGAAAGGTCGGATCCTCTTCGGCCAGCTTCAAGAGACCGTCGGCCATCCTGTCCTGATCGGCTTTGGACTTCGGCTCAACCGCGATCCCAATCACCGGGGCCGGAAATTCAATCGTCTCCAGCAAAATCTCGTTGTTGCGGTCGCTGAGCGTCTCACCGGTCAGGCTCTGCTTGAGGCCGACAATGGCAGCGATGTCGCCGGCGCGGCAAACTTCGATCTCTTCCCTTTTGTCGGCATGCATCTGCAAGAGCCGCCCGATTCGTTCGCGCCGGCCCTTGTTGGCGTTGTAGACCATACTGCCCGACGCTAGAGTACCCGAATAGACGCGTACATAGGCCAGGCGCCCGACAAAGGGGTCGGTCACGATCTTGAAGACAAGCGCGGCGAAAGGCTCTTCTGGGTCGGCAAACCGAATCTTCTCTTCCTCTGTCTTGGGGTCAAGGCCAACGACCGGCGGCACGTCCAGTGGGCTGGGCAGATAGCGAACAATCGCATCCAGAAGAGGTTGCACACCCTTGTTCTTGAGCGCAGAACCGCAAAGTATCGGCACGAGGTCATTGCGAATAACCGCATTGCGCAGGCCCTTGATCAGCTGTTCGCTGCTGATCTCTTCGCCTTCCAGATAGAGCGTTGTCAGTTCCTCATCGGTTTCCGCAATCCGCTCAATCATGGTGGCGCGTGCCGTTTCCGCCGCCGCCCGCATCTCCTCGGGGATCTCGGCTGTTTCAGGCGAGGCGCCCAGTGCATCGCTGTATCGAAGGGCCTTCATCGTAAGGAGGTCGATGACCCCCTGGAAATCCTCCTCCACACCCCAGGGCAGCTGAATCGGCAGCGGGTCCGCCCCCAGGCGGTCGACAATCATGCCGACCGTACGCTCAAAGTCCGCGCCCACCCGGTCCATCTTATTCACGAAGCAGATGCGAGGTACATGATAAGTGTCTGCCTGCCGCCAGACGGTTTCCGACTGTGGTTCGACCCCCGCAACCGCGTCGAAGACGACGATGCCGCCATCCAGGACGCGCAAGCTGCGCTGCACCTCGGCGGTAAAATCGATATGCCCCGGTGTGTCGATGATATTGATCTGGGCTTCCTCACCGCTGCGGCTGTCAACCCAGTTCGCTGTAATCGCGGCCGCGGTAATGGTGATGCCGCGCTCCCGCTCCTGCGCCATCCAATCTGTGACAGCGGTTCCCTCATGCACTTCGCCCATCCGGTGAATACGTCCGGAGTAGAACAGGATTCGTTCCGTTGTCGTCGTCTTGCCGGCGTCGATATGGGCGATAATTCCGATATTACGAATCTTATGTAATGGTATCTGACTCATCAAATTCACCTGATTTTATCTCTGGTGGGCAGCGCCCTGCCCCCGACAAAAACGACGCAACCGTCTTACAGGCGCCAGAAACCAACGCGCCTTTCTTGAGCAGGGGCACCTGCAATCTGCTCATCCGGCAGCATCGAATTTCACTCAGCGGAATGCTGAGCGCGGCGACGTCATTCTGTGGCTCGAATGCGTCGTCTATATGTTCAGTTCAGAAGAAGATCCAAACCCGGAAGGGCCGGATTCCTCCGAAGCTGTGTCCAGCCAGGGCGCCGGACACATCAGGAATAACCAACTCGTTTGTCTATGCTGCCATGCAGGCAAAATACCTATCGCCTTCTGGCAAAATGTGCAAAGGCTTGATTGGCTTCTGCCATCCGGTGCGTTTCTTCACGCCTGCGCACGGTCTGTCCTTCGCCGCGCGCCGTGTCCAGAAGTTCATTCGCCAACCGAGTGGCCATATTGCGGCCGCTCCGCCCCCTGGCATTCTGAATCAGCCAGCGCATGGCCAGGGCCTGCCGCCGGTCAGGGCGAATCTCCATCGGCACCTGATAGGTCGCGCCGCCAACACGCTGCGGTTTGACCTCAACCAGAGGAGTGGCGTTCCTGAGCGCTTCTTCGAAGACTTCCAGAGGTGGACGATTGGTGCGTTCGGCTATGGTATCCAGTGCGGTATACACAATTCTGGCGGCCAGACTTTTCTTGCCCCGTTCCATCAGATTGTTGATGAACTTGGCCAGCACAACGCTGTTGTGCCGGGGGTCGGGCGTAACTTGACGCTTTTCGGGCCGGTTTCGTCGCGGCATTCTACAACTCCATCTCCATCATTTGCGCCTGCGCGCCTCCCGAGGTTGGACGCACAGCCTGTCCTGCCTCGCCAGAGTAAGCGCTTAACGCGGCTTCTTGGTACCGTATTTGCTGCGGCTTCGCTTGCGGTCATTGACCCCCGTGCTGTCCAGCGCGCCGCGCACGATATGATAGCGCACGCCGGGCAAATCTCTTACCCGACCGCCGCGTACCAGAACCACACTGTGTTCCTGGAGGTTATGGCCTTCGCCAGGAATATAGGCCGTCACTTCAACGCCATTGGTAAGGCGCACACGGGCTACCTTACGCAGGGCGGAATTGGGCTTCTTGGGTGTTGTCGTTCGCACCTGTGTACATACGCCCCTCTTCTGGGGGTTACCCTGCTTGACCCGCTTTGTGCGGCCGGTCAATGTGTTCTGCGTAAAGCGCAATGCCGGTGCGGTTTCTTTCTTCGGCTTGGTCTTACGGCCCTTGCGGACCAATTGATTTATCGTCGGCAAATGGTTCCTCCCTGGTGATCATCGTAGCCCACGAAAAGACAGTGGTCTACTATATCACAACCAGGCTGCCGTAAGCAAATCAGATAGGAACCATTTGGGGGCATCACCCCATGCGGATCGACTTCTGCGTCTCTCTGTGGGCGTCGCCAATGGGTTTTGGCGAAACGCCTCCGATCTCGGGGCAAATTCGGGGCGCAGGGGCGAAGGCGTGAATGTGGCGCCGGGAAGACGGTGGTTCGGGCTCACCGGCAGCGGACAACGCCGAATGCTCGTAGACAACCGGCAGTCAACTCGCAGCCGCTTGGACGAGAGTTTATGAGCGTTTACGAGAGAATGGGAGGAATCTCAAAACGTGCGGGGAAAGAGAAAGGGTGGAAGAGCCGGCTCTTCCACCCTTGTTTGTACAGAGACACTTCAACTGACTTCTAGCGGAGGTCGACGTTGATCTCTTCGCTCTCCTCGTCCTTCAGATTGTTGAAGTCGAAGTCGAGCTCTTCCTCCTCGACGCCGCCGCCAAACCCGGACAGCATTCCCAGCGGGCCGATGCCCATCTCCGCCAAACCGGAGAGATCGGCCAGGTCCAGATCAGGATCGTCCAGGTCGAACTCGAGTTCGCTCAACCCCTCATCGACGATTTCGTGCTGTTCCGCCAGCTGCTCAACGGCCTGCTGCTTCTCCTCTTCCCACATGCGCCGCGTGCGGAAGCCGGAGCCGACCGGAATCAGTTTGCCGATGATGACATTCTCCTTGAGGCCCCGCAACTCGTCCCGCTGGCCTTGCACAGCGGCATCGGTGAGCACGCGCGTGGTCTCCTGGAAGCTGGCCGCAGCCAGGAAGCTTTCGGTATTCAAGGCGGCCTTCGTCAGGCCCAGCACGACCGGTTCGGCTTTAGCCGGGCGGTGGCCGTGGCCGATCGCCTTGTTGTTCTCATCCTCAAATTGGAAACGGTCCACCAGTTCGCCCGGCAGGAAATCGGTGTCGCCGGTCGCCCGGATCATCACGCGCCGCAGCAGCTGGCGCAAGATCACCTCGATATGCTTGTCGTGGATGGCAACGCCCTGGCTCCGGTATACCTGCTGCACCTGCTCCAACAGGTATAGCTGACAGGCCTCCCGGCCCTGAATGCGCAGAATCTCTCTTGGATTCTTCGAGCCTTCGGTCAACTGCTCGCCGGCGGTCACCTCTTTGCCCTTCTCCACCCGCAACCGGGCATTGGCCGGGATATCGGTCTCCCATACCAGGTTATCTTCCCGGCGGATGATGACCTGGCCGTTCTCGGCGAAGATCTGGCCCTCCATGCCTGCCAGGAGTCCCTGTGCGTCCTCGTCTCCGTTGCGGGCGATGACCGTATCTTCCTGCACCCGGTCATCCGAATCCACCATCAACTCAAAGCCTTCGGGAATGGCGACTTCCCGTCGTTTGAGTTCGGTGCGGCTCACCTTCAACATGCGCTGATCGCCTTCCCACCAGATATCAACCTTGCCATCGATCTCGCTGATGACAGCTTCACCTTTGGGGTTTCGTACCTCGAACAGCTCCTCGACGCGAGGCAAACCTTGGGTGATGTCATCACTGCCGGCCACACCGCCGGTGTGGAACGTGCGCAGCGTGAGCTGGGTACCCGGCTCGCCGATCGACTGTGCCGCGATAATGCCCACCGCTTCACCCTGCTCCACCGTTCCCCCTCGGGCCAGGTCTGTACCATAACATTTCTTGCAGAGGCCAAAACGGGACTCGCAGGTCAGCGGGCTATAGACGAAAGCCTCTTCCACCTCATGACGCTCGATGGTTGCCAGGGCCGCCTCGTCAATGACAGTATCGCGCTCCAGCAACGTTTCATCGGCATCAGGATGTCTGATCGCAGCGGCAAGCGTGCGCGTGGCCACGCGATCGGCGAAGCTCTCGCCCATCACTCTTGAACTCTCGGCATCGATCCAGATGCCGGCATTGGTGCCGCAATCATCCTCGGTCACGATCACATCCTGCGCCACATCCACCAGGCGGCGGGTCAGATAGCCGGCGTCTGCGGTGCGCAGAGCCGTATCCGCCAGGCCCTTGCGGCCGCCGTGCGTGCTGAGGAAATACTCCAGCGCGGTCAACCCTTCGCGGAAGTTGGAGCGGATCGGCAAAGGAATGATGCGCCCATTGGGGCCGGCAATCAGGCCGCGCATACCGGCCAGCTGCCGCACCGTATTGACGCCCCCCTTGGTGGAACCGGAGTGCGCCATCGCGCCCAGTCCCTCAAGCGGGCTGAGCAGTTTACGTACCTCGGCCGTCACTTCATCAGCAGCCCGTGTCCACAGTTCGACCGTCTTTTCGTACAGCTCTTCCTCGGTGATCAGGCCGCGCCGGTACTGGCGCTCGGCCTCGGCCACCTCGTCAGAGGTGCGCTCAACGATCTCGTCCTTTTCATGCGGTACCTGAATATCACTGACCGCAATCGTGATGCCGGACCGGGTGGCGTATTCGAATCCCAGGTCCTTGATATTGTCTACCGTCTCGGCTGTCACTTCCCGGCCCAGGTGCTTGTAACAGAGGTCGATGACCTCATTGACACCTTTCTTATCGAGAAGATCGTTGACGAACCACAACTCCTCCGGCAGCGCCCGGTTGAAGATGATGCGCCCGATCGTTGTGCGAATGATACGATCCTGCGGCCAGGCGGCCCCCAACAGATTCAGTTTCCGCAGGGCGTCCCGCACCTCAGTCATGGCCGCCACGCCAAAAGCCGGGATCTCCTGAATCATGTGGCGTTCGCCCTGGGCATAGATGTCCATCAGGTCGCCGACGGTGGCGATGCCGTGTTCCTGCAAGGCATCCATCACCCGCTCGCTCACCTCCATCGACTCGACCGGCTGAACGTCGAAACGCGTCGTAAAGCGCGCCCGGATCGAATCCCGTAATTTGACATGGCCCAGGCTGTAGATGTACTCCGCTTCATCCATCGAGCTGAAGAGCGGTAGTTCGGCATCGGGCGTCGACTCGTCCGCTTCGGTCGTCAGGTAGTAGACACCCATCACCATGTCTTTGGAGGGGCCGACAATCGGTTCACCGCTGCTGGGCTTGAGCAGATTCTGGCTGGAAAGCATCAGCTGCCGGGCCTCATCCACCGCAGACTGGCTCAGCGGCACATGCACGGCCATCTGATCACCGTCAAAATCCGCATTGAACGCGTCGCAGACGAGGGGGTGCAACTGAATCGCGCTCCCTTCTACCAGCGTGACTTCAAAGGCCTGTATGCCCAGGCGATGCAGCGTCGGCGCCCGGTTCAACAGCACCGGCCGCTCCTTGCAGATCTCCTCCAGCTCATCCCATACCTCGGACTGCTGGCGATCTACCATGCGCTTGGCGCTCTTGATGTTGTGCGCATAGTTGTCCTCCACCAGACGCCGCATGACGAACGGTTTGAACAGCTCCAACGCCATTTTTTTCGGCAGGCCGCACTGGTGCAGCTTCAACGTGGGGCCGATCACAATGACCGAGCGGCCGGAGTAGTCGACGCGTTTCCCCAACAGGTTGCGGCGGAAACGGCCCTGCTTCCCCTTGAGCATATCGCTCAGGCTCTTGAGCTTGCGCTTGCCGCTGCGGCTGACCGCCCGGCCCCGCCGCCCGTTGTCAATCAGACTATCGACCGCTTCCTGCAACATGCGCTTTTCGTTGCGGACGATGACATCGGGCGCGCCGAGGTCAAGCAGCCGCTTGAGACGGTTGTTGCGGTTAATTACCCGCCGATACAGATCATTGAGATCACTGGTGGCGAAGCGCCCGCCGTCCAGCTGCACCATGGGACGCAGCTCCGGCGGAATCACCGGCAAAATCGTCAGCACCATCCATTCGGGCCGGTTGCCGCTCTTGCGGAAATTTTCCACAACGCGCAGACGTTTGGCCGCCTTCTTGCGGCGCTGCTTGCTCTTGGTCGTAAAGATCTCCAGGCGCAACTCTTTTGCCAGTTCGTCCAGATCGACCTTGGCTACGATATCGCGGATCGCCTCGGCGCCCATTCCCGCCTTGAAAATGTTGCCCCACCGATCGGCCAGCTCGCGATAGCGGGTCTCCGTCAGGAGTTGCATCTCTTCCATGCTCTTCAGTTCGTCCAACTCCTCTTCCGCGCCGGACTGCAGCCGCTCCCGCTGTTCGGCCACATCTTCCCGCATCTTTTCGAGCAACCCCTCCAGTTCCTGGCGCACGTATGTCTGCTTCGCCTGGATCTGCATCCGGATATCCGACTTTTCTGCGTCGGACTCAAACTGGAGCGTGTCCAACCGTTCCTGCACATGGTCGTTGACCGTTCGTTCGTGCTTTGCGGTGACCTTCTTTTTGGCCGCGATGATGGGCTCGTCCACCCAATCCAGGCCCTTATCTTCTGGCGCTCTCTTGTCAAGATTGCTCTGAATCCAGTCCTGGAGCCGCTGTGCCTGGCTGATCGCCTCTGACGAAGACCGGTTGATGCGCTCATCCAGCCGCGCAATCTGCGCCTGTTCTTCCTCGTTCAGCTCGTCAAGCTGGCTCTGCGCACTGCCTTCGACGACGTCGATCTGTTCCTGCGCCTCGTTCTCCAATCGGGCTATCCCCATCTGCATCTCTTTTTCGAGACGCTGAATGGCCCGGCCGCGCGCATCTTCGTTCACGTCGGTGATGATGAACTGGGCAAAGTACAGGACCCGCTCCAGATGGCGAGGGCTGATGTTCAGGAGCAACCCCAGGTGGCTGGGAACACCTTTCACATACCAGATGTGGCTGACCGGCGATGCCAGTTGGATATGGCCCATGCGTTCGCGGCGCACACGCTGCGGCGCCACTTCCACACCGCATTTGTCGCAGACGATGCCCTTATAGCGGACGCGCTTGTACTTGCCGCAGGCGCATTCCCAATCCTTCTGCGGCCCGAAGATACGTTCACAGAACAGTCCGTCCCGCTCCGGTCGCAGGGTGCGGTAGTTGATCGTCTCCGGCTTCGTTACTTCTCCGAAGCTCCAATCGTCAATCTGGTCCGGGGAGGCAAGAGAAATGCGAATTGCGTCAAAATCTCGTACTTCCATTATGGCTCCTTTGCGTTTCGCCCGCCGCCATGCGCACAGCAGTTGCGTTTGACGGCGGCCTCGCGGTGGTCGGTGAATTCACGGGCCACCGGGCGCTGTACACGACTCGCCCGTTGCCAATTGCGCAGCAGATGCGGTCGGCGGCGGCCTCGGTTGGCGGCGCCCTTACTCGCTGCTGCGGCTCATCGGGCTGGGTACGTTCAGGCTGAAGCCGAGATGCGGCAGACGGTCCTCAACTTCATCTTTGCCAAGCTGTATCACCTCATTCTTTTCGTTGATGACTTCAATGGAAAGGGCCAGACTTTGCAACTCTTTCACCAGCACGCGGAAACTCTCCGGCACGCCGGGGCTCTGGATCTCGTCGCCCTTGACAATCGCCTCGTAGGTTTTCACCCGGCCTGTCGTATCGTCCGACTTGATCGTCAGCATCTCCTGCAACGTGTAGGCTGCGCCGTAAGCCTCCAGGGCCCACACCTCCATCTCGCCAAACCGCTGACCACCGAACTGCGCCTTGCCGCCCAGCGGTTGCTGCGTGACCAGACTGTAGGGGCCCGTGCTGCGGGCGTGGACTTTATCCTCCACCAGATGATGCAACTTGAGCATCTGCGCGATCCCAACCGTCACATGGGCATCGTAAGGTTCGCCCGTTTTGCCGTCGAAAAGTTTCTGCTTACCGGTCGTCGGCAGCGGCCAGCCATTTTCATTCGAGTACTCTTGTGCCGCCGCCTCAAACCTTTCGAGCAGCGAGGCGTCCAACTGTTCCCCTGCCTCCAAATGCGCCAGGATGGGGTCGTCAGCAACCTCTGACAGAGCTGTCCCGTCCTCCTCGCAACCGTGATACAGCATCCACTCCCGCACGGAAACATAGCGGGCATACTGATCCGAAGCATCTGATCTGGTTTCCGGGACTACAAGCTCCGCTTCATATCCCCTGTCTCTCAGCCATTCAGCCAAGGCCGCGCTGCGCGCGTATTTGTCGTCGAAAAACAGCATTTCCGGGTCGTAGCCGCGTGGTTCCAGCCATTCCAGCAGATAGAGCCGGCGGGCATCGTTGTCGTCCATCAGGGCATCGCCGTCGAGTTCCTGCTCGCGAACAGACGCCCATGCCAGCTGGGTGACATCCTGCCAGGCCAGATCGATCAGCCAGGCCCGCGCCAGTTCGGATTCGATCTCGTCCTCTTTCGCGCCATCGAATACCGGAGTCTCCGCCATGAAGCCGAGACGGTCGGCCGCCCATCCCAGATGGGTCTCCAAAACCTGTCCGATATTCATGCGCCCGGGCACGCCTAGTGGATTCAGAATAATGTCGATCGGTGTGCCGTCCTCCAGAAATGGCATATCTTCCACCGGCACAACCCGGGAGATCACGCCCTTGTTGCCATGCCGGCCGGCCATCTTGTCGCCTTCTGTCAGGCGGCGCCGCTGCGCAATACTCACACGCACCATCATTTCCACCCCGGCGGGCATGTCCTGGTGGTCTTCGCGCGTGAATACCTTGATATCCACCACCTTGCCCCGTTCCCCGTGGGGAAGCCGTAAGGAGCTATCCTTTACCTCTCGCGCCTTCTCACCGAAAATCGCCCGCAGCAGCTTCTCTTCCGGCGTCAGCTCGGTCTCGCCCTTAGGCGTTATCTTCCCGACCAGAATGTCGCCGGCGGCAACTTCAGCGCCGATCCGGATGATGCCGTCCTCGTCCAGATGTCTCAGCGCATCCTCACCCACGTTGGGAATGTCTCGGGTGATCTCCTCCGGGCCAAGCTTCGTCTCTCTGGCCTCGATTTCGTGCTTCTCAATATGTACCGAGGTGTATTTGTCGTTTTCAACCAGCCGTTCGCTGACCAGGATCGCGTCTTCGTAGTTGCCGCCTTCCCAGCTCATATAGGCCACGAGCACGTTCTGCCCCAGCGCCAGCTCGCCGTTCTGGGTGGAAGAGCTGTCTGCCAGCACCGTACCGGCTTCGACCAGGTCCCCCTTCTGGATCGTCGGACGCTGGTCAATGCAGGTGCTCTGATTGCTACGATTGTACTTGCGCAACGGGTAGGTATGCTGTGAGCCATCTTCCTCTTGGATGACGATCTCCGTATTGACCACGCGAATGGCCTCGCCCGCCTTGCGGGCGACAACGACCTGACCTGAGTCGACCGCAGCCTGCCACTCCATGCCGGTGCCGACAATCGGCGCATCCGGCTGCACCAGGGGCACGGCCTGCCGCTGCATATTGGAACCCATCAAGGCGCGGTTGGTGTCGTCATGCTCCAAAAAAGGAATCAAAGCCGCGGAAACGCCGACGACCTGTTTGGGCGACACGTCCATGTATTCGATGCGCTGCGGCTCTTCAAAGCGGAACTCTTCGGCCTGGCGCACCGAGGGCCGCCTGTTGAGAAAGTGGCCCGCCTTGTCCAGCGGTGTCGAAGCCTGGGCGATGGGAGAGCGCTCCTCCGTATCGGCGTTCAGATAGATGACGTCTTTCCCTACGAAAGGCCGTACCCGTACCTTCTTCAGGCTTTCGACGGCGGCGATCTGTTTGGCCAGTTTCGCCGTCAGTTCAACGTCTCTCTTCGCGATAACGTCACCGCTGTCAGGGTCGTTGACATCCTCGGCGAGGACGCGTCCTTTCAACGCATCGACCTGATTTTCGACAGTGTTGAAAACGCGGCGGTAAGGCGTTTCGATAAAGCCGAAATCGTTGATGCGCCCGTAGGTGGCCAGATAGCCGATCAGGCCGATATTGGGGCCCTCCGGCGTTTCAATCGGGCAGATGCGCCCATAGTGGCTGTAATGGACGTCGCGCACGTCGAAACCGGCCCGCTCCCGGCGCAGGCCGCCGGGGCCCAGCGCGCTCAGGCGCCGTTTGTGGGTCAACTCGGCGAGCGGGTTCGTCTGGTCCATGAACTGGCTCAACTGGCTGCTGCCGAAAAACTCCCGCGTCGCCGCCACAACCGGGCGAATGTTGATCAGGCTCAGCGGCGTCACCTGCTCCGGCTCCCGGATCGACATCCGTTCCCGCACGACCCGCTCCATGCGCAAAAGACCGATGCGCAACTGGGTCTGGATCAGCTCACCGACCGTCTTGATGCGTCGATTCCCCAGATGGTCGATATCATCGGGCATTTCGCGGCCATTGTTGATGTCAATGATGCGGCGGACGACCGACACGATATCGTCGTTCGTCAGAATGCGCGTCGAGAGAGGTTCCGCCAGGCCCAACTTGCGATTGAGCTTGTAGCGGCCCACCCGCCCCAGGTCGTAACGACGGGGCGTGAAGAGCAGATTCTGCAGGAAATTACGCGCGTTATCCAATGTCGCCGGATCGCCGGGCCTCAGCTTCTTATAAAACTCCAGCAGCGCATCGTCGATCCCTTTCTGCCGGTCCTCGGTCGGATTGGCCGTCGGGTCCCGCTCCAAGGTCGCTTCGATGAACGGGTGATCCTCATTGTCGTCGACATCGGAGAACAACGCCCGGATCTCCTCATCCGTGCCGAAGCCGATGGCCCGCAGCAGAATTGTGGCAGGCAACTTCCGTTTGCGATCGACCTTGACGCTGACGATATCCCGTTTGCTCGTCTCGAACTCCAGCCACGCGCCCCGCAGAGGGATCAACTTGGTGCCGGTCAGGTCGCGCCCAGTGCTGCGGTCTTCTTCAATTGTGAAGTAGACGCCGGGCGAACGAATCAACTGACTCACCACCACCCGCTCACTGCCATTGACGATAAAGGTGCCGGAGTCGGTCATCAGCGGGAAGTCCCCCATAAAGACTTCCTGCTCGCTGATTTCCCCCGTGTCGTTATTGACAAGCCTCACCTCGACCCACAGCGGCGCGGAATAGGTGATGTCCCGTACCCGGCATGCCTCCTCTGTGTGCTTGGCGTCATCGAAGCGAAAGTCGCCGAAATGCAGTTCTAGATGCTTGTTGAAACTGACGATCGGTGAAATCTCTTCAAAAAGCTCTTTCAGGCCCTTGGTGCGGAACCATTCAAAGCTCTGAAGCTGAATCTCGATGAGCCGGGGCAGTTCGATCAGATTGGAAGTTCGTGAATAGGACTTCCTCTGCGTCTTGGCGCCAACACCGTTTCCAACGGCAGTATCAATCATATAGCGCATGCTCCTTTGCTGTACACAGTCGCCGGTCTTACAAACCTGCACGATATAGAGATCAATCCGGACGGGACTTCAAAATGTTGAATGGGGATGATATCTCCTCTTGTGGCCGAACGCACCGGAGTCCGAACTGTTCGCCGGCTGCCCAGTGCGTAGCATAATATTCATCCGCCGCGAAATGCGCAGCAAATTATCCGTCCGCCGCGAACGTCGGCGGACATTATGCCGGATCTATTCGCTCTGATACCGTCCCCCTCCCTTATGCAAGGTCCACAGGTGACAAACGGAACCGAGCCAACCAGTTCATACCCTGAACATCAAAGTATAAGGCATACGCGACGTCCTGTCAATATCAGGATGTTAACGATTTAAATCCAGTTTCTTGGAAACGGGAAGTGAGCCGTGGATGCTTTCGGGTAGCTCACTTGGCCATGGGCGCCGACCGCTTTCTATGCTCATAAACTGACCCGATATGAGTACTGGGTATTTTCCATACGATATGCCTACGAAAACAGGGAGCCTGCTGGCCGCACATGTGAACCGGCGCCCCAAATCAATCCCGAAAACGCCCCGCGCCCCTGACAAATCTCCTGACATTTCTGCCGGATTTCAGCAAGCTGTCTACCGCCCCGTGGAACGGCAGATACACGTCCCTACCAGATAACAATCAGGCGAAGAAAGGGCCAAACAGCGGGCCCGGATGCCTCCGCGCGACGACAAAAAAGATCCTGCGAAAACCGCAGAATTTCAGCATTCGGATGCCCTGATATGTGTAAGAAAAGAGATGCTGAACCGCCTCTCAGGTTGGTTCCTACCCGTTTTTGTCAGAAAAGGTTCTGTGCTATCGTTTTTGCCATGGGGGAATATGGGAGAAAGTGGGGCACTCTCCCTACACTCTGAAGAGATAGTTCGTGTTGAGCGCTCATCCAACCGGTTGACGCCGAAATATCTATCGAGATTCCCTGGCACATCTGGTGAAGCGAAATGTTCGATGCGCCCCGGTTCGAGCGGGACGCGCACAGGGCAACTATTAGAAAATTATGTTTCTCGGTGAGTTCAGTCACAGTCTGGACAGTAAAGGGCGGCTCACGATTCCTGCCAAATTCCGGCACCGGCTCATGCCCGGCCTGGTCGTGACGCGCAACCCCACCGGTGGCTGCCTCATGCTGATGCCGCTCGACGAATGGGGAAATGTGGCGGACCGGGTCAGCGCTCTGCCCCTGATTGACAAACGTACAGCGCAGTTGCGCCGGGCGCTGTTCAGCGCCGCCGAAGACCTGAAGCCCGACCGGCAGGGCCGCATCCTGATCAGCCAGCGCCTGCGCGAGTTCGCCGGCATCGAAAACGAAGTCATTGTCGCCGGGATGAATACGTATATCGAACTCTGGGACCCGGCCCAATGGGAGGAGCAGTTGCTTACGCCAACGCAGCTCGGAGAGGATCTCTTCGCCGCCCTGGGAGTTTGAACCATCCCCGGGCTCTTGCCAAGGCCCGGCAGATGGGGCCACATAAGGCCTCAAGCTACCGCGCCGACCCGCGACGGACATGCAAGGCGTCCCTTACGAACCGGATGGCCTCCAACACCGCCCCGTTCTGGCGGATGAAGTGCTGGCCGGCCTGAACGTCCAACCAGGCGGACGTTTCATTGACGGAACTTTGGGAGGCGGCGGCCATACCCAGCTCCTGCTGCAACACTCGCGCTCCACCCGCACAAGGGTGCATCGAGATTCCCGTGCAGATGGGGACGCCGGTGGAAAAGTACTGGGGCTGGACGTTGACCCCGCAGCCATCCGACGAGTTCGGAAGCGTTTTCCCGGCGCAATCAGCGCCGGCAGACTGAGCGTGGTTCAGGCGCCATATGATCAGATGGATCAAATCGCCCGCCAGCGGGGCTTTACGGGAGTTGACGGCATCCTGCTTGATCTGGGTCTCAGCAGCTTTCAGTTGGATACGCCGGCCCGGGGCTTTGCTTTCCGGCACGACGGCCCGCTGGATATGCGTTTCGACCCGTCTACCGGTTCCAGCGCAGCCGAGTTGATAAACAACAGCAGTTGGGAGGAGATCGCCGACATCCTTTATCAATACGGTGAGGAACGACAAAGCCGCTCGATAGCGCGTGCCATCATTGCCAGCCGCCCGGTTTCAACAACCGCTGAGTTGGCAAACATTGTATGCAAGACACTGCGCTCGCGCGGCAGACAGAAAATCCATCCGGCCACCCGTACCTTTCAGGCGCTGCGCATCGCAGTCAACGACGAACTGGGGCAGCTGGCGCGGGCTATGACCCAGATTCCTGCCCTGTTGCGGCCTGCTGGACGGGTCGCCATTATCTCCTTTCACAGCTTGGAAGACCGGTTGGTCAAGGAGTGGATGCGTGACAACGCCAGGAGATTTCGGCCCGATCCGACTTTGCCGGCCGGAGGTCGGGAGCAGATTCCCGTTCTGGCGATATGCAACAAGAAACCGATCGTGCCGGCGGCTGCTGAAATCGAAGAAAACCCCCGCAGTCGTTCAGCCAAGCTGCGCATCGCCGAAAAACTGCCTGAACAGTAGTTGACCTGTTTGCCCGTGTGTTTTTTGTGAATGTTTCTGCAGGATAAAGCTTTTGTCAACACCGACCATCAATCTGCACCGCGCCGGGCGCCCTGCGCAGGCCGGGGCGCAGCGCAACAATGACGAGCAGGTTTGGCGCCCAGTCGACCAGGGAGGACCGGGGGAAGAAGGAGACTCGGGCCCAAACAGCATGCAAACGTCCAATCTCGCCCGTTTTCGAGTTCTGCGTGGTCTGGTCTGGCTCGATGATATCGTTCCCTTGCCGCAGACGCTGCGGGGATATCTCTTCTTTGTGCTGGCTTTGACGGTCGTCTGCGGCCTGGCCGTCATTCAGGTCTGGACCTCGCTTCGAATTACTCAGGCCCGCGCGGAGTTGGAACTGCTCCGCGTTCAATACAGCCTCATCGAACAGAAGAATGCTGAACTTCTGTGGCAAATAGGCCAGCGCACAACTCTGGAACAGGTGCAGCTGCGTGCAGTCCAACTCAACTTCCGTCCCGCGCTGCAACGCAATTACATCCCGAATCCGTACAGCCTGAGAAGCGCACCTGCGGCTTCCGCCGGTAGCGGCGGGTCGGGCGGCAGCCGGCAATCGCATCAACAGGCAGAGAATTCCCCCGCTCTTGAACAACCACCCGCGATGGCACGGGAACAAACAGCGGTTTCCGCCAGTAATACAGAGAGTCTGGGGGCAGTGCAAGAGCGCCAGGCGCCTGGAGCGTCGCCCCCCGATCATGCCCGGACGGTTCTACCCTCTTCGGACGAGCCGTCCTTCTGGTCTGTAACCGAACGACTCCCCGTGGCAGAGTTCGAGCAGTATGTGTCCGGTTGGCAACAACGGCTCAACGAAAGCTGGCAGAGTGTCCGGCAATGGAGCGAACCGCTGCTTGAACGAGTTGGCGATTTCTTCCTGGGCCAGTTGAAACAGCCCAGATAGTTTCCGCCTCATGTCTCGCTGTCCCTTTCGCTGCCGCCAGGCGCCCGAACGTGGGGGCGGCGACGAGTGTTTGTGGTTCGAGTCGCGACTACTGTAGTTTTGGAGATTTTCCGCATGCGCGCACGCAACCGAACCGTTCGTCCCGCACGTGGACACGGTTTCGGCCCTCTATTCGACCCCCGCCAACGCCCCGAAAATGGGGCTGACGGCGGCCTCGAAAGCGGCGCCCTCAATCGGGCAGCGCCCACTCGCGCGCCCCTTAAACAGGAACATGCCCAGCATCCCCCGGTGTCAGACGATGTGACCAAGATATGGCGTATCGGCTTTATCGGTGTCGTGCTCACCGGACCGCTGCTGCTGCTGGTTCTGCGCTTGCTGGATATGCAGGTTATGGGCTGGCAGCAATATGAGCCCCCGCAAGTAGTGACAACTGGCCGGAATACCGTTGACGACACCACCTCGTGGGGCGTGATCGTCGATCGTGATGGCAATCTGCTCGCCGCCGACCGCTTCACCTATCGAATCACGGCAACGCCCAAGTTCATCCCGCAAGGCGACTACGGCGACATCGCCCTGCGGCTCGCGTCCAGCATCGGCGCCCCGCCGCTTCAGATCGAAAACCTGTTGATGCAGAACAGCGATAGAGACTATCTGATAATCGCGTCGCATATCGACTTTGGACAGGGTCAACAGCTGCTCGCCGAACGCCAGCAGCGTATGGCTGACAGGGACTTCCTGCTGGAGCATATCCACATCGCAGCCCATCCCCGACGCTTCTATCCACAGGGAATCCTTGCCAGCCAGGTGCTGGGCTTTCTCAATGCCGAACGCGTGCCGGTGCTGGGACTGGAGCGGTATTATCGGAACTTTTTGTCCAGTGATGGCGTTGGTCTTCCACCAGGCCGTCAACTTCCCCGCTCAGAACTCGACGAAAACATCCTCCGCTTTCTCCCCAGCGGAAATGGCAAGGGCCTGGTGCTGACCATCGACCGCACCATCCAGCATATCATCGAAGAGGAGCTCCGCCTGGGGATCGGTCTCTACCGTGCCGAGGCCGGCACGGTTATTGTCATGGACCCAAAGACGGGCGCCATTCTGGGGATGGCCAACTGGCCCACCTTCGACGGCAACAGCTTCGAAGACGGAGACCCCAATACGTTCACGAACGTTGCCATCAGCGCCCAATTTGAACCGGGGTCGGTCTTCAAGCTGATCACCGTTGCCGCCGCCCTCGACATTGACGCAGTGGACGCCTCAACCGTTTTTGTCGATACCGGCGCCATTTCCGTGGAGGGGCACACGGTCCAAAACAGTGACCGCAAGGCTGTCGGTGAACTGAACGTCGCTGATGCCATGGCCCATTCCAATAACGTAATTACGGTCCAGATCGCACAGGAAGTCGGCGCCGAAATCTTTTACGACTATGTGACCCGCTTCGGCTTCGGCGCTGACACACATATCGACCTGAGCGGTGAAGTGGCCGGTCAGGTCAGAAACACCGATGCCCCGAACTGGGGTGTATCCGACTTGGCCACCAACAGCTTTGGCCAGGGCATTGCCGTTACGCCCATTCAGATGATCTGTGCAGTCGCCGCCATCGCCAACGGCGGCAAACTGATGCGCCCCTATGTCGTGCACAGCCGCGTAGCCGGTGACAACGTTATGGTGACCCAGCCGACAATGGTCTACCAGGTGATCCAGCCGGAAACCGCGCTCCGGATGAACGATATGATGGCGCATGTTGTCAACACCGGCAATCAGATGGCCCAGGTCTCCGGCTATAGCGTTGCCGGCAAGAGCGGCACCGCCGAAATCGCCACCGAAGAGGGTTATATCCAGGACGAGACGATTGCCAGCTTCATCGGTTACGCGCCGGCCGACGACCCGCAATTTGTCATGTTGGTCAAGCTGGACCGGCCGGACCCGGGCATCAGCCGCTGGGCAGCCTATACCGCAACGCCCGTCTTCAGCCGGATTGCCCACCGCCTGTTTGAGCACATGAATATCCCGCCGGACCATGTCCGGCTTTCGGACGACAGTCAGAGCTACTCCTGTACGTCCGCCGTAGATTGCCAGGAAATAGCGCAGACGGCAGCTTCAGTGCCGGCGGCAGAACCGGTGGCCGAACTCTCAAACCGGTGACCTGCTGTCCGTTGCCGCTCGCCGGCGCAGCGATGAGTTACTTCCGTTCAAAGGATTCTGATTCGGTGGCAGACCGACCGAAAGTTGAGACCGCTATCACCCAGCATACACTCTGGCAGGCGCTGACCGGGACGCCCCCGCCGCAGACGCTCGCGCCCCGCCCCATAAACTCTGCGGTACTGGACAGCCGTGATGTCGAAGCAGCATCACTGTTCATCGCCTTCAGCGGCGCCCGCACAGACGGGCATGAATTCATCCGCCAGGCGATAGCCGGTGGCGCCGATGCGGTCATCTGCGAAGAGCGGGGTCTTGAGCAGTTGCACGAGACCGGCGCCCTGCTGGTCGACTGCCGCCGCGGACGGGAGGAAGGTGCGGAGAAAAAAGAAGCGATAGCACACCTGGGCGCCGGCCGCCCCATCGCCTACGTCGTCCCCGACGCCAACACGGCTCTTCAGGCGGTCGGCGTCTTTCAGCGCTTGCATCGCACCCGCCCCGATCTGCGGGTAGTTGGCGTAACCGGCAGCGTAGGCAAAACCAGCACAAAAGAGTTGACTGCATCGGTCCTCGCGCAACGTTACCGCACCCATCACAACACCGGCAACCTCAACAGCGAACAGGGGCTGCCGCTGGCTCTCCTCGGGCTGCACACGGGCCACGAGTGGACCGTGTTGGAGATGGGGATGTACGATCTCGGGGAGATTCGCCTGCTGTGCGACCTGGCGCGGCCCCAGATCGGCGTCGTGACCAATGTCGGCCCCACCCATCTGGAGCGGCTGGGAACGATAGACCGGATCGCGCAGGCCAAAACTGAGCTGGTAGAGGCTCTTCCCAACGCGCAGAACGGAGGCGCGGTCATTCTCAACCGGGACGACGCCCGCGTTCGGGCGATGGTGGCCGCCACCGCTGCCCGGCCCTTCTTCTATGGCCTCGCCGCCGAAGCGGATCTGTGGGCCGACGAAATCGAAAGCCTGGGCATGGAGGGCATCCGCTTCCGTCTTCACCATCGCCGGGAAAACGGCCGCATCCACAGCCAGCGCCTGAAAGTGCCCCTTTTGGGCAAACACTCGGTCTATACGGCCTTGGGCGCGGCCGCCGTCGGCATTGTCAGCGGTCTCTCCTGGCAGGAAATCGGCGCCGGCCTTCAGCAAGCGCCCAGTCAGTTGCGCCTTGTTGTCATGCCGGGCATCAACGGCAGCACCGTCATCGACGACACATATAACGCCAGCCCTGTCAGTACCGTGGCCGCCCTCAATCTGCTGAACGACCTGTTCACCCGCCGGCAATCGGGCGAGGACTGTGCGCCCGCTGCCAAGAGCCCGGGGATGGCGTCAGGGGCGAAACGAAATCTGCAAGCCAGCAACGGGCAGCATCAGAAACATCACCGCCGCGGACGCCGCATCGCAATTCTCGGCGATATGAGGGAGTTGGGTACCTTCACTACAGAAGGGCACAAACAGGTCGGCGCCCATGCCGCGGGCGTAACCGATCTGCTCGTTACTGTCGGCGCTCTCGGCGGTCTCATCGCCGACCAGGCCCGCAAAGCAGGCCTGCCTTCTCAGGCCGTGTATGAAGCCGGCGATTTTGAGGCGGCCGTGCAGATTCTGAAGGAAATGGCTCAACCGCAGGATCTGCTGCTCGTCAAAGGCAGCCGCGCAGTGGGAATGGAACGGATTGTCCCCGAGATCTCACTGCAGCCGACAACAGCCGCAGCGACAGACCCAGCCCGCCGCCCCGTGTCAGACAAAGGCGTCGGCGGCGGCTTCCTGGAACGTTAAAGGGCTCATTGATGGAATCTCCGCTGGTGCTCGGGACACTCAGCTTCTTCATCGCCGTGATTTGGGGTCAGCCACTGATGACCCTGTTGAAACACTATCGAATCGGCAAACAGGTGCGGATCGAAGGACCGGACTCGCACCAGGAGAAGACCGGCACGCCGACGATGGGGGGGCTGCTATTTGTGGTGCCGGTCCTCTTGATTACGGGGGCGCTCAATCTGGCGAATCTGCTTGGTCTTGACCTGATAGGCCAGAGTACACTGTTGCTCTTTTTCTGTCTGGCGGCGCACGCGACACTGGGCGCCGTCGATGACTGGCTGGGACTCCGCGGCCAGGGGAAAGGGATGTCGGCGCGGATGAAGAGCGGTTTCCAGTTCGTCTTTGCAGCCATTATCGTGGGCATTCTCTATTACGGGCCGCCCAATATGTACTATGTAGGCGTGCCCGGCATTCCCCAGTGGGTTTCGGTCGGCTGGCTGTTCATCCCGGCAGGAATTCTGATCATTATCGGTTTCAGCAATGCTGTAAATCTGACCGATGGACTCGACAGCCTGGCGGGAAGCATCAGCGGGATTGCGTTCGCCAGCTACGGGCTGATTGCACACCTGCAGGGGCAGGCCTATCTGGCGGCCTTCTGTTTCACAATGGTGGGAGCTCTGTTCGCCTTTCTCTGGTTCAATGCCCACCCGGCGCAGGTATTCATGGGTGATACCGGTAGCCTGGCTTTGGGCGCAACGCTTGCCCTGGTGGCGCTGATGACCGGTCAATGGCTCCTGCTGCCGGTGGTCGGGTTTGTCTTTGTCGCCGAAACCGTTTCCGTACTGTTGCAGGTGGCGTCTGCAAAGCTCAGCCGCCGCTACCTGGGTCGTGATATCCGCCTGTTCAAGATGACGCCGATCCACCACCATTTTGAACTGCTGGGGTGGAGCGAAACACAGGTCAAAGAGAGATTCTGGATTGTCGGTGTGCTGAGTGGAATGTTGGGAGTGGCCCTGGCGCTGTGGAACGGGTGACCACCGCCTGCATTCGTTTCATGCCGGCAGCGACTCGGTTCCTGGTAAAGGCCGGGGGACAAGGCGTTAGCCAGTAACCGGATACTGGAAGGAGAACGATACCATGATTGCCAACGCCGGAGAATTCAACTTCAAAAAACGCAACGTCGTTATTTTGGGGATGGGCCGTCAAGGATTGGCGTTGGCCCGTTTCTTCGCGGCAGCAGGCGCAAACGTAACCATCAGCGATGTCGCGCCCGCGCAAAAGTTGGCTGAAGAGTTGGAGCAGTTGGGTGATCTGCCCGTAGCGCTTGCCTTGGGCGGCCATCCTCCCAACCTGCTTGATGACTGTGATCTGCTCTGCCTCAGCGGCGGTGTGCGGCTCCAATCGCAGTTGGTGCAGGACGCAATTCGTCGCGGCATCCCTCTCAGCAATGACAGCCTGCTCACAATGCAGCTGGCCCCCTGCCCTGTCATCGCCATCACCGGCAGCAGCGGCAAGACAACGACGACAACGCTCGTCGGTGAAATGTTGCAGAAAACCGTCGGTGACGCCCATACCGTCCACGTCGGCGGCAATATCGGCAGGCCGCTGCTGCACCGCCTCGACGCGATTCGGGAAGATGACATGATGGTGCTCGAGCTGAGCAGTTTTCAGCTCGAACTGTTCGATCCGAAAGTCGCCTATGGCCCCCTCGACCAGCTGGGGCCGGACGTAGCCGCTATTCTCAATATCACGCCCAATCATCTGGACCGGCACTCATCGATGGCCGACTATGTTCTGGCGAAGTCCAACCTGTTGCGCCATCTGAAACCCACCAGCGTCGTGGTCCTCAACGCCGATGATCCGGTGGCGAGCCGGATGGCTGGTTGGCATGATGACGAGAAACCCATTTCCGCCGATTGGGCACTGGACTCTCTCCTGGCGCAATGCCGTTCCGTCCTGGGCAAAGACAGGCGCATCATTCCTTTCTCCGCCGCTTCAAGCCGAATCCAGCGCACGTCACTTCACAGTTTCGAGTCCCGGCCGCGGCCGGCGGCCGGCGCCTGGGCATCCGAAACGACCGAAGATCTGTTCTTCAAAGGCCGGCCCTTCTGCCGCCGTACCGACGTACGACTGCGAGGGGAGCACAATATCTCCAACCTGTTGGCGGCCGCGGCCGTCAGTGGAGCGGCCGGCGCGTCCCACGAGGCGATGGGGCGCGTGGCCCGCTCCTTTGCCGGTGTACCTCACAGGCTGGAGGAGATGCGGCCCAAAGGCAACGTCGTATGGATCAATGACAGCATCGCGACCGCGCCGGAGCGGGCCGTCGCCGGGCTTCAGGTCTTCCCCCCGGGCGCGCAGACGCTCATTCTCCTGGCTGGCGGCCAAGATAAGAATCTGCCCTGGGATACTTTCGCCGACGAAGTGCTGGACCGGGTCCAATGCCTGATCGGGTTCGGAGAAGCGGGGTCGATGATCGCCGACAAGGTGAGGGAACGGGCCTCCTTCCGGCGTATCTCCGCTCCCTGCTGCGCGGTTGTACAGCGTCTCGACGAGGCCGTCTGCCTCGCCAAGCAGACGGCCACGCCGGGTACAGTTGTGCTCTTTTCCCCGGGCGGCACCAGCTACGATGCCTACAAAAATTTCGAACAGCGCGGGGAGCATTTCCGCAACCTGGTGGCCGGCGGCTAGTGGCAACCCCACTCTGCCGGCCTTCGGCAACGACCCCCCCGGTTCCTGCACGTTGCTGCGGAAGATAGAGGAATGACAATGGCGCTTCAGGTCAGCCAAGCGAAACAGATCGGTAGGTTCGGGCCCAACATCGATTGGGCGCTGGCCACCGTCCTGACCTGCCTGATTCTGTTCGGGTCTGTCATGGTCTTCAGCGCCAGCTACCCCTGGGCGCTGGAAAATCAGGTATCCCCCTTCTATTACGTATTGCTGCAGCTCCGCTGGCTGGGTGTCGGCCTGGTGGCGTTGGTCGGCGCCGCGATTGTCCCCTACCGGGTATGGGAGCGGTGGAGCATACCACTGATGGCGTTGGGGCTGATCTCCCTCATTGCGCTCATCTTTCTGGGTGAAAGCCGTTTCGGCGCAACCCGCGCCTTCCCCGGCGGTCGCGTTCAGCCGAGTGAACCGGTGAAGGTGATCGTTCTCATATACATCAGCACCTGGCTGGCCAGCAAGGGCGATCGAATCAAAGATATCAACTATGGGCTGATTCCCTTCGGCGTGCTCATGGGGATCGTGACGAGCCTGATCGTGGTGCAGCCGGACATCAGCACAACGATTCTGATCGTTGTCACCGCGTTGATCATCTTCTTTCTGGCGGGCGCTGAGTTGAAACAGCTTATCCTGGGCGGGTTTGTGGCCACCGTCACCTTCTGGCTGGTGATCACCCGCAACAGCTATGCCAGCCGTCGGGTCAGCGCACTGCTCGAGTCGATCCAATCTCCTTTGAACAGCTCCGAATGGCAGATCCGCGAAGCCAGCCAGGCCATTGTCAAAGGAGGTCCGCTTGGCGTGGGTCTGGGCAACAGCACCGAAAAGTTGCCGGGAAATCTGCCCCTGAGCTGGTCGGACAATATCTTCGCGGTGATCGGCGAAGAGATGGGGCTGCTGGGCACGCTGGCGGTGATCCTCCTCTTCACGCTCTTTGTCTATCGCGGCCTGCGTATCGCCAGTGAATCGACCGATATCTTCGGCTCCTTGCTGGCAGTGGGTATCACCGCACTCATCATCCTGCAGGCCATCATTCACATCGCCGTCGCGGTGGCCGTCGCGCCGCCCACCGGCGTAACACTGCCGTTCGTCAGCTTTGGCGGCAGTTCTCTTGTCACGTCAATGGGGGCTGCCGGCATACTGCTCAACATCAGCCGCTATCGCGGTCTGCCCCCTCCCGCTGCGTCCCGTCGCGGCGAAGCCGGCGCACGCCCTCACCCCACGGCGGGCGACCGGATTCGCGGGGGCCTGGCCAGCGCTTTTGGGGCAAAAAAATCCGGGGCATCCTCTGGCCCCCCAGGGCAGACAGCCCATGCGCCTTCTGATTTCGGGTGGTGGAACCGGGGGTCACATATATCCGGCTCTCGCCGTCGTCGAACAACTAAGAATCAACGCTCTGACCGCCGCGCCCGTTCAGGGTAACCCTGCCCTGCTGTGGCTGGGGAGCCGGACCGGCATCGAGCACCCTCTTGTGCAGGATGCTGGCATCCCCTTCCACGACATTCAAAGCGGCGCGTTGCGAGGACGCAATCCATTGATGGCTTCACTTAATCTGGTCAAAATGCTGGCAGGCATACGCCAGTCTCTGCAGATTCTCGAAGATTTCCGCCCGCAGGCATGTTTTGCGACCGGTGGATATGTCATGGCGCCCGTTGCAATAGCCTGTCGCATGCGCTCGGTGCCGGTGATGATCTATCTGCCCGACATGACCCCTGGGCTGGCGGTGCGCTGGCTCAGCCGCTTGGCCCAGCGGGTCGCGGTCAGCTTCCCCGAAGTGGCCGGCTTCTTCGGCACAAAGGCGGTGGTCACCGGTTACCCCGTTCGCGCCGCACTCTTGCAAGCGATAGAGGACAGGCAGACAGCCCGGCACAAACTGACCCAAAAACTGGGACTGGACCTGGAGGACCGACTGCCCCTGTTACTGGTCTTTGGCGGCAGCCAGGGCGCCCGCAGTATCAACCGGGCCGTCTGGCAGGCCGCGCCTGCGCTCTTGCCCGCCTGCCAGATTCTGCACGTCATCGGAACGCGCGACTGGCCCCTGCTGGAACAGGAAGGGCCGGCTCTCTGGGATAGCCCGCTGGCCTTCCGCTACCATCCCGTGCCCTATCTGCACGAGGAGATGGCTTGGGCCCTGGCCAGCGCAGACCTGGCGGTCGCCCGTGCCGGGGCCAGTGTGCTGGCCGAGTTTCCGCTGGCGCGTCTCCCGTCGGTACTCGCGCCTCTGCCCGGCGCCGGCTCCCATCAGCTTCCTAATGCACAAAAACTGGCCGAATCCGGCGGCACGATCATCATTGAAGACGGACAGCTGGCTGAAAGGCTGGAACCGACCATCGCGACCCTGCTGGCCGATGAAAGCCGGCGACTTGCCATGGGGGCGGCGGTCGGCGCCCTGGCCCGGCCCCAGGCCGCAGACAATATCGTACGCGAACTTCAGCGGCTCGCAGCCCATGGCTAGCACGGTTCAGCGGCCGCCGGGATTGTGGACTGTGATTATTGAAAGTGATTGCAAAGCAGGCGGGAAAGACCCAGAGGACGCCCTCCTCCCAGGATGAAAGCATAAAAAATGAGTGAAAATACGCCAGGCACAGTTGCATTTGCATTCTACGTTCTTCTATTCGCTTGGATCGGCTTCCGGCGCGGCCTGTTCAGGGAGCTGTTGGTGCTGGTCGTCTCGGTCGGGGGCTTCTTCCTGCTGCAACAAAACCAGGGACTGGCCCTGGATATCGTGAGGCAGGTGCTGGGAATCGTCTTCGGTATCATCAGCGCGGGCGCAAAGTTCCTGGCCTCGCTGCGCGCAGGGGATACAGGGGGAATTGGCGAACCGGTCTACACCCTGGGCGCCTCGGACTGGCTTGCGGATGCGCAGCCGCCGACGGTCTCCTTTCTGGTCTGGTCGGGTTTGCTGCTATTTGCCTACCTGTTGACCAATAAGGCAATCCCCGATAGCCAAAGCTCATCCGGTCTCCTTGCGGCGATGATCGGAATTGGCAACGGGCTGTTCTACATCCCTACTTTTGCGCCGCGGCTGATCAACTTCATCCCGGAGGTCGGGGTTACGTCGGTCTCATCTCCCGGCACGGGGATGGAGGGGTTTCTGCAAAGCGTGACCGACATGATGCATTCCGGTTTTGGCGATCTCTGGGCGGCATTAGGGCCTCAACAGCCCATCCTGGCCGCGATTGCGCTTACGGTGCTGCTCGTGGCGGTGATCAGCACACTGCGCCGCGGCCAAACCTGATCGAGCGCGCAACTTACCAGGATGTGACAAGCCGCCATCTGTGAAACACGCCTGCCTACGAAACTGTTATGGGTCTGATCGAAGTTTATTTCGGCTCTATCGCCGGCATCATCACCATGATTGGCCTCGCCCAGGGTTATGCGCGCGAACTGGGCAGGTCCATGATCATTATCGTCGCCATCTTTCTGCTGCTCTACGTCCAGGATCGTCTCAATCCGATCCTGGACAGTGTATGGCGCATGGTATTCTCGACCGAAGATATGGGGGCCCAGCAGTTGTTTCTGAGCAATTTCTACCTGGTCGTCTTTGTCGTTATCATCTTTGCCGGTTATGCCGGGCGGGTCATTACATTCAGCGGTCAGCAGTGGCCGATGCCCCAAGGCGCCATTCTCAGCTGCCTGGTCGGCGCAATCAACGGCTATCTGATCAGCGGCAGCCTCTGGTATTACCAGCACATCTACGGCTATCCCCTCTCAAACCTGGGATGGATAAATCCGGACCTGTCGCCGATCGCTGTCGAGCTGGTGCGCTATCTGCCCCAGAATATCATGCCGTCACCGACGCAGTGGGTGATTCCCATCGCGATACTGCTTCTGATGCGGGTGCGGGGATGAGAGTTGAATACGTTCCGGCTGAAGCGCGGCGCGGCCGCAGACATGGAGGCAGCGATGCCGGTTGACAGCTGGCAGAACCGGTTGCAAAAAGCGCTGGGCGCCCCGCTACCCAAGAAAGGCGGGGACGATACGCGGCCGCGCGTGCATCTGATAGGAATAGGCGGCGCAGGCCTCTCCGCCATCGCCCGCGTTCTCTTGGAACGGGGCATCCACGTCAGCGGAAGCGATCGCCAGGAGAGTGAGCGCACCCGCCGGCTGGCCGCGGCCGGCGCGAAACTCTTCGGACGCCAGGGCGCGGCCGCAGAGCTCGCCGAGCTACCGGACCGGGAACGCCCGGACGTCGTCCTGATCAGCAGCGCCATCGACGAAACCAACCCGGAACGACAGACCGCGCAGAGGCTGGGGATACCGGTCGTCAGACGGGAGCTGTTCCTCCCGCCGCTGCTGGCCGGCCGCGATGTCATCGCAGTCTCCGGCACGCATGGCAAGAGCACGACAACCGCCATGATCGTGCAGACCTTGCAAGCAAACGGCTGCGACGCCGGCTATATCATCGGGGCCGACCTGCCCGGATTCGGCAACGCCCATGCTGGGACAGCCGCCGAGTTTGTGATCGAAGCCGATGAGTATGACCGCATGTTCCATGGATTGACGCCGATGGTGGCCGTCGTAACCAATGTGGAGTGGGACCACCCCGACTGCTATCCGACGCCGTCCAGCTTTGTCGACGCCTTCCGTCAGTTTGTGGCGCAGGTGCGAGCCGAAGGATGCGTGGTCTCGTGCGGGGACGACCCTGGCGCCGAGGCGCTGCGTACAGGCCGTACAACCGAGAACGGTCCCGTCTGGCTGACGTATGGGCTGCGTGAAGGGTGCGACGTGCAGGCCGCCGGCGAGACAGCGGGCGCTGGCGGGGGCTATGCCGCCGCGGTGCAGAGTGAAGGGGAGTTGATCGGACGTCTGCAGCTGCAGGCGCCCGGCATCCACAACCTGCGCAATGCCTTGGCCGCGTTGACCGTCGCCCGCCGCTGTGGTGTGCCGGCGGCGCAGGTCCTGGCAAGCCTGCATCAATATTCAGGCATCGGCCGGCGTTTTGAACTGAAGGGGACGCGGCGGGGCGTAACGGTCGTCGACGATTACGCCCACCACCCCACTGAAATCCAGGCAACCCTGGCCGCGGCCCGCAACCGCTTCGGCGAGCGGCGCATCTGGGCCGTCTTTCAGCCCCACACGTTCAGCCGCACCAGGGCGCTGTTGCACAAAATCGCCGCCAGCTTCGACAACGCCGACGCCGTCCTGGTGACCGATATCTACGCTGCCAGAGAGAGCGGCGACAGGGCCATGGCCGCGGCCGAGATCGCGGCCGCCAGCCCACATCCATCGATTCGCCACAGCGGTGACATCGAGGACACGAGCACGCTTCTCCACGGCGAAGTAACCGCCGGCGACGTCGTCCTGACACTGGGCGCAGGCACAAGCCACCGCATCGGTGAGACGCTGCTGGAGAGACTGGGAACCGATGGCTGAAGGGCGATATCTGCTGCCGCTTGTCCTGATCGTTTGCGGGGCGCCGGGCACGGGCAAGACGACACTGGCCCGCAAATTGGCCCCGGCTTTGGAACTGCCCCTGATCGCACGCGACGACCTCAAGGAGTCGCTTTTCGATACGCTGGGCTGGTCAACGGTGGAGTGGTCGGAGCGGCTGGGCGGGGCAACCTATGAACTGGTCTACCTGTTGATCGAACGCTTGCTGGAGGCCCGCTGCTCGCTGCTTGTGGAAACGCCCTTTGATCCGGATTGGGCCAACCCGCGCTTCAAGGCATTGCAGGCGCGCCGCCCTTTCCGACCGGCGCAGGTGGTCCTTTCCACACGGCCCGACCTGCTGCGTCAACGCTATGCCCGGCGGGTGGACAGCGGCGAACGACACCCTGGGCACGTGGACCGGCTGCGGATGGGCCGGTACGACACGGTCGAGTTGGAGCGGCGCAACCGTCCCCTGGATCTGGACGGGCCCGTATTTCACGTCGACACCAGCAGTTTCGCGGCGCTCGACTTCGACCGGCTGCTACGGCAACTGCGCACCTTGCGAGGAATCTGATCACGAAGTGACTGTACTCGACATCATGGAGCCAGCAACGGCCCCGGCCCGCCAAAAGAGAGAAATCGGCGCCTCCGCTCTCGACCAGATCGAGGCCCTCGGCGTAGAGATGCGGCAGGACCACCCGCTGGCGAGCCTCACCACGATCAAAATTGGCGGACCTGCCGACTATTTCGCGGTTGTCTCAGACACGCATGATCTGCTGAAGCTGGCGCGCTGGGCAAGGGCGAACAAACTGCCCTACCTGGTTTTGGGCGGCGGCAGCAACGTGCTGATCAGCGACCGCGGCGTGCGCGGGTTGGTGATCCATAACCGCTGCAACGCAGTGCAGGTGCAGGACGCCCCCTGCTGCGATTATCCCAAAGACACCCGCCCCTTCCTCTACGCCGAGAGCGGCGCGCTCATGGCCGGCGCGGCCCGTACCGCCATCAACGCCGGGCTGACCGGACTCGAGTGGGCGGTGAGTGTGCCCGGGTCCGTCGGAGGAGCCGTTGTCAACAACGCCGGCGCACATGGCGGGGAAGTGAAGGACTCGCTCTGGGACGTTCTGCTGCTCGACGACAACGGTGATATCCAGGTTTACCGCGTCGAGGATCTCGCCTACGCCTACCGTCAAAGCAGCTTGAAACGGGCGGGAACTGCCGACGCCGGCTTCGGACCCGTCCTGCTGAGCGCCAACTTCCGGCTGCAAACCGGCGACCGGGACAGGATCCGCGCCGCCGCGCAGTCTTTCCTGGGCCATCGACGCAGCACACAGCCGGTGGAGCCCTCACTGGGCAGCACATTCGTCAACCCGCCAGGCGACTTCGCCGGACGCCTGATCGAGGAGGCCGGGCTGAAGGGGTTTCGTCTCGGCGGCGTCGAGGTCAGCCGAACGCACGCCAACTTTCTCATCAACCCCGGCGGCGTCGGCGCGGCGACAGCAGCCGATGTCATGGCGATGATCGAACATATTCAGACGGCGGTGGCCAGACGCAGCGGCGTAGAGCTGCAGCCGGAACTTCAGAAAATCGGGGAATGGTGACTCATATGGCGTACAATTCAGTACGGGTCGGTGTCCTTTTTGGCGGCAAGAGCGGCGAGCACGAAATCTCCCTGCTCAGCGCGCAGACGGTCATCCGCGCCCTGGACGAGGCCGGCTATGAAACGGTGCGGCTCGGCATCACCAAAACCGGTGAATGGCTCACCGGCGCCGACCCGCTGGCGCAGTTGACCAGCGGCAAGGCGAGAGAGAACGGCCATGGCAAGATAGAGGAGACCGACTCCGCCCTTCTCGCGCCCACCTCGACTCAGTCCCCGCTTCTGCAGCATAGCGAGCGGCTGCCGGCGGTGGACCTGATATTTCCTGTGCTCCACGGCCCCTACGGTGAGGACGGGACCGTGCAAGGGCTGCTTGAGATGCTCGAAGTGCCTTATGTAGGCTGCGGCGTCCTCGCCAGCGCGGTCGCGATGGACAAAATTGCCGCGAAGGCGCTCTTTGCCGCCGCCGGCATCCCCCAGGTCGCCTACCGTACCCTGCTGCGCCGAAACTGGACGGAGGGCCAGGAATCGGATCCCGACCCGCATAAGGACCGGCGTGAGAAAATACTGGATGAGCTCGAGTCTGCCTTCCCCTATCCACTCTTCGTGAAGCCGGCCAATCTCGGCAGCAGCGTCGGTATCAGCAAAGTCAGAGATCGGGCGGAGCTGACGCGTGCCATCGGGCTGGCCTGCCGCTACGACCGCAAAGTGCTGATCGAGGAAGGAGTGCACGATGCCCGCGAATTAGAGGTCAGCGTCCTTGGCAATGATGAGCCCCGGGCCAGCATTGTCGGCGAGGTGGTTCCCGCCAATGAGTTTTACGACTACGAGGCCAAGTACCTGGACAAGGGCAGCCGGCTGCTGATTCCGGCGGACATTCCCCCCGACCTGGCAGACGAAATCCGTCTGCTGTCCGTTCGCGCCTTCCAGGCGCTTGACGGAGCTGGCCTTGCGCGGGCAGACTTTCTGTTAGGCGCCGACGGGCAGCTCTATCTCAACGAGCTGAATACCATGCCCGGCTTTACCGCCAGCAGCATGTACCCGAAGCTTTGGGAAGCCAGCGGCGTTCCCCTGACCGAGCTGGTCGGCAGCCTGGTCGATATGGCTCTCGAACGGCACGCGGACCGTCGGCAGAACCGGATTCATCGCTAGTCGGGCTCTGTTTACACAGACGCGAGGCGTCTGCGGCAGCAGTTGAAAAGCGCTGGCGACTTGTAGAGCAGTACAATCTGATCAGTACGATGCAAATTGCCTTCAATTCAGGGCGCAAACAAAAACGAGGATCGCGGGCGGCGCAGAAGGCCGTGTCTTCCAAACGAGTGCGGCGGCGGCGGCACGCGCAAACGCGCCGCCGCTTCTCCTCGGCACTGCGTTCGACGCACGCCTTTGTCCTGCGAAGCGGCCGGTCGCGGCTGGGCTTCAAAGGAAGCGCAAAGGGGGCAACTTCATCGCTCCCCGTTCCCGCTGGCGCGCAGGCAACCCTCTTCCCCGGCTTTTCCGGTCTGGCCCCAAGCAAAACAGTCAGTCTGCTGCTGCTGGCTGCGGTCGCGGCCGCTCTGTACTGGCTGTACACCAGCGAGAGCTTCTACATCTATCGCGAAAATGTGCGTTTTGAAGGAGCGCAATACCTTTCCCAGGACGAACTCTTCGCCGCCTGCGATATCGACAGCTGGAGTATCTTCTGGCTGGATCCCGAAAAGATCGAAGAGCAGGTAATGGCACATCCGTATGTCACCGCTGCAGACGCGAAAATCCGCTGGCCCGGGCATATCGAAATCAGCGTTCAAGAGGTGCGCCCCGTGGCTCTCTGGGCTACCGAGCAGCAGGAGTACTGGCTGCTGGAGGACGGCGCGGCCCTGGCGCCCCGGGAACTGGACGTGCAGCCGGCGTTGCGGATTATCGACCCCTCGGCCGAAGCGCGGATTGCAAACGTGGAAGGCACCCTGCAGATCGATAAACGGATCCTGACCTCTGCCATGATTTTGTCATATCGTCTTTCCATCGTTAATGAGTTCTGGTACAATTCTCTTTACGGCCTGAATTTCAGCCTGCCGTCTACTCAGGCTTGGATCCACTGGGGAGACGGATACAAATTCGAAGAAAAGTGGACGGTCCTGCAAAGCTTAAAGCCGCAATTGGAAGCAGCCGGAGACGAAGCTGTCACCCTCAATGTTTCGGTGCCAAACCGTTCCTTCACCCGCCGGTACGACGACGAGCCGGATGAGCAATAGTTCTTGATACGACGCCATTATCTTTAGAGAAACGATCAGTTAGAGAAATCTTCAGTGACCAGAGAGATTATCGCTGCGGTCGACGTAGGCACCACAAAAATCTGCGCGCTGGTGGGCACTGTCATCCATGACAGTCTGGGCAATCTCGCCGTCAGGGTTCTGGGCGGCGGTGTCACGCCGAGCAGAGGATTGCGCCGCGGCGTTGTCATGGATGTGCCGGAGGTGACCACCGCCATCGGCGAGGCGCTGGAGACGGCCGAACAAGAATCCGGTAGACAGATCACCAGCTGCTATCTGGGCATCGCCGGCAACCACATTGCCACCTCCAACAGCGCCGGCATCAGCCCGATCGACGGACGTCACGGCGTCACCGGCAACGATATGCAGCGGGCGCTGGAGGCCGCACGCGCCGTTCAGATAGCCGCCAACAGACAGATCATCCACGTGATCGCCCGCCACTGGAAGGTGGACGAGCAGGTAAATATCCAGCAGCCCCTGGGCATTCTCGGCAGCCGCCTGGAAGTCGACGCCCATATCGTCACCGGTACCATCAACGCCATCAACAATCTCGCCCAGTGTGTACTGGCCCATGGCATCGACATCGACGAGCTTGTTCTGGAACCCCTGGCCAGCGGCGAGGCCGTGCTGACCGCAGAAGAGCGGCAGATGGGCGTCGTTATGGCCGACCTGGGCGGCGGCACCACAGACCTGGCTCTCTTTCGCGGCAACGGTCTTTGGCACACCGAAGTGCTGGACGTAGGTGGAAGCCACATGACCAATGACGTGGCTATCGGGCTGCGCGCCCCGTTCGAAGTGGCCGAAGAGTTGAAACTTCGCTACGGCCACCTGCAACCGGAACGGATTGCCGAAGACGAACAGGTCTGGGCAACCGTTTTCGGCGATAAACCGGAGCGCACCTTCAGCCGGCGCTTTATCAGCCAGATCCTGCAGGCGCGGGCCGAAGAGACCGCCGAACTCATCCAGAGCCGGATTGCCAAAAGCAGCTACGGCCACATGGTGCCGGCAGGACTTGTCCTCACGGGCGGGGCCAGCCAGCTCCCCGGCGCAGTGGATCTGTTCCGCAGAATCTTGCGCATGCCGGTACGTATCGGCAGCCCCGTCGATCATCCCGCCGTGCATGGATTGAGCAGAGAGCTGCAATCTCCGGCCTTCGCCACCGCTGCTGGCCTCCTGCTCTGGGCGCTCTACGAAGACGCCCGCGCCATCCACTACCCCATGCAGAGAATGATCCCGGAAAACGGGCAGATTCTGGACAAGGTCGGCGGCTGGCTCAGGAGCCTGCTGCCCGATTGAGGAAACGTCTCCTCCCGTGCCCCCCGCCACACCCCGCGTCGTGTCCCCCGTGTGGGTTCTCCATAATCGATCGGAAAGGCCACATTAGCGGGGCCGCGTTGGGGGTGCGCGTGGGTAGCGCCGCTGCCCACTGGAGTCGTAGATGGATCGTAGGTATATTGCAGAGAACAGATGCAACGGTGTCTGGCCGGCTCACAGACCGGCCGCGCGCAGAGATTGTCCCCGCCAAAGAGACGGAGAAGAACCCCCTTTTGGCCTGCCGTTTCTCGTATTTTGCGGGGCTGGCGGCACAAAGTGGGTATTTCGTAGATGGATCGTAGGCATATAGTCAAGAATAAATCCCAAATCAGTCCGGCAACAGCCGGAAATGGCATCCTGCCGGATTCCAGAGTATTTGTCCTGAGATCGGCCTGAAACACCCTCCAATTTGGGTCCTTTCGTGGGGCCGCCCCCAATTCAGAGACTTTGCATTCGATTTCAGGTGTAGTACGATGGAACAATTCTGATACAGCGGTGAGAACGCAGCTTTTGGTATCGCCACGGCAAGTGCAATTACCAGAAAGCGAGCCGGAGAATGTCTGCCAGCCGTTAAAGGAGACCAATTTATGACGAGACGGAGTAGCGCCTCACAATTTGTAGACAACTTTGCCCAGATTAAAGTTGTCGGCGTTGGTGGCGGCGGACAAAATGCGGTCAACCGCATGATCGAGGCAGACGTTCAGGGCGTAGAGTTTATTGCCGTCAATACCGATGCACAGGCCTTGATGCTCTCCAACGCGCCGCAGCGTGTGCGGATTGGAGACAAATTGACCAAAGGGCTTGGGTCCGGCGGAAAGCCGGAAATCGGCCTGCGGGCAGCCGAGGAGAGCCGCGAAGAGATCGAGCAGCTGTTCGATGGCGCGGATATGGTTTTCGTGACCGCCGGTCTGGGCGGCGGTACGGGTTCCGGCGCGGCTCCGGTCATCTCCTCCATCGCACGAGAACTGGGCGCGCTGACAATCGGCGTCGTTACCAAACCCTTCAACTTCGAAGGCACGCAGCGCCGCCGCATCGCCGAAAGCACGATGGGCCGCCTGCGCGAATCCGTCGATACTCTGATCACCGTCCCCAATGATCGGCTCCTGCATATCCTGGACAAGACCACCGGCATCCGTGAATCGTTCATCGTCGCCGACGATGTCCTGCGGCAGGGCATCCAGGGCATCAGTGAACTGATCACCGTGCCCGGTCTGATCAACCTGGACTTCGCCGACGTGCGCTCTATCATGATCGACGGCGGCGCTGCCCTGATGTCCATCGGCCGCGCCAGCGGCGAAAACCGCGCCCAGGAAGCCGCCCAGCAGGCCATTCACAGCTCGTTGCTGGATGTGTCGATCGAGGGCGCCCAGGGCATTCTCTTCAATGTCAAGGGCGGCGACGATCTGAGCCTGTTCGAGGTCAATGAGGCCGCCGAGATGATCAAGGCCAACGCCCATCCCGAAGCGAATATCATCTTCGGCGCCGTCATCGATGACAGTATGGAGGACGAGCTCCATATGACCGTCATTGCCACCGGCTTCGACAAAAGCCGCCGTCCGGAACAGCAGCCCGCTTCAACCCGGCAGCCTGCCGCGGGCAGCGTCCGGCAGACCGGCGTAACCCAACCCTCGCCGAGCCAACCTGCCCAGTCACAGCCACAGCAGCCGAAGCCCAAAGAACCAATCGACTTCCCCGTTCGTTCCTTCGACCGGGAAGACCTGGACATTCCGGCTTTTCTGCGTCGCGCCAAGAACAACAACGGCCAGTAGCGCCCCAAGCATAAAGTACATCAAATACAACTGTCCAGAGAGCCCGGCGATGCCGAGGCTCTCTTTTTTTGCCTCGTACGAGGAGAAAACTGCGCGGTCGGAAGGCGCCCATTTCACTCTGCTGCACTCCCATTCCGCCGTTACAGGACTGCGCGTATTGGTATACGAAATCAATGCCTGTCGCCCCAATACCTGTTTGCGCGTCGCCCCGGATTGTGATATATCTATGCTGACGTTCTGAAATAAGCGCGCAAGCATCGTTGTACTATATATTGTATCTCCCGATGTTGCATGATACAGTATGTAGGTTGTTCCCCGAACGAAATCTGTACTTGCGAAGTTGTCGAGGGACGGCGAACTGAACCCGTCTGAACCGAATTGAGCTGGGGAAACCGCGCTCCCAAGACCAGCTACGCCGACTGATCGAGAGACGGATGATGCAATGCCCCCATTGCGGACATGGCAAACACCAGGTAATCGATACGCGGGACAGAGGAGAGACGGTCCGCCGCCGCCGTAAATGCTTGGATTGCGAGCAGCGCTTCACTACCTATGAGCATATTGCGCCCAGTCTGCTCGTCTCCAAACGGGACGGCCACCGTGAACCCTTCGATTCTCAAAAACTGCTTGCCGGTATCCGCATCGCCTCTGTCAAACGGCCCGTCAGCAGCGAGCGCATGCAGAGCATTGCCAACTACGTCGAGGACCAAATTCAACGCCTGGGGCGCGCAGAGGTCACAAGCGAAATGATCGGCAATCTCGTGCTCGACCAGCTGGCCGATGTCGATCAGGTGGCCTATATCCGGTTCGCCAGTGTCTACCTCGATTTTAACGATCTGAGTGAAGTCCGATCTGAAGTCGACCGGTTGATGGGACGCAGCGAACTGAATGGTGATGCCAACGGACGGTTCGAACCTCCGCAAAGAACGTCCGCGAGCTGAACAATTGGTGGTTGACTTTCCAGTTCATTTGTTCCAATATGGAACAGAAAGCTGCTTTCTGGCGTCCTACGATTCACCAGCACGAATTCATTTCCGCTTTTTATCTTTTCCTAAGGAGCATCCCGATGTCCGCCCTCGAATCCACCATCACCCGTAATGGCGCCAAAACACAGGAGGCTTTCACGACTTTCGAAGTCGTCAAAGGAAAGAAACAAAGAGTCTCCGGCCCGGCGTATGTGGACGACGGCGCAATCCAACTGAGTGAAAACAGTTTGAAAGTACTGGAGCGCCGCTATCTGCGTCGGGATGTCGATGGAAAGCTCCTGGAGACGCCTGCCGGCATGTTCTATCGCGTCGCCAGGCATATCGCGGCGGTGGAAGAGGAGCACGGCGGCGACGTCGAAGTCACCACCAGAACCTTCTACGATCTGCTCACCGATCTGCGCTTCTTCCCCAACAGCCCCACCTTCACAGGCGCGGGCACACCCCTCGGTCAACTGGCCGCCTGCTTCGTGCTGCCCATCGAAGACGATATGGGCCGCGCCGATGACGGCATCTTCAGTACCCTGCGGGTCGCTGCGCTCATCCAACAGACCGGCGGAGGCAATGGCTTCAGCTTCAGCCGCCTGCGTCCGCAAAAAGACATCGTCCACACATCGGCCGGCCGCGCAACCGGGCCGGTGGGCTTCTTGCGGGTCTATGATCAGGCATTCGGCGAAATCGCCCAGGGCGGCACCCGCCGCGGGGCCAATATGGGTGTCCTGCGGGTCGACCACCCTGACATCGAAGAGTTCATCCGCTGCAAGGCCGAAGAGGGCGCAATCACCAATTTCAACATCTCCGTCGCCATCACCGACGAGTTCATGCAGGCCGTGAAGGAAGACGGCGATTTCGACCTGCGCAACCCCCGCGACGGCTCTGTATCCAGGACAGTCAGGGCGCGCGACCTGTTCGCCACCATCATCAAGTACGCCCACCATAACGGCGAACCCGGCGCGCTCTTTATCGACGCCGCCAACCGCAGCAACCCCGTCCCGCATCTCTACGATCTGGAGGCGACCAACCCGTGCGGTGAACAGTGGCTCGGCCCCTATGAGAACTGCTGCCTCGGTTCGATCAACCTCAGCACGCACGTCACAACTGACAGCGCCGGCACAACCGCGGTCGACTGGGATGCCCTGCGTAAGACAGTACGCGAAAGCACTCACTTCCTCGACAATGTGGTCAGCGCCAACACCTATCTGCCGGCCGTGCCGGTGGTGAAGGAGGCGGCGCTCAAGGCGCGTCGAATCGGGCTCGGCATCATGGGCCTCGGCGACCTGATGTATAAGTTGGGCATCCGCTACGGCAGCGAAGAGGGCCAGGAGTTCGCCTCCCAGGTGATGGAGTTCGTGCGCTTCCACTGCATGCAGATGAGTATCGACCTGGCCGCAGAGCGCCAGCCTTTCCTCGCTTACGCCGGCAGCATCTACGACGACGACCAGCGCGGCGGGATGCAATGGAAGCCGCCGCGGCCGCTCGCCCCCTATCGCCGCAACTGGGGCCGGCCCGCGCTCAATTGGGAGAAGGTCACGGAAGGCATTCGCCGCCACGGGCTCCGCAATGCCGCCCAGACCACGGTAGCGCCCACCGGCACCATCGCCACCGTCAGCGGCTGTGAAGGCTACGGCTGTGAACCGGTCTTCGCTTTGGGCTATATCCGCCACTTCAAGGACGGCGACGAGGATGTCGAGCTGCCCTATACCAGCCCCCTCTTCGAGGAAGCCCTCGAACGCTTGGATCTCAGCGACGAGCAGGCCGGCCTAATCCGGCGCCGGGTCGCGGAGACGGGGTCCTGCCAGGAGGTCGAAGAGCTGTCACAGGATTTCCGCAACACCTTTGTCGTCAGCAGCGACATCACCGCCGAGCAACACGTCAAGATGCAGGCCGCCATCCAGGCCTTTATCGATAACAGCATCAGCAAGACCTGCAACTTCCCCGAGGGCGCAACCGAGGAAGATGTGGCGCAGGCCTACATGCAGGCGTGGGAGTTGGGTTGCAAAGGGCTCACGGTCTACGTGACCGGCAGCCGCCAAGAGGTGGTGTTGGAGACGAAGGCGGTCAAGGACAGGAAGGGAGAGCATCCTGAACAGCTGCACAGCGTACCGTCAGCCAACGGCGCCCAACCCATTTCAGCGCTTTCACAGGACGAGTACCCCGCCGTCTTCACCAAGCGGCCGCGCCCCTATCTCCTGCAGGGAAACAGCTATCGCAAAGAGACGCCCCTGGGCACCGCCTACATCACTATCAACAGCGACGAGAACCACGAACCGTTCGAAGTATTTCTGAATATCGGCAAGGCAGGCAGCGATGTCACCGCAGTCAGCGAATCGATCGGCCGCCTGATCAGCTTGGCGCTGCGCATGCCCTCTGCCCTGCCGCCCTCCGAACGGCTGCGCTGGGTGATCGATGAGATGGCCGGTATCGGCGGCGGGCGCCCGTTGGGCTTCGGAGTCGGACGTGTGCGCAGCCTGCCGGACGGAGTGGCCCAGGTCCTTTCCGATCATCTCAGCGAACTGCCCGAAAACAAAGAGGCCGTGGCCGGCGAACAACTGGCGCTGCCCATTGGCGATCTGTGCCCGGACTGCGGCGAAGCGGCCTTTCTCAATGTCGAAGGCTGCCGCAAATGTCATGTCTGCGGCTACAGCGAATGTTGACCCCTACAGCGGCTCGCGGCCTGCATCGCCGCGAGCCGCTGGCTTTTTCCGCGCGATGAAGATCAGGCGCTCGCTGTCAGGTCGATAGGGGCTGCCGTCGAAGTCGCCGTACAGCTCATCCACCGCAAACCCTGCCTGCTCCAGCAGCAGGGCCCCCTCGTCGGGCCACCAGTAACGCAACGGAAAAGCAAGCCGCGTCTGCTCGTTGCGCCCGTCGGGAAAAACCTCCTCGTACACAAAGACCGTTTCCTGCAGCTGCCGGGCCGCGTCCAGGTAGCGAACTGACCACTTCAACACCTGCGCGCCGCTTTCCTCGTCATCCCACCAGTCCGCCAGCTCCTGGTTGCCCGATATCGCCTCCAGATAGGCTATGTCCGGGTTGAACAGATCGATCAGCAGCAGACCGCCCACGCGCAGATGGCGGTGTGCGCACTGCAGCGCCTTCAACTGCTCGGCCTGGGTCGTCACGTGCATCAGCGTATTGCTGACCACAAAGGCGAAGTCAATCTCCCTCTCCGCCAGCTGAAAACGGGTCATATCCGCCTGCACCAATCTGACCGGCGCCAGCCTGTCTGCCGCTGTCTCGGACGCATAGCCGTGCTTTGCCAACTTGCCGCGAGCGATCGCCAGCAGCGCCGCGCTCGTGTCAAGTCCGATGACCTGACAGCCGTCGTCCGCCAGAGGCAGCAGCACGCGGCCGGTCCCGCAGCCAAGCTCCAGCGCAACGCGCCCGGCCGCGCGCGCCGTCTTCAGGACGAGCGGAATGTCATCCCTGTAGTCGCGGTAATCGCCCTCGTAGAAACGGGCGAAAGGATCGAAGTTCATGTGGTCGGGGTACAGGAGCGGTTCGTGGACAGTAACGCCGTATCTCCCGAAAGCGGAAGTTTCCCAGTTTTGAGGACATTCAGTGTAGTGAACTGCGGACCCCAGAGCAGTTTCTCCCAGACAGCTGGAAATGTCCCCCGTTCTGGGATGTACAACAACTGTCCACTAGTTTGCATTTACCGAAAATTCAGGTATAATCCTAACAGATCGAGAGCCGACCTGACGATCCGGGTCGGCGTTTACTTTCCAGAGGTCGCTGCTGAGGGCGGCAGATTCACACGCCCTTGACCGCGTCCTCTCTATTTGTGCGAAAGAAGTATTCGCGCAACCAGCGAGTAAGAGCTATGAGTGAAAGTCCTGTCTATCTGACCCAAAGCGGTCTCGATGCTCTGCAAGAGGAGCTGGACTATCTAGTCGGTGAACGGCGGCAACAGATCGCCCAGCAGATCGCCGAAGCCAAGGCCGAAGGCGACCTGCGAGAAAATGCCGGCTACGACGAAGCCAAAAACGCGCAAGCCTTTGTCGAAGGGCGCATCCGGGAGCTCAAGGTCAAGATCCACAACGCCCATATCATCGACGATACCCAGACGCCCGATGACCAGGTCGCCCTGGGGCGTAGCGTTGTCGTCAGGGAAAACGGCTACGACGACGAAGAGATCTACACCATCGTCGGCTCGACCGAAACCGATCCGAGCAATGGGCGTATCAGCAACGAGAGCCCTATCGGCAAGGCGCTGATTGGCCGCACGGCAGGAGACGTTGTTCGCGTCGATGCTCCGGCGGGCGAAATCGAGTTCGAGATCGTCCGCGTCGAATAACGAGCCCCCTCTGCCCGTAAGCCTGCAGCCGCCCCGGCCGACTAGCCAGAAACAGGTATAGGAACAGGTACTGTGAGAGACGCCAGCGAACTGTTCGACCCGGAAAACCTGAGCGATCAGGAGCAGAGTCGCCTGCAGAAGCTGGATGCCCTGCGCGCTCGCGGGATCGACCCCTATCCGGCGCGCGTGAACCGCTCCCATACGATCGCCGCAGCCCGCGCCCTCTATGACGACAGCGCCGAGGAGCAGCCGGTCGTGTCCGTGGCCGGCCGCCTCAAGCGCATCCGCGTGATGGGCAAGGTCAGCTTCGCCGACCTGGACGACGGCAGCGCGCAGATTCAACTCTTCGTCCAGCGCGACAGCCTGCCCGACGGCTGGTACAACGAAGTCTGGAAACGCCTCATCGATCTCGGCGACTTCATCAGCGCCAGCGGCCCTCTCTCCGTCACCCGCAGCGGCGAGCTGAGCATCACTGTCCGGGAGATCACCTTCCTGGCCAAAGCCCTCAAACCGATGCCCGACAAATGGCACGGCGTGCGCGATCCAGAAGTTCGCTACCGGCGGCGCTATGTGGACCTGCTGGCCAACGAAGATGCACGCTCCCTGTTCCGCGACCGGGCCGTGGTCGTGCGCGCCCTGCGTACCTACCTCGACGACGCCGGCTTCCTCGAAGTCGAGACGCCGATCCTGCAACCGCTCTACGGCGGCGCCGCCGCACAGCCCTTCGTCACACACCATAACCAGCTCCACCAGGACCTCTATCTGCGCATCAGCTTCGAGCTCTACCTGAAGCGACTGATCGTCGGCGGTTTTCCCGCCGTCTACGAAATCGGCCGCGACTTCCGCAATGAAGGCGTCAGCTTCAAGCACAATCCGGAATTTACCCAACTGGAGTTCTACGAGGCCTACGTCGACTACGAAGACGTCATGCGGCGCACCGAGGAGATGGTCGCCTTCACCGCCGAACAGGTGGCCGGCAGCCCGCTTGTTACCTGGCAGGAGCACACCATCGATTTCACACCGCCCTGGCCGCGCCTCCCCCTCCGCCAGGCTATCCTGGACGCATCCGGCATCGACTACGAACAGTTCACCGATGCCGGCAGCCTCCGTGCCGAGATGCGCAGCCGCGGCATCGACGCCGCCGGCGAGGACAACTGGGGCCAGCTCGTGGACCAGCTGCTCTCCAAATTCTGCGAACCCAAGCTGATTCAGCCCACCTTTCTGGTCGACTACCCGCGCGAAGTCAGTCCGCTCGCCAAAGGGATGCCGGAGAACGGGCGCCTGGTCGAGCGCTTTGAAGGCTTCGCCGCCGGCATGGAGCTCTGCAACGCATTCACCGAGCTCAACGATCCCGTCGACCAGCTGCAGCGCTTCCTCGACGAAAACTACCGCGCCGCGCAAGGCGACGAAGAGGCGCACCCCGTCGACATCGACTACGTGGAAGCGCTCAGCTATGGCATGCCGCCCACCGGCGGCTTCGGCATGGGCATCGACCGCCTCACCATGCTGCTCACCAACCGCGACACAATTCGCGAGGTCATCCTCTTCCCCCACCTCCGCGAAATCGACCACACGACCCAACCTGACGCCGCCCCCGACGCCCAAGAGCCGGCCGACGCAGTCGCCCTCCCCGCATCCGACGCCTGACCCGTCTACCCCTCACCATCTTGAAGAATTGGTACATTTCGGCCCGCAAACGGCGCTTGACGGCTCCTGCCGTCTCTAACAACTGACAACTGCAGTTTGACGCGCGCCGCAACACTCTGTCATAATGACTCCAACAACTGCATAACCTACCTTCGGGGCAGGGTGAGGGCCGCACAGACCCAATTCCCGACCGGCGGTGAGCCCGACCGACGCGCTGCACCTTCAACGAAAGGGGCGGCGACAAACTCTGGTAAGCCCGTGAGCCGCAAGGCAGAGTTCGGTGAGATTCCGACGCCGACGGTATAGTCCGGATGGGAGAAGGTGCAAAGAGCGAGGGCAATGCCATTGCGTGCGTTGTTCCCGTTCTCTTTAGCTATTCGCAGTGGCTGCTGCGCGCAACGCCCGGGGTACGTATCTGTATCTCGGGCTGTTTTGTGTAGAGGGCGCGCGTTCCGCGAGCCGTACGCGCACGCCGGCCGTTGCGGATGGCAGTTCTCGGCGCACGTCGGGAGCTCGGTGGCTGCACTGCGCAAGGGACCCGAAGCAATCATTCGCTTCGGGTCATTTGATTTTCAAGGCAAAGCAGGACGATGAAGGACAGCTCAATTCTCTTCCCCGGCGCGCCGGCCGATGAAGGCACAGACCAGGGAACGCCGCCCGTAGTCGAGCAGACGGCGCCGCAGCGCCGGCGCAAGTCCGGACACGTCGGTGACTGGGTGGCGCGTCATCCCGCCCTCGCCGCCTTTCCGTTCGTGCTGGGCGGGGCGCTGCTGCTGTGGGAGGCGCTTGTCCGCTGGCAGGACTATCCGGTCTTTATCCTGCCCCGCCCCGGTAACGTACTTCAAAAAGCGCTGGTGATGGCCGCGGACGGCTCACTGCTGCGCCACGCCAAGGCCACCGTCACTGAGGTCGGCGCCGGCCTGCTGATCGGTCTCACCCTGGCCTTCGTCCTCGGCTACTGGCTCGGACGCAGCCGCACCCTCGACCGCATTCTCTCCCCCTATCTCGTCGCCAGCCAGACCATCCCGGTTGTCGCCATCGCACCGCTCCTGGTCATCTGGTTCGGCAGCGGCCTGCTGAGCAAAGTGCTCGTCACAACCATCATGGTTTTCTTTCCGACCCTGGTCAGCACAGTCGTCGGCATCCGCAACGTAGACCCGGACCTGCGCGAGCTGATGCGCTCGCTGCGCGCCAGCCGCCGCCAGCTCTTCCTGAAGCTGGAGCTGCCCGCCGCCCTGCCCGTCATCTTCGGCGGCCTCAAGCTGAGCGTCATCCTGGCCGTCGTCGGCGCGGTCGTGGGCGAGTTCGTCGGCGCCGACGTAGGGCTGGGATTCCTCATCAACCTGGGCCGGGGCGTACTGGACACGCCCATGATCTTCGTCGCCGTGCTCATGATCGTGCTGCTCGCCCAGACGATGTATTGGAGTGTCACCCTGCTCGAAAGCTACCTGCTGCGCTGGAGACAGTTCGGCTTGAAGGACGGCGACTGAGAGGCGCTCTCTCCATGAGAAAAACGCTAATCTTCAGATATTCAGAGGAACGAATGACACATTACACTGACCGTCATCCTACCGCGCGGGCGAACTCCGTCTTGCCGCGCCCGGCAGCGGGGAGCCCTGCGGGCTTGTCCCACCTGATGAAACTGCTTCTGCTGCCGCTGCTGATTGCCGCCGCGGCCGCCTGCACCCCCATCGCGCCCGCCCCGCCTGCTGAACCGCAGAGCCTGCGCCCGATCACGTTGGGAGTCGGCTTCATCCCCAATGTCCAGTTCGCTCCCTTCTATGTCGGGATCGAAAAGGGCTTCTTCGCCGAGAGAGGCGTCGAACTTTCGATGGATTACGGCTTTGAAAACGACTACCTGAAGCTGGTCGCGACCGACGAGCTGCAGTTCATGATCGCCAGCGGCGACCAGCTCGTGCTCGGCCGCGCGCAGGAGTTGCCGGTCAGGTACGTGCTGAACTGGTATACCAGCTATCCGGTCACCGTTTTTGCCAAGGCCGGCGCCGGCATCCACGAACCGGCCGACCTGGCCGGCCGCACCGTCGGCGTACCGGGTCCCTTCGGCGCCACCTACATCGCGCTGCGGGCCCTCCTCGATGTGGCCGGCCTGACCGAAGCCGACATTCAGATGGAGAGCATCGGCTTCACCCAGGCCTCGGCCGTGAGCGAGGACCTGGTGGACGCGGCGGTCGACTACGCCGTCAACGGCCCGGTCGTGCTCGGCAACGCTGGTATCGAAACCGTTCAAATCCCCCTTGATCAATACCTGCAGATCCCCGCCAACGGGCTCGTTACCAACGAACGCACCCTGCAGGAGGAGCCGCAGCTGGTCGAGGCCATGGTGCGCGCCCTGCAGGAGTCGGTCGCCTATACCCTCGCCAATCCGGACGAGTCCTTCGCAATCGCGTTGAACTTTGTGCCGGAAGCGGGGGGAGAGAACGAGTCCGCCAATCGGTTGGTGTTCGACGCCTCGCTTCCTTTCTGGCAGCCGCGGCCGCAGGGTGAGCCCGGCGCCACCACCGATGCCGAATGGCAGACCGTGGCCGAACTTCTGCTGCGTATCGGCTTTGTGGACCGGCTCGTCCAGCCGGAAGAGATGTACACCAACGAGTTCATACAGTGAGTTTTCCAACGGTGATATGGCCGGGGGGCGGCCGGTAGCAAACCCCCCCCCGCCCCAAAATGACCAAAGAGATATTAAAAAATACAAGCCCCGCACACCAAAAGGCCTAGGGAGTTGTGGGGT
>VXMH01000004.1 GCA_009841235.1 Caldilineaceae bacterium SB0661_bin_32 | reverse complement strand
TATCAGTCCCCCTTGACCAATACTCTTGATCTCATTTGGGATTTACATTAGATGCACCTAAATCTTTTTTCCTCTGAATAACGGGTTACATCGGTCTGCAAGTATGGCAGATCCCTCTGTCTTTCCTTCCAGGAATGTATCGGCAAAAGTAAAGTGAGCACCACGAATCTATTCCTCTTGTTCGTCAACGCCCGGCTATAATCGGATGAATCTCATGCTCCCAAGGGCCGCCTGCCTCCATCTCATCCTCAGCGCCCGCCGGATCCTTGCCTCCCGTAAAGCGGGTATAGTCCGGAATGAAAATAATGGCGAAGGCCCGCCGCGGCTTCTCAGTGCGGTTGGGCCCGGCGTAGTGAAAAGTGCAGCCATGATGAAAAGTGACACCGCCGGCGCGCATCGGCATCGCCACCGGCTCCGGAACTTCATAGCCCTGCTCCCTGAACCGGTCCACCACGCTATCGTCCTCGTCAGTCAGGCTGATCGGCTCCAGCCTGCCGTGACTGTGCGAGCCTGGCACAAAGTGCAGACAGCCGTTCTCGACGCTGACGTCGTCCACCGCGATCCACGCCGACAGCGCGCCGACCGGGTCCATCGGCCAGTAGGGGGCGTCCTGGTGCCAGTTGGTTTTCCTGCTCTCCTGGCCCGGCGGCTTTATCATCGCGTGGTCGTGATAGATGCGTACGTGCCGGCACCGGCTCAACTGGCGCGCGTACTCGCCCAGACGGTGGTCAAATGAGATCTCTTTCGCCTGCGGATAGTCGGTCCACAGGTTGACCATCTGATTGAAAACGCGTTCATAGTCCTCGGAGTGGCGGCCCCCCATTTCAGCCCCGACGATGCGTTCGCGCTCAACGGCGACCGCACTGTCCAGTGCCTGGCGCAGGGACGCAATCTCCACCGGCGAAAAGAAGTTGTGATACTGAATATAGCCGTTGTTCTGAAAGAACTCTACCTCGGCAGGTGCAACGACAATCTCCGTCATATTTCTGAGTCCTGTTCAATGAGTGAATTACATTTGGGGAATCCGAAGCTCCTGAGCCTGTTCCCCACTTTCGCTTGTTATCGGGCATAGGGATCGGCCGCATCGCGCAGACCGTCGCCCACAAAATTGAAGGCCAGCACCGCGATGACCACCAGCAACCCCGGGGTGAGCAGCCACGGCGCCAGCACCACCGCCTGCAAGTTCTGTGCCTCGCGCAGCAGCACGCCCCAACTCAGAGCCGGCGGCCGCATGCCCAGTCCCAGAAAACTGAGACTCGTCTCGCTCAGAATCATCGCCGGAACTGCCAGAGTCAGCGAGGCGATGATATGGCTCATAAAGGACGGCGTCATGTGGCGAATGATGATGCGCCCTTCAGACGCGCCGGCAAAGCGCGCCGCCTGCACGAAGTCCTCTTCCCGCAACGACAGAAAGCGCCCGCGCACGACCCGGGCCAGCCCGGTCCAGCCGATCAGGGAGAGAATAATCGTAATGGCGAAATAGACCCTGGTTACCGGCCAGTCCTTTGGAATCGCCGCACTCAGCGCCAGCCATAACGGGATACTGGGCATCGCCCGAATGAACTCGATGATTCGCTGTATCAAAATGTCGGCCGTTCCGCCGTAGTAACCGGAGATTCCGCCGATCAGGACGCCCAGTACGAAGCTGAGGATCACGCCCACCAGCCCGATCGAGACGGAGATCCGCGTTGCCGCCAGCAAGCGGGACAGCACGTCTCGCCCCAACCGGTCCGCGCCCAAAAGGAAGACGGTGCCCTCGTTGCTTTCGAGCCCGAACAGATGCAGGTCGGTCTCCATCAAGCCCCAAAACTTGTAAGGGTCGCCATGCACCATGAACTTGATCGGATGCTTGACCGACTCGTCCACTTCAAAGATCTTGCGAAAAGTTTCAGGATCGCGTCCACCTTTCAAGCCGTACACGAACGGCGGAAAATGGAATCCCTCCTCATCGAAAAACTGCAGCCTCTGCGGCGGAGCGTAGGCCGACTGCACGTCGTGGCGCAGCGGATCATAGGGCGCCAGAAACTCCCAGGTGAGAGCCGCCAGATAGAGCAGGATCAGCACGACACTGCTTACCAGCGCCATTTTGTGCCGGCGGAAGCGCCACCACATCAACTGCCGCGGCGAAGCGACAAATATCTTCTCCCGCTCGCTCGGGACCTCTTCGAGCTCCGGATCGTTCGGAAGAATAGTGTCGGTCACTTCGGCGAGTTCCTGCGTCATCAGTGCTCCCTGCGCGGCCTGGAGTCCCGGCGGTCAAACCCTGTGCCCAAACGCCGGCTCACTGCGCCTCCATACGAATACGCGGGTCGAGAACCGCCAGCAGCAGATCCGAGATCAACGTACCGACCACGGTTAGCACACTTAACATCAGCAGAAAGCTGGCAGCCAGATACATGTCCTGCGTCATCAGCGCCCCCAGCAGCATCGGCCCGGTGGTCGGCAGGCTCAGGACGACCGAGACTATCGTTGCGCCCGAAATCAGGTTGGGCAGCGTCCAGCCGACCGTGCTGACGAAGGGGTTGAGCGCGACCCGCACAGGATATTTACGCACCAGCACCCGCTCCCTTAGCCCCTTCGCGCGCGCCGTTTCGACATATGGCTTGTTCAACTCGTCCAGCAGGTTGGCGCGCATCGTCCGGATCATCTCGGCTGTGCCCGCCGTGCCCAGGATGATCAGAGGCAGCCAGAGGTGCGTGATCATGTCGAGGAATTTGGCCAGGCTCCACGGCGCCGCCCGGTATTCCTGCGAAAAGAGCCCGCTCAGCCGCAGGCCGAACTGATCGAAGGCGTACCACATGATCACCAGGGCAATCAGGAAATTCGGCAGCCCCAGACCAATGAAGCCCAGCGTAGTGAAGATGTAGTCGCCTATCGAATACTGGTTGACCGCCGAATAGACGCCGATCAGAAAACCGACGATCCACGTAAACAGAATTGTAGACAGGCTGATGAAGAAGGTCAGCGCCAGCCGCTCCCAGATCAGGTTTTCGACCGGCACGTTCCATTCGAAGGAGAAGCCAAAGTTGCCGCGCAGGATATTGGTCAGCCACTGCAGATAACGCAAGGGGGCGGGCTTGTCGAGGCCGAACTGCTTGCGTAACGCTTCAAGCCGTTCCTGGTCGACGGGATCTCCTCCTGCCGCCAGGTTGGCCGCGTACGCGTCCAGGTAGTCGCCCGGCGGCAGCTCGATCACCAGAAACGTGACGATTGTGATAAAAAAGAGCGTCGGTATCAGAAGCAGGATTCTGCGTACGATGAACGCGATCATTTCGCTGCTGACTCTGTGTGCCGGTCCGACGAGCTTGCAGTGGGCGGGGCGGTTGGCATTATATACGTTCTGGTCGCGGAACGGCAAACGGTCCTCGGAGGCGTCTCGCCAACAGCGTCCCTTGGATTTCCGCCTGGATTTGCCCGCGTGTCCGGAAAAACCGTCGCAGATCAGACGGCGGACGGCCTGTGGCGGGAGAAGGGGCGCCGTGCTCTTTCTGCAATTCCAATCCTGTCGACTACAATCAAGCCGTATCCGAAAGGCTCGGGTTCTCTCGGATCGCCGCCGATTAACTGTTCTGGCAGAACGAAAACGAGGCCATCTTAAGGACGAGCGCGATATGTCATTCAGTCACCCCTTTCCAGCGACCACACCGCCCATATCAATTACAGAGAGCGGCAGAAGGATTACGCAACTCGACCTCACCGAACTGCAATGGTGGCCGGTCGTTCCGTCCCTCGGCCACAGTTCGATGCAGGCCACCTACGAGGCCGATACGCAGGAGTTGAGCGCGGTGACAGAGATGGCCGCAACCAGCCTTGCCGGTATCCATGACCAGGACTGCGTCGAGATCACAGTGCGGGAGCGGGCGATACGAGAAGACTGGGATGTGCCCGGCAGGCCCCATCTCTTCTATGCAAGGCTCGATGAGAAGGAGACGAGATGGCTCGGCGTCGTCCAGCAATTGGGGGCAAGAAAGGCGCTGCGAACCTTCAAGGACGAGTGGTTCGAAGCTGACTGGGGCCGCGGGGCGGAACGCAAGATCTGCGACGACGGCCGCTACCAGCGCCAGCCCGATGGCACATACCGCACGACCGGCGGGCGGGGCATAGGCGCGGGAACCTACGACGTAGTGATCGGCAGCCGGACGTTCCACTGCCTGCGCGCCTGGGACACATTCGGTTCACCGCCCAGCGAGCATGCGGAATTAGCCGAGGCCTTCATTGAAGAAGGCGGCCGCGTCGTACTCTATCGTCAGTACCGGGGCCGGCAGATGGGCCGAGGCGAAACCGATTGGGCTGTGAAATACCCCGACAATTCGAAGATCGTCATTGACGGCTGCGTCTACGTTCACTGCAACTGCACGGGCAGAGCGCACGATCTGATTACGAACACTGCCATTGGTGTCGATCTGCCGCGATAAAGGTTTTGACGAGAACGGAAATCGCTCCACCTGTCGGACCGCTCATGGGCAATTTGCCATCCCCGATTCTCGGATGAGTCTAAGCCGGTCAAGTCCAAAAGCACCTCGCAGGAGTAGGAAGTACCGAGTCTCTCCTATTCCCTGCCACTGCGGCAGACCCGTCACCCCCACTCTACATGGGTGCATCTCGGATTTTTTGCGGTGCTCACGCAGACAGTGGCGGTTTCAGCCCAGGCAACAGTTCGGCCCCTCTTGATAGACAATAATATAGAATATACAACCGCCGCCGCATCACGGACACACCACCCCTCAGCCATCGACAGGATGAACTGGGGTTCCCCAAAAACTTGACAAAACCTGTCCAAACCTGACAACATCCTTCAGCGCATTCACCGG
>VXMH01000110.1 GCA_009841235.1 Caldilineaceae bacterium SB0661_bin_32 | reverse complement strand
GGTAGGGGCAGGCCTTGTGCCTGCCCTCGCCCCCCGGCAACCCGCACACTGTAGAAGATATACGCGCATGTTCCGGTAGGGGCAGGCCTTGTGCCTGCCCTCGCGTAGGCTCTACGCTTGTCCCTGGGCAGGCAGCGCCGCTATTCATGGACCCAGACGAGAGTGGCGTCATCGGAGGTGGAGCGGAGCCAGGCGGTCGAGCCGCTCCAGTCGGGGAATGCCCAGTTGAAGAGCCACTTGGCATCTTCGATCGTCAGGTTCACGCAGCCGTGGCTCATGGGCGCGCCGAAATTGCTGTGCCAGTAGGCGCCGTGGATGGCGTAGCCGTGGTAGAAATATTGGACCCAAGGTACCTTTGGCAGATTGTAGTAGGAGCCGGACGCGCGGTCACCGCCGTCCATGGTCTGCGAAACGGTCCGGGCCCAGATGCGAAAGAGGCCGGTGACGGTGGGATTGTCTTCGACGCCGGAGGAGACCGCGAACCGGTTCGCGAGGCGGCCGCCTTCCCAGGCGTAGAGCATCTGCTCTTTGAGGCTCACTTCTATCCACCTTTCCCCCTCCGCGCGGGCCCGGTCGACGTTCAAGTGCAGAAGGGTCAGGCCGTTGTAGGTGACCGCATATTGGGACTCTTCCTCCAACAGGCGGCGCCATTTGACGGCCGCCAGTCTTGTCCGGCGCTCGTCGCGGATGCGGGGCAGGTCCATGGTGGCGGCTGAAAAGGGGAGCGGGGGCAGGAGGTCGAGGCCGGCGATGGCGGCGCTGGGTGGGCGGGCGCCGCGCCAGGCGATGGAGGAGAGCGCGCAGAGGAGGACCAGCGCGAGCGCGAGATATTGTGTTCGGGTTTTCATGACGGGACTCCGTCGGCGGATGAGTGCGGTGAATAAAGGAAAAGGCTAGAGGTCGAGAATCAGGGCTTGATGAAGTTTGCCTGATATGAGAGCTGTAAGGGCAAGGCCTGATCTGTCCGCGGCAGGCGCGGAGGGGCGCGGAGAACACCTTTTGATGCGGCATGCACAGATGTTCCGCCTCAACTGTTGTGATGTAAGGCGTGCTTACCATCGTGACGTTTTGGCTTGGGAAGATCGGACCGGCCGGACTTTAGCCGGACAGAGTCGGGAACACTATGTCAGGAACAAACAAATATAATCAGGACCAAATATATCGGAGAATCAGGGTGCATACAATTCGCCGCCTGCGCCACGGGGGATGCTCGCGCTGGGTGTGATCGTAGAGCAATCGTAGGGGATGGAGCGGCGTTTCGAGAAGAACACGCGCCCGGAGGCCCTGATCCGGACTAGGACAGGGTCCGCAAGCGGGCCGTCTCTTCGGTTAGAGCCGGAATAGGCGGCGCATTATGCGGCGCATCACTGCAAGCGCCCGCCGGCATGACTGCGGGGCAAGTATGAATTTCGGTGAACAAAAGGAGTTATTCCGTCGGCGGAACGGGCAACCGCACTCTCCACCCACCCCCACAAACTACGGTAGGGGCAGGCCTTGTGCCTGCCCTCGCACGTACGCCCAAGGTGGTTAGTGATCAGAGGTCAGTATGGTAACAGTTCGATATAGCTGCCGGTTCGATATGCCTCTTCCATTGGTACTTTGTCATTTCATTGATTATCATGTCCCTGCAGATCCATTTTCGCTTTGATCCGGCAGGGAAGGGGTGCAGGAATGAAATTCACGTTTGAGAATCTTGGGCCAATCAGGAAGGCAGAGTTGGAGCTGGGCGATCTCACAATCATTTCCGGCCTCAACAATACGGGCAAGACCCATATCGTCTATGCCCTCTATGGATTCTTGAACGGGTTCGACGAGCAGTTTTCCGGCAATTGGGGGAACAGTTTTGTTGAGAACTGTTTCGCAAGGATTGGGGACGTTCCGGTTGCGGAGGCAACGCAAAGGTTGCGGGACGACGGCCAGGTTATGTGGGAAATGAGCAAGGAGTTGCTGGAAGAAGAACGCGACCGCCTGGTGGTGGAGATGGTAGCGGAGTATTCGGAAAACGGGATATCCCGCACCTTTAACGCGTCGCGGGACTACTTTCGAGGTGCGTCCTTTCGTGTGGATTATAGAGACGAGTCCTTTGTGAGAATCTCTTCTTCCCATTTACATTTGGAGGCGATAGGGGGGTCAATCAACTGGACTCACGATGGTGAGAGAATTTCCGTGAGTCTGATAAGCGAATCACCAGAGGAATTTGGGCCTCATTCTCCCGCTCCCGGCTATTTGAAGCGGGTCGTAGTACGTACCTATTTGCGCTTCCTCTTGGGGGGCGCATTTATGTTTGTGCAAAACCCGCTTATCTTTTCTTCTTCACGCCACACTATCCCGCTGTTCATAAGCGAATTGGATTACGTCAGGGGCCAGTTCGTTCGGTCAAGGCAATTCAAGGAGCGCCAGTCAAACAGTTCCCCGCCTTTCGACTTCGGGCCGTTAGAGAACATAGGCAGTTATCCTCTGCCCGTACATGACAACATAGATTTCTACAGAAGAGTCCCTCTATTAGCGGAGTTTTATGGAAACGAAACATCGGAAGATTCTGCCGGACCCATAGAAGAGATGTTGCGCGGCCGCTTCAAGGTTGTAAACGACTCAGTGCGCCTGACATCAAGCCCAGGCGACGAAGCCGTTTTTGACATTCCTTTACATCTCGCGTCTTCGTCGACGTGGGAGTTGTCAAGCCTGCACTTCTTTTTGAAGTACATTTTTGACATGGATATTAGCCGCCTCATCATCATTGATGAGCCCGAAAGCCATCTTGACACGACAAACCAGATCAGGCTCGCGCGGTTGCTGGCAGAACTGGTGAATGCCGGCAACCGGGTCCTGATAACCACGCACAGCGACTATATCGTAAAGGAGGTGAACAATCTGATCATGCTCAGCAGCGGCTTTGCGAGAAAAGAGGAGACTATGGAAAGACTGGGGTATCGGGAGGCCGACGTGCTGTCACCAGGCCGCGTGCGGGCTTACACTGCGGAAGGTGGCGGACTGATCCCCAACAAAGTGGATGAGTACGGCATTCAGATGCCGGTCTTCGACCAGACCATAGATGACATCAACAGGAGGGCACGGGAGTTGTACACACGCATAGAGAGGGAAAAGGGGGATGAATGACGCGGAGTTTGTCGCATGGGTTGACGATCATGTACGCACCGACAAAAGGCTGCCCGCGTGCAGGAGGGTGGGTGACACAGTTGAACTCTTTGAGAAAAACTCAGATGTTGACATGACGCTGAGGATCGAGGAGGTTCCGGAATCAGTTGTCATCATCAGTCCTGAAGATGCCAAAAAATGGGAGTTGTTTTATGGGAGCAAGCCAAAGAACTGGATGAAACGCTGTGACTATCTGCTTATCGGAAAAACAGACGGTGGATATTTTGCGATCTTCGTTGAACTTAAGAAGACACTTCCTGAAGAAAACGATCCCAAACATGAAGAGAACGGATATGCGCAGCTGCGCTGGTCGCAGCCGTTGCTTCACTATCTTGTGTCAGTCTTTAACACGGACAATAGCGCAGGCTTGAGCGGGGCAGAGTTCAGCATAAGGTACTGGCAGATAGGTGAAAGGCCTTCCGGAGATCACGTCAAGTCACCTGTTTACCTGGGCGAAGACGAAGATGTGCGCTTTGATGGCGAACACAAAGGGTTGACGATTCACAATCGGGTCACGCCACTCATCTCCCTTCGAGATCTGCTTGAATCCTGACCGGCAACTCGTCGTCCATTCCCTCGCACTGCAGGCCGACTTTCCTCGACAGCTCTTTTCAGAACCATCACACTCGAACTGTTACAATTTCGTACCCCATGGCGGACAGTTCTGCCGGCCATCCGCAATTGTCATGCGTGATCTGTGATGCGTTTTCTGTGACCCGTTGTCTTCACAGGCCGGCTTTGCGGTCGGGTTGAGAAGGGGCATCTGTGAGGCGATCGGGTCAGCCGCGATCTTGGCGCAGTCGAGCTATTTCGGCTCTTGCGGCTTGCAACTGTTCCTCCACCTGGCGCCGGGCGGCGGCTTCCGCTTCGGCCCGTTCCTCCGCCTGACGCCGGGCGGCAGTCGCCGCGGCAACCCTTTCCTTCTCTCGGGCCCTGTTCACAGCGTCACGATAGCCGGGTATGACGTAGCCCGCGTATATTTCATCCAGGGCCAGTTCTACCAACTTCGGCAAGTTGAGCAGATCGCTGCGCCGAAACTGAAAGCCGGGCAGTACCTGCGAACGGATTACCCCCGCCGCGTCCGGCCGGATCTCCGCATAGCGCCGACTCGCGGTCAGCCGGTAGAAGCGCATGTAGCGATCTGCAGGGTCAAGAATGAAGTACTCCTTCACCCCGGCCAAAGCGTAACCTCTCTTCTTCTCCTCCGTGTCCCGCCGCACCTCCGCCATGGTCGAATCCGACAACTCCTCCACTATCATGTCGCATACGCCTTCAAAAGCGCGCAGCTCTACCGCGCCCCACGGCGCCGGATTGTCGTTCAGCACCACGCCGAGGTCCGGCTTGTACACCACATCCCACTTCCCGAACGGCTCGCCGCTATCGAGTACCGTCATACTGACGCCGGTCCTCAATTCGATGAACTTGGCAATCGGATTGACCTGAACGTAGCAGGTCAGGAGGAGGTTAAACCAGCCAAACTGTCTGATCTGAGGCGCGTTGGACGGGGGTATGGCCTCCAGGATGCCGTTGTTCCATTCGTAGCTGACGTCGATGTCCGGGTAGGGGCTTTCATACCACTTGGCCCAGTACTCCTCCTTGCTGACGCGACGGCCATGGTCGGGCGCTGAACGGTTACCCCTGGACGGGGCTGTCTCCTGCAGCG
>VXMH01000014.1:145396-182962 GCA_009841235.1 Caldilineaceae bacterium SB0661_bin_32 | reverse complement strand
GTGATGGAGACGCGGTCCGGCATCGGGGAGGGCGGGAGGTTGAGGTTCATGGGGTGGGCCTCCGTTGGTGATCTGGGGGATATTGGCGGGTTGGTCCTATCGCGCTAAGTGTACTGCGTAATTCCGATCACGTACAGGGCGCCCCACGCGCCCCGTCTCTTCCCACCGCTTTTCGAGGACGGCCAGCTCAACGCGGCTGGCCCTCTACCCGAAGGCAGTCGCATTGATCCAACCGCACTCGTTCCCAGAGAAACAGCAACCAGTCACCTTCTTGATTTCGTCCGTTTGGCCTGAACGTCTGACCCCGGTTGACGACACCCATTAACGAGTATTCCGTACTGGGGCCGGATCGAACCTCCACATTGTCTTCGTCTACCGTAAAGCCGGGACTGCTTACGACAGATATAGGTGTGTCAGTCGGTGGGGCTGGGGGTGGTGTCGGCGGTTGTTCGTAGGTTGTCTGATTGTAATCTTCTCCAGATGGGAGCAAGTCCAGTCCACTGAACAGGCCGGCGAGGAGAGCCGCAGCCGCCACCGAGATCAGTGCCAACAAGAGGGCCCGCATACCTGCCCTCGTTCTGTTTTCTTGCATTTGCCGTTGTTTTGAAATGAGCCCCGTTGTGTGAATCGCTGGACTGAGTATAACGCATGGAGTATACTGGCTGACAGTTACGGAAAGGCGCTATGGCAGTCAAAGTACGGGATGTTATCAAGATGATGGGGCTTGAGTATGCTGTCGTGATCGAAAAAGCGTCCGGTAACTACTGCGCCTATGTGCCCGACCTGCCCGGCTGTGTTGCAACGGGAAAGACACGCGAGGAAACTTGCCAGCTGATTTCTGAAGCCATCGCCTTCCATCTTGAGGGGTTGAAAGAGGACGGGTTGCCGATTCCCGAACCGGAGTCATCCACGGCTATGGTGAGGGTGTAAGGCGAGAGCCTGAAAGGCGCCAGCCGTTCTTGGGCATTCGAATACATGCCATGTAGTTTCCTCTACTTTCTCATCACCGCTAAGACATCAATACTTTATTCGTACAATCGCTCTGGTCAGGGCTGCGTCCATTTTCGATCCCAGGCTGCAGCAGCACGCCCCACCTTCTCCCCCACGACCTGACCCAACTTCCCACGTCGTCATCACACGACGCCAAAACTGTACTTCTCTTTTCGCACGCGCAGATCGAAGTAATACAGAACGATGGCGCTGACGTAGAACGGCGTGGTGATGATGGTCAGCAGCATCGAGGCAGCGCTACTGAAACCCGCTCTCGAAGACTCGTCGATAGCCGGAATCATGGGAAACACTACAAAATCGATTAACACTCCGAACAGACCGGCGACAATCCCTAAAGGTATGGCCAAGAGCAAGAGATAGCCGACTGTGCGCAGGATATAGCCCCGGCTCAGATTCCAGCTGCGCGCCAGGGAATCCAGCGGTCCCGTTTCCTCCACCATCAAGGCGACCTCGGCAGCCATCCAGCGAGCCGAAAGATAAGATAAAACAATCACAGCCAGAACTCCGGATAGACATAACCCGATGCCACCCAAGAGAACATCATCCAGCACTTTCATGATTGCCTCAATGTCGGCAGGACCGGGCGGACCGGAGAATGCGTCAAGAATCTCACCTAAGGCAATGTCAGTTTTTACGAGTCCAACCCAAATCGGTATCGCCAATACAATAACTACACCGATGTACGCGGCCGACGCAGCCAAAATCATTCCGATATTAGCCAGGAGGCGGCGCAGGCCGTGTCGGACGGCAGTTTTGACGGCAAGAGGACGCCCGTGCAGCAGTTCGACACAGAGCGAAATGAGTGAAAGGCTCATAATGGCTTCAACGGGAAAAACCATCGTAAGAAATAAAGTGCTGGTGACTGCATCTTTCACGAAAAGGATGGCCAGCGCTGTGACCGGGAGATAGAAGATGGCGGCTGTGCGCAGAAAGATGCCTCTGTGGGTGGGATAGAGGCTGATTGCCCGGCCCAGCAGTTTGCCGAAAGTCAAGGGGGTGGGGTTTATGGAAGTTTGCATTGTGGAAATGTCCGGTTCTCGTGCAACGCGGAACAGTTTCTTCCTCTTGTGAAATCGAGGAACTCTTCAGGCAGCCCTACCGTCATTGTCCCAGCGATTCTCCTTCACTATTGTAATGGGGAATCCTTAATCTACAACCCTCCCAAAAACAGGAGGGTTTTCGGGCAGGAATTACTCAAATGGGCCATCATGATCAATCTTGACAATTTAGAACATGTGAGCAATAATCATTGTGAACTGTATTAGGATGGGATGATTCGGTTTTGGTTCCACCTTTGTCATGGGGCAAAATGAACTCCAGTAAAGCCGGAATTCGCCGGCAACGAAGCTGGCTCCAAGACTGAACGTGTGTTGACTCCTGGATGATCGTACCGCTGGGAGGGTTCGACATTGAAAACAGAAAAGAAGCGCACAAAGACAGCCTCATTTGGAGTGAATGGACGTCGAAGCCACGATTCGTCGGCCTATTACGCGAGGCGCATCAACGAAGATCAGTCTCGCAGCAGCAAGAAGCCGGCTGCATACTCGGAAAACTCGCTGCCGGACCGCTTGGCCAATCGCGTACTGCTGGATTCCTGCGTATCACCTGACAAGCGCAATCGGCTACCCCCGCGCAGCGTACATCTGATGGTGACGTCCCCCCCGTATGCTGTGGGCAAGGACTACGATGAAGACCTGTCCTTGGCCGAGTACAGAAAACTCCTGAGAGGTGCATGGAAAGAGACGCGGCGGGTCTTGGTGCCGGGCGGCAGGGTGTGTATCAATGTTGCAAACATCGGCCGCAAGCCGTATATCCCTCTGCACGCCTATATCATTCAGGATATGGAGCGACTTGGTTTCCTGATGCGAGGAGAAATCATCTGGGACAAAGGCAGCAGCGCTGGCAGTTCAACTGCCTGGGGTAGCTGGCGGTCGGCGTCAAATCCCTGCATCAGGGATCAACACGAATATATCCTGGTATTTAGTAAAGATGGCTACCAGCGCCCCAAAGTGGACGGGCGCAGTGACACCATCGGCCGAGATGAATTTCTTGATAACACGCGGAGCGTTTGGCACATGAACGCGGAATCCGCCAAGCGGGTTGGTCATCCTGCTCCTTTCCCCGTAGAACTGCCCCGGCGCTGCATAGAAATGTACACATTCGAAGAAGAAGTCGTCTACGACCCGTTTATGGGCAGTGGCACCACCGGAGTAGCTGCGATCTCCTGTGGCAGGCGTTTTGTCGGTTACGAGATAGACGCTGACTACCAGAGCCGGGCGATGCAGCGTATCAACGCCGCGCAATTGGATTTCCACAATGAACGCAGTGTTGGCGACCCTGCTGACTATTCTGGCAGCGCAGCGATGAGACCATTCAGTCTCCAATCGTTAGATATATCAACTACTGGACCGAACTACGGTTCTGATGAAACTCCCGAATGAGTCCCGCAAGCTGCAAATATCATGAACGCAGTCGAGACGCCCGCTATCTGAACAAGCATTTTCTGTGGCAATTCTCGCCCTTGTGTACCCTTCAGACCCCTCACTGTCAATGAGTCTGCGGCCTGGCCTTGATTCGTGAAGGTGCCATCCCTTCGTGTCTTGAGATACCGTACGAGAACAATATCATGACCACGAATGAACTCGCGCTAAGTAAGGATGAAGTCCGGCTGTACCACCAGCAGGGATGGCTGGGGCCGTATACGCTGCTCTCGGAAGAGGAGATGGCGGGTGTGCGGACACGGATCGATGAAGAAATTCTGGACGTTGGCAAGGCGGCGGGCCTGGCGGAGAAGGACTACTTTCATAACCGGCATCTGGACAACCGCTGCGTGTATGACCTGCTGAGTCATCCCAATCTGGTGGAGAAGGCGGCCGGCCTGCTGGGGCCGCATCTTGTGCTGTGGCGGACGAACTTTCAGATCAAGGCGCCGCTGAGCGAGCAGGAGGACTGGGACACGGAGGTGCCGTGGCACCAGGACTGCGCCTACTATCAGCCGTCGCCGAATGTGATTCTGTCGGCATGGATCGCGGTGGATGAGGCGACGCGGGCGAACGGGTGCATGCAGGTGCTGCCGGGCAGCCATAAGCGGCTGTATCCGCACGTCGAAGACCCGGACGCGAACGTGTTCAGCAGAGAGGTGGACCCGTCGACCTTCGACGCGAGCGATGCCGTCGATCTGGAGCTGAAGCCGGGTGAGTTTATCTTCTTCAATGAGAGTACGCTGCACTATTCGCCGCCCAACAAGTCGGAGACGCGGCGCTTCGGTATCACGCCGCGTCTCACCGTGCCCTTTGTGGACGTGGGCCGGCGCGAGCAGATCGACGTTCTGATGGTGAAGGGCGAGGACTATATGGGGTTCTATAACGTGGTGGAACCCCCGAACGGCAGTGGTTAGTGGGGGGAACAGATTGGTAGGGCTTGTTGCGGGCGCGGTTAATCTGTGCGGCCGCGAATCGCGTGTGGCTGCGGTGTACGTTGGACGCTATATGTTCAGTGCCGGCGCGCGGCGCGGGGGCGCGAACTGGAGCTCGTTGAGTTCGACGGCCTCCTTTCTGTAAACCTGGACGCGGTAGGAGCCGGTGTCGGGCACGTACATGAGTCCGTCCTCACTGACCACCACGGACTGCGGCCAGCGCAGCAGCTTCTGGATTTCGAGCTTGGCCATGTCGCGCAGACGATTGGGGTAGGCGTTGGTCATCATGTAGGAGATGGCCACCTTGGAGAGGGTGGCGTCGCCGATGAACTGCTGCACGTAGCGGCCCTCTTCGTTGAAGAGCTGGACGCGGTTGTTGCCGCGGTCGACAACGTAGATGTCGCCGTGGCGGTCGACGTCGACGCCGCTGGGGCGGTTGAACTCACCGTCGCCGCAGCCGGAGGTCCCGAAGGCCATCTTGAATTCGCCGCCGGTGCTGAACTTCTGGACGCGGTCGTTGCGCCAGTCGGCGACGTAGACGTCGCCCACTTCGTCGACGGCGATGCCCCAAGGCATGTTGAACTCGCCCTCGCCGCAGCCGTAGCTGCCCCAGCCGCCGAGGAGGCCGCCCTCGCGGGTGAACTTCTGCACGCGGTGGTTGCGCGTGTCGACGACGTAGAGATTGCCCTCGGCGTCGAAGGCCATGCCGGAGGGGCCGTTGAGCTGGCCGGGGGCGCTGCCCTCTTCGCCCCAGCTGTCGATCAACTCGCCCTCGCTGTCGATGATGGTGACGCGGTGGAGCGCCTCATCGGTGATGTAGAGGTTCTCGTCGGCGTCGGCGAGGATGGTGACCGGCCAGGTGACCTGGCCCGGCTCGTCGCCGTAGACGGCGATAGAGCCGAGGTCCGCGTCCTCGGTGCTGTATTTGCGGATAAGCGCGGTGCCCTCGCTGCGGCAGAGGATGTAGAGGCGGTCCTCCTTGCCGAAGGCGAGGTCGATGGGATAGTTGGTCAGCCGCCGCATTCCCAGCGTCTTGTGGAAGGGAAAGCCGGCGCGCAAGAGACCGTATGGTCTGCCCACGGTGGAACTCCTTGTGAATTTTTGGTCGTCAGTTTTTAGTTTTTAGTGAACTCCATCACACGCAATGGTTGCTAAGAGCTATAAGGGTTGATCTGCTCGAAATGGCCGCCGACGATCTCGGTGGGATCGATGCCCATCCACTGCTCGAGTACGGTGCCGTAGACGCCGCGGAAGTCGATGGTGTGCTCCATGTCCTCGCCGTGGACCCAGCGGGCGGGATCGAGTGAGGGATATTGGGCGTAGAGACCGCCCTGGACGTGGTCGCCGATTATGAAGGCGCCGCCGCCGGAGCCGTGGTCGGTGCCGCTTGCGTTGTCGCGGATGCGGCGTCCAAACTCGGTGAAGACGAGCATCGTCACTTCGGAGGAGGCGTCGTGGGCGCGCAGGTCCTCGAAGAAGGCGGTGATGGCGGTGCTGAGGTCGGCGAGCAGCTTGGGATGGTCGGGCACCTCGTTGGCATGGTTGTCGTAGCCGCCTTGCGCCGTGTAGAAGACGCGCGTGCCGAGCCCTGCCAGATGGACGCGGGCGACGTCGCGCAGACTGTTGGCGATGGCGCTGTCGCCATACGCCACGGTCGAGCTGTAACCCTCTTTCGCCTTCTTGAGCTCGTCGGTGCCCTGGATGACGTTGAGGCCGGTCTGTGAAAGGTAGTCCATGACGTAGCCGGCGCCTACCTCGTGGCCGTACATGCCTTTGAAAACCTCCAGCGCCTGGGTGCGGCGGCGGGGTTCGTCGATGCCGGTGAGCAGGCCGTAGGTGTCCAGGTCGGCGAAGGAGGTGACGGGCACGCCGGGCACCGCCATCGCGCGGGGCAGGCCCTGGCCGACGTTGACGCCGGTGAGGACGTTGTGGCCGCCGGGGTCGATTTCGCGGATCATGCGCCCGACCCAGCCTTCAGTGCCGATCTCGATCGGTTCGCAGGTGTGCCAGATGTCCATGGCGCGGAAGTGGGAGCGGTTGGAGTTGGGGTAGCCGATGCCCTGGACGACGGCAATGTCGCCGGCCTCGTACATCTGCTGCAGGGGCTCGCAGTTCGGATTCCAGGCAAGCGTATCGTGGATGGGCAGGACTTCATCCTCTTTGAGCCCTACCACCGGCCTGGAATCGTAGTAGATGCCGGCGGTATAGGGGACGACGGTGTTCATGAAGTCGTTGCCGCCGCTGAGCTGTACGACAACGAGTACGGGGTCTTTTTTGTGGTCAACCATCTTTACTTCCTTTCTTTACTGCAGTTTTTGGTTTTTGGTTTTCAGTGAACACCTTCCGGCTGTCTAAGTGGGATGGTGTTGCTAAAAGCTTCAGGTCAGGCGAATTGGTATTCGCGGGAGGCGACGATCAGTTGGAGCATCAGGACGATGCGGTCGGTGCTTTCTTCGGCCTGGCCGTTGGTGCTGCCGTTGCTGGAGAATACGAGGTCGCCGCCGCTTTGGGCGAAGCGTATGAGGTCGGCGCGGGTCTTGTCCTCCAGGTTCACGGGGCCGGCGAGGTCGAGGCAGGTGTCGACGAACTGCTCGGGGGTGAGCCTGTCGCCGGCGGCGCGCAGACGTTTGATGAGGGCCTGGATGCCCGGCTTGCCGGCGTCGCCGACTTCGTCGACGGCGAAGTTGATGCGCTCGGTGAGCATGCCGCCGTCGATCCACTCCTGGCCGGTGTGCCAGCCTTCGACGGTGGGCGGGTTGAAGAGCTCCTGGCCCATCAATTTGGCGGCCGTGTGGTATTGCGGCATGCCGGGAGTGGGCGCGCGGTTGGTGCCGACCAGCTTGAGGACGCCGGTGATCAGCTCGGTGGGGCTTTTCACCCTTTTGAAGCGGGCCGCCTTGAAGAAGTCGCTCTTGAAGAGCGTGCGCAGGACGTGACGCATGTCGCCTTTCGACGCCATGAAGGCGTCTGAGAGGATTTCGATCGCCTCCGGATCCTGGGGCGGGGTCACGTTCCAGGAGGGGACCTGCGGCTCGTCGGCGACGAAGAAGTTGTAGAGATGGCGGGAGATGAAGCGGGCGGTTGCCGGCTGCTCGACGATGATGTCGATGATGTCGTCGCCGTTGAAGTTGCCGGTGTGGCCGAGGAAGGTCTTCTCGCCGTAGTCGTGGTCCTCTTCGCGGAACAGGAATTCGGGAGAGTAGAAGCCGTGGGGGTAGAGGGGAACGGGTTGCGCGAAAGTCCAGCCGGTGAAGGCGAGCGCGCAGTTCTTGATGTCGTCCTCGGTGTAGTTGCCCACGCCCATTGAGAAGAGTTCAAGCAGCTCGCGGCCGTAGTTCTCGTTGGGTTCGCCCTTGATGTTCTCGTTGTTGTCGAGCCAGTTGATCATAGCCGGGTTCATGGAGAGCTCGAGCAGAATCTCGCGTATGTTGCTCATGCCGATGCGGCGGAAGAGATCGATCTGGTCGCTCATGGCGAGGGCGTGCTCACCCTTGGCATAGCCGGTAGCGAAAACGTGATGCCAGAAGAGGGCCATCTTCTCTTCGAGTGGGCGCGGGTTGTTGATCATGCGGTAGATCCAGGTGCCGGAGCGGATCTCCGGCCCTTCACCGCCAAAGTAGCGCTTGATGATATCCTCGTCGATCGGCGGGCAGCGCTCCTCGTCCACCAGATCTTCTACGACTTCGTCGTACCCTTTTGCGGCGTAGGCCTCGAGCTCCTCGCGGCTGGCGCCGAACCCTGCCCGGCGCAGCAAATGAGCCATCAGGCCCAGATCCTCATCTGCCATATCTACCTCCTGACTGCAGTGGTTAGTGGTCAGTGGCCACTAGAGTTTCTGACTACGCTATCAATTCTCTTGGAGAAAGGTCTCCATTTCGGTGACGAACCAGAGCGATAGGGCGCCGCCGCGTTCATCGGGGCCGAATATGGCGGGGCGGTCGAGGTAGTCGCGCGTGCTTTGCTGGACGCCGGTGCCGGTGCAGACGTCGACGAGGCCGCCGTGGTCGTCGATGCGGGCGGCGACGCCCTGCCAGGCGCGGGTGAGCATTTCTGTGTAGCCGGCGTCGAGCCAGCCGCGGCGCAGGCCGCGGGCGAGGGCGTAGCCGACCATGCAGGTGACGGTCATTTCGGGGTAGGAGCCGGGGCCGTTGACGACCTGGCGCCACATGCCGCTGCGGTGCTGGTAGCCGCGCAGGGCCTGGAGATGGCGGCGGTGGATGGCGAGCACGGCTGCGCGGTCGGGATGGCCGTCGGGCATGTAGGTCAGCGTTTCGGCGTAGCTGAGAGCGGCGAAGCCGTTGCCGCGGCCCCAGTAGAAGGGGGTACGGCGGTCATGCCAGAATAGGCCGTCCGGTTGCTGCACGTCTGCATCCAAAAGGAAGCGGGTGAGGATGCCCAGGTAGGCGTCGTCGCCGGTGAGTTTGAAGGCGCGGCCGAGGACCGCGGCGGTGAAGAACATGTCCTCGACCTGGTAGTTGGGGTTGGAGGGGATGGGAACGCCGTTGTCGTGGGTGGTGCGGTAGCGGTCGGCTGTTTGCACGAGCAGGTCGTTGTAGCGGGTATCCCCGGTCGTTGCGGCGAGCTCATCGGCCCAGACGAGACCGGCGAGGTTTGCGCCGCCGTCGCCGCCCGCGGGGAACCACTCTTCGGCGCCGGACATGTAGGGCGCGACCATGTCAGCGATGCCGTCTGACGGATCGGCGTATTCCCTGTCCAATTGGGCGAGCCGGAGGCGTCCGCTGACGGCAACGCCCTGGGTGTAGATGACGGGATCGAGTTCATGACCGTAAACGCCGGCAAGGATACGTGCTGCTTCCAGGGGCAAGCGGGCGGCGCGGGCCTGCAGGGCGCTGCGGGTCGGGGAGCGGGCGTGGTCGGGCACCTGGCCGAGAACCGTCCACAGTTTGGCCAGCTCGGCATCCAGGTCGGCGGCGGCGCAGGTGAGGCGCAGGCCGAAAACGGGCGGGAGGAGGTTTGGTTCGCCGGTAGAGAGCGCGCCCATCAGCGAGCTGTCGGATGGGAGCTCGGAGGCATTGAGTACGGAACGGAACTGCTCCAGCAGCTCCAGGCAGAGGGCAGAGCCCTCCCAGGACGTGGCTTCGCCGGTCCGGATTTCGAGGACGAGGTCTGGCGCTTGGAAGCTGACCCAGCGCCAGAGGTAGTGTGCTTCCGGGTTGGCGTCGTAGTAGCTGTCTCCGGGGGGAGGGTAGGCGGTGCCGGGGTTGCCGCCGGCGCCGTTTTCGGGCGCGGCGCCCAGGGCGAGGCCGTCGGGATTGCCGCAGGGGACGGCGCTGAGGGCGTAGCGTTGGGAGAGGCCGGGCGCCGTCCTGTACGACTGCAGCGCAGCCAGGGCGGCATCGACGTCTTCCTGTGTGCCGGAGAGGCCGCCGATGAGGACGAGTTGGAGGCGCTCGCCCGCCGGCGGTTGGTCGACGCCGTGCAGCAGGGCAGGGATCTGCCGTTCGCTGCGGGTCACGCCGCAGGCGTCGAGATGCCAGAAACCGGGCGCTTGTGCAAGGAGGGCTTCGATCTGTTCGTCGAGAGTCATGGAACACCAGTGGTCAGTGGCTAGTATTGTTGCTGGCGGGCACGCATTTCTTGAAGGGAAAAGGTTTCCGATTCGTAGAAGTCGAAGAGACCGGCTTCGCGTGTGCGGACCTCTTCGGCCAGTTCCAGGACGTCGTCCACCTGGTCGGTGGGGATGCGCACCACGCCGTCGGAGTCGGCTAGGAGCAGGTCGCCCGAATGGATACGCAGGCGGCCGGCTGTGACGGGCGCGCCGAAGCGGTTCATGTTGAAGACGCCGTGGCCGGGTACGGTGCCCCAGGCCCATACGGGGAGCCCCACGTGGCGGATGCCGACCAGATCGCGCACGGTGCCTTCGGCGATCACGCCGATGACGCCGAGCCGCTTGTGGACGCGTGCCATGCCGTCGCCGAAGCAGGCGCCGCGGCCCGCGTTGGTGTCCATGTCCTGGAAGACGGCGATCAGAGGGCCCTGCTGGCTGCCGAGGTAGTCGTAATAGTCGATCCACTCGAGGGCGGTGGAGTCTTCGTCGTTGGTGGTGACTTCGGCGGTGACGGCGAAGCCTGCGACGAGGCCCATGTCGGGCATAAGGCAGCGGATGGTATGGTCGGTGTAGTCGAGATTCGGTAGGCCCAGTTTGAGAGCGACGGCGTTGAAAATGGTCGCGGAGTCGTAGCGCTTGAGTGCGGCGATCTGCTCGGACAGCATTCAGGATCTCCTGATTCGATGTATCGTTGACGGGCGTGGGGCGCCTGTCTGGGTATTGTCAGTTTTCGGGTGGTAAGGCGGGTTTTGTTCGCATCTGTAATGATATAGACATTCGTTTCAGACTGCAACCTTCTATTTTGCGAATTGGGGGGCGTGGATTCCGGGCTTACGCGGCGGTCTGCACGGTATTGGTTCTATGCAAGAATGGTAGTTATACTATTAGTATGATATTGCTTTTTGCTTTATCCATTTGAGGAGGCGAGGTATGGCAGTGAAGACAGCAATCTCTTTGAATGATTCACTTTTTGAAAAGGTGGAAACACTAACAAAAGAGATGAAAATATCCCGAAGTCGACTCTTTGCGATTGCGGTTGAGGAGTTCATTGAACGTCACGAAACGAGGCGTATGATGGCAGCCATTAACGAGGCATATGATGATTTCCCTGACGAGGAAGAGCAAGCGACCCTAAGAGCGATGCTAGAACACCATCGAAAGTTAATGAGGGATGAACCGTGGTAGTTGGTGGGCCTTCATCTCGACAGTATATCGAACAGGGTGACATTTTCTGGGTCGACATAGATGAACCATATGGGTCCGAGCCAGCGGGAAGGCGTCCTTTCGTCGTTGTTCAGAACAATATGTACAATTTCAGCCGAATCAGAACGGTTGTCGCCTGCGCGATCACCACAAATCTGAAAAGAGCGTCAGCTCCAGGCAATGTTCTGCTAAACAGAGGTGAAGGGAACCTACCTCGCGAGAGTGTTGTGAACATTTCGCAGGTGATCACGTTGGATCGGCAAATTCTCAGCGAGAGAATAGGTACTCTTTCTCCAAGGAGAATACAGGAAATAATCTCTGGTTTGCGGATGCTTCTAGAACCGCGAGAACCTTAGTTCGCGTTAAGCGAAGTCCAAATCGGTACTCATCCAACTATTTTGTGACTTCGGTCCCCGCTTCGGGCCAGTTCAGCACCTCCTCGCGCAGGGCGACGCCGAGGCCGGGCTTTTCGGTTAGGGAGAGCATGCCTTCGTTGATGGGGATGCGTTCGGTGACGATGTCGTTATACCAGCCGTTGTAGTAGGCGCGGACGGTCTCGAGACACATGGCGTTGGGGACATGGAGCATGAGGTGGACGGCGGCCCAGAGCGCGACGGGGCCGGTGGCGTCGTGGCCGGTGACGGGGAGGTAGTAGGTGTCGGCCTGGGCGCAGATTTTGCGTGTTTCGGTTATGCCGCCGGTCCAGGAGATGTCCGGCATGATGATGTCGGCGGCGTCGGCCTCGACGACGCGCCGGAAGCCGAAGCGGGTGAAGAGGCGCTCGCTGACGCAGAGAGGAATGCGGCTTTCCGCCTTCAGACGGGCATAGGATTCGACGTTGTCGGGTGGGATCATCTCCTCAAGCCACATGATGTTGTAGGGCTCCAGAGCGCGGGCAATGGCGATGGCTGCGGGCAGGTTCCAGCGGGCGTTTCCCTCGATGGCGATCTGCATTCTGTCGCCGACGGCGGCGCGAATCTCTTCGACGCAGGCGACACCCCTCTTGAGCGTATCTCTATCGAGGTAATGGCGGACAGGTCCGGGCGCGCCTGTCTCGGCGCCGGCGGGACCTGGCGGGAGGTCGAAAGGCCAGATCTTCATGGCCTTGATGCCCTGACGGAGGAGATCTTCGGCCAGCTGGCCGGCGCGGCCTTCCATCCAGGCGCGGGCGTCCTGGTTGGGGCCGTGACTGAGGCAGGTGTTGTAGACGGGGATGCGGTCGCGGCTGCGGCCGCCGAGGAGGTTGTAGATGGGCTGGCCGCTGTACTGGCCGGCGATGTCCCAGAGGGCGATGTCGACGGCGCTGATAGCGCGGGTTTCAGCGCCGCCGAAGCCGTAGGCGTTCACGGCCGCGAACATGGAATGCCAGTGGCGCTCGATGTCGAGGGGACTGCGTCCCAGGAGCAGGGGGGCGAGCTGGTCGTGGATGAGGGCGCTGACGGCGCGAAGCGCGTAGGAGGTCTCGCCGAGGCCGGTCAGGCCCTCATCGGTGTGAATGCGCAGCCAGAGCGAATGGGGGTGGCGGCCAAGGCGGATGGTCTCCAGGCGGGAGATTATCATAGGGTTAGTGGAAGGCGGTCAGCGAAGCGTAAGGCGTGGGGAGGAGTTGCCCCCAGCGGCGTACGCTTAGCGTTCAACCAGCGTCAAATGCGCGCGGCCATTGCAGAACTGTTCTCCGATTCCAACAGGTCAAGACCGGCTGACCGCATCCACTCATGCGGCGCGACGGGATGACCTGCCCTGGCTGTTGGATCGGGGTCGAGTGATGACCTCACAAGTGGGGGCGTGTGCGCGGCTGAGCCTGTGGCCAAATGTCTGCAGCGGGCATCCAGCACCGCGACAGGCACGAATTCGACGACTGCGTTCACTTTCGGGCGGCGTCACGAGCGCGAAGGATCTGTTGCGGCTGCACCCGTGATTCCGCGACCGCCTTGCGCGCGCGAACTCCTTGCAGCCATGCGGCTAAGGAGTGCCGGGATGCGATACGTTCCAACTCCCCGCGCAAGAACTCTTGCATGGACTGGCCTTGAAGCGCAGCGCGCTTGGCCAACTCATCACGAACTTCCTCGGGGACATTTCTAATCGTAATCTGTACAGGCATGATTGAATTAAGCTAACAGAGAAGGCAATTTGCACCAAACAGAACACTTGGGCCGTCACGCCTGGGCGCTCATACTGCCGACGCGATGAGGGCCATATGGTTCTCAATGCGGCGGGACGATAGACGCCAGCTCGCTTCGCATGAAATCGATGTAGCGGCGGTATCTTTCCGGAGACGTCTTCCAGGTGGTGGGCGTGCCGTGGCCTACGCCGAAACGCTTCTGCTCCCCGATCGCTTTGGCCTGGTGATGGGCGTCTTCGCGCCAGAGGTCCTCGTCCCCCTGCTCGATGACGGTGATGGCGTGGGAGTTGGAGAAGATGCAGACCTCTTCGCCGAGGGCCTGGCGGACGTTGACGATGTCGTTCGAGTAGTTCTTGAGGCCGCATTCGACCTGGATGCAGTGGAAGTCGAGCTTGGCCAGGTGGGGGAGCCGGGGCTCGATCCAGCCCATCAGGGCCATGCTGCTGATCAGGCCCTCATCGTGGATGTACTGGAAGGACTTGATCTCGCCGGGCAGGGCGAATTCGACGTAGTGCTCATCGGAGATCATGTCGGCGGAGGCGAACCACTGCATCAACTGGTAGCCGTGCACGCCGAGCATTCTGGCGAGCCGGCACTGCTGGCGGATCACCTCTTCGTGGCGGTCCATGAGCGCGAAGACGAGGTCCTTCTGGAAGAACATGGCGTCGAAGAGCTTGTCGTAGCTGAGCATGTAGAAGGAGGTGGGGAAGGGCGCCATGTCTCCCATGTAGAAGAAGACGGTGTCGTCGAAATATTCGAGCAGCTTTTTGGTGAAGTCGTAGGCGCCGGTCGCCAGCATCTCCTCGGCGGTGGGCGGCGGGTCGAGGCGTTCGACGTCGGCGGCGGTTTCGAAGAGGGGCTCTTCAGGCGGCAGGTCGGGTGGGAACTCGTGGTAGCGGGTCTTGCTGCGCGAGCCGACGTCGACGAGCACGGGCACGCCGTCCTCCTCGGTGACGTACTGTTTGCCGCGCTGGCCGTAGGGTTTACCGGTGCCGCAGGGGATGTAATCGAGGCCAAGATCGTCGTGGAGCACGTCGTAGAACTTCAGCTTCTGTTCATCGGTCCCATGTGACAGATGGAGGAAGTTCAGCCCCAGTTTCTCGGGCCAGTGCGGCATCATCGACCAGGTGGGGGAGACGTTGAGGGCCGGATACATGTCCATGGGTTCGCCGTTGATGGCGGCCATGTAGCGTTCGAGCGATGTCATTTCCTGCAAGATCCTGCTCCTTGTGAACTACAGTGGTCAGTGTTCAGGCGCTGGCTAAGATCCGGTGAGTTCGAATCGATAGCTCCCGGAGCCAACCTCTACGTCGATGTATTCGTCGCGGACAACGGCGGATATGATGCCGTCCCGGCCTGGCAGATAGGCGTTGTCCTGCCAAATGGCGTTGCCGCCTTCGCTTACTGAGATATTGCTCAGCCCAAGGGTGGGCACACTGACCCGGGCCGCGCTGTTGATCGGGATCGTGACTTCGAGTGAGAACGAGCAGTCGGTGCGGCGCCAGTGGGAGGCGAGTTCGCCGCGCACCGTCTTCAATGTGGCGCCGGCGTGCTCCAGGTCGCCGAGGGGGTGCGGCTCGATGTGGATCTCGCTAAAGCCAGGCGCCATGAATCCGGGTCCGTGGTAATCGGGGCCTTTGATGCCGGCGAGGTCGTTGTAGAAGAACTCGTCGATGGAGGCCCACATGATCATGCTTTCGGCGGCGCCGACGGTGCTCTGCAGGCTCCAGGACTCCCAGATGGTGGTGGCGCCCTGCTCGACCATGAAGCCCCAGCCGGGGTAGCTGGGTGTGGCGACGAGGTCGTAGAGGACTTCTCCCTGTCCGTGCGGGGTGAGGGCGTCGATCAGACAGGTGACGCCGGTGTTTCCGGTGTGGTGATGGCCGCCCCACGTGTCGACGATGTTGTGGACGATGTCTTGGACGACGCCGGCTTCGCTGGCCGGGGGCACGATCCCGAGGGCGAGCGGGAAAAGGTTGGCTGTCTGTGAGCCGGTGGCGTAGCGGTGCGCGGCGGGGTCGAGCCACTCACGGTTGAGGGCGTCTTTGATCTCCTCTGCGAGGCGGGCGTAGCGCGCGGCCTCATCTTCCTTGCCGAGGTAGTCGGCGACCTTTGAGACGATGGCGGCGCCGAGATAGTAGTAGCCGGTCCACAGGAGGGGCGGCGGCGTCTCCGAGGAGACGAACTCTTCCTCGCCGGGCGCGGCGCCGGGCAGCATGTGGTCGCCGTAGTGGCCTTCGTTGACGATGTGGTTCTCGGCGACGGAGGTGAGATAGTCGACCCAGAGACGGATTGGCGCGTAGTGCTCTTCGAGGATGCGGCTGTCGTCGAAGTATTGGTAGAGGTACCAGACGAGGATTGGGTAGTTGCCGCCCCAGGCCGGGTCGGGATCGTCCCGCTGCACGTAGTTGGGGCAGATGTCGGGGACTTCGCCGTTTTCGAGCTGGGCGTCCTTGATGTCGTCGAGCCACTTGGTCCAGAAGCGGGGCATATGCTTGCGGGGGTAGAGCGATGAGGCGATGGTGGCCGGGTCGGTCCATGCCCAGTGCTCGCGGTGGAGGCAGTCGAGGGGGATGCCGAAGAGGCCGTTGGTGACTGTCCAGTGCACCAGTTCGTGGATACGGTTGAAAATTGGATTGGAGCACTCGAAGCCGCCGGAGAGATCGACGTCGGAATAGACCACATGGCCCTGGAGGTCTTCGATACTGATGGGGCGGTCGCTTTCGACCTGAACGTAGCGGACGGGATGGTAGGTGAAGCGCGGTTCGTAGCTCTCGCCGTCGGGGTCGCCTTTGAGGATATAGATGTCGATCTCATCGCCTTCTTCGTGAGCGCTCGCGCGGGAGCGGTGGCGGAAGTAGAACTCGCCGGACTCCTGGTCCACGAGGCCGCTTTCTTCGAGAACCTGGCAGGCGTACTTGATGGTTACTTTCGTGCCGCGTTCGCCTTTGAGACGGAGTTTGGCCCAGCCGCCGAAGAGCTGGCCGAGATCGTAGACGTGTATGCCGTCCTGGGGCTGGCTGACGTTTACCGGCTGCAAGCTCTTGTTGACGCGGATGGGCGGCATGACCTGCGCCACCATTTTGCCTCCGGGAGCGTCCTTGTCGAGGGCCGGGTCCCAGTGGGCGTCGTCGAAGCCGGTCGCTGCCCAGCCGGGCTGCTCGAGGCGGGCGTCGTAGGTCTCGCCTCCGTAGAGGTCGTTGCGGGTGATGGGGCCGGGCGCAGTTTTCCAACCCGAGCCGGATGCGACGGAGGTTGTGCTGCCGTCGGCGAACTCCACGTTCAGCTGCAGGCGCAGGCGGGGGGAATCGCCGTAGCGGTGCTCCCAGCCGGGTTCACAGTACCAGCCGTTGCCGAGCATGACGCCGACGGCATTGGCGCCGGTCTGCAGCAGCTCGGTCACGTCGTAAGTGACGTAGAGGACGCGCTGGGTGTAATCGCTGGTGGCGGGGTCGAGGACATGATCGCCGACGCGCTGGCCGTTTAGATAGAGCTCGTACCAGCCGAGGCCGGAGATGTGGAGGCGGGCGCGGCTGACGGGACTGGCGAGGTCGAACTCCGTGCGCAAGAGTGGTGACGCGACATCGGTGGGCGCGCCGATCCAGGTGCCGGTCCAGTCGCTTTCTTCGAGCAGGCCCATAGTGAAGGCGGCCGGTTCGCTGTAGGCGCTGGCGCGGTCGTCCTGGTCCCACACGCGGACTTGCCAGTAGCAGATCTCGTCGCTGGAGAGGCTGTTGCCGCCGTAGGGGACGTTGACGGAGCGGTCCGAGATCACCTTGCCGCTGTCCCATTTGTCGGCGCGACCGGCCTGAAGGTCTTCAACGCTGCTGGCGACGAGGATTTGGTAGGCCGATTGGGACTGGCTGCGATGGTCTGATTGGAGGAGCCAGCCGAATCGCGGCTGGAGTGTGTCGATGTTGATTGGATTTGGGGCGTATTCGCAGTTGAGATCGGTCGGTGTGATCATTGGGAGCTTTCAGTTCCTGGTTTTTTGTACTACTACTCGTACGCGGTTGTGTACCAGGCTGGATCCTCGTTTTGGGCGACCAAGGGGCAACCACAAAGATTGCCCCTACCGGGCCTGGCGCCGGCGGGTCTTAGCAGACTACCTTGAGTTCGAGGTTGGCGATGCTGGCGAATTTCTCTATCTTGGGCAGGATGTTGCCTACGCCGAGGGCGAAATGGTGGGTCGGGCCCTCTTTGCACCAGGCGTTGATGAAGTCGGCGGGGCCGAGCGAGAACTTGAGGCGGCTGTCGGTGTTGCCGATCTGCAGGACGGGGCCCGGTATGCTTTCGGCCTGGGCAGCGAGCAGCTTGAGATTGCCCTGACGGGTCTGGGTCATGGACAGGACGGTGACCGGCCCGTGCTTGACCTGAGTTTCGACGCCGACGCCTCCGCCGTGTTTGCCGTGGTAGAGGGCGAGGCCGCGCAGCAAGGGCCGCCCTTCGGCGATATCGATGTGGAAGGGGCCGTCGTGGCCGGCGAGGATGAACTCTTCACGAAAGTCCATCGCCGTGACCTCGGAGTAGCTGCCGCCGGCGCCGAAGGTGTCGACGATCTTCATCACCTGGCAGTTCTTGAGATCGCCCTCGCCGCTGCAGGGCACGCCGCGCGAAGTGAGCAGTGAACAACCCAACGCGAATCCGGCCGCGATCTGCTCATATTCATTGTCGTCGAGCCCGCGATAGTAGTAGGTGAGGCCGTCAAGGTCGAAGTCGGCGATAAGGCGATCGAGACCGACGGCGACGCGGTAGGCCCAGTCGAGGGCCTCGGAGGAGGGACGGGTTGCGAGCGGATCGGAGGGGGAGTCTTCGGCCAGGTCAAAAATGGCAAGGGCCTCTTCTTCCTTGGCTTTGATAGCGGCCGGGGTGACAGCGTTGACCATCTGCGCCAAGTCGCACATTTCTAGAATCTCGACATGGATGCCGAGCTGGCCATGGTGCTGGGTGAAGTCGCTGTACATGTCGAGCATGCCGGGGTAGGTGTGTCCGAGGAAGCCCATGCGGCTGCGACGCAGGGTACGGTGGGCGCCGGCCGCTTCTGTCCAGTCCTGGATCTCGGTCCAGGCGCGGCGGGCCGGTTCTTCGCAACCTTCTTCCTCTTCCAGCATGCCGGAGACGACGTGGAAGTCGATGTCGCAGCGGTGGAAGACGGCGCTGAGCTCGGGCACGCAGCAGGCGCAGCAGTTCGCCAGCCACTCTTTGGTGTCGGTGTTGGCGTAGTCTAGGGCGGCTGACGGCTGCAAATTGAGGACAAGGACCGGTACTTTGGGGATCTGGACAACGGGCAGGACCGTTGAGCTGGTGGCGTAGGTGCCGACGTAGCAGTAGACCATATCGACCTGCTCGCGCTGGAAGAGGTCTCCGGCCACCCGCCCGCCGGGGGCAGAGTCGACAAGCCCGGCGCTGACGACGTCGGCCCACTGGCCGACGCGGCTTTCGACGCGGGCCTGATAGCCTTCGAGCTGCTCCTTCAGACCTGGAAACTGCGGCCAGTACTCGCCGAGGCCAATACCAAAGATGCCGATGCGGGGACGAACGGTTTTGCGCTGGTTTCTCATGTTATCTTCCTAATTTCACTGCGACAACTAGCCGCTGACATGCTCGTCCTCCGCCTTTCGCATCAGGTCTTCCACTGCGTCAACGGCTGCGCGCATGGCCGACTCCCTTTCGGCCGATCGGCCGTCGTCGTCCTGGTCGATCTCATAGCCCATGTCGACCATCAACTGCTTGGCCAGCTTGACTGACTGGCTGGCGTCCGGGCCAAAGCCGTCGGCGCCGACGCTCATGGCATACTCGTAGGTGATCGGCGCGCCCCCCACCATGACCTTGACCTTGTCACGCAGGCCGGCGTCCTCCAGCGCCTCAATGTTCGTCTTGAAGAACGGCATAGTGGTGGTGAGGAAGGCGGAAAAGCCGACAAGCTGGGGTTGATGCTCGATGACGGCGTCGAGCAGCCTCTCCGGGCTGACATTGACGCCCATATCGATCACCTCGAAGCCGGCGCCTTCGAGCATGATAATGCACAGGTTTTTGCCGATGTCGTGGACATCGCCTTTCACGGTCAGCATCAGGACCTTGCCGACGGGTTCGACGCCGGTGTCGCCGAGGATCGGCTGGAGGATCGCCATGGCGCGTTGCATCGCTTTGGCGGAGATCATCATTTCGGGCACAAAGTACTCGCCGATTTCGAAGAGACGACCAACTTCCTGGAGCGCCGGGATCAGGGCCTGGAAAAGGATCTCCAGGGGGTCCATCCCCAGGTCGATGCCTTCCTGCGTGAGCTTTTCGGTGATGGGCGCGCGGCCTGAAAGCGTGTTCTCGTACAGATCTCTTTTGATCTCTTCTTCACGGCTCATGTGGTGTGCCTCCGGCTCCGACGGCGGTTCTTCTTTTTCGTAGTTGTGATGCGAACTGCGTTCACCTTGTGAAAGGGCAGAGGATTCACCAGTTCAATCAGTGAAACATGCCTCCATGTCCTCAATGAAATCATCTACGCTGACTTGTCGGTATGACTCATAGCCTATGGTGTGCGCCGGCTGGCCTTCTTTTTCCAGCGTCTGCCGCACCGCTTCCGGCAAGCGCTCGATGCTGAACTGAACGATATCCACGGCCGGCTGGGCGGCGCTGATCTCGACCGTCGGCGCGGATGTGTTGTAGTAGTAGACGGATTTGAGGCGCGTTCTGAGTATCCGGCGGGCATAGTCGGGCAAGGGCTGATCTTCGTTCTCTGTATCCCCCTCTTGCCGGCGAGGGGGCATGAAGTCCTGCGGCCAGAACAGGCGGTTGATGTGGAGGTCGAAGACTTTTTTGAGCATGGCGGTGGGTGCGGCGGGTGCGGTGTGCCAGTTCGAGGCGGGCCAGACGTCGAGCCAGGCCCATGCGCCGCCGATACCGGCTTCATCCAGAGAGAGATCAAGGCTGCCGGCGCCGGTGGCGATTCCGGTCTGGTCTGTGCGGCCGGTCTCGGCGTGTATGCCGGACGCATCTGAGGAACCTTGGCCGATGATGGCGAGATGCTGGGGGTAGATGAAAAAGTCTGTCCCGCTTGCCCTCTGCACGTCATAGAAGGAGGTAGTAATGGCCAGCAGGGCATAGGCAGTGTGGAGGACGCCATCTTCGAGGCGGGGCGAGACGACGCCGACGCGGTCCTGGTCGTGGTATTCTGCGCAGAAGGCGCTGAAGGCGACGCGTTCGCCCGCGTCCGGGCGTCGGTACTCAAAGTGTGAAGATCGGAGTTGCTGGCTCGTGTGCATCGGAACACCAGTGGTCAGTGAAACTTCGGAACGCTGCAGTTGAACTCCTGCTGCATGGCGGAGCGGATGCGCTCGATGTAGCGCACGCCGTCATTATCAGGGCAGAGGTTGTGCGTCAAGCCGATATGCTCCAGGTGTTTTTTGGCGAGCGCGCCGACGAGATAGACGCCGGGCCGCTCGCAGGATTCGAATGTCTCTTCATCGAAATCGAGGTTTCCGTTCAGGAGGCGTGTGCACAGGCCCCGGTTGGGCTTGTGGCCGATGAGCATGTAACAGAGATCGAAATCCCACGTTTGCCGGCCGCTGGGTGTTTGCACGACCGCGGTGTTGTTCTCCAGCGAGGTGACCTGGCTGTCGGTCAGGATTTCGGTGTTGACGAGTTTTGCATCAGGCTGGCCCCAGACCGTCTTCTGGTCGGTCAGCATCTTCTCGACCGCGTCATTCGATTTGCGTACGACCCACAGGATCTGGTTGCGGGGGCAAAGGGCGATAATGCCGTCCGCCGAAGAGAAGCCGCCGCCGATGAAGAGGATTCTTTTGTCCTTGATGTGTTCCCATTCGTGGAAATAGTGTAGTACTGAGCCGTTCGACTCGCCGGGAATGCCAGCCAGATTGGGCTCGTCATAGGAGCCTGTTGCCAGCACGACTCGCCTGGCTTTCAGCCGCAGTGCACGTCCCTCAGTGTCGCGAACTGCCAATACAAAGTTATCCTTCGCGCCTTCGATATCGACGAGTTCCTGGTGGGTCTTGATGGGGAGATTGAATTTTTGTGCAAAGTCGCTGTAACTCTGGATCAGCTCCTCGATCAGCGGATGGTACTCATCGCCCTTTCGGGCCACGATCGCATCCTCCGGATCCAATATCATATAGGAGAGAACCGAGTGCATCACCATGTTCTTCATGTAACGGCGGAGATTGTGACAGATCTCGTGACGTTCGATGCCGAGGACGCGGAGGCCCATGTCAGAGAGCACTTTGAGCACCGCCAGCCCCCATCCCCCGCAACCGACTACGATCACATCATAATCGGTCCTGTCATCTACTGTACTTTGAATTGCGGACATCCGGTTCATTGGTGCGGCGACGGTCATTTGAGGCTGTGGTCAGTTGGAAGAGCCGGGTCGTTTCGAACGGCTTCTGTCACCTGAAACCCCGTCTCAAGTCTTGATGGCGCCGGAAGTCAAGCCTTCGACGAAGAGACGGCTGGTGAAAACGAAGAGTATCACCAGGGGAATTGAACCGAGAAGCAGTCCGGCCATGACACGCCCGTAGCTGGTGTAGTATTGCTCCATGTAGGAGTAGAGCCCAGGTGTGAGGGGCCACATTTTGCGTTCCGGCAGGGTCAGGGTTGGCCAGATCAGGTTGTTCCAGGTGCCGAGGATGTTGAGCACGGCGACGACGCCGAGCATCGACCGGGTCAGCGGCAGGGCCACATGCCAGTAGATCTGCCAGTCGGTGGCGCCGTCAATGCGGCAGGCGTCGAACATCTCGCCGGGCAGGCTCTCGAAAAAAGCGCGCAGAATGAGGATGCCGATGAGCTGTCCGCCAGCAATCCATGGCAGAATCAGCGACCAGTGCGTATTGATGAGGCGCAGGTCCCTGATGAGCACGAAGGAAGGCACCAGAGTCAGCGACGCCGGTACCATCATCAGGGCCAGCACCGCGTAGAAGACGAATGTGCGGCCCGGAAATCTTATCTGAGCGAATGAGTAGGCCGCCAGCGAGCTCAGCAGGAGAACGCCGATGACGGTGGCGCCGCTGGTAATAATGCTGTTGAGCAGGAACTGGCTGATGATCTGGACGGCGAACTCGTAGTTCTCCCAGCGCATCGGCCAGGTGGGGAGGAACGGCACGCGAGTGAACTGGGAGGGGCTCTTGAATGAGATGATGATCGCCATGATCAGCGGCGCTATCATCAGTGCACAGAGAATACCCAGAGCAACGGTGCGCCAGGCGTCGCCGCGGTGCAGACCGCGTCCTTGCCTTTGCGCGGGGCCGCCCGCGATTGATTCGCTACGCGTCGCCATGCCGAGATCCTGACTGCAATGGGAATTGCGTACTGCGTAAAGCAGGGCAGGGTATGTGCATGCTGCTAGTATTCCTGGGACCTTATGTAACGCATATTCAGAATCGTTGCCACCAGGGTAATCAGGAACATGACGACGCCGATTGCCGAGGCGTAGCCCATGCGGCTGATGCGGAAGGCGTTGAAATACATCCACATGCCCGGTACCTGGGTTGAGTCGATCGGCCCGCCCTGGGTCATGGCCCAGACGGCGGAGTACTCCTGGACGCCCCACATGATGGTCAGGACGATAAGCAGCTTGATCTGACCGGTGATGAGGGGCAGCTCGATGTAGCGCAGGCGCCTCCAGCCGCTGGCGCCGTCCAGAAGACCGCTTTCGACGATTTCGACCGGGATCGCCTGCAATCCGGCCAGCAGAATCAGGACGGAGACGCCATCGATCCAGGGGAAGTTGCGGAACATGACGGCGTAGATGGCGATTTTGGGTTCTGCCAGCCAAGCGTGGGTCCAGTCCTGGAGGCCGACGCCGATGAGAATGGCGTTGAGAGGGCCGATGGTGGAGTCGTAGATGAATTTCCAGAGCAGGATGAGGACGACTGCCGGGATGATGACGGGCAGAATCATAAAAAGACGGAAGAAATACTTGGATCCCTCGTTGCGAATGCGGTGGATGAGGACTGCCACGCCGGTGGATAGGCCAACGAAGGCGACCAGGTACCAGATGGTCAGCAGGGCCATATTTCTGAGGGAACGGATGAAAACCTCGTCGTCGGTGAAGAGCTCGACAAAGTTGGCGAGGCCGATGAAATTTCCTGCCAGTCCGGCGTTCCAATCAAACATCGAACGATAGAGACCGGAGATGGCGGGATAGTACTGGAAGACGAGAAGGAAAGCCAGGGTAGGCACGACCATCAGGTACCCTGTCTTAGTCTCCCAGATCCGTTCCCAGAGTGTCTTTTTCATCGTGGTAAGAGGCCGGTGGTTAGCGGATTGCTGCTAACCACCGGCACTGTGACGTCAGGGGCAGGCGTTGCCTTGCTCGTCAATGTAACGGGTGGCGTAGCCCTCGAAGGCGGTCTGATTCTGTTCGATGCACTCGTCGATGGAGATCTCGTCCAGCAGGTAGGACCACCAGGCCTTGCCGCAGGCTTCGGCGGCTTCGAGGTCCATGGTGACGATCTCGTACTGGAACATGGTCACGTAGCCGATCGACTCGACCAGCCCTTTGTGGGCCTCGGCGAAGCGGGCGGGTACCCTGGTACCCTTGACGTTGGGCATATTCTGGCCGATTTCGCCCTGCACTAGTTCGATGTTTTCAGGATGCGAGAAGAAGCGCAGCAGGTCGATGGCGGTGTCGAGGACGCCGTCTTTGCGGGCGCGGGTGGAGATGGCAAAGTTGTCGGTGACGGTGCCAACGTTGGGGGCGACGGTGGGCGGGTCGGTCACGAACTCGCTGCTCTCCTTTGTCAGGGGCGGCGCCCAGAAGGTGGCCCACTCGAAATCCAGCAGGGGATCGATCTCCAGTTGCGGGATGATCCAGGAGCCGTTCTCCGTGATCGGTGTGTTCTTTGTGAGGAAGAGGCGGGTTGAGTCGGGCGCGGACACGGTCCAGTCGGCTCGGCGGTAGGGCACGTTGAGCTTCCACAGTTCCAGCCACTGTCGGAACTGTGGCAGGTGGGCGTGGTAGACACCGTCGCGGATGGCGCAGGCAACCTCGGACAGTTCGGCGAAGCGTCCATCGGGGTTGACCAGCGGGGCGAGGTCGCGCTCCATGATCATGGAGCCGATCTGCTGGCGATACCAGGCATCGGTGTCGGCGGGGGAGAATGTGATGAAGTCGTAGCCGATCAGGCCGGCATCACTGGCAACCTGGCAGTTTTCGAGAAATTCGGCATAGCTGTTGGGGACGGAGATGCCAAGCTCTTCGAACATATCGACGTTGTAGAAGAACCAGGTTGTGTTGATGCCGAAGGCGACATTGTAGAAGTTGCCTTCGATGTTGAGCATGGAGTTGGGCGTGGGATAGAACTGGTCGATCCAGCGTTCGCTGCCCGGTTCGCCGGCGGCGATATAGGGATTCGGCTCCTGGAGTGCGTCGGTCAGGACGACCCACCAGTCTTTGTCCACGTCCTCTTTGATGATCCATTGGGCGGCAGGCATGATGTGAGGGACTGTGCCGGCGGTCTGTTGGGCGACCATCCACTCACGGCTGCTGACGCCGGAGGGCAGCCTGATCCATTCGATCGAGACGCCGGGATGCTCGGCGGTGTATTCGTCGAGCACCTCGAGGATCTTGTCGTGCGGGTTGGGGTTGTCTTCGCTGCGCTCCATGCTTTCGGTCGGCGTCCAGCCGCCCAAAAAGGCGATCAGGTTCTGGGTGGCGGCGGCGGGCTCGCCGTCCTCTTGTTGCGCCATGTCGCCTGCGGGAACACAGGCAGCCAGAGCGGCGCCGGCTGAGACAACGCCGACTGTCTTCAGGAAGTTTCGCCTAGAGAGGTTCAGATTCTCCATCTTGTCGATTCTCCTTTTGTGATCGATGCGCGAACACGGGATGTTAAGATGGCAGGCGAGAGGCCTGCATTCCCAGGTTGACGGTGGGCCGGAATAAACAGGGGCATTGCAAGATCGCCTCGGCTTCGCAACGTGAGAGCGAGAGCCGCGGGACATCGCGAGCGCAACTCCGGCAGATTATAGCCGACTGGAGTATGGAAAGCAATCACCTTGAAAAGGAACAAATCTCCGTTGCAAGTTTCATCGTACCAGTGGTACTTTTTATGTACAAACTCGATTACGATTCCAATATCCGGAACGGACCCTGAGGGCAGGCGCAGACAGGCGGGCGGCTTGCTCCCGGAAGATTGAAACCAGGAGGGCAGAGATGAAGTTTCAGTTCGAAGACTGGATGGTGCACGAGTACCATCAGCAGGGCTTCCTGATCTTTCGCGGAATTGTGCCGCCCTCGCTCCTCACCGACCTGCGGCGTGAGGCGGACCGGGCGCGTGCGCTGGCGCATGAGCTCAACGGGCCGCAGACGCAACGGATCCAGCCGTTGGAGCAGTACGAGGAATATATCGACCTGCAGCCGTTCAGGGACTACGCTGAACTCGACGAGCTGCGGGTGACGGTTGACCGGTTGCTGGGGCGTGGATATACGCACGCGCATCTGGACATTATGGGGCTGCTGGTCGAACCGCTGGAACGGCCGTGGCACTGTGGCTGGCACCGCGATGGCGTGGTGGAGGTGCCGGCGGAGGCTCGCGACGCGGAGATGGAGTCGTTCATGGCGACGGTCTGGAATGATCTGCGCTATTTCAACCAGGTCAACTGCGCCATCTACGCTGATTCCTGTACCTGGTATGTGCCGGGCAGCCATCTGCGGCAACAGGACCTCCCGGACGAGGTTGAGTCGACGGGAGACCCGGTTATGAAGGAGGCGCCGGAGGAATGGAGCGACGCTGAGGCGGAGCAGTTCTACTTCGAGCACTGCCGGTCGATGCCGGGGGCGGTCCAGGTCTATCTGGGGCCGGGTGACTTCATGGTGTATCGCAATCTGGCATGGCACTGCGGGATGTATCTACCCTATCAGCCGCGGGCGACGATCCATGATATTATCCGCCATAAGGGCAGGAATGCGTGGATGGAGAAGTGGGGCAAGGTCAAGCAGGCGGCGCAAAGGCGGGTGACAGCGCGGGTTGACTGAATAGTAATACTTGAAGCAAAAAGACCAGGACCTGTCTCTGTCAGCTGCTGCTGTTACCGGGGGCGGGTCCTTTTCTTAGCAGTCTTTCGCGTTGAATCGGGTCGGAGATGGCGCGCAGAGAGGCGGCGAGCAGGTTGAGGCTGAGGGTGGTGAGGAAGATGGTGAGGCCGGGGAAGGCAACGATCCACCAGGCGGAAGTGATGTACTGACGGCCGCCGGCAATCATGAGACCCCAGGAGGACTGGGGCAACTGGATGCCAAAGCCGAGAAAGCTCAAGCCTGCCTCACTCAAAATGAGGGTTGCCACCTCCAAGGTGCCTAAAATGATGAGCGGGGAGGCGACGTTGGGGACGATATGGCGGAAGAGGATGCGGGTATGGGTATTGCCTATGGCGATGGCAGCGTCGATGAACGGTGAGTTGCGCAAGGCCAAGGTCTGGCCGCGGGCAAGACGCGTGTAGGCCATCCACCTGACGATGGCGAGCACGACGACCAGGTTGAGGAAACCGGAGCCGAGGGCGAAGAGCACCAGCAGCGCCAACAGAAGGACGGGGATGCTCATCTGAATATCGACCAGGCGCATGATGATGTCATCGGCAGCGCCGCGGTAGTAGCCGGCGATGATCCCCAGCAGGGTGCCGATCAGACCGGAGACGAGCGCGCTGCTGAGCCCAACCGTCAACGAGACGCGTGCGCCAAAGATGATGCGGCTGAGGATGTCGCGTCCGAGTGGATCGGTGCCCAGAATGAAGGGAAAGCCGACCGGCGAGTCGTTTTCATCCAGGGAACGTGCCATGGGGGGCATGTTGCGCAGATTCAGGTCCTGCTCGAGCGGGTCGAAGGGCGCGATCAGTTCGGCGCCGATCGCCGAAAACAGTACCAGGGCGAGAACTGTTGCGGCTACGAAGGTGACGGGATCGCGCATCAGGCCGCGCACGATGAGCCAACGGGATGCGCTCTGCGAACGCGCCGTCTGTTCTTCGGAAAACAACGTTATCTCGTCGGACATGGCCGCCTTGACTTCTTGAGGAGAGCGGAGGGAGCAGAAGGCTGCCCGTAACCCTCCAGGGCGGTACGTATTATGCAGCAGGCAGTGCGCAGCAGGCAGGGCGTGCGGTTCACTGGAAGCGGATCCTTGGGTTCAGGTATACATAGCTCAAATCGACAAGCAGATTGACCACGATCACCATGCAGGCGACCACGAAGACGGTCGCTTCGACCAAGGGCAGGTCTCGCCTTTGCAGGGCTTGCAAGGTCAGATAGCCGATGCCCGGCCAGGCGAAGACCGTCTCCACCAGAATTGCCCCATTCAACATAGAGGACAACATATCGCCGCTGATGGTGACGACGGGAATGGCGGCGTTTTTGAGTGCGTGGACGAAGACGATGCGGCCTTCGGCAAGTCCCTTGGCGCGAGCGACGGTGATGTGGGGTCGGTTCATCTCGTCGAGCATGGCGCTGCGGGTGATTTGGGAGATGCGTCCCAGGGGTGAGAGGCAGAGCGTCAGCGTGGGTAACGCCATGTACGAAAAGCCGCCATAGCCGGACGTCTTGAACCAGCCGAGCTCTCTGAGCTGGACGGCAAAGACGATGATCAACATCAACGCCATCCAGAAGTCGACCATGGAGACACCCCCCAGCGAGAGGATGTTGATGAGCCTGTCCAGGTAGGTCTGGGGACGAAGTGCGGCCGCGGCGCCCAAGAGGATGCCGATGGGCGCGGCCAGCAGGAAGGCTGCTGCGGCCAGTCTGAACGTAGCGGGCAGACGGTCTATTACCAGGCGCAGGGACGATGTCTTCTGCCAGAAGGAGTCTCCGAAATCCAAGAGGATCGCGCGCGCCGCGAATCTGGCATATTGCACTGGAATCGGATCGTTGAGGCCCAACTGGTCGCGCACCTGCTGGACGCGTTCTTCGGAGGCTTCGACGCCCACCATGATACGAACGGGGTCACCTATCACACGGCCCGCAACGAAGACGAATGTGAGAACAGCGAAGGCGACGCCAATCGAGTGAATGGAGCGTCGTAGAAGATAGGGAAGAATTGGACCGGCCTTTACTGCGGAGGAGCGAGAAGTGGGGCAAGAGGGAGCGGGAGATGTTCTCTCTTGCCTACTCTTCTTGTTGGAACAGCAGTCATCTCAACTCCGAGTGCTGCGTATCACGTATTGCGTTGTTCCGTTTTCGCAGGATATGGCGCAACACGTGATACGCATTCCATTGACAGGCTTCGACGGGCTGTTCAATCTCAGCCCTTTACTCTTTACTTGGGTGACATCTCCTTGGCCTGCAGGCGATGGTCCAGCTTCACGTTCCAATTCAGATCTTCACTGATGAGATAGGCCAAGTCCAAGTGAGCGATCAGGCCGTAGGCGAAATCGTCGTAGGCGACCTGTGCGGCCTCCTTCAGCTTCATGTCACGGGCATCACCGGAGAGAGTGCGGGCCTCTTCCCAGAGCGCATCGACTTCAGCGTTGCAGTAGAGCGACACAACGCCGCCGCAGGTGAAGTAGTTGACGTAGGAGAACCAGAGGTCGAGGATCTCGTTGCCGTGGAGGTGAACGGCGACCCAGTTGGGCTGGCCTTCCAGTTCAGACCAGTTATGGCTGAACTGGGGGTTGAAGGTATCCGGTGGCATGACGCTGACGGTGGCGTTGAAGCCGACATCGTTGAGCATACCGCCGATGGCCTGGATGACCTCGACATGGCCTGCGTGCAGGCCCTGGCGGGAGGCGAGGGTGAATTCCTGGCCAACATCTACGCCGTCAGCTGCGGCGTCTTCGAGAAGGCCGCGAGCCCGATCGGGGTCATAGGGATAGGGCTGAAGGTCAGGGTGGTGCCCGGTGGCGGTCTCATTGACGATCTGGCCGGTGATGGTCGCGGCTCCGCCCAGGAGCGTCTCAACGATCAGCTCCTTGTCGATAGCGAGGTTGAGTGCTTCGCGGACGCGGATGTCCTCGAAGAGTTTCTGGTTACCCATGCGGGCAAACATTGTCTCGACGCTGGCGACAGAGGCGCAGCGCAGGCTTTCGTCACTCAACGCCGCGTTGCACTGATCCGGCGTCACGAACTGGGCGATGTGGACCTCGCCGGCCTGGGCGGCTGCGGCGCGAACGGTGTCCTCGGGGAGGAAGCGCCAGACGAGACGGTCAAAGGATACCTTGCCGCCGGCCTCGTCGGGGTTGTCGTGGCCCCACCAGTCGGGGTTAGCGACGTAGATGATGGATTCGCCGCGATTCCACTCGTCAAGCATATAGGGGCCGGTGCCAACCAACTTGGTGGAATAGGTTTCCGGCTCCTCCTGAATCTGCTTGGCCGAGGAGATGGCGACGAAATACATCTTTTCCAGCAGAATCGGGTCGGGATCGGCGGCGGATACGTTGACGCTGTATTCATCAACCGCCTCGGCGCTGAGAGTACCGCCGATAAAGCCGGTGAGCGTGTTGACGAGTTCAGCCTCCCACATATAGTTGATGCTCGTGGCCACGGCTTCGGCGTTCATCGGGGAACCGTCATGGAAAGTTACGCCCTCTCGCAACTGGAACTGGATCGTCCTGTCATCGAGCCGTTCCCACTCGGTTGCCAGCAAGGGGATGATCTCGCCGGTGGAGAAGTTGCGCGTGACCAGCGTTTCTACAACGTTCAAGCAGCCGTTGCAGTTGGTTTCGGCGGCGGCCAACGTTGCCTCCAGGGAGGTCATTTCCTGGGCGACAGCGACGACGAGTTCGCTCTTCATCTCCATCATGTCCCCGTCACCCGAGTCTGCGGGCGCGGCAGCCGGCGCCACACACCCGGCCGCGAGCAGCAGGAGCAACAGGGCTGCCAGGGGGACAGCTGTTCGAATCACTACCTTACGGAGTGCCATACTCTGAATCTCCTTTCCTACGTCTTTTGATTTATGAAACGCGGATGAGGAACTGGCAGGTCTGCATGCCCTTCCGTTTGGGCAAAGGGCATGACTCCTGCCAAGAACATTCTATTCCCGCGGCCCTCTTTGGGAAGAGCGGCTTGTAGGGAACGACTCCATTCTACAGAGTAATTGTCTTGTGTCAAGCTGGGTTTTTGCGGCCCTTGGCCTGTGGCGGCCCCGTTCCCTGTCCACTAACCGCCTGGAAGGGCGTTCAGATAGGCGAGGCTTTCACGTGCGGTCCTTTCGGGGCCAGGCGTGAAGTCGAATACTTCGACTGACAGCCAGCGATCGTAGTTGAGGTCGTCGAGCGTCTGCAGGATGGGCCGGAAGTCGAGATCGCCCATGCCGGGGCCGCGCAGGTTGGGATCGTTGAGGTGGACGTGGTGGAAGAGGGGATGAACGGCCCGGATCTGTTCGGGGATGGGGCGGGGGTCGTTGCTCATGGCCTTGGTATCGACCATCATTTGCAAGCCGGGGTGGTCGACCTGACGCACGAGTTCGGCGGCTTCGTCGACGTTGACGATGAAGTTGGTCTCGTTGGTGCTGAGGGGTTCGACGCAGAAGAGGACGCCCTGCTGCTGGGCGCGCTCGCCGCAGGCGTGCATGATCTCGGCGGTGGTTTTCCAGGCTTCGGAGCGTGATCGGCCGGGCGGCACGTCGCGCTGTTGGGGCGAGCCGAAGATGAGCACCTCGCCGCCCAGGTCGGCGCAGCAGTCGATCAGGTCGAGAAGATATTGGGCGGTGCGGGCGCGGACATCGGGATCGGAGTCATTGAGCTGGAAGCCTTCGGTCTGTGCCAGCAGCCAGTGGAGGCCGACGACGGAGAGGCCGGCGCCCTCGACCGTCTGCCGGATGCGGACGCGATCGGCGGTGGTGAGGTCGGTAACAAGATTGCAGAGGGTGAAGGGCGCCAGCTCAAGGCCCTGGTAGCCTAGTTCGGCGACAAAGGCGGCGGTTTTCTCGAGGGACCAGTCTTCGAAGAGTTCGTTGCAGATGGCGTAGGGCATGGCGGAGTTGTCCTGAGGATCTTTTGCGTATTGCGTACAGTGGGGGCGGCGGATATGGCTACATTATTATGAACAGCCGGGCGCCCCGCGGGTAGAGTGCGCTAGGTGCGGTCAATGAGCTTGCGCAGGAAGGCCCCTTCGGTCTCAACGATCTCGTCGTCGTTTCCGGGCTCGAAGTTTTCGGGTATGAAGAGCTCGAGGGAGAGCGCGCCCTGGTAGCCGACGGTCTTGAGGTCTTCGATCAGTTGGGGGATGTCGGCTACGCCCTCTGCGAGGCGAGCGCCGCGCCAGCGCCAGGTTGTGTTACCGTCGGGTCCCTGGCCGGCGGGTTCCGGCAGGCGGTTGCCGATATGACAGTGGGCCGCGTAGGGACCGAGGAGGTCCAAGCCCATGCGCGTGTCTTCGATGCCCACTTCGACCATGTTCTGGACGTCGTAGATGGCGCCGATGTGGTTGGGGTCCAGGTCGCGCAGGAGTTCGAGCGTACGTGAAGCGGTGACGGCAAGCGTGCCGGTATGGATTTCATAGGTCGCCTTTACGCCATGCTCGCTCGCCAGTTCGGCCAGTTTGGCGTAGCCGGCGCGGGCCTCGAGGAACTGGGGCCAGTAGGGTCTGGTGCGGTCATGTTTTGGGGCGTCGATGCGGATCAGGGGTGGGCGGTCGGGGTCGATCGCGAGGGCGCCTTTGAATAGCTTGAGGACATGCTCGGTGTCATCGTAGCGGGCGTTGGGCGCGAGCGCGGCGACGCGTATGCCCGTGCGTTTGACGGCGGCGCGAATCTGCGCGGCCTTGTCTAGGATATTGTCCGGACTGACGTCGGAGAGATGCCGGCCCCAGAAAAAGGGCTTTGCGTCCAGGTCATCGGGGTTATAGCGGCAGCGCAGCTCGACAGCGTCGTAGCCGTACTCGCTCAACTTGTCGAAGGTCTCGTCCAGTTCCCAACGGGGAAGCATGACGGATGTGCAACTCAGTTCCATGCGAAACTCCTTTGTGACGGAGAAAGAAGGAATGCAAATAGCGGGAAAATTCCACGCCTCGCTTCTGTTAGATTACACCGGGATTGAGTTCGCGGCACTTTTCGAGGACCGCGATCTGGGCGCGTACGCTTTCGGGGGTGATATCCAGGTCCTGTCCTTGGCGGATGGAGGCGAAGAGGGCGCGATATAGTTCCTGTACACCCTCCGCGCCGTCGTAGACAAAGGAGACTTGCTCCTCCTTCCAGGGAAGCTGTTCGCGATTGTAGACGCGGTCGCGGGCGATAGGCGCTTCGTCCAGAATCAGGGGCGGCGCTTCGGTGGGATCGAAGTATTTCAGGTGCGCTTCTTCGCGGTAGCAGGCCATGGAGCCTTGCGTCCCCAGCACCAGGATGTTCGGCTGGGGGACGGCGCAGGCAGTGGTGATGTTGATCTCAATCAGCGGACCTTGGCCAGGCTTGGGTTTGAGGATGATTTTGACGTGGCTGTCAGCGTCGCCGGCGTAGAGCGGAGTGGCCTCCATGTGGCAGAAGACGTCCGGCTCCGGATCGTCGATAAGAAGCATGCCCATGTCGACGAAATGGGGGCCGCTGTTGTTGAGCATGCCGCCGCCGTAACGCTTCATGGTCTGCCAGTCCCAGCGCCGACCGAAGCCGCCGTTGTGGATGCGGACTTCGATGATGCGTCCGAGAACGCCGGAGGCGATCACCTCGCGCACCTTGACGAAGTCGGCGGCGTAGCGCAGATTCTGATGGACGGTCAGAGTGCGACCGGTCTCCTTGGCGACGGCGAGCATGGCATCGGCGCCGGCGAGGTCGCTGGCCATCGGTTTCTCGACGATGACGTGCTGGCCGGCGCGCATGGCCGCGATCGACTGTTCGGCATGGAGATTGCTGGGGGTGGCCACCACCATGAGTTCGACGGCCTTGTCGGCCACCAGCTCCTCGTATGATGCGTAAGCGAGGCAGTCGAAGCGTTCGATGGCTTCGGCCTGGCGTTCCGGGTCGGGGTCGCAGACGGCGACGACGCGGAACTGTTCGGGGAGATGGGCACAGGCGTTGGCGTGGTTGTTCCAGCCGGTGCGGCCGAGGCCGGCGATTCCTACGTTGATTGGTGATTGGTCTGTCATTTTGAGTTTTCAGTTTTTAGTGACAACGCATGGTAGGAGTGGTTTGGTGTTCAGACTAGCTCCGGATGCTGGAGAATGTGCTGATAGATGTGATTGCAGGATGTCAACTCCATCTGTTTGCTGGCATGATCGAGCAGGAGGCCGATCTGGGCGGCCTGCTTGTCGATGCGGTAGATCGACCAGGGATGGAAGATGGGCATGTAGTACAGAAGGTCTTGCTGCGTGCAGTAGTCGATGCCGGGCGCGTAGGCTTCGTAAACGCCTTGCGCGTCGCGGGGCATTTCGGAGGGATAGGACCAGGGCAGGAGCGGCGGCCAATGCACCTTAGCCGGCTGGCCGGTGAGGACGTTGTCGTGCCAGGCATGCGAAGGCGTTTCCAGGAGTTCGGGGAAGCCATCCTCGGTATACCAGAAAGGCTGATCGAGCAAGGAAGGGAAGGTCCCATTTGGCCCCATTCCGACGCTGCGTGCATAGCGGTAGCCGGCCTCCCACATGACATCCAAGATGGCGGGATGGCCGCGGAAGCCGTCGGTGTATCCGCCGGGCGCGGTGAGGCCGTTTACCTCGCGGCCGAAGGTGTCTTCGATCAGTTTCTTGGCGTCGCCGAGTTCATATTGGAGCGCGGCTCTGTCTTCACCCAGTGTTTTCAGGTTTGGGTGGGTGAAGGTATGACACTGGATATCGAAGAGGGGATTGTCGAGAATGGCGCGCAGCTCGGGGCCGCAGAGTTCCAGCATTTTGGCGACGAGAAAGAAGGATGCTGGCGCGTTGCGCTGCAGGTGAACGTCGGCTACAGCGCGCACGCCGTCTAGGAATTCGGCGATATGCTCTGGCGTGTAACTGAAGCCTTTTTGACGCCGGTCCTTATCCCACCAGGGATATACGCCTTCGGTGTCGTATGCGGCGACGTAATAGGACATGGTGTGCCTCTCTTTCGGCCGAGGATCGGATAGAGGGAATCCCCTGCTCCTCAATCATTGATTTGCAAACAGGTTTCGGCGAGTCTACACAGTTTGCTCTGGAATGCAACGCATCAACGAGCGTTATCTTTGCATTGGGATGTTGGACAGCCTAGAATTGTCGAGCACCTTTGTGCGGTAGATTTCTGGATATTTCTGGCCGCAAGGACTCATGCATATGGACAAACAGAATGTAACCCTCTCGCTGCCGCGCTCGGTCCTACACACGGCGGAGAAGATAGCGAAGGACCAGAATCGATCCCTTTCGGAACTTGTGGCCGAGCTTCTCTCCGAACTGGCAGAACGCGAAAATCTGTACGCCAGGGCGATGCGCAAACATCTGGCCTTGCTGACCCAGGATACTGATCTGGGCACCTGCGGCTCGACCAGTTGGACGCGAGCGGACCTTCACGATCGCTGAAACGAAGTCCCAGACTAAACGCCCCTCTACAGCTTGCTCATCTTCTCCAGAACCGGCCAGAAGTCCAACTGTTCGACGGCATGGCTGCGGTAGATGCCGACGCCGTCCGCGCCGCAGTCCATGGCCGCTTCCGCGGCGCGCAGCATCTGGTCGGGCTGCTGGAAGCTGCCGGGATGGTAACAGGAGAGCTCGGCGATAACCGGTGTGCGCCCGCCGGACACTTCCACCGCGTAGCTGAGCTGGCGCTGGAGCGCGTCGAGGTTGGAATTGGTGCGGAACCAGATGTAGAACTCGTCGACGAGGCCTTGCTCGAGCCAGGTTGGCCAGTCGTGCAGGAGCTTGAGGTAGTCCTCTTTTTCGCCGGCGATCAGGGTGGTCGAGAAGACGGCGTCAGGCTTGGCCTGCTTGACGACGGCTCGCATCTCGGTCAGGGCGAGAGTGACGTAGTCGGCGCGGAACTGCAGCCATTCAGGGTCGTCGTTGGGCAGGTCGAACGGGTTCTTGCCGTGTTTAGCCTGGAACTCGTTGACCGTGCGGTCTTCGTAGCCGTAGGGGACGGCCCCGTTCTCGTCCTCGTTTCCAAGTACGAACTCGACCTGGATGCCGTCGCCTTGGGTCTTGGCGAGCGTATCGAGGAACTGCTGGTTCTGTTCGGCGCGGACTTCGGGGAAGGCGGCGCTCAGGTAGAGATCGTCTCCGGGCTGCAGCGTGTAGGAACGGGTGCGTGTGAGGCTGCGGAACTGCGGATTCTTGGCTGCGAAGTCGGTCATGGTGGTGGTTACTTTGGGCGCGTCGTAGATGGGGCGGTGACTGTCCATGACGGCGCGGGCCTCGGCTGCGGTAACGGGGGGGCGCAGGAAGTCGAGGGACCAGCCGTAGGTGACGCGTGCCCAGCCATGGCGGGGGAAGGAGTTGTAGTTGATATAGGGATCGACCTTGATGCCGACGGCATGGGCGGCTTCGGTCAGGGCGCGGGTGCGGTCTCCGCCGACGATCTTGGTTACGCCTACGTCGGCGCACTTTTGCACCCAAGCGGGCAGAAAGTCGGCGTAATCGGGATCGTCGGGAACTCTCTCCACTACGGGCGGTCCCCAGAGTACCAAGCGTTCAGGCATCTTCTCTTTTCCTCTTTTCGTGGCTAGTTGCTCGTATGCGGCAGCGTTCGCGGCCACTGTGGTTACAGCTCTTCGTCCAGGCCCTCCAGCAGGCGGTCCACTTCACTCTCGTCGTTGAAGGCGGCGACTGAAATGCGCATGGCGACTTTGACCGGGTCCGGCGGAGCGGTCAGCCATTGGGATTTGACGACCGTCTGATGGCGTTCGTGCATCCTGTCTACGAGGCCGTCCAAGTCGGTCTTGGTGAAGCCGTCGAACATCAGCGAGGTGATGCCGGCGGACTTTCCGGGTTCCTGGGGCGTGATGATGCGGGCGCGGTCGATGTGGCCGACGCCCTGGCGGAGGCGGCCGGAAAGCTGGGTTATTCTTTCCTGCATTTTATCCAGGCCGATGCTTTCCATGATCTCGACGGCGCGGCCGAGGCCGACCACGAGGGCGTGGTTGTAGGTGCCGATTTCGGTGCGGGAGCGGGCGGTCGGCGCCGGCGTGGGGGCATCAGGCAGCGACCAGGGGCTGCGGTCGGGAATGAAGTTGGGGTGGAAACCGGGGATCTGGTCTTGCGAAATATACATGTAGCCGGTGCCCATGGGGCCGAGCAACCATTTGTGGCCGGAACCGACGGCAAAATCGCAGTCGAGCTCCTTCAGGTCTACCGGCATCTGGCCGACGGATTGGGCCAGGTCGAGCATGACGGGCACGCCGGCCTCGTGGGCGATGGCGGCTGCCTGCTTGCAGGGCAGGAGGCGCCCATTGGGGGAAGCGATATGGCTGAGGCAGATCAGGCGGGTGCGTTCGGTGAGCACGGAGGCGAGATCGCCGAGGAGATGTTCGTCGTACACTTCGCCAAGTACGATAGTCTTCACGCCGTGTTGCTGCTCCAGCGAATAGGAGAGACCGTAGGTGCTGACGTGCTCAAGCGAGGTCATGACGAACTCATCGCCCTCCTGCCAGTCTAGACCGCGCACGATCTGTTGCATGGCGCGGGACGTGTTGGTCTCGATGCCCAGCTCCTCTTCTTCGACGTTGAGCATCCGTGCCAGCCCGCTGCGGGCCGCGGCTTCGCGTTCGGTATGTGATTGCCTGCCGGCAGGGGTGGCTGGTCCGTGGCGGGCCTCGGTTTCCATCGTTTCTCGTACCGCTTGGAGTACGGAATCGCTGGCGGGGCCGTAGGTCCCAGTCTGAAAGTATCCAACTTCCCCGGTCATGGGAAGGTCCTGCCGAAGCTGTTCCACCGTCATGCGTGACATTACATGGGCCTTGTGCTGGATGGAGTTGGAAAGAAGACCCCCGGCGGGATGTTTTCGGGCACCACTAAGGCCTGAAGAAATCTCCGCAAGGGTACTGCGAATGATAACCGACATTGACAGTTTCTGTCTAAGGAGACAGGTACTGATTGGCGTTAAGAAGGGCTTTCCAATGGTGGGTTTGCGCCGGCTGCGGAGGCCAATTGGAGCAGCCATTTCATCATCGATCAATAAAACGGATGGTGAAGGCCTGGCAGTTTGGGATGCACGCCCTCAGCCTTTCCGGGTTGGCAGAATGCGGAGGCTCAGGTAGGATTGAAGATCGCTGAGAGAGTGAAGTCGAGGGAAGCAACATTGCTACACTGTTGCTGCATTCGATACGAAATTGCTGGATAAGAACGGCGGGGGGATAAAAACACAATGCCCCCCCAAACAAAAAGGAGAATTTCACCACCCCACCCACGACACCAGCCGCCCCCCCGCAGGGAGGGAACCACAGGGTTGT
>VXMH01000014.1:0-145386 GCA_009841235.1 Caldilineaceae bacterium SB0661_bin_32 | reverse complement strand
TTTTTATCATCCCATTCTTTTATTTTTTTGTTTTATTTTTTAATTTTTTTGTTTGATACCGCGGGTGTTTCATCTCACGTCTCCCCCCGCCACCTACCAACTTGCAGATGGACCAGACGTCACCGTTGCCGCAGGCCGCCACTGAGAGAGCGGAGAACCGCTGGTTTGGACGCCCGCGCTGGGGGATCGCGGCGTTCCTGGTTTTTGCGTTGCTCGTGGTCCTGGCGAGCAGCATCAACACGCCCCAGGCTCGTTTTTTCGCGGCGGAGCGCTTCCAGACGTTCGTTACGATTTTCCTCAGTCTGTTCATCGAAGCCGCACCCTTCCTGATTGCCGGTTCGATTGTATCGGGCTTCATCGCCGTCTATGTGAACGAGGGGATGGTGGAGCGCTACATACCCAATCACCCGCTGCTGGCGGCGCTGGCGGGCTCGGGGTTGGGGTTTATTTTCCCTGTGTGTGAGTGCGGTGTAGTGCCGGTCACGCGGCGGCTGTACGGCAAGGGGTTGCCGCTGCCGGTGGGGATCGCCTTTTTGCTGGCGGCGCCGGTGATCAATCCGGTCGTGATCTTCAGCACGTATGCGGCGTTCGGTTGGGGCCCGGTGCTGTGGGGGCGGGTTGTGTTCAGCATGCTGGTGGCTTTTTCGGTTGGGCTGATCTTTCATTTGGCGCGCCCACGCGAGATCCTGCTGCCCGAGACGCTGGCCGTCTCCAGCGGCCGCGACGACTCCGGTGTTCACGACCACAGTCACGACCACAGTCACCACCACGGTGGCTCCCGCCCGGGCGTCTGGCAGGCGCTTATCATGGCGGGCGATGATTTTCTGGACATGGGCCGCTATCTGATTGCCGGGGCCATGCTGGCGGCGGCGATGCAGACGATTGTTCCCCAGTCGACATTGCTCACTATCGGCCAGGGGCCTATCTTCTCCGTCTTTGTGATGATGGCACTGGCCTACATTTTGTCGGTCTGCTCGACGGTGGACGCCTTTATCGCCTTGGCTTTCAGCAACGCGTTCACGACCGGCTCGCTGTTTGGCTTTCTCGTGTTCGGGCCGATGGTGGATATCAAGAGTTCGCTCCTGTTTATGGGGGTCTTCCGGCGGCGGACGGTCCTCTATCTTATCCTGCTGCCGCTGGCGCTGGTGGCAGTCATAGGTGTCTTCTGGAACGTGCAGGTGGGTGTTTGAAAGATGGCTTGGCGGAAGATGGGATAGGCGGAAAAGTGTCACAGAATTCGGGTACGATGACGGGCAGATTGTTGCGTCTACCCAGAGTGCAGGCCGCTCTCAAAGGGCTGCTCTTGCTGGGGCTGGGCATTTTTCTGTTCACGCGCATCACGTCAGGCACGCTCAACTACTACATCAGCCAAAGGTTTGACTGGCTGACGATAGCGGCGGTGCTCGGTCTCTTCGTGGTGGGGTTAAGCTACCGCCACCTACTTCAAGAGGCCGACGATACGCCTGCGGCGCCGGGTGGTCTTGCTTCCGAACGATCGGGCGAGGCCGGCTCCACGGTTGCGGGAGACAGTCACCAACACGGCCACAATCACAGCCACACTTTGGGTTGGTCGGGGTTTCTACTTATTTCGCTTCCGATCATCCTCGGACTGCTCGTGCCTCCGCGTCCTTTGGGCGTGGCCGCGCTGCAGAATCGTGAGATCAGCGCCGGGGGGTTGGATTCGGTATTGCCGGCTGCGGTGGGCTCATCGCTGGTGCGGGAGAGCAGCGAGCGCACGATTCTGGATTGGGTACTCGCCTTTCACCAAGGCGAACGGCCGGCCGAGACCGACACTGCGGATGTAGTTGGCTTCGTCTATCTCGATGACGCTGCGGACGAGGCAGAGTTTACCCTCACACGCTTTGTTGTCGGCTGCTGCGCGGCGGATGCCATGGCGGTCGGCCTGCCGGTCAGCCTGGCAGCCGGCCTGCCTTCTGAAGGGGAGTTGGAGGAAGGCCAGTGGGTGCGGGTGGTTGGACAGTTCGCCGCTTCCACAGGCAGCAGTATTCCGGTGCTCGTGGCAGAGAAGCTGGAGGCCGTGCCGGAACCCAACCAGCCCTATCTCTATCCCTGACACCTTTGACATGATGCCAGTGCTCAGCGGCCAGGCTTACCTGCTGCCCCTACTGGCCCCCAGCCCTCGACTCCATGAGCCGTTTTGATCTGACCGTATTGTCGATCCTCAGCCTGTGCACGCTGTTGCTCCTGGGCCTCTGGGGGCAAAGCCGCCGGGTTGCGGGGGACGACGGCGTTTCCTACCTGCTTTACAAGACGGTCGATGAGGTGGGACGCGCGCAGCTGCACGCGCTGCCGTTCGAGGAAGATGAGCTTGGCGCCGACCTCTCGCCCCGCCCCCTGACCCCGACTGAAGTCAGTGTATGGGACTTCGCGCCGTCGCCCGACGGCAGGATGATCGCGTACGGTGCTCTGGGCGAGTTGGGATTCAGCGATCTGCGGCTGCTCGACCTGGCCAGCGGCCAGGACAGGCCGCTGCTGGCCTGTGAGAACGCGTCATGCAGCGGGCCGAGCTGGTCGGCCGACGGCCAGTTCCTGGCCTACACGCGTCGTTCGGTCAACGCGTTCGCGTCCGGTGTGCTCAGCCCGCCGCGGATCTGGATCGTGGAAGTAGCATCAGGAGAGACAGCGCCGATCTTCAGCGACAGCCAGCGCCTTGGGCTTGATGCGCGCTGGTCCGTCGATGGCGTGTGGCTATGTTTCGTGTCGCCGGAGGAGCAGCAGCTGGCCGTTATCAACCTGTCGGGAGGACCGGCGGGAGAGAAAGGGCAGAGCGCTTTCTATCCAACCGCTACGGGTGAGACTTGCAGTTGGGACAGCGCCCAGGCGAGGTTGTACACGACCGATTTCAGACAGAGCGGCAATGAGTGGATGACTCACCTGATTGCGATCAACGTGGAAAGCGGCGAGCAGGTCGAGTTGAGTGAGGTGGGAAGCGCCGGTGCGGCCCTGGTCCACGACAGTTCGGCCGTTCCGTCGGCCGACGGCGCCTGGATCGCGTTTCGGCGCAAGGAGTTGGAAGGGCCGGGGGCGACGCGGGGCAGCCAGATCTGGCGGATGCGCGCGGACGGCACCGAGGCAACCCCACTGACGGCAGATCCGGCCTATGACCACGGACCGCCGGTGTGGAGTCCGGATGGACGTTATCTGATCACGCGAAGGTTTCCGCTGCGCGGGCCGGAAGTGGTGCCGTCGCTTTGGCTGATCGAGGTGGAGACCGGCGAGTTACGTTTGCTGGTGGAGCCGGGAGACTTTCCGGCGATTGCGCGGTAAGAATGCGCGATGCTACCGGCCGCCGGCCCCTGAGGCCCTCTTGCCTGCTGACCCTGTCCCCGTGCTTGTCAGACTAACATAACGGGTGGTACAAACAGTGCGCCGTGTCACGGCACAATTTCCAGCCTGGATACCAGGCTTAGGAGCAGGATATCCTAAAGGTCAACTGTCTTACCCTGACCCTGGCGACAGGGGAAGTTCTCGAAAGAGTAAGGGGACAATAGCATGACAGTAAAGCCGGAGAGTAGGGCAGTCACGAGAATACTGGACCGGCAAGACCTGCGACCTATGACTATGAAAGGAACCCTAGCGTCCATCTGGAGCAAACCACATCCAAGGGAAAAGTGACTGACACCCGAACCCCATAGAAATCCGAATGATGTTTGTTCGGACGCCCACCACACTCACGGAGATACACTACGTCCGTGGGAACCTGCCAATGGGGAGAATCTGCTAACGAAGCAGGGAAAGGATGCGCCAAAGGGAGTCTAAGGGTCGCTATTACGGAGATTGTGAACCGGAACACGGGATGCCCTAAGTGGTGCGAACCATACGGGTACGGAGTCTCCATAGTACTCGTCGGAGTAACGACCGACCAGGGAGAGTGGGAAAGCCACTTACAGGGTGAAGGGAGACAGGTGAAGCTATGACTGCGAGTACGATGAGGGGGCGCGTGATGCGACCAACTGAAACTGTACTCAATGTCCTGAGTGAAAAGAACAAATTACTCAGCGTAGCTGATCTGAGAAAGCCGGATGATGGGAAACTATCACGTCCGGTTTGACCGGGGGCTTAGGGGAAAAGTGTCGAAAGATAACTCGCCCCTTTGCCTACCGAACTCGGGGGCAGGTCAATAGTATAATAGCCGGGTAAATTGAGCCAGCATTTCAGCAGGAGAACAGGTATGATGACAAAAGAAGGAATAACAACCTTCGCCACAAGACCCGGCCTGGAGATCGACCCGGAGTTACGCTTATCGCTCACCTGGGTTATTGCCGTGCTGGTCTGCGTGGGGTCAGCTGTGACGTTCATGGGTGAACTGCTGGTTGAGCCGGTACAACGGTTGTCCCAAATACCCTTGGTATGTTTTGGCCTGGCTATGCTTATCTGGTGGCTGGATCGGTTGGGTGGGACCAGGCTCAGCCGCTGGTTTACCCTCATCGGTCTGAGCATCCTCATCAACCTGGCATTCATCCGATTTGGGATATCCGACCTCTACCTATTGATGATCTTGTTGCCCCTTTTGGCGCTGGCGCTCATGACCTGGACTGCGGCGCTGCTCACGGCTTTACTGGAAACTATAGGGCTGCTATTCCTGTGGCCAACCATTGGGATAGACCCCATCTCCCTTGTTCTGACAATCGGGCTGATCTGGACGGTACTTGGCCTGCAGTTGGCCATCATCGGCCCCCAGGTTCGGCGCAGCCAATGGTTATACGATCAGTTTCACCGAGCGCAGCAGCGATTAGACGAAACGCGGGATCAAAAAGTCCAGTTGGCCCAAATGCAGGAGGATTTGAAATCGGCCTACCAGACCCAGGAACTGCTCAATCAGCGGTTGGTCGTCCTACGTCAGATTGCTGAGGAAGCTCATCAAGCCAAGGCCGCCTTTGTGGCCAGGATCAGCCACGAATTTCGGACGCCGTTGAATATAATTCTGGGTCTGATTGACACGATGCTGGAGGTACCTGAAGCCTATGGGAAATCGCTGCCACCCTTGCTCATGCAAGTTCTGGAGATCATACAGCGCAACAGCAATCATTTGGCCAGCATGATCAGCGATGTCCTGGATCTCAGCCAGGCCGATGCAGGCCGGCTGAGCCTGCATCGGGAATGGGCCGATTTGGCTGACGATATAAAAAATGCTGTGGTGATGGTGGTGCGTCCGCTGATTGAAAGGAAAGCACTCACTTTGCAGGTCAGCGTTGATGACGATTTCCCCCAAGTTTACTGCGACAGAACCCGTATCCGCCAGGTGGTTCTCAACCTGGTGAGCAATGCGGCCCGCTATACGGAGACTGGCGGCATTATCGTCAAGGCAACGCGCCAGGGCAGTGACATTCTTATCAGCGTAACGGATACGGGTCCCGGTATCACCCCGCAAGAGCTGGACAGAATCTTTGAACCGTTTGCGCAGGCGGACCAAACGCGACCTGCTCAAGGCGGCAGTGGACTCGGCCTCAGCGTCAGCCAACAATTCATCGAACTTCATCAGGGTCGGATATGGGCCGAAAGTAAATTAGGCTTCGGCAGTACCTTCTCATTCACCCTGCCCATCGCCCCGCCGCTGCCGGCCGGGGGCACGTCGGCCCCTGGCTTTGCCGAAGACTGGGTTTGGCATGAACGCACCACCTGGCCTCAATTGCCCGAAATGCCGCGCAAACAACGGATAATGGTTTGTGATGAAAGTGGCGATTTGGCCCCCCTGCTCAGCCGCCATACCGATGAGATTCAGTTTACCGAGAGCCGTGATCTACCTGGCGCTCTCGAAGCGTTGCAAACCCATCCGACCCATATGCTGATCCTCAATGCAGCCGCTCCCCAACATTTGATCCTATTAATGGAAGAGGCCCGGCAAGCCATACCTGATATGCCCATTCTTGGGTGTGCCTTTCCGCCGAAAATCAATTATGCCTTAGAGGCCGGGGCTGTCGACTATTTGATCAAGCCGATCAGACAGCCGGATTTAGCCAAGGCTTTGAATACGCTTGACAAGCCGGTGAAGCGCATTTTGCTGGTGGACGACAATCCGGATATTCGCCAACTCTATACCCAGATGCTCTCTATCATTGACCCTACGTTGGAGATTACCCCCACCGCCAGCGGGGCGGAAGCGTTGGCCGAGCTACACCATCGGGTCCGGGGCAGTGAGGCTCCAGATTTGGTCCTACTGGACATTCTTCTGCCCGATATGCACGGTTGGCAGGTTTTGGCGGAAAAGAATCAAGACGCGGCGATTCGTGACATTCCGGTGATCGCAATCTCCGGCGAAGAGCTTGTGGCCTGGCCAACACGCAGTAGCGTACTGTTGGCAACGATGGGAGCGGGGGTACCGATTAACAAGCTGCTGCCCTGTTCGCACCGGCTTGCGGCGCTGTTAATGAAGGCAGATGGGGAACTTGAGTGAGTAAATATCACTCTACCCTCTGCCAAAGCGAACGCTAAATGCTCCTCATCCGATGCCCCGAGCATATTTGCCTCAGGTACGCTGAGAACGTCTATCCCTCGTTCACGAAGTCCCCGGATAGCGGCTTTTGACACATGTTCATCCGTATAACATCGAATTCTACTCACGGCCGTGTTTCTTCAGCTTCTCTTGTAATGGTGATGAAGATTGATGTAGCAACGCCTTTATAAATACTTCATCTCACCCCGCAACCCGACTATATGCTTCATCCAGCGCCTCGATAAACTCCCGCCGCCGCACCGGCTTTGGCAAAAAAAGCGACGCGCCCAGCGCCAAAGCCAGCTCTTCCCGGCGGATGACAGAGCAGACAATGATGGGAATGGCCCGGGTATCAGGATGCTCATGCAGATAGGCCAGCAGCTCCCAGCCATCCATTCCGGGCAGGAGCACGTCCAGGATGATTAGGTTTGGTTTTATGACGGCAATGGTTTCAAAAAGGCGTTCGCCATCGGCCAGATGGATGATCTGATAGGGGGTATTGGTGACAGAGATCCGGAAGAAGGTTACCAGATCAGCGTTATCATCCACCACAAGTACGGAAATGGGGTCACCGGCAGATGGCAGACTGAACCGAAAGACAATGGTTTCAGCGGCCCGCCGGATATTGAGCGTATCACCTTGATCGCCCAGAAGCTCTTGGATGAGGTCGCTGCTGGGCAGCGGGGCGCTGTCGGGTAGCGTATCGGTGACAATGGGGCCACCTGTCACGGTGAGGGTGATGACATCCCCTGCCATTTCAGCCAGCAGGACAATTTCGCCCGACGCCATGAGTTGCGCCAACTTCTCGATGGCGGTTAGTAATATTTGCCGCAGCGCCGAAGGCTGAATCACCGCGGTCAGATTTTTTGGGATGGGGTCAACCTTTAATTGAATATTGTGTTTGGCCGTTAGCACCTGGCCGACCTGCACCACCCTGGCGATGACGGCGGCCACCTCGCTCTTGGTCTCCGGCACGTTCTGCTGCAAGATGGCTAACTCTTGCTGCACCTGAGAACGCCACGGGTCGGTTTCAATGTTGCCGCCATCTGTTGATGGTGTGCCAGCGACTGCTGGCGTATCTGTCCTCCTTTGGCCCCACAGCCATTGCGCCAAATTATGGATGGCTCGCTTCTGTTCGCGACGAATCTGGCGAATCGACAGTTTCATGCGATCACTCGTTTCTTCTTGCGTCAGGCCTTGCCGATAGCGCAAATATAGGAGTTCGTATATTCGCTGACTGTGGGCATAGGGTGCAACATCGGGGGCTGGTTTCAAAGCCTCAATGGCTTTGATGAGCGCAGACTGCAACTCCTTGACGCCCTGCTGCTGTGGCACCCCTAACACCTGCCACAATAGCACCGGTGGCTGGTAAACGGGGTCGTTGAGATGGGGTAATGCTTCGTATAAGGCCTGTTCGAGGACTTCAATCGTTTCCAAATCTTGGTTTTTCGGTCCTGTCATTGTCTTCGCCACACCCTTGTGATATCCATACGCTAGCCGACATTCCCAAAAACCTTTCGAGCCGTTTGGAAGCGCCGCTGCACATGCTCAATCTCCGCCAGTGCGTCACGAATACGAACAGCCAAAATGCGGTTTTGCTCATAACCAAAATTGTATAACAAAGTATCAGCCGAGGCTAGTGTTCCGGCAAAAATTTTGCCGGATAGAGCGTTTGCGCGGAACAGTTAAAACGGGTTAAAAAATCCGCCAAATCCTGCCAATCCGTGTTCTAAATGCGCCCATTTCGATTTTTTGGCCGGTGATTGGCCGGTTCATGGCCTTGTATATCGATTTTTAGAGGAGTATTCTACGACGTCAGGATTGTGGAAACCATTTGACACAGGAGAAAAAATAATGGCAGAAAAGAATGAGAAACGTTTGAACCGTCGTGACTTTCTGAGAGTTGGCAGTATGTCGGCAGCCGGCCTTTCGTTGGCCGCCTGTGCAGTTCAGCCAGCTCCGGACAGCTCGGCCGAACCTGAATCCGGAATGGCCCAAGCAGATGCGCCAGCCCCAGAAGTCATCGAGATATCCGCTGCCAGACATGGCTTTGATGATGATGCGGTGCTTGAAGGGGAGATTATTTCTGTGTTTCGAGAAAGTCATCCCCACATGAATGTCAAGCCCATAGCATTGCCCTGGGAAGATTACAACACCAAGATCCCGGTCATGATCGCCGGGGGAACGGCGCCGGACACGTTTGCCTGCCATCCCGCGTTGATGTTCCAGGTTGTACACGCAGGGGCCGCGATTCCCATTAACGATTATGTGGATGCGGACTCCGACTTGAACTACGATGACATTCTGTTCCCCGGCGATGCCAGATTCGGGGACGACATTATGGGGTTGCCGCTCTGGACCTCGTCCCATTGCCTGAGATTCAACAAGGATCTCTTCGAAAAGGCAGGATTGCCCACCCCGGCCGACCTTTATTGGGAGGACGGAGTGGACGGATGGAATACTGACAGCTTCGTGGAGATGCTGAAAGAACTCAGCATCGATACGGATGGAGATGGACAGATCGATCAATGGGGATGCGAGGGTTATTGGGGAACCCACACCCTGGCCATCGTCCGCGCCTTCGGCGGCGATTACCTGGACGATCTGTTCGACCCAAGCAAGTGTACTGTGGAAAGCGCAGAGGTCAAGGCAGCGGTCCAATGGATGGCCGATTGTGTCCTAAAACATGAGGTCCAGCCTTCGCCGGCCCTGAATCTGGCTGAGTTGGGTATCGAATTTAGATCCGGCGTGATCGGTATGGGCATGGCCGCCGGGGGCGCAGTAGAGGATATTCGACCAGGACGGGAGTTTCCCTTTGGCTGGGACTTGGTCCCGCTACCCGCCGGGCCTGAAGGCTTCATTGTCTGGGGCGACACGGACCAGTCTGTGACTTCGAGCACCACACCAAACCCCGACGCTGTCTACGAATGGATGAGCTGGCGAAGCAGCGCGGAGGCTGTACAGCAGACGTATGATGCGGGCGTCCTGCTGGCCACCTATTATATGCCAACTCGCAAGTCTATTTTCGACATGGAGGCATACAACAAGCCGCTGAGGGATGGTGGTCTTGATCCCAAGATGATCCCACGCCTCCTTGGCCACGTGAAGCCAGATCCCTTCGTGTACAGAACGCCGGCTGCCCTCAAAATTATCTTCACGATAGTGTACGAAGAGATAAGGAATGTGCTGCGGGGCACCAAGGATATCGATGAGGCCATGGCAGAAGCCTGTGTGCTAACTGAAGAGGCTCTGGCCGAAGTCTCCTAGGGCAAAAGAATCGCCGGTTAGACATATTTACGCCGCGAAATAGTAGGAACTCAGGACAGGCCCGAGTAGGGTGGAGCGGAGCGGAAACCGTATCCAGGGGTGCGGCTCAAGCAACGATTCGAGGCTAACCCGCACCTTTCGATACGCCTCCGCTCTGCTTCGGCTACTCAAAATGCTGCATTCTGAAAATTCGCCTGAATTCTGGGACACACCCGAAGCCGGCTTGAGCAGTGACGGGCAAGAGATTCCAGCCTATCATACCCCGTGTTTACCCGTAAACGTGTTTACGCATAAACCGGGGGCTTTCCCGGCTTCTCCCAAAAAGAAAAGACGTCAACATGCTGGGCAAAAATAGAATGTTCTGGCGACGCAACATTGAGGGTTATCTTTTCATCTCACCCTGGATTATTGGTTTTGTCGTGTTCACCGCCGGGGCCTTGCTCGGCTCATTCTCAATCAGCCTGACCAAATGGAATATCGTCGGTACGCCTGAGATTGTGGGGTTGGCGAACTACCAGAAGATGGTGGAGGATCGGTTCTTTTGGCAGTCGATCAAGGTCACCCTCTACTATCTGCTCAACGTGCCCCTCAACGTCGTCTTGGGGCTGCTCCTCGCCCTGCTTCTCAATCAGAAAGTGAAGGGGCTTTCTGTCTTTCGCACCATCTTCTTTTTGCCAAGCGTAGCCTCAGGCGTCGCGGTTTCGTTGTTGTGGATGTGGATCTTTAACCCGCGCTTCGGTATCATCAACGTCCTGCTGAAAAAGATTGGCATCATTGGCCCCTTGTGGTTGGGGAGCGAAGCATGGGCGATACCTGCGCTGATCATCATGAGTATCTGGGGAGTCGGCGGCGGTATGCTCATCTACCTGGGCGCATTGCAGGGCATTCCTACCGCCTTTTATGAGGCGGCCACCTTAGATGGCGCCGGCGCTTGGAAGAAGCTTCTCCACATAACGGTTCCCATGATCACGCCGGTCTTGTTGCTCAATCTGGTCATGGGCGTGATTGTCTCATTCCAGGTTTTTACCCAGGCCTACGTCATGACCGATGGTGGCCCTAACTACGCTACGCTCTTCTATGTGATGTACTTGTACCAGCAGGCTTTCGTGTGGTTCAACATGGGCTATGCATCGGCGTTGAGCTGGGTCTTGTTCCTGATCATTCTGGTCTTCACCGTCATCATCCTCAAAACGTCCTCCAGTTGGGTCTACTATGAGAGTGACTGATCAAATCGCTGCTGACAGCGTCCCTGGCCGGCAGAAACGCGATCTCTCTTCTGTCAGATACTTCCAGAGCCGACGATTCCAAAATCGCGTTGCTACTATCCTCATCTTTCTTGTGTTAATTGCTGGTACCATTTTTGTCATGCTGCCTTTTTTCTGGATGATCAGCACTTCGCTGAAAAGACCGGGAACAGAATTTGCCTTTCCCATCGAATGGATTCCGAATCCGCCCTACTGGCCGAACTATCCAGATGCATGGACGCTTTTGCCCTTCAGCACATGGTTTTTAAATACAGTGAACATCACCTCCGTCAGCATCATCGGCCACGTGGTGTCCTGTGCAATCGTCGGCTTTGGGTTTGCCCGCATCCGCTTTGTGGGACGTGATGTGCTCTTTGTACTGGTCCTGGCCACCCTGATGTTGCCCTATCCTTCCATCGTGGCTCCCCTATTCTTGCTCTTCAAGAACCTGGGCTGGATCGATACGTTTTTACCCCTGATCGTGCCAACCTTCTTTGCCAGCAATGCCTTCTACATTTTTCTACTGCGGCAATTTTTCAGGACCATACCCATGGATCTGGATGACGCGGCAAGAGTTGATGGCTGTAACACCTTTGGGGTCTTCTGGCACATAGCGCTGCCTCTGACGAGACCCGCTATGGGGGTTATTGCTGTTTTTTCCTTCATGCTTCATTGGAACGATTTTCTGGGACCGCTTATCTTCCTGTCCACAACGGAAAACTTCACGCTGGCCCTCGGCTTGCGCTTCTTTCAGGGCCAATACCAGGTCCAATGGTCCCTGCTTATGGCCACCTCCCTCGTGATCCTTTTGCCCACCATTGTCGTCTTCTTCGTTGCTCAAAAATATTATATTCAGGGCATCGTGGTGACCGGTATCAAGGGCTAAGAGGTGTGTAACATCGTGCAGAAGCAATCCACTCGCGCGTTTCTTATGGTACTATCGATTTTTCCGCTGTGAAGATCGCTTCATCCCCCATTGGTGCCGCCGATGGCGCGGGGGATGGGGGGTGTCCCTCCACATCTCTTTCCGCACCAGACGCCCGGTATGAAACACCCGGAACAGGGTTTCATAGGAGAACATCATGAACGATAAGCAAAAAAATGGTATGTCACCAATCATCGATTGCGACGTACACCACGGTGACTTGGCGGACCTATCTGCGCTCTATCCTTATCTGCCCCGTCACTATGTCGAATATATTGAAGACTTTGGCCCCCTGCTGCCAGATCTCGGTTATACAAACGTACCTCCCGCGGCAAACGCAACTCGCCACGACCTGTGGGAGAGCACAAGTATCAACCCGGCTACCGAGCCGGAGGGATACAATGGCCGGCCACATAAGAATTGGCAACAACGACGTAGGACAGCGGGTAACCCAGCAAACCAGCCGGAGGTCTACATAAAACGCCATCTGGACGCCTATAATATTGGCCTGGCGGTCCTCACCGGTTCCGCTGTACCGTCTGCGGCCGCAGTTCATCCCGACGCAGAGTACGGACATGCCCTTTGCCGCGCCCACAACGACTGGACGCTCGACCATTGGCTAAGCCAGGATTCTCGCTTTCGGTCCTCGATTCACATTGCGCCGCAGGACCCTGCCTTGGCCGTGCAAGAGATCGAGCGGCTTGGCCCACGCCCGGAGTTCATCCAGGTCTTGATGCCGGCCGGGGCGCGGCTGCCCTTTGGCAATCGTTTCTATCATCCCATCTATGCCGCCTGCCAGGAATTGGGTCTGCCGATGTGCGTCCACTTTGGTAGCGAAGGCTCGGGCATCTCCGCGCCACCCACGGGCGCGGGATATCCTTCATACTACCTTGAGATGCGGATGGCTCGGCCGCAGACTGCAATGGCCCACCTTGCTAGCCTGATTTGTGAAGGCGTCTTCGAGAAATTCCCTGACTTCCGCTTTTTGTTTATAGAACACGATTTTTTCTGGGTGCCGGGCATGCTATGGCACATGGACTCAGACTGGAAGGCTCTGCGCGATTATACGCCCTGGGTCAAGAAGCTGCCCAGTGAATATGTCCGCAACCATGTCCGCTTTGGCTCACAACCCATGCCTGATGTGCCCAGCCGTAAGGACCTGGCCCGTTTTCTGGAGTGGCTACGGGCGGACGAAGTCCTGGTCTATACGTCTGACTTTCCCCATTGGGATATGGATGAACCCAGCACATTCTTGAGGGGTCACGACCCAGACCTACGCCGGCGGGTTATGGTTGAGACAGCCCGCGAGCTCTACCAGCTAGACAGTCAACTCACCAGTGCCCCACGAGAGAATGCTGCTCGCGCCCTGTAGGCCTAGGGATTTAGGGAGGTCGATGTCGTGCTTGCATCGACACTCGTTTACTAAGGTAATACGCTGATCCCATCAGCAGGTTTGCTTTGCTGGTCTCGATGGCACTCAGACTGTCTACCACATAAGATCCCGTTGAGCCGAAAATTTTATTGGGCCGCATCTGCATCGGCCACAGGAGAAAGCTCTATGGCTAAAAGCCAAGCTAAGCAGCGTTATGTGGTTGCTCGGACGGAGGAGTTACCACCGGGTCAGCGACGTATCGTCACTGTACAAGGTCGCGAAATCGCCGCCTGCGTGCCGTTGACGCCGCAATCTGATTTATCAAGGATGAGACTGAGGGGTGAAAAACCCCGCACTAAAGTATCGGGGCTTCCAGTAGCTCAACCGGGGGTTTTCTTAACGAAAAGCCGGATTGAGCTTGCGATTAGGATAATAATCAAGACTCTCATCCCCCTGTTGAAACAAGGGGGCTTTCCCGGCTTTTCTCGTAAGATCATGGTGGGCCTGTTTTGGGCCTTACTAGCCATCGCCTTAACCAGCTGCCAGCAAATTGAAACGTCATCTGAAACAGACGTTGTCTTTGTCACGATCACCCCGGGTTCGCCAAATGGTGCACCGACCTCAACACCAGCCGTGTCGCTGGCGGAATCGCTAGCGATATCGGAGCAACCACACCGGGCCTCACCCTACCCCTGTGAAGATCGCTTCATCCCCCATTCTCTTGAACATATCACCGCCATTTCAGGTGAGATTGTCAAGAAGTTCGATAGTAACGGTGCCGGTCTGGCCATTAACGATCTCGACCGTGATGGCGATCTGGATCTGGTGCTGGCGAATTTGGCTGGTTCTAATGCCATCTTTTGGAACGAAGGCGATTTCGCCTTTCAGAAGCAGGAATTCCCTTTCGGTCAGTCGCGCGCCATCAGCATCGTCGATATTGATGGCGACGGCTGGCAGGACATTGTCTTTGCCCGGCGCGAAACGGCTCCCAGCGTGTGGATGAACGATGGCACGTTTCAAAAGGGTGAAAACAATCAGAAAACTCACAGACAAACATCAGCCCAGCCTGGTCAACAGCAGTTCGAACAGATAGACGGTTTCACGCGTTTAGATCGGTTCAGCCCTTCCCAACGGGCCTACACCTTCGCCTGGGCCGATCTGGATGGTGATGTTGATCTGGATCTCGTCCTGGCGACCTATCAAACCGAGTACAGGCGCTTTAATAACTATGACTTGAGCGGGGGCGGCGTGGTCTACTATGAAAACAGGGGAGACGACTTTATAGCGACCCATCTGGCGACCTATTCGCAAGCCTTGGCCCTGCTGCTGGTCGACCTGAATGAGGATGAACATCTGGATATCTGGGTAGGCCATGACTTTCTGATGCCTGACCAGGTCTGGTTGCGCACAGACGATGGCTGGCAGGAAGCAACCCGCTTCGATGAAATTGCCCAAAACACCATGAGCTTTGCGGCAGGTGATATCAACAACGACGGTGGCGTTGAGCTATTTGCCGCTGACATGATGCCCTATGAGCCTACCCAAGCGGCCCTGCTGGCCTGGGCTCCTTTAATGGAGACGATGGAAGACGTCGACGTCGCCCATGACCAGCAGATCATCCAAAACGTCCTTCAGGTTGCGACCGGCGATGGGGGATTTGAAAATCAGGCGGTTGCGCGAGGTGTAGAGGCGACGGGATGGAGCTGGTCGGCCCAATTTGGGGATCTGGACCAGGATGGTTTTCTGGATCTCTATGTGGTGAACGGCATGGCAGCAGAAGAAATGTTTGGTCATCTGCCGAATAACGAATTGATCGAAGAAAATCTGGTCTTCCAGAACGATGGCACGGGGCGTTTTAAGCCAAGGCCCGATTGGGGTCTCAACGCGACGGCTGGTGGTCGCGGTATGAACATGGCTGACTTGGACGGCGACGGTGATCTGGATATTGTGGTCAATAACCTGCTGTCGCCGGCCGTCGTCTACGAGAATCGGCTCTGTGGGGGCCATAGCCTGACCGTTGATCTCCAGTGGCCCAAAAGCAAGAATACCTATGCGATTGGCGCGCGGCTTGCGCTACAGACAACGACGGGTCGATATATGCGTGAGATTCGCTCCAATAGTGGATATTTGTCAGGCGAGCCGTCACAGGTTCACTTTGGTTTCCCCACAGATAGCAGCCCCATCTCGTTGGATATCCAGTGGCCCGATGGTCGAAAGTCAACGCTTCCTGTGCCGCCATCAAGCACAAGGCTCATTGTAGAGCGCACCAATTGATTCCGAAGCGAAAATGAATGAAAAGCATTTCATTTGATTCTTTGGCTGGTGATTGGCCGGTTCATGGCCTTGTATATCGCTAACTTGTATATCGCTAATTGGGTCTGCCGATGTGCGTCCACTTTGGTAGCGAAGGCTCGGGCATCTCCGCGCCACCCACGGGCGCGGGATATCCTTCATACTACCTTGAGATGCGGATGGCTCGGCCGCAGACTGCAATGGCCCACCTTGCTAGCCTGATTTGTGAAGGCGTCTTCGAGAAATTCCCTGACTTCCGCTTTTTGTTTATAGAACACGATTTTTTCTGGGTGCCGGGCATGCTATGGCACATGGACTCAGACTGGAAGGCTCTGCGCGATTATACGCCCTGGGTCAAGAAGCTGCCCAGTGAATATGTCCGCAACCATGTCACTCAGACTGTCTACCACATAAGATCCCGTTGAGCCGAAAATCTTATTGGGCCGCATCTGCATCGGCCACAGGGAGAAAGCTCTATGGCTAAACGCCAAACTAAGCAGCGTTATGTGGTTGCTCGGACGGAGGAGTTACCACCGGGTCAGCGACGTATCGTCACTGTACAAGGTCGCGAAATCGGCGTCTTTAATGTCGGCGGCGAATATTTCGCATTGCTGAACTACTGTCCTCATCGGTCCGCGCCGTTATGCCTGGGCCGGCTGCGACCGCTCGTTACCTCAGCCGATGTTCCTCAAGTGGGTCACGAACGCGAAAATGAAATCCTCAAATGCCCCTGGCACCAATGGGAATTTGATATTCGGACTGGCAAAGCGCTCTTCGATCCAAAACTAGCCGTCCGCACCTATGAGGCGAAACAAGAGGAAGATCAGGTCGTCATATATTTATAATGAACACAATTTTAATAAAGTCTTCATCTTATACTGCGAACGGAATAAAACCGAAACTTTTGAAACGGTGGCAATTAACGTCAGTCTAGCATCCTGAGTAGGCGGATTAGGCCCATAAGGCCACAAAAACCTTAATGGAGCCGTATCGAAGGGTGCGGGATGGCCTCGAATCGTCGTTTGAGCCGCACCTTTCGATACGCCCTCGTACCTCGGGCTACTCAGGATGCTATCACTTAAAAGTTTCGGTTTCAAACTAATTTGAATATGGAAAGGAGTTATCGATGAAAGTGAAAGCCGCTGTCTTGTACGAAGTGAACCAGCCAATTGTGGTTGAAGAGGTTGATGTGGACGGTCCCAAAGCGGGCGAAGTCCTAATCAAGATCGCCGCGACGGGCGTCTGCCATAGCTGCTACTCCGTTATTACGGGGAAGGAAAAGTGGCCGCTTCCCGCCGTGTTGGGCGATGAAGGGGCCGGGGTTGTCGAGGCGGTTGGATCGGGTGTCAGCCTGGTCAAACCGGGTGATCACGTAGTGCTTTCGATCTCGCCTGCCTGTGGTCACTGTATCTACTGTGTGCGAGGCTATGCCAGCCTTTGCCGCAAGGCAGCCCAAATGAGAGAGCGCCCCCCGCGCTATAGCAAAAATGGAAAGGGCATCTACCAATTCACCGTCGCTTCCTTTGCCGAATATACGGTCGTCCCCCAAGAAGCCGCGGTCCCGATTGACCAGGATTTGCCGCTCGATAAGGCAGCCCTATGCGGTTGTAGCGTCATCTCCGGCGTGGGTAGCGTGGCCAACACAGCGGAGGTGAAGCTAGGGAGCAGCGTCGTCGTTATTGGGGCCGGCGGCATCGGGTTGAACGCGATTCAAGGGGCCGCTCTGGCCGGGGCGGCCCAGATCATCGCGGTTGACTTGGTGGAGGCGAAGCTTGAAATGGCTCGACAGTTTGGGGCTACACACACCATCAATGCCAGCAACGGTGACCCGATCTCCGAAATCCACGCCTTGACCGAGGGTTTGGGGGCCGATTATGCGATTGAAGCCATTGGCACAAATGTGACGTATGAACAGGCCATACGGGCCATTCGACCGCGGGGCAAAGCGATCTTGATTGGTTTACCGCAGTCCGAACCGATTTGTCTGGAGCCTCAGCTGCTGATGAATGGGGAGAGGATAATAATGGGCAGTGCCCTCGGCTCGACGCGGATGCGCTATGATGTACCTCGCCTCATCTCACTCTATCGGGCCGGAAAACTGAAACTGGATGAACTTATCACCCAAACCTATCCGTTGGAAGCGGTGAATGAGGCGTTTGAAGATATGCTCAATGGCAAGGTTGCCCGTGGGGTAATTCGATTGTGAAATCACAGCGCATTGTCGCCACAGCTCAGAGCAAAATTGCAGTTGAGGACTTTGAGCTACCATCATTAGAACCAGATCAGGTGCTTATCGAAACGCAGTTCTCTGCAATTTCGCCGGGTACGGAGCTGGCCTTTCTACATCACCTGCCAAATACGCCCGGTGTTTATCCCTACTATCCGGGCTACTCATCCAGTGGTCACGTGGCTGACAAAGGAAGTGCTGTGACTGATTTGGAAGTCGGCCAGCGGGTGGCCTGTAATATTAGACACGCGGCCCACGCTATCGTTGAGGCTGGTCGCTGTATCCCTATTCCTGATGGAGTCAGCAGTCAGGATGCCGTCCATCTATCGGCTGATTTCAATTGTCATGCAGGGCATTCACAAGGCCCAAGTTCAATTGGGTTGGGAGGTGGCCGTGCTGGGATTAGGCTCGATTGGTAATCTGGCCGGACAGGTTGCTCGGGCTGCAGGCTCAACCCACGTCCACGGTTTTGATCCGGTTGGCTGGCGACGAGACCTGGCTTTGCAGTCTGGCTTCGATGCGGTTTCTGACTCAACCGAAATCGGAACCCTGACGGATCGCTTCCAGGCTGTCATCGAAGCGACTGGCGTGGCTGAAGTCGTGCCGTCCTCATTTCACCTGGCCGCGCGATTGGGCCATGTGGTTCTGCTTGCCTCAACACGGGGCGAGACGGAGAGCGTCAATTTTTATCGCGATGTCCACAAAAAGGGACTGACCATCTTTGGCGCGCACGATGCGATTCGGCCCCAGACTGAAGACCATCTGGGCTTTACGACCGAGCAGATCGATGATCTTACCGCCCTAAGACTCGTGGCCAGTGGTCGCGTTCAGGCCAAACCAATCATCAGCGATGTCGTCTCCTATCAAGATGCGACCAGCGCTTATCAACGATTAACGCGGCGTGATGAAGCGTTGATGATGATTGTCTTGCAGTGGAAGTGAGGCCGCCAGTGAAAAAGGAGCATCATGTCTCACGAGAATAATATTGACCAAATTAGAGTAGGAATTGGCGAATTAGGGCGCAGCGGCTGGGGTATTCACGCCAATGCGATGGCGCAACTGACCAGGCATTTTAACGTGGTCGCCGTTTGCGACCCGGATAGAGAACGGCAGGAGGAAGCCTAAGAGCGTTTCGATTGTTTGGCCTACGATGACTTCGCCGGTTTAGTGGCCGATGAGGCGGTTGAACTGATGGTGGTGGCCAATCCCAGCCAGTTGCACTGCCAGGACTCGATTGCGGCTATGCGGGCCGGAAAGCACGTGATTGTGGAAAAGCCAATGCCCCCACTTTGGATGAAGTAGACGAGATGATTGCCGCCTCCAAAGAGACGGGGCAAATTCTAACCGTTAACCAAAATTACCGTTACGCCAGCGATTTTCTCAAAATTAAGGAGATTGTTGAATCGGGCGTGTTGGGACGAATTGTGCTGATGCGCTTTACCGACCACGGCTTTAGCCGGCGCTGGGATTGGCAAACGCTCAAACAATATGGCGGGGACATCCTCAACAACAAGGGCGCCCACACCATTGATTGGGCCTTGCTATTAATGTAGATCCCAAAAGAGACCAAGAGTATTGGCATTTCGAAACAGGGGCGGAGATTCGTGTGTTCTAGTCACGAAGCCATCGCGAAAAGTCGCAGTCTCAAATGGGATCCACATTAGATGCACCTAATTTTTCCCATTTCGTGGTCTAGCGATTGGGGCCAACCATAGTTGTCGTGCTCCTTTAGGTGGCTATGACGCCAATCGTTGAGGCTATCGAGGTTGCTACCGTGGAAAGAGAGGATAGTCTCTATTCGATTCGCTATCCCTTTCACTCGTCTCATTACTTCTTCGTCTCAGAAACTACAGAAGAAAAGAACTAAACAACACTACAGCCTAAGTCGAAGTGTTAGCGTTTCGTTAAAGCGGGCCAAGTTTTGTGCAGTTAAGCGTATAATCCCCACTGACAGCGGGCGACCGGACACCGGCGCCCGCTATGTTGATATCCCCAGCAGACCGCGGGTGAGTTGGAAGTCGATATGATTGTGAACGGTGCTTTGCGGCTGATAGTCGCCAGCCAGCGTTCGCGCGGCCAGATCCAGAATCTGTTGCGGCCACTCGTCTACATCGCCGCACAGCCGTAGATCGGGCGCGGCGGATGCGTGTTCGCCTGCCAGCTGCAGTAGAGGCACGAGTGGATGCCCCGCCCTTAGCTTTCCAGAGTAGGCGATGAGCAGCTGTGCGCCGCTGGCGCCGAGGCCGGTCAGCGTCTCGCTCCAGTGGAGAGTGGGCATGTCCATCAGGTGAAACCCGGATTCTTGCGCGGCCTGGCCGTAGGAAAGAGAGGGCGGCAGTTCGGAAGTGTCCAGGCCGAGTGTCGCACGGAAGGCGGGCGCCTCGATCAGCCCGCCGGAGGCCGGTGTGACGACAGTGCCGCCGGCGTCCACGACCCGGCGAGCGACGCGGGCGAGACTGCGCGCGGCGTCCGCGGGCGCGGCGCCATCGCTGAGCAGCGCCAGGGACAGTTTGCGGTCGTTTCCGTTCTGCTGGCGCGTGTTTGACATTTGCGCGGCAAAGTACTCTTCGATCTTGTCGAGGACGCTGGCAATGCCGCCATCCAACTGCACGCTGGCCCAGCCGAAATCATCCTCGGCAAGGCCGCCTTCACGCAGCAACGAATGGATGTAGTCGTTGTGGGCCTTCTCGCAGCCATGTTCGAGAAAGAGGCAGGCTTCTACCAAGGGATGGGTGGCGTAACCGATCATGGTGCGGGAGTAGATCTCCTGCGTGGAGGCGAAGGCAACGCCGCAGCCTTCGGTGTGGGGCAGGGCGGCAAATCGGGGACGGTCACCGGCTTCACCTGGAACCGCGGCCTTCGGTTCGGAGGCCGCCCGGTTGAGGCGCTGCGCTGCCATGCCGGCGATCTGGCTGGAGCAGAGGCTGGTGGGCAGAATCAGGCCGACGCGAGCCGCGGCCGGCTGGGGCAGGCTTGGCCCTTCCGTCTCGGCAGGCTGTGTGCTGCTCACGAGCGGCTGACCGTCTGGCTGGGGGCGTGCCAGGATCGACTGTAGCCGGCTGTGGTCCTGTTGCTGCCAGTTGCGCCAGATGGAGATCTGCGAGTGACCGGCCAGTTCGCCCTTGCTGCGGCGGCCGGAGGCGATCTCCACCAGAAGGTCGAGAGTCTCATCGCAGAGTTGGGACATGGTCTTGCCGTCGAGGTAGGCGCCGGCGTTCACGTCCATCTCCTGGGGTAGCAGCTCGAAGCGCGGGGTCGTAGTCATTACCTTTATTGTCGGCACGAATGGGAAATTGGTGATCGAACCGTTGCCGGTGACGAAGATGATCATGTTGGAGCCGCCGGCCACCTGGCCGGCGATGCTTTCCAGATCGTTGCCCGGCGTATTCATGAAATAGAAGCCGGGCGCCGGTTCAGGGGTCAGCCTGTGAGGCGTCGGTGCATCCGCGGCCTTCACCATCCGTTCCCCATAATCGACCACCCAATCGAGACGGACATCGGGGTGCCGCTTGATCGCGGCGCCGATCGATTTGAGCGCAATGTTGTAGAGCCCGCGCAGCTTGTTTCCGCCGGTGGGATTGCCCTCTGCGGTCTGGCCGTGCCACGCCAGCCGCTCCTTGAACTGGGCTACATAGTCGAGGAAGGCCTGCGCGGTGGCCAGATCGCGCGTGTTCTGCAGGAGATAGGCTTCGGCGCCGATGAGCTCGTCGGTCTCGGCCAGGTTGGCGCGTCCCCCATAGCCGATAACCTCTTTGGCGACGGCGGAGGCCAGCGGGTTGCCGGAGAGGCCGGAGAAGGCGTCGGAGCCGCCGCATTGGAGGGCGATATTCAGATGGGCCAGCGACTCCGGCGTGCGCGGCAGTGTCGCGATCTGGGGCAGCCAGCGCTCGACGGTTGCGGAGGCTTCGGCGAGATCGGTCTGCCAGTCTCCGGAGAGCGTGAAGAAACGGTGCGGCACGTCCGCCAGGGGATAGTCATTGGCGCGCAGGTAGGCCTCCAACTCGGCGTTGCTGATGGGCCTGTCGGCGGTCGGGTGCAGTTCGGGTGTGTCCACGGCCAGGACCGCACCGACGTTAGGATGCACGATCAGGCCGGCGAGGGTGCGCAAGACGAAGTCGCGATTGTTCAGCCGTTCGTAGCCGCTGCCCTCAGTGTGGGCAATGGCGACGATGCCGTCGAATTCGGGGAAGGGGGCGGCGGCGGGCTGCAGCGCCTGCGCAAGGCTTCGGGCAAAGTCGGTCGTGCTGGAGGTCGTCCCCATGATGACGATCATGTTGCGCGTGCCTACGCCGCGCCCGCCGGCGCGTCGGAAACCGAGAAAGGTGCGTCCCTCGTTATATCGCTCCACCTGCCGGCCGGGACGGAAGGTCGCTTCGTCGACTTCGTATGGGATGATCCGGTCCTGGAAGTTCGGTTGCTGCGGGAGGGTGAAATCGAGGGCGCGTCCGCTGAGCGCTTCGATCATGCCGGCGTTGCATACGTACTGGCCCGGCGCGATCGGGCGCGTCGCCACGCCGAAGGGGAGACCCCAGGACAGCAGAGGGTCGCCCACTGCTATCGGTTCGATTGCGAAACGGTGGCCGACGAGAATGGTGGTGTCGAGCGTGAATTGCGCGCCGGTATGCTCAATTGTCAACCCGGCATCAAGGCGGCGGGTGGCGATGGCGACGTTGTCGGCCTCCTGCGGCAGGCGGGCGACGTCGCCAAAGGGAACCTTGGTGTTGGGGTCAGGTTGTGATTCCGTGTGCGGCCTACCTCGGTGTGCCATCAGGATTCTCCGTTTCGCGACCTGCGTTTTTCGCGGGGCGCTCTATGCCTCCGACGCTCGGACGGATTTGGTCGGCATCCACCGCATTATGCCGATCATCGCGGCCACCACCAAGAAAGACGTGGCCGCGCCGATCCAATACGGCACTGTCGGCCCCCGGGCGAAGAGGACGCCGGCGATGGCCGTACTGATGATCGTGGACAGGTTGATGGAAGATTGAAACCAGCCGAGTACGCTGCCGCGGTCCTGATCGGCCGCGAGTGAGGTGGACATCGACTGGAGGGGCGGACTGGAGAGCCCATAGCCGACGGCAAAGAAGAGTGAGCCGAATGCCCCAAGCCAGGGCGTTGTTACGAGCGCGTAAACCATCATGCCGATCGTACGCAGAACACTGCCCATCCACAACAAGCTGGCCTTCGTCAAAACGCCGCGCCAGACGCCGCAGCAGGTAGGTCTGCGTGAACAGCTGGGAGACGCCAACTACGGAGAGCAACAGGCCGATGCCGACGTCGGTGATCTCCCGGCTCTCACCCTTGAACAGCACCGCTTCTCCGAAAAGCGCAAACGTGGACTGCAGTAGTCCCAGCGCAAACTGACCGAGAAAGGCGATGAGGAGTATGGCCAGCAGCGGCAGGGCCCAGGGAGCGCCCCCCAAGAGGCTGCCGACAGAAAGGCTGCCGGCGCGGCGAGCGCGGGCGCGGCGCCTTTCTTCTGCAGAGAGGGTTTCATCCAGCGCGTACCAGGTGAACAGGACGACTGCCCCCGCGGCTACCGCGGCGACCAGAAATGGCACTGAGGGACCGTAGGCTGCGGCGAGCGCGCCGCCCAAGGCGGGACCGAACATGAATCCGAGGCCAAAGGCGGCGAGAATGTAGCCGAGGCTCTCGGTGCGCCTCTCCCGCGGCGTAATGTCGGTAATGTAGGCCTGGGCTACGATGATATTGCCGCCGGTAATCCCATCGAGGACGCGGGCAAAGAAGAGCCAGCCGAAGCTCGGGGCAAAAGCCAGGATTACAAAGCTGATGACCGTACCGATCTGGCTGACGATCAGGACCGGAATGCGTCCGTAATTGTCGGATAGGCGGCCGACATAGGGGCCGGAGAGGAATTGGGCGGCGAAAAAAGAGGAGGCGAGGAGTGTGATTAGTTCCGCCGACAGATGAAACTCCCGCTGGGCATACAGGGGCAGGACGGGGAATATCAGGGACGCGCCCAGCATCTGAACAAATACAACCAGCAGGATAGTCAGTAGCCGGCTGTCGATTTTGCCGGATTTCATGCGTTCTCTCGCCGCGGGCGGATGCGTCGATAGCAGCGCGTCCAGTGTCAGATAAGGGTCGGATTATGGGGACAGGGCGCTAAGGAGCCGATGCGGAGCGCCAGGGGCGTTGGGGGACACGACTCATTGCTGAATCTGCTCCTCCCGGGAATCCACTTCATGAGGAATCGTCAGCGAAAGGCCGACCCAGAGGTTATTGGGATCGTCGCCTACCAGATCCCGGTTGGCTTCGTAGATTTCTGTCCAGCGGTCCTGGTCTCCGTACAACCGAAGTGCGATGTGACGCAGATTTTCGCCTGCCCGGACAGTGTAAGTCTCGGGCAGAACCACCTCCAGCCCGCTACCGTCGATCGACGTAACCCCTTCGATTTCTGCCGCCAACGCCAGCAACTCGGTCTGAACTGAGGCCATAGTCACGGTGCCCAGCAAAACCATTTCGCCTGGGGGCGCTCCCTGGGCCCACGTAGCCTGTATGGCAAGGGCGGCCAGGTCCGATCGATCCTGTTCATTAAGGAAAGTTGTCAGATCGAAGGATTGCAGGCGTGTCTCAGCGATCTTTGTCGCAACCGCTTGAGGAGACGCGCTGCCTGTAGCAGTGGGAGCCGGTTGTGACTGAACCGGTTGCGATTGAGTCGGTTGCGGCGTCGGCAGCGTCGTGGGAGTTGGGGCAGCGGTGGGCGACGTCTCTGGCGCCGACGTGTCTACTGCGGCAGCGCTGAACTGGGAGTCGGTTGCAGGCTCCTCGTCTGCGCCGGTCACTGCGGCCGGTTCGTCTCTGGTGAAGGAGGAGTAGACTGCTTTGAATTCGTCGGGAATCGTACGGAGTTGCTGCAGCGCGGTCATCAGTGAATCGCCCGTGCCGCGCGAGAGGAAGATGATGACCAGTAGCAGGGCGGCAATAGGAATTGCCCAAGGAAGACGGTTGCGCCGTGTTTTGGCGGCGCCCTTGGTTGCGACCTGTTTCTTGTCCAGGGGGGCCGGGTAATATTCGGTGCTGAATTGTCGACTTGCTTTGCCCACCGCGAGTTGTGTGCCTTTGGCGCGGCCGCGTCTGCGGGCCTCTTCCCGCCGCCCCAGCTGGAGTTGCTCCTGGTGCGAGCGCAGCAGCCATTCGCCTTCGCTGCGCAGAATGTCATCGGCGGGGATGGCGGCCACGTGTTCCCGCATCTCTTTGAATTCGCCGCGTTTGCGGTAGATCAGAGCCGCCAACAGGTGCAACTCGGGCGCTTCCAGCAACGAAATGCCCTGATCGATTCCCTCCAACGCGGCCACTTCATTTCCCATCGAATAATGTTCGAGGGCGCGATGATAGATAGTCCGGGTCATTTCCGCGGGGGTATAGTAGGAGGCGACATTTGCGTCGCAGGCGGGGCAATTTGCGAAAGACGGGGTAACCTCTACCGGAGCTCCGCATTCGGGGCAGGCCAAGTGCATACTATTTTATCCAAATCGCTTACAGCATCGATTGTAGGGAAATATATTAATGATAAATCCCAACGACCATGAAGTCGCTAATAGTCAGTCTGCGGTCACGTCGCTTTTACGGGTCGGGTAGCGTGACCAGAGACCGAATACAGTTCTGGACTTGCGTGTTATCCTTGTGGCAAGCTGATCCGGGGAAGACAGACTTGCGTGCCCAACGTAAGGGACTCTGATATGGAACGCGGCCGCTTCACTTGACCGCGCGCAGTTCTATCGATACAATAGCCAGCGGGAGGGGATGTGTCCCGGTGGACGCCCTGGTCTTCAAAATCAGTGGCAGGTGGCGCAGAGCCGGCTGCGGTGGGTTCGACTCCCACGCCTTCCCGCTACTGCTTAATTCAACACTCTGCCCCTAACCCCTCACCACCAAAAATCGCCAGTCTTTCCTCTTGGCTGGTGAGAGGCGCGCTCTGCGGCCGGTAGTGGAATTGGAGCGCCCGGCGGCGCAACCCGGAATCGTTGGGTGGTGTCCCGTGGTGGAGCAAACTCTGGAAGATCAGAAGACCGCCCGGCTTGAGCGGTACGGCCACTGCTCCACTGTTGTCCACGTCTGTATCACAGATCTGCCAGTCCCGTCTTCGAAAATGTACGACGGGACCTTTCAGATGGCTGCCTGGGGCAATGACCATACAGCCGTTTTCGATGGTGGCCTCGTCCAGGGCGATCCAGCAGCCCACGACTTTGGCGTCAAGTTCAATCTGGAAGTAGGCGGCATCCTGGTGCCAGGGCTTGTCGCGGCCCAGCCGGGGCGGCTTGAGCAGCGCCATGCTTTGGAACAGAACGGGCGCTTCGCCGATGAGTCTTTCCACCAGGGCCAGAAGCAGCGGGTGATGCGCGAGCTCGTTGAGGCGCTCGTCGTAGTCGACGAAGCTCATGAATTTGCGCACATAATCCTGCTTTTCTTCAACCGACATACCCTCAACCGCGACGCCGGCAGAAGCCTGCTCGTACTGAACGCCATTGAATTCTTCAACTGCGCCGGACAAAAGGTGAAACAGCCCGTCCAACGCGATCTGCACTTCCTGCGCCGTGAAGGCGTTTTCGACTATCAGATAGCCCTGCGCATGGAATTGGGCCACGTGGGCGTCGGTCACAGCGTCAAAGCCGTCGACGCCTGTGACAACTCCTGTCGGATCATAGAGACCCTGCGGGAAGTCGCCAGAAAGGCCGTCATCGAATTGCCGCTCCGGAGCCGCTACCGTCATTATCTGTCCTCCCGAAACCACAATGGATTGGGATTATCTATTCTGCACGCTGTTCGACGCACGGGCGTCCAACTTTTCCGCCGACCCATTTGTCGGCATTTGCCGCGGGGGTTACGAATAAAACGGACGGCTGTCGAACCGTCCCATTCCACCGCCGTCAACTTTGGTCTATGATACCCTCATTCAGATACTACCATACAATGCTTGAAAACTAAATCGATTACAAGCTCCAAAAATGACGGAAAAATCGGAAATCGGTGCCGTCTGGCGAGACCGTTGCTCAACAACCTGAATTGGTCATTTCCCGCATACATTTCGTCGTCGGTGCAGGTCAGTTTCGCGCCAGAAACGCGGCCACCTCGGCGCCGGTGGGAATGCCAAGGCGTGCGCCTTTTCTAGTGCAGCAGAGTGCGCCGACCGCTGAGGCGAAACGCAGCAGCTCTCCCCACTCCATTCCACGTGAAAGTCCGGCGGCGAAAGCGCCGTGAAAGGCATCGCCGGCGCCGGTGGTGTCCTCGGCCGCGATGGCAAAGGCGGGGTAGCTGCCGAAGCTGGCGCCAAAGCGGGAGTCTGCCCGATTACGCCAGCACAGTCCTCGTTCGCCGAGGGTGATAATCGCCGAGGGAGCGCAGTGACTCAGTTGCGTGAGGGCTTCCTCCACATCCTCCTGGCCACTGAATTCGCGGGCAAAGTGTTCTGACACCACGAGAAATTCCACCATCTCCATCAGCGTTTTCGAACCTTGGTGGAGCGTATCGCCATCAAGCACGGTGGGGACGCCGGCGGCCCTGGCGAGGGCAACCAGGGTCTCGGCCGAGGCGACGTAGTGGCCGTCTACCAGGACGGCGCGCGGCTGACAGTATTCCAGAGTTAATTCCAGATCGCCCGGCATCTCCCGGCCGAGACCGTAGTTAACGAGGGCACGGGCGCCGTCCGGCTTGACGAAAATGGCGGAGAGGGATGTCGGCCACTCGCCGCGTGCGACCAGTTCGGTGTTGACGCCGGCGGCGTTGAGTTCGTCGAGATGTTTGTCGCCGTACATATCGCGGCCCAGATAGCCGGCGAAGGCCACAGAGTAACCGAGACGGGCGCCCGTCATTGCCGCATTGGCAGCGATTCCACCGCCGCAGGCAGTCAGCTCGGACGCTTTCATCTTTTCATCCGGGCCGATGTGCCGGTCCACCGAAAAAATCAGATCATAGCAGGCGATGCCCAGACAGAGAAGATCGACCTGCAGACCTGCCGAATCCGAATTGCCGCTCATTCTTCCAACCAGATCGGGTTCGACCATGCCCTGCCGCCGCGCTGGTCCCGCACCGTCACCCGGCAGTAGTGGCTGCTCCAGTCGGACAGGTCAAACTCGGCGCTTGTGAGACCGTTGCCCCAGGCACGCTGGGCGGCGCTGCCAACACCGGTCAGAAAGATGCGTTCAGCGGGAGAGCAGTGGACGGTGAGCCGCTCTCCCGGTTCGAGGCTGATGTCATAGATTTCCGGGCCGGTGCTGGAGTAGAATGCGCCCGCCTTCAAAGCCGTGAGCAGGGCTTCCGGCGACAACTCCTCGGCTTTCACCTGCACCCAGCCGCGGCGGAAGTCATGGTAGTTGTCGGTGAGATGGGCATCGTCAGCGGCGTAGGCAAAGTAGCGCTGGCGCCTGTCCAGCAGTACGTCCAGAATATGCCAGCTTTCGGCCCGGTCGTTGGCGTCGGCGGCCACGCCGTTGTAGACCTCGACCGCGTGCGCCGGGCCCAAGGCGTCGACGTCCGCTGCGGTAAGCGTGTACCAGTGGGGATGGGCGATGCCGACAAAAGCGCCGGCCTGCATGGCCCTGGCCGCGAGTTGGGCGCCGCTTTCCTCGGGAGATGGGGGGGCAAAGTCGAAGGGCAGGCCGGCGGCCACGATATGCCAGACCGAGCCGTTTTCGATGGCTCCGCTGTGAAGCTCCGCTCCGATGATGGTCGTGAACTCGGCTGAACGGAACGGCTGTGTATCGGTGATGGGAAAGCCGTACTGTTCCAGAAAGTGATCGGTCAGGGCGATGAAGTCATAACCTCCCTGTTGATAGAGCCGGCAGACCTCCTGTGGCGGCTGTGTCCCGTCCGAGCGGGTCGAGTGTGTGTGAAGGTTTCCTTTCCAGAAACGGCCGGGGTTGGCAAAAGGCAGCAGTTCCATAGCTTCTCCAATCTGTGGTTTTGATGTGTTGCAGAGGCTGGTAAATGGTAAAGGCAGTTGGATATTGGACGATCTGTCAGAACGCTGGTTGGTATTTGGTCACTCGCGGGCTTGTCAGTGGCCGCCGACAATGTCCTTTTCATCCAGAAAATCGGCGACAATATCGGCGAAATTATCCAGCCGGTGAACGCGCTGGGCATAGGCCGCGGCACACCCGCCGACGAGGACGGTCAAGGCCTGATTTTCGGTGTGCTTGCGGATAGTGCAGTCCTCTACGTTGCCGTGATCGCTGGCGACGATCAAAAGTGTGTCCTGCCAGTCCATCACATCCAGCAGACCGGCAAGGAAGCCGTCAATGCGCTCAAAATCCTCGATGGCCCCGCGCAGATCGCGGTAGTGGCCCAGAAAGTCGGTCTGCCAGTGCTCGAAAAAGGCGAAGCGCACGGGCTGGGCAAGGCGCCAGAACTGTGCGCCTGCCTCCTGCGGCGAGTAGAGCGGCACATCGGGATAGCCCAACTGCGTGCGCCAGCCCTGGCCGGTGAAGTTCGCGGACAGGGCCTGCTGGGCTACCATCTCTCTCCAGGTCCGCAGCTGGAGACCGCCGCTTCTCGCCGCGTAAGGGACAGCGCTCAGCAGGCGTTTACCCCGGTTGACGGCGTCAAAATAGCCCTGGGGGTAGGCATTGACGTATGCGGTCGCATGCCCCGCGGCATGGAGCCGGGCGAAGATGCCGGCCTCGTCGAGGATGTCCCGTACGCGCTGGTCTGGCCGCGGTCCGTAGTGTTCCCCCAGGCGAGCCGGCGCGTTGACGCCGGTCAGGATCGAGGTCTGGCCGGTGGCGCTCTGGGGGCGGCCCGGCACGCCCAAGTGGGCATCGGTTGGGATCAGATGGGCGTCGCCGTGGGTGAAACGTCCGCTGGATGCGGTCAGCGGACAGCCGTCGAACAAAGTCGAGAATGTAGGCAATGCGGCTGCGGCGAGCGGGTTGACTTCCGTGTCATCGCTCCCCAGGCCGACGCCGTCAAGAAAAAGAAAGAGAACTCGGCGCATGGTTGGTAGTGGTCAGTGGTCTTCGCACTCGATCAACTCCACTAACCGCTCCTCCAAAACTTCCAACCCGGAATCGACCTCCCTATAGGCCAGCCCCAATCTGTCCGCGGCCGCGCGGGCGCGTTCGCTCTCGTCCTGGTCCGGCAGCTGGCGTAGATAAAGCAGCTCCTCGTAGTTGCCGAAAAAGATGTCTCGCAGTTCAGGGTGGCGGTCGAGGCCCAGCGATTCGATTACAAGGCCTTCGTAGTGGTGGGCGAGAAAATCGGTCAGGTAAAAAGTGCCGGGCTGGCGCTCGGTCTGTTGGTCGAAGAGCGCGCCGCCGTAGAACTCGTAACAGTGGGGTCCGGGGATGCGTATGGCGTGGGGGTAGCGGGCGATCAAGGCATCGAGCGCGCCGACGGTGCCGCAGTCGGCATAGCCGATGAGGATGCGGTCAAAGCGGGCCGCCCAGGCGTCGAGCTTTTTCTCGACAGCGGGGGCGATGCGTTCGGGGCGGTTATGGAGCTGGGCGGGGACGGCGGTCAGTTCGTAATCCCAGCCGCGCTTATTGGCGATGGCCACCAGTTCGCGCACGATGGCGCCGCAGGCGATGATTCCGACTTTCACGATGGTTCGCTTTGGGCTGCAAATTGGCGTTCTAAAGGAGAGAACGACCGCGATTTGGGGCTATTTCGGCTTTCCAGTCAAACAACCGTCAAACAACGGTCAAGCAAGTTTCTGCTTCAAATTTCCCTAAAGAGCCTGGGGGACTAGCCAATTGTGCTTGTTTCAGGCCGTTCAGTCAAACAACGGTCAAACAAATGTAGCTCGTCGAGGAACTATCAAGCCCAGTAGGGCAGATATGTCCTGCTCCTGGCACCAACTTCGAGGTCCCGAATGATGACAAGCCCTGAATCTACAGATTCTTTGAGAAGCCTTGATGCCTGGGACGCGCTCCTTTCAGCGATGCCGAAGCGCTCCTGAATCGATGCATTATTCATGGGAAATTTCATCACATAGCGCAAACACGCGTGCAGGTAGCAGGCCCGGACGCGGTCCGTTTTGTCCATTTCACTAAGGGGCTTCTGAGCAAAGAGAGTTGTCCTTGTAAAGCCATTGGGGGACTCAGACAGGGGGGCCGGCAGTTGATACACTTCGGCCAGTTCAACAACCTTATCAATCCCACTTCCGCGTTCTTCACAGAAGTTAAACCGGCGCATCATGGAGGCCAAGGTTTCGTTGAGCGATCGCGGTGGTGAATCCACAAAGCGGTCCGTTTCCACCAGGGGACTGCCCGGATTGGTAATTTCAATACGGCTGTCAAATATTTCTACCGTTGGCCCGGCACCGCTGACATTGAAGTCTTGATGGATCAATGACTTCGTTTGCGGGTACGAGCGCCATTATATACTCAACCACTCTTGGGAATCCGACAGCATATCCCAATGCGCCTTCCTGTTCTCTTACTGTTTCGGTGCGGCCTGCACCGCGATATTGAATAACGCGTATAGCTTTGCGCCTAATCTGTGGAAAGTCATTCAGATTGCGGGCAAACAGAACAGCACCCAGATTGCTGATGTTCCAGCCCCCTGCGTCGCAGCGCGCAATCAGCCTGTCATCTTTGAGCGCGTTGAGAATCGCAGCGCGTCCATCAGGGATAGGCCTGTCAAGTAGATCGAAGTAGGCGGGGTAGTAGAGCTTGCGCAGCGTGTCTTCACCACTGACCTGTTCTACAGCGACACGATTTTCGAATGTGATTTGGTCGAAGACACGCCAGAGAGTACGCTGCTTTTCAGGGTAATCTTTGAGTCTTCTCGTGCTGCCGCCTACACGGATGAACGCCTCACCGCTGAAGGACACGGGCTGATGCGATGCTGGTTTGATTTCCAGGAGTACAAGCCGCTGTCCATCGACATGGAGTTCGTTGAAACGAAACTCAATGCGCGGGCTTATCTGACTGTAAAGCCAGGTCTCTAGCGGCTCGTTGCCCTTTCTTGTAGTTGACGGGAAAAAGGTAGTGCCGACAATTGCATGCGTTTCGTCTTCAATCCCCCAGATAGCTGAGGCGGACGTCTTTCCGTTGACGGCTGCGCCGTTCGCCAGGGCAGAGATATTTCGGCCGATAGTTTCCGGGTTTTTGTTGTCGCCCTTGAGTTCTACCCACTCAGTTTCGCTCGGCAAGCGGCGCAACTCGCGCACCATGCCAGCGAGGTATTCAGGGCTGCGGGCCGGAATCATATCTTCACCGTCCCGGATACCTTAACTGAGCCACGGCAGGAGTCCATCTGCTCTTGTTTCGATCGAATGTGGAGCGCTTCGCGGCATAAGATGAAACACATTTTGTTCCCGCCTCTCCTACCCCAGTGCCTCGCGCATTGCACGCAGGTGGGTCGGGGTGGTGCCGCAGCAGCCGGCGATGACGTCTACGCCGAGGGCCTTCATTTGGCGGGCGTAGTCGGCCATGACCTCCGGCGTGCCATCGTAGATCACATCATCTCCCTGCAAGACCGGAAGCCCCGCGTTGCTCTGGGCATACAGCACGACGCCCGGGGGACGGTGCGCAACCATCTCCGACATCACCGTCTGGATCTCGTCCGGGCCGTTGCCGCAATTGGCGCCGATTACCTGTACACCCCAACTGGCCAGCGTTTCAACCGCCTGTTTGGGACTGACTCCCATCATGGTGTGCAGGTTCGTGTCGAAAGTGAGCATGGAGACAACGGGCAGGTCCGTCGCCTGCTCTACAGCGCGCACAGCCGCCTCCACTTCCTGCAGATCGCTCATCGTCTCGGTGAGGATGAAGTCGGCGCCGGCATCGGCCATGACAGCGACCTGTTCGGCGAAGAGCTCCGCGGCCTCGTCCAACGTCATCACGCCGAGAGGATCGAGCAGCTCTCCGGTCGGCCCGACCGATGCCCCCACCAGCACGCCGCCGGCCTCGTCGGCGACTTTGCGCGCCAGCTGCACGCCGGCCGCATTCAACTCGGCCAGTCTATCCTCCAGGTCGTGCATTTTGAGCCGTGCGGTGGTGCCGCCGAAGGTGTTGGTGGTAATGATGTGGGATCCGGCCTCGACGTAGCCGCGATAGACCGCCTCCACGGCGTCAGGGTTCTCAACATTCCACAGTTCGGGCGCGCCGCCGGTGAGGCCGGCTTCTTGCAGCATCGTGGCCATGGCCCCATCGCCCAGGAGGGGACCGTTGTGCCGGCCCAGCCGCTCGATGACCGGGTGGGGACGCGGCGTCAGCCATCCGCCGGATGAAGAGTCGGGTGTTATCAAGGACAGGAGTTTGCGTATGCGTTGCGGGGGATAGTCGGCTTCCAACTGTGAGGCAACGGTCTGGGCGACCTCTTCGGGATCCCCGTCCTGCTCCTGCCAGTCGGTTCGCAGCCAGCCATCCAGGTATTCATCGGTGCCGGTAGCGCCGGCGCGCATCGCGGCTTCGTCGATCGCGACTTGAAAACGGGCCGACAACTGTACCTTGTGCCGGTTGCGGCGGCCCTCGCGGGCTACCACCATTGAGGGGAACTCCCGCCAGTAGGTAATCTGATACTCTGTCATAAAGAATGAACCTCGGGTAAACAATCAGTGGCCGGTAGCCGGTGGACAATACCGGATGACCGGCCAGTTGCCATAGTCTCATTTCGAATTATACCGAGTGGCGCGCATGAATGCCTAACCATTGCCTATGCGCAGGTACGCGCTGTTTTCATAGTTGAATTTTGGCGGTCTTTGCGATACCATTGCCTGGACTTGGCGTCATCATTTTTGTCCAAGTCGTTATCCGGAAACCTGTCAGTCCCCCAACTGCATAGTTCCCCCGCTGTTATGTTCAGCTTTCCGGCCGATTGGCAACGGGCGGACAATTGTTCAGACATGATTTAGTGGCCCCATTTGACTCAAAGGAGACAGTTTCATGAGAATTCGACAATCGTGGAAGGTGGTTGGTGTCATGGTCGTCCTGGCGCTGCTGATTGCGGCTTGCCAGCCGGTCACGGAGGCCCCTGCCGCTGAAGAGATGGCAGGCGATGACGATATGGCCGCGCCGTTGAAGGTTGCCTTCGTCTATGTCGCGCCGATCGGCGACCTCGGCTGGACGTATGCGCACGATCAGGGACGGCTTTTCCTGGAAGAAAACCTGGAAGGCGGCGCGGAGACGACCTTCATTGAGATGGTGCCCGAAGGCCCGGACGCAGAGCGCGTGATTCGCGACTTTGCCCAGAAAGGCTATGACCTGGTCATCACCACCAGCTTCGGCTACATGGACCCGACTCTGACGGTTGCCCAGGAGTTCCCCGACCAGCACTTTGTGCATGTATCCGGCTTCAAGACGGCTGACAACATGAGCACGCTGTTCGGCCGCATGTACCAGCCCCGCTATTTGAGCGGCCTGGTGGCAGGCAGCATGACGGAGAGCAACGTTATCGGTTACGTGGCGGCCTTCCCGATTCCTGAGGTGATCCGCGGGATCAACGCGTTCACGCTGGGTGTGCGCGAGGTGAATCCGGACGCCGAGGTGCGAGTTGTTTGGACGAACACGTGGTTTGGGCCGCCCGAAGAGAAGGAAGCGGCTGAAGCGCTGCTGGACCAGGGAGCCGATATCATCGCCCAGCACCAGGACACGACGGAGCCGCAGAAGGCCGCGGCCGAGAGGGGTGGCTCCAGCATCGGCTACAACAGCGACATGCGTGTATTCGTCGGTGACAGTGTTCTCACCGGCCCAGTCTGGAACTGGGGGCCGGCGTTCCTGAAGTTCGCAGAGCAAGCGCGTGACGGCAGCTGGGTTACTGAGCAGTATTGGGGCGGCATGGACGACGGGATAGTTGGTTTGGCAGAAATGAGCCCGTCCGTACCCGATGACGTAGCCGCGATGGTTACCGAAAGGCAGGCCATGATCGTTTCCGGTGAGACGGACGTGTTCTGCGGCGCGATGAATGGCCAAAACGGAGTTCAGTTCCTGGAAGATGGCCAGTGCATGGATGACGGCCAGATGCTGGGCATGGACTGGTTTGTGGAGGGTGTTGTCGGCGAGGCGCCAGGTGAGGCCGCGCCGCTTGGAAACTAGCCCAGGTTTCGACCCCCAATTGAATGATGTGACGTTTAACTTTTCGAATTGGGCCGTCTTTCTGCAAACGGCTGTTTCCTGAATCAACTTGATCGTGATCACTCAAGATTGCTCCTCTTCTTGCGGTATCTGACACCAGGAGAGGAGCAATCTGTTTGCCACATAGCCCGAGAAATGATGAACGAGTCCATCTGTAATTCTTGTGAAAAGGGGGATAGTTACATGAGGATTCGACATTCGAGGATAGTGATTGGTGTTCTGCTGATCCTGACATTGGTGCTCAGCGCCTGTCAGCCGATCGGCGATGTGCCTGCGGCTGAAGGGCAGACAGGCGCCGCTAAGTCGATCGAGTCGATGAAGGTCGCCTTCGTCTACGTCGGCCCGGTGGGAGACCTCGGCTGGAGCTATGCGCACGATCAGGGGCGGTTAGCGCTGGAAGAGCTTGGCGTGGAAACAGCATACAGCGAACTTGTCGCTGAAGGTCCGGACGCGGCTCGTGTGCTGCAGAGCTACGCGTCGCAAGGTTATGACCTGATCTTTGCCACCAGTTTCGGCTATATGGACAGCGTCATCGAAGTCGCGGCAGGGTTTCCGGACGTCAAGTTTGAGCATGCCACCGGATACAAGACCGCTGCGAATGTGGGCATTTACGACGGACGCGGCTACCAGGGATGGTACCTTGCCGGAATGGTTGCCGGTGCGATGACGCAATCCAATGTCATCGGTTATATTGCGCCTTACCCAATTCCGGAAGTGGTAAGAAATCTGAACGCCTTCGCCCTGGGCGCCCAGTCTATCAATCCGCTTGTAGAGGTGCGGCCGGTTTGGATCTTTGCCTGGTTTGATCCCCCTGCCGAACGGGAAGCCGCCCAGGCCCTCATTGATGCCGGCGCGGATGTCGTGGCCCGCGAAAGCGACAGTGTTGAGCCGGACAAACTTGCCCAGGAGCAGGGTGTCTATGCTATCGGCTACAACGCGGTCAGCCCGGACATCGCGCCGCAGGCATTGCTGACGGCGCCGATCTGGAACTGGCATGTCATCTACGAAAAGAAGGTGCGCGATGTGGCTGCCGGCACTTGGACCAATGAACCGGTCTGGTGGGGCATGGCGGAAGGCGTATTGGATCTGGCGCCAGTCGCCGAGTTTGTGCCGGCGGTTATACAGATAGCGGTCGAGGAGGTCAAGGCAGCCATTCTTGACGGCAGTTTTCAGTTCTTCTGCGGCCCGATCAACGACAATACCGGCGCAGAGCGGGTGGCGGCCGGCGAATGTATGGACGACCCCGCCCTACTCAGTTTTGATTGGCTGGTCGCAGGTGTGACAGGAACAATCCCGCAGTAGGGAAGTGAACACCTTACAGATCGAGGCCGGCGAGGCATAGGATGGGACGGTGAAGTAACCTCATTCTATGCCTGCATTGCAATCTGCCCGTCGGAATACATCCACACTTCCATATCTCATGACCACCTCTGCTCCTCTCGCTGTGGAAATGCTGGAAATCACCAAACGGTTTCCCGGCGTCCTGGCAAACGACAGCGTCGACCTGACAGTCGATCAGGGTGAGATTCATGCTCTGTTGGGGGAAAACGGCGCCGGAAAGTCAACGCTGATGAATATCCTCGCGGGGTTGTATCTGCCCGAAGAGGGGCATGTGCTGGTGCACGGTCGTCCTGTGCATATCGACTCGCCCAAGACCGCCTTCGACCTGGGCATCGCCATGGTCCACCAGCATTTCAAGTTGGTGATGAACCAGACGGTCGCAGAAAACATAATCCTGGGGCTGGACGATCCCTACTGCGCGCCTAGCGAGCAGGGACGCTTCAAACCGCTGCGGCTGGATATGCAGCGGGTGCAGCGGCGGATTGCCGAGGTGGGCGAGCAGTATGATCTGCACGTGGACCCGGAAGCGTTCGTCTGGCAGTTGAGCGTCGGCGAGCAGCAGCGGATCGAGATCCTGAAGGCGCTGTACCGCGGGGCGGACATTTTGATCCTTGATGAACCAACAGCCGTTTTGACCCCGCAGGAGGCCGACGCGCTGGGCCAGACGATGCAGCGCATGGTGCAGGAGGGCAAGACGATCATCTTCATCAGCCATAAGCTGGATGAGGTGACCCGTTTTGCCGACCGTGTGACTGTGCTGCGCCAGGGGCGGGTGGTCGCCAGCGAGGACGTGACCGGCGCAACCAGCGCCGCGCATCTGGCCGAGCTGATGGTGGGGCGGTCGGTCATCTTTCGCATTGACAAGGAGGAGCAGGAGTTCGGTGAAACCTGTCTGGAGGTCGAAGAGATCTGCTGCCTCAACGATAAGCGCTTGCCGGCCCTGCGGGATGTTTCATTGCGGATCCGAAGGGGGGAGATACTTGGCATTGCCGGCGTTGCCGGCAACGGGCAGAAGGAGCTGGCCGAGCTGTTGACAGGTCTGCGGCGGGCCACCAGCGGCCGCTTTCTGCTGCTGGGGCAGGACCTCACCAACAAGACGCCGCGCGCCATCATCGACGCCGGCATCGCCCACGTGCCGGAAAGCCGCATCCACGTGGGCTCGGTCGGCTCGATGAATGTGGCCGACAACATCGCGCTCAAACACTACCGGGACAGGCCGGGACCGTTCCTGGACCGCGACGGCCTGGACAGGATGAGCGCGGATCTGGTGGACGAGTTCAACGTGGACACGCCCGGCATCTCCACCAATGCAGGCGCGCTCTCCGGCGGCAATCTGCAGAAGCTGATTCTGGCCCGCGAACTGACGACGGACCCGGAGCTGCTCATCGCGGCCCATCCGACGCAGGGGCTGGACGTGGGCGCGACCGAGGCGGTGCGTCAGCGGCTGCTGGAGCAGCAGGCGGCCGGAGTGGCGGTACTGCTGATCAGCGAAGATCTGGACGAGTTATTCAGCCTGGCTGACCGCGTTGCTGTCCTGAATGGCGGAAGGGTGATGGGCGTCGTCGATATCGGCGCGGCCACGCGCGAGGAGATCGGGCTGATGATGGCCGGCGAACAGACGGCTTGACCGACAGATGCAATAGGCATGGACACTCTGTACCAAGTTGGATCGGCCGTTCTGCTGCTGGTGGGCGTACTCTATCCGCTGGGCGCGATCTACATGATGATGAAGTTTCTCGGGCGGGAAGACCTCCCGCGCCCTTCCCCCGCTTACATGATGCTCCATTTCGTCCTGATCGCGACAGTGCCTCTGGCCGGAATTCTGGGGGGCTTTGCCGGCTTTGCGCCGACATTGTGGGAGAGCCCGGTGATCCGCATGATCGTCTACGGCGCCGGCGTTCTCTCGGTGGTCGCATTCGCGATGCTGTTCGTCAGCAGCCGTGCGCGGCAACCAGACCGCAGTGAATGACGGCTGGCGGAATCCATAAGCCGCCCGCTATCAGTCTGATGACTGACGCCCCTGTCTACTTTCCTCGAACGACATACCGCCTGTTCGCCGCGGGCGGCGTTGCAGTAGCGCTACTTTTCCTGTGGGAGATCCTGAACGGATTCAGCCTGTCCGCCCTCTTCTTTCTGCTGGGGGCGACCGGGTTCACGCTCATCCATTTGCGCTGGGCGCTGATGCGGCTGGAGTTGACCGCCGACGGCGTGACGGTGCGCGCGCCGCTGCAGGCGACCACGCAGATTCAGTACCGCCAGATGATCATCTGTGAAGAGGCCGGACGCTTCACGCCCGGCGTGAGCCTTGTCTACTGGCCCGTTTCCGCTAAGGGAATCGTCGAAACGGAGGTACCCCGCACGCAGTTTTTGCCGGCGGTGGCGCGCCAGGAGGAACTGCTGGCCGCTTTGCAGGAGCGGATGCCCGATTAACGTGATGGCCGTATAGCGATGGGGGCTTGAGCAGCGTGTCGGCAGGGCAGCCAAAGGTGTTGTTCGTCACGGGCGAGTATCCGCCGATGGTGGGCGGAGTCGGCAGATTCACGGCCGAGCTGGCGTCGGCTCTGCAGGCGCAGGGCGCGCAGATTGCCGTCCTGACCGACGAACAGGTGAAGGCGGCCGCGGAGACGGATGCGGTTCGGTTACTTCCGGGGCGCCGCAGCTGGGGCTGGCGTATCCTGAGCGATATCCCTGCCTGCGCCCGCGCGGCCGGCGCCGATTGGGTTCACATTCAGTTCCAGACGGCCGCCTATGGAATGCATCCGGCCATCAACGCTTTGCCGTATTTCCTGCGGCGACAGGGGCTGCGCGCTGCCTGGACATATCACGATCTGCGGGTTCCCTATCTCTTTCCCAAAGCAGGCGCGCGTCTGCGCAACTGGGTCACGCGCCTGCCGCTGCGGGCCGCGGATGCGGTTGTGGTTACGAATCAGAGTGACTGGGAATCGGTGCAAGGGCAGTTGCAGCGGGGCCAGCTTCACCGCATTCCGATCGGCAATGACATCAAGAGCCGGAAATTTTCGACGGAAGAGCGGACGCGGCGGCGGGCGGCGCGCGGTTACGGCAGCGAGAAACTGGTGCTCGGCTACTTCGGCTTTCTCAACGCCAGCAAAGGCGGGCTGACGCTGATCGAGACACTGGCGGCACTGGCCGGTGACGGGCAGGACGCGCATCTGCTGATGATCGGCGAACGGGTAGGGGCCAGCGACGAAACGAACTTCAGGTATCTGCAGCGGGTCGAGGCTGCTGTCTCTGATCGTGGGTTGGACAGCCGCGTGCAGTGGACCGGCCACCAATCGGATGCTGAGGTCGCTGCCGACTTAAACGCGATCGACGTGCTGGTGATGCCGTATGAGGACGGCATGAGTATGCGGCGCAGCACGCTGACCGCGGCGCTGGCCAACGGTTGCGCGATCGTGACTACGCATCCGCAAGACTCGACGCCTGAACTGAGGGCGGACTCCGATCTGCTGCTGGTTCCGCCCAGAGATCCGGCTGCGACCGCGGCGGCGGTGCGGCGCATCGCCGAGGACCCGCGCTTGGCGGAGAACCTGCGCACCAATGCCCGGAAGGCGGCCCGCCAGTTCAGTTGGGAAGTGATCGCCGCGCGGCATCTGGAGATGTACAATACATAGGCGGTCCTTCCTCTTATTTCCATTTCCTGCCCATTGACCCGCCTCAGGTGGCGTTGTACACTGTCTAAATCCAAAAGGTTCACAAAGCTACCAGCCACTGCATGGAGGCCAAGAGATGGAATATCGCGCATTTGGACGTACGGGACTGGACGTATCCGCAATCGGCTTCGGCTGCTGGGAGATCGGCGGCGGGTACGGACACTTTGACGAAAGCGACGTTGTCAAGGCGGTGCATCGAGCACTCGATCTTGGGATCAATCTCTTTGACACGGCCGAAGGGTACGGCTTTGGCCAGTCCGAAGAGATCCTGGGCAGGGCGCTGGGGACGCGGCGCGATGAGGCTATCGTCGTGACCAAGTGGGGAATCTACCAGGACGAAGGCAACTGGCGCCGCGACAGCCGCCGCGAGACGGCCCTGGCGTCTATCGACCGCAGCCTCAAGGCGCTCGGAACCGACTATGTGGATGTCTACCTGGTCCACTGGCCGGACAGGGATGTGCCGCTGGATGAGCCAATGGGCGTTCTGGAGGAGATCGTGCAGGCGGGGAAGGCCCGCTTTGTGGGTGTCTCCAACTTTCGCCCACAGCAGATCGAGACCTGCATGGAGACGCGGCGGGTGGACATCGCCCAGTACGGCTACCATATGTTCGACCGCCGCCTGGAGCGCGAGATCTTCCCAACGATTGCAAAGCATGAAATCGGTCTGATGACGTACGGATCGCTGGCGCATGGACTGCTGACGGGGACGTTTACGCCCGATACGACGTTTGACGAAAGTGACTGGCGCTCCAATGGCACGGCCTTCAACATTCCTCTGTTTACGGAGGAGGTCTTTGCCAGAAATGTCGCTGCCGCTGACGACCTCAAGCCGATCGCTGCCCGGCACGACAAGACCATGCCCCAACTTGCGCTGCGCTGGGCGCTGTCGAATCCGGTGGTCAGTGTGGCGCTGATCGGGTTCCGTCGCCCGGAGGAGGTCGAGGAAAACGTAGCCGGTCTGGACTGGTCACTTGACCAGGAGACGCTGGACGAGATCGATGCGGTGTTCGCCAAACACGGTGTGGATACGGCGCCAGCGGCCTGGGTGGAGGATGAGTGATCGCAAAGGGGCCGGGCTGGTGACGTCAACACGGAGTTGATTTCTTCGCCGATTCCGGTGTTTCAGAGAAAGGACCGATTTGTATGGCAACCCCGCGCCTGCGCGTACTGTCTGAGGAGCAGGTCAGGCAGTTCAGGCTCAACGGCTTTCTGACCGTAGAGGACGTTCTCTCGGCGGAGGAGGTGTCGGCTCTGGCGGCGCACACCGATCTTATCGCCGCCGGCAAGGTCGAACATATCCCGGAGACGAGCATTCAGCTGGAGAAGGTGTTCCGGGAAGGCGAACGTGAAGTTGCGGACCAGGTGCTGTCGGTGCGCAAACTGTACAATCTGGCCGTTTATGATGAGGTCATGTGGGGCCATGCCAGCCATCCTGGGATCGTCGACATCATCGCCGATCTGTTGGGCTGCGATGACATCAAGATGTATGGAGACCAGCTGTTCATGAAGGCGCCGGTCACTGGGACGGAACAGCCGTGGCACCAGGACTCGGCGTCGTGGCGGGACATTTTCCCGATGGACCTGGTCTCGGCGTGGACGGCGATCGATCAGGCTGCGGTTGATAACGGCTGCCTGAACTTCGCCCCCGGTACGCACCGCTGGGGGATGATACGAGGGGAACAGCTATCCTGGTTCGTGGAAGATCTGGGGAGCGAGCAGTGGCCGATCGTGCCCGCGCCTCTGAATGCGGGCAGCATCAGTTTTCATCACAGCCTGGTACTGCACCAGAGCAACGCCAACCTGTCGGGGAAACGGCGGCGCGGTTATGCGGTCCACTACATGCGGGCGTCGTCGCGGCGGGACGAGTCGGTAACGGACGCGCCGAAGATGCCGCCGTTTAAGCAGGTCCGCGGGCGTTCGTTTGCGGGGCGGGTGTGAACTTAGGGAAAGGAATTGGATGAAGTTTGATCGGAATCGTGCTCTGGAGTTGCTACGAGAAGGCACTGGTCTCCCTCACGCAGACTTCCACGAAAACCAAGACAGGGCAATTCAACACGTTGTAGAAGGTAATGGCTCACTGCTTGTCGTGCAAAAGACAGGCTGGGGCAAGAGCAACGTGTATTTCATCGCTGCGAAATTGCTGCGGGAACAAGGCGCCGGGCCAGCACTGTTGATTTCGCCTCTGCTTTCCCTGATGCGCAACCAGATTGCAGCAGCCCGTCGCATGGGGGTGCGGGCGGAGACCATAAATTCGAGCAACACGCAGGATTGGGAAGACATCATTGGCAAGGTCCATCAGGATGAAGTGGACATATTGCTGATATCCCCTGAACGCTTGGCTAATCTGAAGTTTCGCGAGCAAGTACTGGGCGTTGTCGCACAAGACATCGTGTTCCTGGTTGTGGACGAGGCGCATTGCATATCAGACTGGGGGCACGATTTTCGGCCTGATTACCGGCGAATTGAGCGCCTTGTGCAATTGTTTCCGGCCAATCTAAGGCTGTTGGCCACCACTGCCACTGCTAACCGACGCGTGATGAGCGATCTTCGGGCGATCCTGGGTCCCAATTTGCATGTAATGCAAGGAAACTTAAACCGTTCCAGCCTCACGTTGCAGACGATAAAGATACCCGATCAATTCCAACGCATGGCCTGGCTGGCAGAATGGTTACCTAGAATGAGAGGAAGCGGCATCGTCTATGTCTTGACAGTGCGTGATGCCGAACGTTTGACAACATGGTTAAAACGTCGCGCGTTAGACGTGGAAGTCTACACCGGACAGATGGAAAATGAGGAACGTGAACGTTTAGAAAACTTACTTCTGAAAAACCGCGTAAAAGCCCTTATAGCGACGGTAGCATTAGGAATGGGGTTTGATAAACCGGACTTGGGCTTTGTCGTTCACTACCAGGCGCCCGGTTCTGTCGTGTCCTATTACCAGCAAGTGGGGCGTGCCGGACGCGACGGCAACGACGCTTACGGCATTCTGCTTAGTGGTAGAGAAGAAACAGATATCCTTGATTACTTTATAAGGAACAGTTTTCCCACACATAAGGAAGTGGAGAAGATCATAGAAGCTCTAGAACGAGCGCCCGATGGGCTTTCCACTTACGAGTTGCAGAACGAGGTCAATATCAAGCCTACACGCTTGACGCAGGCTACCAAAATCTTGGCACTGGAGTCACCTGCACCCCTTGTGCAACAAGGAAGCAAATGGCAGTTAACTCCTACACAACTGTCGGTTTCGTTTTGGGAGCGGATCAGACGGCTGACGGATTTGCGCAAAGAAGAACAAGAACAGATACAAGAATACGTGTCGTTGCCCCGTGGACATATGAGGTTTTTGATCACAGCCTTAGATGGCGATCCGGGCGATGTCGGATCATCCCGTTTGCCTCAACTCCCGGCGAGCACAAATCCTCAGTTGATACAAGCAGCCGAACGGTTTTTACGCAACAACATGGGTACGATTTCCCCCCGTAAGAGGTGGCCTACCGCAATGGGTACACCTGAATACAATGGAAGTATCCCCCAGGAACTGCAAGCTAGTCCCGGCAAGAGTCTGTGCGACTGGAACGATGGAGGCTGGGGAACTGAAGTCAGCCACGGGAAGTACACAATCGGCCAATTCTCCGATGATTTGGTTCAGGCCTGCGCCGACCTTGTCCGTAAATGGGGGCCTCATCCATTTCCCCAATGGGTCACATGTATTCCCTCGCGGAGGAGCCCCAATCTTGTGCCGGATTTTGCCCGTCGTTTGGCCTTGGCATTGCAGTTGCCGTTCCGCTCTTCCCTAATCAAGGTGCGGGATCATCCTCCGCAAAAGGAGATGGCCAATTCCGCGCACCAGTGTCGAAACCTAATCGGGTCCATGCAAACCGATATTCAGAATATACATCGCGGGCCAGTGCTGTTGGTGGATGATATAGTGGATTCAGGCTGGACGTTCACAATGGCTGCTTCGCTACTGCGCAAAGCAGGCAGTGGTGAGGTGTGGCCGCTGGCTTTAGCCGATGCAAAGGGTTGAGTACGATATGACGAACCTCTCTGCGAATACGCAGGCCATCCTGATGCTGGTTTCGCCACTTATAGCAGGCGGATCAACCGAACGGAAGCTTCTTCTTACCCATCGCGAATACACTAACTTGGTTAAGACCTTACAACAGATAGACAGTCAACCCGCCGATCTGATAGACAGGGAGAAAATTTCGGACATTCTGAATACGTTGGAGAAACATCAGTTCGACCAAGAACGTCTCAGTCGGTTGCTGGGACGGGGAATGCAGTTGGGACTGGCACTAGAACACTGGCAGCAGCGCTCTATTCAGGTCATCAGCCGTGCAGACGACATGTACCCCCAGCGCCTAAAGAAAACATTACAATACCTAGCACCTGCATTGCTTTATGTTTGTGGGGACATCGCTCTGTTGCAGAAGGGCGGTCTAGCGGTAGTCGGCTCCCGCCATGTGGATGCCGATCTACTCGAATATACACGCAACGTGGGCGAAATAGCAGCAAGCGCCGATTGCACGATTGTTTCAGGGGGCGCTAAAGGAATTGATCAGGCAGCGATGCAAGGAGCGACCGCTGCGGGGGGGCGTGTCATCGGTGTAATAGCCAATAATCTGGAAACCGCCGTGATGCGCAACCGCAGTGACCTATTGCAAGGGAGGCTGTTGTTGTGTTCGCCCTTTGATCCCGCTGTGCGCTTTGAAGTCTGGCGGGCAATGGACCGAAACAAACTGATTTATGCCTTGTCCGATATCGCCTTGGTGGTTGAATCCGACGTGGAAAAGGGTGGCACGTGGCAGGGCGCTGTGGAACAGATTCAGAAGTTGAAAGTGGTTCCCGTTTATACGCGAACATCAGGCCCTGATTCGCGCGGCCTGGCAGCGTTGCGAAGGCTGGGGGCACACAGTTGGCCGGAATTCGACGACATAGAGGACTTGCGCAGATTTATACATGACATCAGGAAGCGCGACAAGAACCCTGACCTTCCCCTTTTCAGTCAGCAGACTACCCCGGCAATCGACAGTTCCGGGATAGTCGTTGACTCTGCTTATACAGAAGCATCTATTAAATCGCCGGAACAACCGAACACGTTGACGATAGGGGAATCGGCTACATCTCCCGAATCGTACGGTCCGCCCACACCACTACCGGTCAGCCAAGAAGAATCCCGGCTGGCACCAAGACAGGAACAGTCATGGGGAGACCAGCTCTTCGCGCACGTAGAGGAGATAATACTGCAGTTATTGGATGAACTTGGCCCCCTGAAACTGGAAGAGATTGCCACCTACTTGAAAACGACTAAAGGGCATCGAGGGCAAACCGCACAGTGGCTTAAACGAATGCTGGACGCGGGCAAGATTGAAAAGCTTCCTAAGTCTCGCTATCAAGGCACCGAGAGTAACCAAATGTCTTTTTCACGGCCGCTCACCGAATCCGACACGTCTTCTATCGCCCCGGTTACGAAGCAATAAGACTTAGACCCGTATTCGGACCACCGATCAGATTCTCTGCTCCTCCGAAACCTATCGAACATTGAGCGTGAGTGCAACTGAACAATTAGCCAAAACGCGGGTAGCATTCAGATCCCCTCTCCAACCGCTGCCCAACTGAGCTACACCGCCCCGGGCGCGCCGAGGGGATGCGGGCCGTTCGTCATCGAATTAGCGCGGGCGAGGGCGTAGACCGCGTCCTGGAGTTCGAGGATGCGCACGGCATGCTCGACATCAGGAGAGAAGCTGCTGTGTCCCTCCTCGATGGCTGCCAGCGCCCTGCGCATGATCTCCTTCATGCCGCGGGTATGCGGCGATTCCTCGTGAAAAGTTACACCCTCGGTTGTGTGGACCTCTGTCACCCTGTTTCCCTGCTGGTCATAGCGTTGCAGGACCGTCGCTTTGGTGCCGATGAAACGGAAGCTGTGGTCGCCCGCGCGGGCGCCTGACGGGTAGCTGTAACCTGATTCGACGATGCCGGTTACGCCGTCGTCGGTGCGCAAAACCCCCACCGCCACATCCTCTACTTCGCGTGCGTACATCGAGTTGGAAATGACGCCGCCGACGGCGGTGACGGGGCGGTCGCCGACGAACTGCAGGAAGGTGTCGATACCGTGGGCGGACTCGGTCGCCCAGCAGCCGCCGCCGGAGATAGTGGCATCGTTGTGCCAGGCGGAGGGCGTGGGGTCGTAGCGGGAGGGCGGCCCGTTGTTGAGGCGGCTGTTGTAGAGGACGAGATCGCCGAAGCTGCCATCATCGATCATGCCTTGAACGATGTCTACAAGCTCCGTGCCGCGGTTGGGCAGGGTGAGGGCGCTGAAGACGCTGCGCTCTGTGCAAAGTTCGGCGGCGGGCCGGAGACGGTCGGCGCAGTCGGCGAAGGGCTTGTCGAGAAGGAAGGGCAGACCGCGTTCGGCACAGGCGCGGACGTGGCCGGGCATTTCGGTGTGCTTGCCGGCGACGAGGACGGCGTCGGGCTGGCTGGCGTCGAGGCACTCGCCTGCGGTGCTGTAGGCGGGACAGTTGAATTCGTCGGCCAACTGCTGGCGCGGCCCTGGCACGGCGTCCATAACGGCGACGATCTCGTGGCCGAGGTCACGCGTCGTGCCGGCCATGCCGCGGCCGTGATGGCTGTAGGAAAGTAGCGCAGTTCGCATGGTTGTTTACCTCAGATCCAGCCGTGCTGGCGGGTGACCGGCACGCCGTGGCGCTGGTGGGTCCAGGAGAGGCCGCTCTCGAGGACGACCTCGCGCCCGCTGATGGCCGAACTCTCGGCGGCGAAGAGGATCTCCATGATGTGGCGGCTCCACTCGCCGGAGGAGGGCGGCTCGATGTCCTGTTCGATCGCCTCGACGAACGACTTCCATTCGTAGTGCATCTCGACGGGCGGATCGTCGAAAGGTATGTCCTTCCACTCGTCTCCCTGGCCGACCTTTACGAACTTTTCGCCGTGCTGGCTGAAGCGGAGGGTGCCGTTGGTGCAGATCACCTGGCTCTCGAAGTTGGGCGCGCCGTCGGCGAAACCGACTGAGACTGCGACGCCGGCGAGACCGTTCTTGTAGCGGACGAGCGCAGTAGCGGTGTCGTCGCTGGCCTGGTAGTGGGCGCGGGTGCCCATACTGGCGGAGACGGAGACGGCCTGGGAGGCCATGAGCCAGGTGAGGCGGTCGACGACGTGGACGCCGTTGGCCAGCCACATGCCGCCGCCGTGGAAGCGGCTGCGGTACTGGGGCGGGCGGCTGGCGTAGTTCCAGTTCTTGGACATGTAGCAGACGACCGTCATCAGCGGGCCCAGCTGGCCGGAGTCGAGGATCTCCTTGGCCTTGAGGCTGGTGCCGTAGTAGTGCTGGGTCTGGCCGACCATGAGCTTGACGTTGTTGCTGGCGGCGGCTTCGATCATGTCGTCGCACTGCTCGAGGCTGAGCGCCATCGGCTTTTCGACGAGGACGTGCTTGCCGGCGTTGCAGGCGTCGACGGTGAGGCGGTGGTGGAGTTGATGGCCGAGCACGACGGCGACGGCCTCGACCTCGTCGTCTTTGAGAAGCTCGGTGTGGGAGGGGTAGCCCTTGGGGATGTCGTATTTCTGCATGTATTCGCGGCGCTTTTCCTCGAACAGATCGGCGACGGCGACGACCTCGACGTTATCGAGGGTATCAATGGCACTACAGTGGGCGCGTGCGATGCCGCCCAGCCCGATGATTCCTACTTTCAGTTTCGCCATGTCTGTCTAATTCGCTCCTGTGGGTTGCAGCAGTTGGTACGATCGATTGATGTATCGGGAAGGCATGTTCGATTCGTGGCCGGGATTGCGGGTTTAATTTGCCATGATGCGTCTGTTGAGTAAAACGAACTGTATGGCTGTGCGCCTCAGATCCAGCCGTGATCGCGGGTGACGGGAATGCCTGCGCGCTGGTGGGTCCAGGAGAGGCCGCTTTCCAGGACAATGTCCTGCCCGCTGATGGCCGAGGTCTCGGCGGCGAAGAGGATCTCCATGATGTGGCGGCTCCATTCGCCGGAGGTGGGGGGCTCGATGTCCTGTTCGATCGACTGGACGAACGATTTCCACTCGTAGTGCATGACGGCCGGCGGGACTTCAAAGGGGATATCCTCCCACTCATCCCCCTGCCCGACCTGGAGGACCGGTTGTCTGCCGCCGATGATGCGCACGGTGCCGTTGGTGCAGATGACCTGGGTATCCATGATGGGCGGCCCGTCGGCGTAGGCGATGGAGACGGCGACGCCGGCGAGGCCGTTCTTGTAGCGGATGAGGGCAGTGGCGGTATCGTCGGCGGCCTGGTAGTGGGCGCGGGTGCCGATGCTGGCGGATACGGATGCGGCTTGGGAGGCCATGAGCCAGGTGAGGCGGTCAACGACGTGGACGCCGTTGGTGAGCCACATGCCGCCGCCATGAAAACGGCTGCGGTACTGGGGCGCGCGGTTGGCGTAGGTCCAGTTTTTGCACGAGAAGCAGACGATGGTCATCAGCGGGCCCAGCCGGCCGGAATCGAGGATCTCTTTCATTTTGAGGAGGGGGCCGGAGAAGTGCGGGGTATGGCCGACCATGAGCTTGACGTTGTTGCTGGCGGCGGCCGTGATCATGTCGTCGCACTGCTCGAGGCTGAGCGCCATCGGCTTTTCGACGAGGACGTGTTTTCCGGCGTTGCAGGCGTCAACGGTGAGGCGGTGGTGGAGGTGATGGCCGAGGACGACGGCGACGGCGTCGATTTCGTCGTCCTCCAGGAGCTCGGTGTGGGATGGGTAGCCCCTGGGAATGCCGTATTCGTCCATGTACTGGCGGCGCTTCTCTTCGAAGAGGTCAGCCACCGCGACGACTTCAACGTTGTCGAGTGTGGCGATGGCGTCGCAGTGGGAGCGGGCGATGCCGCCCAGCCCGATAATTCCGACTTTTAGAGTGGGCATATCAGCTTGTCGCTCCTGTAGGACGTTATTTGAAGACGCCGCTGGTGATGCCCTCGACGATCTGGCGCTGGAAGATGAGGGTAATGATGAAGACCGGGATGGTGGTGAGGATAGCCACGGCGGACATGTTGCCCCACGAGACGTCGAATTCGCTGCGGGCGCCGATGACCTGGGCTTCGGAGAGGGCCATGGTGATGACCTTGACGCCGGCGCCGCGGGCAAAGATGAGCGGCGTGAAGAATTCGTTCCAGCCGATGATGAAGTTGATGAGGAACATGGTGGCGACGCCGGGGCGGATTACGGGCAGGACGATGCGCCAGAGGAGTTGGAAGAAACTGGCGCCGTCGACCTTGGCCGCATCCTCGATCTCGACGGGTACCTGGCGTAGAAATGAGACCAGCACCCAGGTGGTGATCGGCAGCAGCGCGCTGCCGTAGAGAATGAGGAGGCCGTGCAGCGTATCCATCAGCTTGAGCGTCTGGAACATCTGGAATAGGGGGATGACGGTGGCGGTGCCGGGCAACATGCTGGAGGCGAGCAGCCCGATCATGACCATGTTTGCGCCTGGGAAATTGAGGCGGGCGATGGCGTAGGCTGCCAGCAGGCTGACGGTGAGTGCCAGGATGGTGGAGAAGGTGGCCAGCAGGGTGGAGTTGAGCATGTAGCGGGCAATGGGCAGCGCGCCGAAAATGTCCTGAAAGCGTGCAGTTGCCAGGCTGCGCGGAACGTAGGTCAGCGGTACGGTGAACAGTTTCCCGCTCGGGGCGAACGCGGTCAGGAAAATATAGTAGATCGGCAGCAGGACAACGATTAGGAAAAGGATGACTGCGAGATAGAAGAGCGTAGTCTGAAACCTGCGTTTAGAGATGAGTTGTATATTCATGGGACGCCAGTGACCAGAATTGTTACAGCCGTTCCCAGGCGCGGCGGAGGAAGCCGTAGCCGAGGACACCAACGATCAGGACGATGAAAAAGAGCAGCATGGCGATGGCGGACGCGTAGCCGAAATTGAGAACGCGGAAGCCTTCAAGATAGACGAGATATGAGAGCAGCGATGTCGCGGTGCCGGGGCCGCCATTGGTGAGCGCGTAGACGATTTCAAAGGTGAGAACGCGGAAGATGGCGGTGAAGATGATCATCGAGATGATGAGCGGCATCAGCAGCGGCAGGGTGATGTACCAGTAGGAGCGCGCGCCGTCGGCACCGTCGATCTTGGCGGCCTCGTAAAGTTCAAGAGGGATGCCCTGGAGGCCGCTGAGGAAGATTACGGCGAGGAAGGCGGTGTTTTTCCAGACGTCGGTGATGGTTACGGCGAAGCGGGCGGTGGTGAAGTTGACGAGCCAGAGCGGGCGTTCGCCGCTGATCCGCCAGATGATGTCGTTGATGAGGCCGTAATCCTGGTGGAAGATCCAGCGGGCGGCGGTGGCGATCACGATCGGGGCCATGGCCCAAGGCAGCAGATTAACGGCGCGCGCAAAGTTGCGCATTTTGAAGCGCTGGTTGAGCAGTTCGGCGATGGCCAGCCCGAGCACGACCTGCAGGGCGACGGAGGTAACGGTAAAGAAGAGGGTGAAGGTGAGGGTGGCGTCGACGTTGGCGTCGCGAGTCAGCGCCATGTAGTTGTCCAGGCCGACGAAGTCGAAGGTGCGGCGCACGGGGCTGTTGTCGAAGAAGCTGATGTAGAAGGTGCGCAGGAAGGGATAGACGGATGTGAGGAGCCGCCACAGAACCACTGGGGTGACCAGCAGCCAAGCCAGAAGTATGCGACGTGTGCTGAGGTTCTGTTGACCGAACAAAGGTGGAACACCAGTTGTCAGTGGTCAGTTGCCGGTGGTCAGTTGCCGGTGACCAGTGTTGATGCTGGCCACCGGCAGTTCATTACGGGTATCAGCCCAGATCGCGTTCGAGGATTGGGTTGATCTTGTCCATGGCGGCCGTGACTGCTTCATCGAGGCTGACCTGATCGGTCAGATAGGCGTGAACGTTCTGTTCGGCGGCGTCGTAGATTTCCTGGATGCTGGGGGTAACCGGGCGGGCCTTGACAAGGCCGCCGGCCTCTGCCAGATCCAAGAGGAAGGGCGAAGAGGGTGCGAGATCCTGGACTTCGGGGTCGGCCCAGAGGGAGACACGGGCGGGAACGCGGCCGCGATAGATCTGCTGCTTCATGACATCGGAGCGTGCGGTAAAGCCGACCCACTCGGCGGCCAGGTCCTGGTTAGGCGAGCTGGCAACGGCGGACCAGCCCCAGCAGCCGGTGATCGTCTCGGCGTTGTCCGGCCCCATCGGCGGCAGGAATGCGGAAACCTGATCAGCCCAGAACTCCTCGTTGGTGCGCATGGCGCCGAAGAAGCCGTCCCAGCACCACCACATGGCGTACTTATCGGAGAGCCAGCCCTGGAAGACGGAGCTATAGTCCTCCTGCGGGGCAGAATCAGGGGCGATGTTGTGTTCTGCGTAGAGCGCCTTATAGAAGGCGAGTGCTTCGCGGGCGCCGTCGTTGTCGAGGTTGTTGATGGCGCCGCCGCCCTGATTGGTCCAATGCTGGATTTCGTTGCCCAGCTGGCCGCCGATCGTGGCGGAAAGGGCGATACCGTAGACGCCTGCGTCCTCATCTGTGAGAGCAGTGCCGACTTCGACCAGTTCGTTCCAGTCGGTGGGCGGAGAGACGCCGGCTTCCTCGAAATAGTCGGTGCGATAGAAGAAGATCTCGGTGTCGTTGCCCCAAGGAATGCGGTAGAGCACGCCGTCCCAGGAGGAAACATCGTGGATCAACGTCTGGGGCCAGTCATCGAGGTCGATGTCATAGAGTTCGACGACGGGCTCGAGCGGGGAGAGCCAGCCGGCGGCGCCGTAGATGGCGGCCTGGAAGTCGTCGGAGTGGAAGGCGTCGGTGCCGGTATCGCCCGATGCCAGCCGTGTCGTCATCATCTGCTGCCATTCGATGTAAACAGCCGGCGCGACTTCATAGTTGACGATGTTGCTGGTCTCTTCCTGATACTGGTCGATCACACCCTGGAAGAAGTCATTGCTGTCGGCCCAATAGACGATGTTCAACTCCTGCGGTTCGGCCATGGCATCTTCGTCGCTGGTCCCTTCCGCGGGGGCGGCTACGGGTGCGGCGCAGGCGCTAAGCGCGGCGAACGCGGCGCCGGCGCCGGCTGTCTTGAGGAAGGCACGACGGGAGACGGGGCGCGACTGGGAAGCGTGTGCTTTTCGGGTCATGGTGTTCCTCCTGGATTGGAAAGGGAGTAGGGAGGGATCGCTTGTCTACAAAGTGTAACTGCAGGTCAGGTCGTTGGGTGAAGATCTGCGAATCACGGCATGGATCAGACGATGTTTGGGGGTCAACGTCGCGTGAAACATGCTGCGGGCCGGTAGCTGAATCATAGCAGAGACACCGGAGGCGCTGCAAACTCTGTATTTGAGGCCACATTGACTTGCCCTTACAGCCGACGAAGAAATCTGCCAGAAATCGCCCTTCCGTATACAGGAGGGCGGGGGCACTTTTCGGAATGCGCGCCCACTGCTGCTGATGCGATGCGTTCTGGTACAATACGGAACAGAGTTGCTTCCATCTGTCATTCCGACACGGCAGCCAGATGATTACCCCCTTCGATTTGCAGTGTGAATACGCCGTGGATCCGATGGGCGTCGATACGCGGCGGCCGCGCTTCAGCTGGCTGCTGCGCGCGCAGGAACGCGGTCAGAGGCAGTCGGCCTACCGGATTCTGGTCGCCAGCAGCGAGGCTGAACTGCTGGCCGGGGTCGGTGACAGATGGGACAGCGGCCGGGTTGCCTCGTCGGAGATGACGCACGTGGAATATGGCGGCGCGGCCCTCGTCAGCAATGAGCGTTGCTGGTGGGCGGTGCGGGTGTGGGACGGGGAGGGAGTTGCCAGCAGATTCAGCGCGGCTGCGGTGTTCAGCATGGGGTTGCTGGAGGCCAGCGACTGGCAGGGCCATTGGATCGGCGTTGCGGACAGGACGATCTCGGCTCCTTTGTTGCGGCGGGCGTTCACGGTGGACAGGCCGGTGCGGCGGGCGACTGTCCACATGTCGGGGCTGGGTTATGGGGAACTGTATGTGAACGGCTCCAAGGTTGGGCGGAAAGTGCTGGACCCCGGGAACACGTATTACAACAACGACCAGCCGTTTGTTTTGGGATCGCGCGTGCTCTATGTGAGCCACGATGTCACGGAGCTGTTGCAGCCGGGCGCCAACGTCTTCGGTGTCATGCTGGGGCATGGCTGGTACAGCGCGGAGGATGACATCCCACCGTCGCCCAGCCACCGCACGCCTTACGGGGACAGGCCGAGGCTGCTGCTGCAAGGAATAATTAAGTACGAGGACGGCGGGCAGGTCAGCATTGTCTCCGACGGCGAATGGAAGGCGGCGCCGGGCCCGATCACGTATAACGATTTCAACAACGGTGAGCGTTACGATGCGCGCCTGGAGAGGCCGGGTTGGGACTGCCCCGGTTACGATGACGCGGCGTGGCAGCCTGCTGTGGCTGTAGACGCGCCCGGGGGTGCGTTGGTAGCGCAGGGTATGCCGCCAGCGCGCGTGATCGAGACGCTACCGGCGGTTGAGATGAACAGCCCGCGCGAGGGCGTGTATATCTTCGACCTAGGGCAGGTGATAACGGGATGGTGCCGGCTGCGGGTGCGGGGGGCGGCGGGCGCGACGGTCACGCTGCGGCACGGGACCTGTTTGTACGCGGACGGGACGCTGGACGCACGCAGCAATCTGTGCAATGCTCCGGATTCGGAGAAGGAGTACAGGCAGGGGACCGGCCGCGATGGGGGCGTACATCATAGCGCGCGGCAGACGGACAGTTATACGCTCAGAGGAAATGGTGTCGAGATATGGGAGCCGCGTTTCACGCTGCACAGTTTCCGTTATGTGGAGGTGACCGGCTATCCGGGCGCGCCCGCGCTGGATAGTGTGGAGGGGCGGGTTGTGCACACGGCGGTGGGGACCGGGAGCCGTTTTCGCTGTTCAGACGAGCTTTATAACCAAATACACAGCAATGTGCACTGGACGCTGCGGGGCAGTTTTCAGAGCATTTCGCAGGACGCGGCCGACCGCTCCGAACGGGTGGCGTGGCTGGGCGATCCGGGGTTTATCGCTGAGGACTATCTTTACAACTTTGAGAGCGCCAGTTTCTGGGCGAAGTGGCTGGAGGATATCGCCGATGCGCAGAAAGAGGACGGCGATGTCCCGGTGGTGGCTCCACTGCACTGGCGCGCGACGATGGACGCGTATCTGCGCTGGATGGACTGGGCGAGCACTTATCCGATCTTTGTGTGGCAGGTCTACCGGCATTACGGTGACGTACGCGTTCTGGCCAGGCATTACGGTCCGTTGAAGCGGATGATGGCGTTTTACGGCGCGCTGGCGGAAGGGCATATCATGCGCCACGGGCTGGGCGACCACATGGAGCCGCAGGCGGACGGAACTTCCAGCTTCAAGCCGCTGCATACGCCGATGCCGCTCATGTCGACGGCCTATTACCAGCACTGTGTGTGGATTCTGGCGCAGGCGGCGCGGGTACTGGGCGAGGAGGAGGAGGCGCGGCGGTACGGTGCGCTGGCCGGGGAGATCAGGGAGGCGTTCAACCGCGAGTTTCTGGACGAAGAGGCCAACCAGTACGGGGGCGGGAGCCAGACGGCGAACGCGGTAGCGCTGCACCTTGATTTGGTGCCGGAGGAGAGGGTAGAGGCGGTTGTCGCCAACCTGGTCGAGGAGATTCGCGTGCGCCAGGGCGGGCATCTGACGACGGGGATCATCGGCACGGCGGCGCTGGAGAATGCGCTGCCGCGCTACGGGCAGGCGGAGGTTGTGGCCGAGTTGATGTCGCAGACGACTTTTCCAAGCTGGGGAGAGCAGATCGCCAAGGGAGCGACGACGGTGTGGGAGTCCTGGAACGGCGACCCGGAGGAGGAGTTGAGCCTGAACATGAAGATGTTCTGCAGCACGGAGGTCTTTTTTTACCGTACGCTGGCTGGGATCAGCCCGACGAGTCCTGGCTACCGGACGATTGCGATCAGTCCCAGTGTGGTCGGCGGGGTGACCGGTGTGGACGCCAAGGTCGAGACGCAGTCCGGCACGGTGGCGTCGGCTTGGCAGCGAGAAGAAAGGACGTTCACTCTGCAGGTGACCGTGCCTGTCAATACGACAGCCGGGGTCAGCGTGCCCAAGTTGGGGTTGGGTTCGGTGGCTATTCAAGAGGGTGGAGAGACAGTTTGGCAAGAGGGCGTGTACAGACCGGGCATTGCGGGGATAGAGTCAGGGGAAGAGGAGGGGGACGCCATAACCTTCCAGGTGGGCTCCGGCTCTTACAGTTTTCGCCTGGTCGAAGAATAGATTGTAAACGAACAATCAGACCTGAGGGGAACTAGAATGACGATGAAGATTGCTGTTGTGGGAACCGGCGGCGTGGCCGAGAGGAACTATCTGCCCTACATCGTGGAGCGAGAGGATATCCAGCTCAGCTATTTGAACCGCACGCGCAGCAAGGCAGAAGCGGTGGCGGAACAGTTCGGCGGGCGCGTGGCGGCTGATGCGGCCGACCTGATGGCGGACGAGCCGGACACTTGCCTGGTTTTCACCAAGGAGACAGACCGCCTGGACGCGGCGAATGCGCTGCTGACCTACGGGCCGCAACGGCTCTTCTTTGAGAAGCCGCTGGCGGCGCGGCACGGGCAGGCGAACGTGGTCGAGGAGGACTTCTTCGACGCGCGTACGATGATGCAGGCGGCGCACAGCGCAGGGGTGGAGACAGCGATGGTCTTCAACTACCGCTTCTTCGACCAGACGCGGCTGGCGCGGGAGATTGTGGAACGGGATGCATTTGGGCAGCCGGTGCATTTCACGGGCATGGTGCACTACAACTGCTGGAGCCACTGCATCGACCTGTTGCTGTACTTCATGGGGCCGGCAGCCAGTATCAGCGCGCAGGCGTCCTCGCCAGGCGCGGGCGCCGACGAAGCGCGCAACGTGACAGTGACTGCGCGCCTGGTAAACGGCGCCACCGGCACGCTGATCGGCACGTCCGCCATCGATCCCAAGCTGCCGCTCTACGAGTTGACCTTCGCGTATGAGCACGGGCGGCTGAGTATGCGGGACCTGGACGGTGAGATGGAGGTGATCAACTACCGCACGGGCCGTCATGAACGGCACAGTCTGACATTCGATATCTCGCGCTGGGACCAGTACCGGGCCTCGTTCGGCAAGGCGATCAACGCCTATCTGGACAGCGTGCGGGATGGGGCGTCGCCGCCGATACCCGGCGTGGCCGGTTTGCAGGAGCTTCAGTTTGAGGCGGGGATCAAGCGGGCGATTGCGAGCGGCGCGACGGTGGATTTGGAGGAGGCGTTTGGGTTGGGCAAGCTATGAATCAACCCTTCTTCGCTACGAAGCATGGCAAGGGAAACGACCAAGCGTTCCGGATGTAACTGCCGCTTGAGGGGGCTCAGATGCCGAGGAGGCTGGCCTGCCGCTTTTTTCCGATTCCTGATTCCTCGTGTTAGTCCTTATGGGCCGGCGGCGCGGGCTGTGAGACATGTCCATTCACGACGGCGTACAGAAAGCCGATATCACGGGACAGTTGGTCGAGTCTCTCTCCCAGTGCGGCGAATCGTTCTTCGTTGCGGTTGAACTGTTCGACGGCGTTGGCGAACATCTTGTCGATGTCGGCGAAATGCTCTGCGTGCTCTTTGGCACTCTGTTCTAAAATGCGCTCGATGCGGTCCAGGCGATCTTCACTCTGTTCAGTCATTGGGGGGATCTTTCTCCTCTGAATGTTGTCGGTTAAGTATATAACGACTGTGACAGTTGTTCAAGTGATCATTAACGAGGGGTACGTCCCAGTTTTGGGATGCACCCGTAACGACTTTGACGGGCTCGGCCTCCCATATTGTCGCGCCGTAGTTTTGCTTCTCCGCCGAAATAGCAGCAGCAGAATCCATTGCCGCTCACCGTTCACCGGCCGTTGTAGTTATTGCAACTCCGTCTTGGGCAGATCCTTGGTCGGGTCGACGAAGGGGACGCGCACGACTTCGGCGTCAACGATGCCGTCGGCGGGGAGTTGGACTTTGACCTGGGTGCCGCGCTTCCAGTGGGAGCGGGGCATGACGGCCAAGGCGATGTTGGAGCCCTGGGCCGGCGACCAGAAGGCGCTGGTGACGTAGCCGACGTTGACGCCGGAGTCGCTGTCTTTGACCAGATAGAAGTCCTCGTTGTACCAGACGATCGGCTCGCCTCCGACGCGGAGGCCGACCAGCCGCTGATTTACCCCCTCCTGCTTGATCCTCGTAAGCGCCTCTTTGCCGATGAAGTCGCCTTTGTCCAGGTCTACCTGCCAGCCAAGCCGCACTTCGTAGGGGTTGTTTTCGATGTCCATGTCCTGGCCGTAGGAGAGGATGCCGGCCTCGATGCGGCGAATGTGGCTGGGCGCGATGACGCCGAGATTGAACTCCTCGCCCTGCTCAAGGATGTAGGGCCAGACGTCGTCGGCGTGGAGCATGGCGTTGTGCAGGTAGATCTCGAAGCCGACCTCAGCTGAGAAGCCGGTGCGCGAGATGGTTACCGGGTGACCGTTGAGGGTTTCGTGGATGAGGCCGTAGTAGGGGATCTCGCGGATGTGGGAGCCGAACATCTTCTCCATCAGCGGAGCAGACTTGGGGCCCTGGATCTGGACAGGGGACACGTCGAGCTCGTGGATGTCAACGTTGAAGCGGCCGGTGGAGTTGACGCCCTGGGCCCAGAGCAGAACGTCGGAGTCGGAGATGCTGAACCAGAACTCGTCGTCGGCTACGCGCAGGAGCACGGGGTCATTGATGATGCCGCCGTACTGGTTGCAGAGAATGACGTAGCGTGCGCGCATGTTGGGCATCAGGGTGTGCACGTCGCGAGTGATGAGGTAGTCGACGAACGCCGCGGCTTCGGGGCCCTTGACCTGGATCTGGCGTTCAACAGCCACGTCCCACATGCTGACGTGCTCGGTCAGAAATTTGTACTCGGCGAGCATGCCGCCGTCTTCGGGCTTGATGTAGGCGCGGGGGTGGTACTGGTGGTTGTAGGTGGTGTAGGCCCAGCAGCCGGCCGCCTTGGACAGGTGCCACCAGGGCGACTTCCTGATGCGGGTCGAGATGAGCATGCGGGCGTCGCTGTTTCCGCTCTGGCGCAGGTTTATGGGCAGGCGGCGGTTCTTGAGGCCGTCGATGAGTAGTGTCTGTTGCATATGGGAATACTCCAGTGGCTAGTGGACAGTGTGGTCAGTAGGTAGTGATCGGCGGGATGCCGCGTATCAGGCTTTCATTTTTGTGCCGCGCGGGTCGTAAAGGGGCTCTCTTGCGACCGTCGCGAGGAGGCGTTCGCCGAAGTAGAGGATGTCGACGCCGGTCCCCACCTCGGCGTAGTCGGTGGGCAGGTATCCATAGACGATGCCGCGGCCGATTGTGTGGCCGTAGTTGGCGCTGGTTACGTAGCCCAGGACGCTGTCTGCGTCCATAATCGGCTCCTTTCCCATGACGACGGCGTCGGGGTCATCCAGCGTCATGCAGCAGAGCTGGCGCGTGTTGCCCTGTACGCGAAACTCTGTCAGTGCATCGCGGCCGATAAAGTCGCCTTTGTCCATGTCTACGGCAAAACCGATGCCGGCTTCGTAAGGATTGTACTCGGTATGGATGTCCTGGCCCCAGAGCCGGTAGCCCTTTTCGAGCCGGAGCGAGTCGAAGGCGCCGCCGCCGGCCGCGATCAGGCCGAGAGGACCGCCCGCCTCCCAGAGGATGTCCCAGAGGCGCAGACCCTGCTCGAACGGCGCGTAGAGCTCCCAGCCGAGTTCTCCGACGTAGGAGATGCGTAAGGCCAGCACGGGGACCTCGGCGATCGTTATCTGCTTGGCGGTCAGGTAGGGAAAGGCCTCGTCGCTGATGTCGTCTTCGCAGACGCGGCTGAGCAGGTCGCGGGCGTGCGGGCCCCAGAGGCCGATACAGCACTGGGTTGGCGATATGTCGGTCAGGCTGGCCGAGCCGTCGCCGGGCAGATGTGACTCCATCCAGGCCAGATCGTGGAGACCCATGGCGCCGCCGGTCACGATCATGAAGCGCTCTTCGCCCAGGCGTGTGACGGTCAGGTCGCACTTGATGCCGCCGCGCGGGGTCAGCATGGCGGTGTAGGTGATGGCACCGACGGCTCTGTCCATCTGGTTGGCGGCCAGGCGCTGCAGGGCGGCGAGCGCGCCGGGGCCGGTAATCTCGAATATGGCGAAGGGCGTCAGATCGAAGAGAGCCACCCGTTCCCGCGTAGCTGCGTGTTCAGCCGCGACCGCCGGGGACCATTCCTGCGCGGCCCAGCTGTTGCGATCTGTGCCGTTTACATTGAGTGCTTCGAGCAGGGCCAAGTTGGCATCATACCATTGGGGGCGTTCCCAGCCAGCGTTCTCGAAGAATATGGCGTCCTGCTGCTGCTGGCGCGCATAAAATGGCGTCAGGCGCAGATTGCGTGGGTGGGTCATCTGCTGGCGAGGGTGGATGATGTCGTAGACTTCACGGTACTGCTGGGCGGCGCGGGCGCGGACGTAGGGGCGGCTGAGGGCGTGGGGGTGGAAGCGTCTTATGTCGCACTCGTGCAGGTCGGTGCCTGGCTCTCCGTTCACGATCCATTCTGCGACGGCCTTGCCCACCCCGCCGGCGTGTGTAATCCAGACCGCCTGCGCCGACCAGAAGCCGGGCAGCTGCGGCGATTCGCCCAGCACGGGGAAGCCGTCGTTGGTGAATGAGAAGATGCCGTTGAGTCTGCGCGTCAACTCCACATCTTTGAGGCTGGGCATCAGTTCACCGGTTGCGGTCAGCGCGGCCTCGAAGTGGGCCGGGGGGAAAGGCATTTCTGCAGGAGGAACCCCGTCCATGGCGCGGTCGGGGAGGTCGTTGGCGTCCACCAGGAGCGGTTCGTGCAGATAGGAGCCGATGCCAATGCTTTCGCCTTCCTGCCGGAAATACATCGCCTTGTCCTGGTTTCGCAGGAAGGGGAGGGAAATCTCCTCGGTGGCGCCGGCAAATTCGGGCAGGGGCGCGGTCACGGCGTAGAGGTGTTGCATCGGCGACAGCGGGATGGGCACGTTTGCCATGCCGCCGACCTTGGGCGCCCAGATGCCGGTGGCGGCGACGACGAGGTCTGTTTTGATCTCGCCGTGGGTAGTCTGCACGGCGGTGACGCGCCCGCCGGCGGTAGCGAAACCGGTAACTTTTACGTCGCCGAAGAATTGGGCGCCGGCTCCTTCGGCCGCGCGCGCCATCGCCTCAGCCGACCGGGTCGCCTTCGTCTGGATGTCGGAAGGGACATAGAGCGCGCCGAGGATGCGGTCTGAGAGGAGTGGGAAGCGGGCGCGCGCCTCTTCTGTGCTGAGAAGATGACAATCTACGCCCCAGGCGAGGCCGTAGCCGTGCTTGCGTTTGAGGTCAGTGAGGCGCTCGGACGTCCAGGCGACTTCCATGCTGCCGACCTGCCGGGTGCACGGTTCACCATCGAGCTCCATTTGGGTCCAGAGATCGACGCTGTGGCGTGCGAACTCGGTCATGGTTTTGGAGGCGTTGATCTGGAAGACGAGACCCGGCGCGTGCGATGTGGAGCCGCCTGTCTCGAACAGAGGGCCTTGATCGACGACGACGATCTCGTGCCATTCGAGTTTGGTCAGGTGATAGGCGACGCTACAGCCGGCGATTCCTGTGCCAATGATCACAGCCCGGGCATGTTTGGGCAACATCAATATCCCCACTTCCAAGTGGCCGATTTCCAGTGACCGGCCAGTGCGTTTCAACTTCAGGCCATGATCTTCAGCTTATCATACGGTACAACCAGCTGCAGCGGTTCGTCGTTGTAGAAACGCTGGATGTCGCGGACGATCTCTTCGACAAGGCGCATGCGGTTCTCGACTGTGTGGCCTGACACATGGGGGGACAGGAAGACATTGTCGAGATCGCGGATGGGATCGTCGGGGGACAAGGGTTCCGGCTCGAAGACATCGATGTAGGCGTTGAAGCGGTTCTTCTGCAGCTCAGCAACCAGGGCTTCCTGATCCAGAACCCAGGAGCGAGCGGTGTGTACGAAGAGTGCGCCATCGGGAATCGACTGGAAATGGGCGCCGGTGATCATCTTCCTGGTTTCGGGGGTGATTGGAGCATGCACCGAGATGATATCGGCGTCGGCGAAGATCTCTTCCAGGGAGACGCTGCGTACGTCGAGCAGGCAGGCGTCTTCCTGGCTGAGATAAGGGTCGTAGACCGACACGTCGCAGTTGAAGGGCTTGAGCAGGCCGATGACGCGGCGGCCGACCATGCTGGCGCTTACGAGCCCCACTTTCTTGGCGTAGAGGGAGTGACCGGGCCAGTTGGGGGCGGGTTTCCAGCCGCGTTCGACCTTCATGCTTTGTTCGTAAGGCCAGAGATTGCGCTGGCCGCTCAGCATGGCCCAGAGGGTGTACTCGGCGACGGATTCGGCGATTACGTCGGCGGCGCTGAGGAGCACGATGCCGCGTTCGTGGCCAGTCGTTGCCAGGCGGGTCTTGACCGAGCCGGCGGCATGGCCGACGATCTGCAGGTCTTCGGCTGCGGCTACGTGTTCTTCGGTGATGAGGGGCGACCCCCAGGAGGTGACCACGACTGACGCGCCGGGGATCATTTCGAGCAGCTCATCGCTGGTGTAGTTGCGGTCCAGCTTGTTCCAGATCACGGTACCCAGGCTTTCCAGTATGGAGACGGCCTCCGGGGAGAGGATGTCTTCAGAGAGACCAACCGGGGGCAGATAGAGGATTTTGCGTTGTTGCGCCATTCGGATGTCTTAACCTTTCACGCCACTGAGTGAGATGCCGCGGATAATATAGCGCTGCATGAGGACAAAGACGATCAGGGTCGGGAGAAAGCCGAGCACCGCGCCGGCCATATCCAGTCCTGCGTCGCCGCCGGAGCGCGCCACAGTGCCCAAACCGACGGTCAGGGTGCGCATATCCGATTTGGATGTAACGATCATGGGATAGAAAAAGGAGTTCCAATTGCCCATAAAGCGGAGAACAGCCAGCGTCGCCATGGTGGGCACGACCTGCGGCATCAGCACATGCCACCAGTTCTGCCATAGATTGGCGCCGTCGATGGTTGCGGCATCGTCATAGTCGCGGGGGATGCTCAGGTAAGCCTGGCGCAGCAGGAAGGTACCGAAAATGGAGGCAAACCAGGGTCCGATCAGAGCCGTATAGGTGTTCACCAGCCCTAGTCGTGAGAGAACGACAAATTGGGGCACGATCAGGGCTGTATCGGGCATGATTAGAATGCCCAGGAAAAGCATGAAGATAACGTTTTTGCCCCAGAAATTGCCCCTGGCGAAGGCATATCCGGCCATGCTTGAGGTGATCACTCCGCCCAGCGTTGATATGACCGCGACATAGACACTGTTGAAGAGCCAGCGCAACGCGTCAGTCCTGGCAAAGAGTGTCTGGAAATTCTCCAACGTCATCGGCGTTGGAATCAGTTCGATTGGGAAGGTGATAAAGCGGATGTTTTGCGTGAGAGATACCGACAGCATGATCAGAAACGGTCCAACGGTTGTGATCGCCACCGCCGCCATCAGTATGTAGATGATCGTCTCTCGAATCAGGTTGGGCTTTTCGACTGATGCGCTGCTGGTTTCGGAAACAGACATCTGGAGAGCTCCAAAGCGATCATTCCGAGATAAAGAGTCAGGCGCCGGTCCCTTCCGACAAGGGGTGTCCCCCAGTGACCGGCAGTTTTCCTTACAGTTCAGCTAATAAACGTCGTCTCCAAAACGCAGATAGCGGGACTGGATCAGTGCAATGATCAGAATAATGAGGAAGAAGAGAATCGACAGCGCGGACGCGTAACCAAAGCGGCCAAAGTTGAAGGCTTCGTTGTAGATCTGGTAGACAACGGTCGTTGTCGCGTTTACAGGTCCGCCGCCGGTCAGAATGAAGATTGAACCGAAGACCTGCAGTGCGCCGATGGTGGCGATAACGATGATAAAGGCGGCGGTCGGGCGCAGCAGCGGAATGGTGACGTAGCGGTGAAGACGCCATCCGTCCGCGCCATCCACTTTGGCGGCATCGTAGAGCTCATTGGGGATGGCCTGCAGCCCGGCCAGCCAGATGACCATAAAATAACCGAACGCCTCCCACAGACTGATGCCGACAATGCTGGGCATGGCCTGGTACACATCGATCAACCATTTCTGGGGCGGGATGCCGACCAGCCCGATCAGGAAGTTAAGGGGGCCATCCGGGCGGGGTGAAAGGAAGCGGCGAAAAATCAGGGCAAGGACCGCCACCGACGTAATATTGGGAAGAAAGTAGATCGCGCGAAAGGCTTTCATGCCCCGCAGCGGCCGGTTCACCAGTATAGCGACGCCGAGTGATGCCACCACCAGGAGCGGGATATACATGAGCGTAAACCAGGCTGTGTTGAGCATGGCTTTGTGGAGCTTGGCATCGGTCAACATACGCACAAAGTGATCCAGCCCAACAAATTCGCGCGTCGAGAGCAGGTCGGTCTTCAGGACGCTGTAACGGAACATTGAAAACCAGGGGACCAGATTGAATAACACAAAGACCAAGGCGTTGATGATGATAAAGGGGTACCAGGGCAGGGAACTCCGCAATCGTTTCAGAAATTGGGAGGAAGCGCGCTGGGATGAACCGGCAACGGCCATGATCTGTTTCTCCATTCCGAACAAAAAATCGCAGAGTTGCCGGGAAGGGAGTTCGTCCTGCTTCTCCGCAACTCTGCGATCTTTGTTGGGCCTACTGCAAAGGAGTTGGCTCCATTATCCATACTGTTCCAGCAGAAGCGCATCGATTTCTGTCTTGATCGTCTCCAACGCTTCTTCGACTGTGGCCTGACCAAGCACGGCCGCCTGGAATTGCGGGCCGGCAACCACTTTACTCTCCTGCCAGAGGGTATTGGTGTCGACACCGGCAAACAGGAGCGGTCCGAAACGGTTTACGTACTCGGCCGTGCAGGGGGCAGGATTCCAGACTTCCTTGGACTTGTTGCCGACGGGCGTCGTGCCTGCCAGATTGGCGCGTGTCCCGACCTGTTCCGGCATGATCATGTACTTGACCCATGTGACGGCGGCATCGACCGCGTCGCTTTGACTGGTGATGGCCCATCCCTGACCCGAGACGATGCCGGACACCGCGGTAATCGAGCTGTCCATGCTGCGCGCGTGGCCTATTACATACTCCAGATCCGGGTTGGCTTCAACGTCCTGAACGCAGGCTGCATCTTCCCTGCGTGCGGTCACCTGTTCCAACGAGAGCCAGTAGTCGGGCAGGCCACCCTGTTCATCGACGCTGCCGATGGCGTATTCCAGCGGGACCCAGCCCTCCTGGAACTCTTTGACCCAACGGGTCAGGGCATCGATGACGGGCTGTTCGAGGAAATTAGAGTCGGTGCGGTCGTCCGTATACACCTGGCCGCCTGCTTCGTGTACCGTAACCAGGAATCCGCCCCAACTGAAGGTGCTGAGGCTTTCCAGATACCAGTTCTGTTCTGCGGCCCGTTCGCCCAGGGCATAGAGTTCGTCCCATGTCTGGAACGAAGCGGTGGCCGGGTCATAGCCCAGTTCTGACAGCAGTCCGCCGTTGTAAGCAATGCCATTGACTTCGGCTTCGATAAGCGGCATGTAGAGGACACCGTCGAGGCTTGCTGCATCGATTTCGGCAGCGTGATAGTCGGCCAGATCGTCGGCCGTGAGCAGGTCGTCAAGACCAAGGATCACACCTTTGGTGATATAGGCCGGCACGGTATCTGTGGTGGCATCCCAGATATCGGGCGCTTCTCCGGCTGCGGCCGCGGCGTAGAGTTTTTCGCGACGCCCGCCCCAGGGCTGTACCTCGACCTGCACCATGATGTCAGGATGGGCTGCATGGAAGCCCTCATTCAGAGGGCCATAGACGATGTCCCCGTCGTTCTCTGTGCGGGGATAGGCCCAGACGTCGATAGTCGTTGTTTCCATGCCTGCGTCACCGCTATCGGCTGCGGGCGCGGCCGGGGCGACACAGGCCGCCAAAGCCGAAGTAACGGTCACGCCGGCTGACAGCTGCAAGAACTGACGTCGGCTCAAGACTGATTGCTTCATGGGTTCCTCCTAAGGGAAATGTACGGATATTGGCAACTGCTAATCCAGGTAGGGTGAGACATGTACTCTTGTGTGGCGGTTGCGTGATTATATCGCAATCGTTGCGATATAAGACAATCCGCAAGACCCGAAACGGGCCTTATTGGAGTCCTGCGCAAAGTTGTTCGGCCACATTTGCTTGCGCCACCGCCTCCTGCTCGCCGCTGCTCAGGTCCTTGACGGTGACGGTGCCGGCCGCCAGTTCGGTTCCTCCTAACAGAAGGGCGACAGGGATGTTGCGCTCCTCGGCGTATCTGAACTGGCGGCCCAGGTTGTCCGGGTCCGGGTAAAGGTCGACGCGCAGGCCGGCCTCTCGCAGCGCGTGTGCAAGCTCTACGTTGGCACCCAGCGTCTCGCGGTCGAAATTGGTAATCAGGACCTGAGGTTGTCCGGCCAGTTTTTGTGGGAAGAGGCCGCGTTCTTCCATGATCAGGAGGATGCGCTCCAGACCCAGGCTGAAGCCGCAGGCGGGGATCGAGCGGTTGCTGAACATGCCGATCAGGTCGTCGTAGCGTCCGCCGGCGCCGCCGGAGCCGCTCAGGGTGGGGAATTCGATTTCGTAGATTGGCCCGGTGTAGTAGCTCAACCCGCGCGCCAGGTATGGGTCGATGCGGATATGGCCGCCAGCTGGGCCTGTCTGCGTCAGCGTAACTACATTTCTCAGTTCAGCCACCGCCTGTGCGCCGTTTTCGGAGCATGCCAGCTTTTCCTCCAGCCAGCAGAGCGCCGCGTCCGTATCCTCCGGTGCGGCGGCCATCAGTTCCAAAAGTGCGGTGGTAGCGGTCTGATCGATTCCTCGCGACTGCAACTCCTTCTCCACGCCGTCCAGGCCGATCTTGTCCAGCTTGTCGACGGCGACCAGGGCGTCCGATTCCAGTGCTGTGGGTATGCCGGTTACCTCCATCAGGCCGCGCAGGACGCCGCGGTGGTTCAGGCGCAGCAGAAAGCCGGACGCATCGCGCCCGCGGAAGCCCAACTCCTGCAGGACCTGGGCGCCGGCGTTGAGGACCTCGGCTTCGATCAGCTGGCTGGAGGAGCCGACGACATCCAGGTCGCACTGGTAGAACTCGCGGAAGCGCCCCTTGGCGGGACGGTCCGCGCGATAGACGGGCGCGATATGGTAGCGCTTGAAGTAACGGGGGAGCTGGTTGCTGTACTCGGCGACGATGCGGGCGAGCGGCACGGTCAGGTCGTAGCGCAGGCCGGCGTCGGCGATTTCGTCTTCGGTTGGGGATTCGGCGAGCGCTCGTTGCAGCTTGGCGCCCCGCTTGGCGACGCGGAAGATCAGCTGATCGCCCTCTTCGCCATATTTGCCGAGCAGGGTATCCAATCGTTCCATCACCGGGGTGTCGAGCGGTTCAAAGCCGTAGCTCTGGTAGACGCGTTCGATCACATCGATGACATATTGCCGGCGCAGCACGTCCAGGGGCAGGAAGTCGCGTGCGCCGCTGATCGGCTTGGTTTGAAATCGGGCCACTGAAGTTTCTCCTGATAGGTTGCGCTTTAGGGATGAAGAGGCAGCGCGTTGAGCAGCATATTACACGAAGAAACGGGGAGACAGAAAGATTGGGGAGGGAGAAGGTCTTCCTGACGCAATTGACGTGACCTGCGTCAGAGGTTGTGCCAGGTGAAGACAGCCGTAACGGTCAGGAAACACGGGTCAGTCAGCAGCCACAGCTTCCGGCATGACTATCTGAGCGATTTTGTTGGCCAGCTGTTTGAAATCCCGGCGAGCGTCATTGGCCGCTGCCGCATGGCTGCCGATCGCACCGTCGGCGGTCGTCAGGTGAAAGATTGGCTTGCGCGCTTCCTGCGCCATCGGCACGAGACTACGAAAATGCTTGACGGTTGCGAGGGCATGTGCCGTGTCTTGTACAGGGGTTGCCGCATAGGGGCCTACGCTATCGCCCAACAGGTTGCGGGCGTACTCTTCAGGCATACGGTTCACCCACTTGTCATAGGCCTTCACGGGACGGCTGAGACGCACTCCGTGTTGCTGGACAACATAGCCTATTGGCTTCATGGCGCCTGCCGGCAATAGGAATTCTGGCTGCTGCCAGTTGTCTCTGCGTTTTCTCCAATCGGCGCGCCATCGATTCAGCGAAGGGCCAAGATTACGCAGCCCCTGGAGCGAAAACAGATCTGCGCCCAAGGGAACGATAATATAGTCGGTGGCGATCAACGCAGAACGGTTAATCGCACCCAGGTTAGGGCCGACGTCAGCCAGGATTATGTCTGCGTTCATCTGCCGCGCACCGTCTTGCATCACCGTTGCAAAGGCAGTCAGAACACGAAAGGAGCGGTACAACTCGCCGGAACCCAGCGCATTGGGCCATTCCGTGGAGAGAACATCTTCAAATCCGGCCAGCGCCAGATCGCCTGGTATCAGACCGAGCGAGAGAGCAATCGGCACGAGAGCAGGGCTGCGGACATCGCCCGCACGCGTGAGCGGCCTGACGCACTGCATGATGGTCTGCCCGGCGGTGCTATTGTTGTCTTTCCACAGTTCTTCCAGCCGCTCCTCGTTCAGGAAGGCGGCGGTGAGATTGGCTTGGGGGTCCAGGTCGCAGGCGAGTACGTGATAACCTGAGTCGGATAGCATCCAGGCAAGATGATAGACGAGAGAGGTTTTGCCAACACCGCCCTTGTTATTGAAAAAGGTTAGAACGGGAACACTCATCTTACCGCAGCCTGATGTTTTTACGCTGCATATATCACAACCCGCACATGGTTGCCTGAAACGTCAAACTCAGGAGGCGGATGTCCCGCCTGCGCCAAGTGCCGTCTGGCGATGTCGATTCCGACTCCGAAACGTTGAACATAGCCCAAGGTCTTCATCGCGTCGGCCAGATTCGGGTTGCGGTAGTCGGTGAGTCCCGGCTGGCCGAAATTGTCAGCGGCGACCGTTCCGAAGGCACCGCCGGGGCTGATAACTTCGATGCGGTTGCTGAACCAACTGACGCGAACCGGCGCGTTCGTCGCTTCATACGTTCTGTGCATAATGGCGTTGCGGGTAATCTGTTGCAAGGCTTCCGTAGGATACAGTGCGGTGCGTAGATCGGTGTCGCCGGAGGTAATATCCACCTCTGTTCGGTTATGCGCGCGCAGTTTTTCATCCAACCGACGCAGAAGATCGGGAACGGCGCCGCTAATGTCTTCGCTGTCAAGAATATCATCGGCAAGTTCGTTGCCGCCAATTCTGAGAAACTGCGCGTAGGCGCCCGGCAGAAAGTCCTGCGGATTCTTGCCAATAGCGAGCAGGCCCATTACCGTCGCAGTGGGCCGCTGGGCGGACTCTATCATCTTCGTCGCGGAAAGTTGCTCACGAAGAGAACGGTCGTTGGCAGCAAGGATTTCATCGGAAAAGGCGGCGGGCAGATACTCGTTTTCGAATTGGGTGAGGTTGAGATCGGACAGACCGGCAGTAGGTATTGGGGTGACGTCGAAGGGGCGGTCCCCAAATCGCCGTTTTTCATTAAGGATGCGCTCGTCCTGTGCCGTGGCGATACCGCGGCGGGGGCCTATGCGGATACAGATGGAGCCCTGGCAGCGTACGGGGGGCGAATTGGACGGCTGCACGACAACCAGTGCCACCTCTTTGTTCTGTAGCATTATTCTTTCAACTGTCAGCGTAGGCGGCGGCAGGATGTTTCCATCGGTTTTCATATCAGCTAATTGCTGAAGCAGCCGGTCCGTGGCCGAAGTGCCGACGATGGTGCTATCGTCCCTTACTCCGACAAAAATGAGACCAGGCGCGCCGTGTCCGGGCAGATCGTTGGCAAAAGCGCAGATGGCCTCGCGGATTCTCTCAGCTGCGCTTCCTGTCAGGGACTCCTTGAACTCGACGCGGTCAGTCTCGCCCCCGGCGATAATCCGCAAGAGTTCTACATCAGTAAAATCTGACAATTGCTGGTTCACTCCAGTCCACTCTTCAGAACGTCGCGGTAGGCGGCGACGCGGTCGCGGCGCAGCGCCCTTTTGTGGCCCAAGAACGCTTTGAAGGATTCGCTTATAATCTGCAGGCGAAATTCAGCGAGAAGATAGCGGCGCAGCAGCTCTGCCCACATAGGGCCGTGCCACTTGTGCATGTAACGAACCTTGCTGCGGTTGAAGAGGATATGGCGCCTGGCACTGATCTGTCCGCTGCTGCGGCCCTCGGCGTGGATAACGATTGCGCCCGGGTCGTAGACCACGCGCCAGCCGGCGCGCTTGATGCGGCGGCAGAGGTCGGTCTCTTCACTGTACATGAAGAACTGGGGATCGAATCCGCCGAGCGCGGCCAACACCTCTCCTCGCACCAGAAGGGCTGCGCCGACCAGCCAGTCCACGTCCTGGCGGGCGTCGGCCGGCCAGTCGGCTAGGTGATAGCTGCGAGTCCACGGGTTGCGGGACCACATTTGCTCCAGCCAGGTGCTTTCGAAAAAGCCGGTAAGGAGGCCGGGGAAACGCCGGCGGCTGCTCTGCAACGCGCCGTCCGTGTAACGCAGTTGCGGCCCGATCGCGCCGATGGTCTCGTCTTCGTTGATGCCGTTGTAGAGCGCCCACAGGCTGCCGGGCAGGAGTTCGGTATCCGGGTTGAGGAAATAGATGAAGCGCGCCTTGGCGGCGGGACGCGGGGCCGGGTCCGTTTCCGAATTGCTGTCAGATGTTCGAACTGGCTCGGTCGGGCTCTCCAAGCGGTCTTGACCGGGGGCTTCCCCTATGCTGTCCTGCGTCGGTCGGGGGTCAAACCCCATCGCTTCCAGAGCCCGGTTGTTGCCGCCGGTGAAGCCCAGGTTTTCGCCGCTGAAGATCGTCTGCACCCAGGGGAAGCGGTTTGGCAAGAGAGATAGCGTGGCGTCTTCGCTGGCATTGTCGAGCACGACGACCTGGAGGGTGGCCTCATTTTTCGGCCCGAAACGGCGCACGAAAGTCGTGGAGTTGCCGGCGTTCTTGTGCCCCGCTCTCTTGTCGCGTCCTTCGTCTATGGGTGTGCTTTGCAGTTCTATCGAGGTAAGGCAGGCGCGCAGATGGTCCCAGACATTCCAAGAGATGATCACGACCACCAGATCCGTCGGCGGCGGTCTCCTGTCTGTCTGCGAGTGGGCCTCATCCCCTTGAGGATCCGTGTTGCGGGCGCTGTCTGCACGGCCGCGAAGTCGTTGAAGCATCTCGTTCGCAAGCGTTCAGCGAGCCGGTTGCCAGGCGTTGCGCAGGAATATCCGCTGAACTCCGACGGCTGGCGGTTTCGATTCAGCTGCTGCGCTGCACAACAAAGGCGCAGAGGCCCAGCAGCGATCGCTGGTAGTGGTTGTCATTGAAGGGAGCCAGATCGTGAACCGCGTGGTCGAGAAAGCCGAGCGCTTCCTGATGGGCGGCTTCAATTGCGCCGCTAGCGCGCACGGCCTGAACGATCTCCTCCACGGTTGCGGACAGGATGCTGGGGTCGCCGGTATCGGCGCGCTCTCTGGCCTGGAGCAGCCGGGACACCACCTTTTGCGGCTGGGGCAGTTCGCGCAGGTAGTAGAGGAACGGCAGTGTGAGGGTTCCCTGGCGCAGGTCGCTTCCAACGGGCTTGCCCAGGGTGGCATCGGTGCCGACAAAATCGAGGATGTCATCCACGATCTGGAAGGCCATCCCGAACTGGTAACCGAAGGATTTGAGTGCCTGGACCCGGTCCGGCGCCAGACCCACCAGGACGGCGGCCGCTTCGGTCGCGGCACTGTAAAGACTGGCCGTCTTGGCATAGATGCGCTGGTAGTAAGCTTGGCGGTCTTGGCGAAAGTCGTTGCGATCTGAAAGCTGGCGCATCTCGCCATCGACGATCACGCGCAGAGTATCACTGAAGATGGTGATGACGCGCACGTTGTCGGTCTCGGCGGCGAACTGGGCGGAGCGGGCAAACATATAGTCGCCGGCTAGAACCGTGGCCCCCGCGCTCCAGGAGGCGTTAAGCGTGGGTGCGTCACGACGCAGCAGCGCGCCGTCGATGACATCGTCGTGGACGAGCGTGGCGGTGTGCAGCATCTCCACGGCTGCCGCCAGGGCGATTAGCGTATGCGTGTTCCGGTACTCACCCGAAGCAGTTGGTACCCCGTCCGCATTGGAGCGGGAACTGTTTAGATCGGGAGTACCGTCTTGCAGCCCTGCGGCCAGCAGCGCCAGCGCCGGACGCAACCGTTTCCCGCCCTGCCCGATCAGTTCAAGGAAGGCGTTGGCCAGCGGCGCGAACACGTCGGCGTCGACGCTCTTCATCTTCTCTTCGACCTGCTCAAGTCCTCCGCGTACCGGAGCGAGCAGCGCAGACGCGTCCTGGGGCGTCAGCAGCGCGCGGCGGAAACTCTCGTGCGCGATCCCGTCACGCGCGCCGAGGTCACCCGAGCGGGGCATCATCGGCGGCCTATCCCGCGCCAAGGGTCTCGCTTCGGTGTCGGTGAGCTGTTCGACTTGGACCTGGTCAACCATAAGAAAGCGCCACAAAGCGTACAAGCGACGGACTACGCTGGCCGGCCGGCGGCCATCGAAACCGCTTCCGGCCTCGATTCACCGGCCAGCGGCGCAAAGATAGAGCGGGCGACAGCGGTCGTGCGGGCCGCTATCTCCTCTAAGGGCACTCCCAGGAGCTCGGCCAGCCTTTCGGCCACCAGAGCCACATACGCGGGTTCGTTGCGTTTCCCGCGCAATGGATGCGGCGTCAGCCAAGGAGCGTCGGTTTCGAGCATCAAGCGGTCAAGACCCAGTTGCGGCGCGAGTTTGTGCAAAGCCCGTGCGTTTCTGAATGTAATCGGACCGCCTAAGCCGAGGGCGAAATTCCAGTCGTGAGCCGCTTGTGCCAAGGCAGCGCCGCCGGAGAATGCGTGCAGTACGCCCCAAAACGGCCGTTCTGCCAGAGGGGAATTGCGCGTACGTGCACTGGCTGCCCACGTTTGCAGAATCTGGGCCAGATCGGTGGACGCCTCCCGGTTATGGATGATGACCGGCAGGCCCAGTTCGGCGGCCAGATCCAGCTGCGCCCGAAATGCCTGTGCCTGCTGCCGGCGGGAGACAGTATCCCAGTGATAGTCCAGCCCGATTTCTCCGATAGCGACAACCTTGGGATGATCGACCAACTCGCGCAACTGCGTCAGCGCCTGTTCCCCGAAGTCGGCGCTGCTGTTGGGGTGGATTCCCACCGCAGCGTACACCTGCGGATGCCGGTCGGCCAGCGCAATGGCCTGCCGGCAGTGGACCAGATCGATGCCAGGGTTGATGATCATGTTTACACCGCGCGCTTGTGCCCGCTCCAGCACGGCGGCCCGGTCCGCATCAAACTGCTCCATGTCCAGATGGCAGTGGCTGTCGACCAGCGTCGGAACGGTCATGTGCGCTCAGATGGCAGGATGGCAACACATCCGGTTTGGAAATCTCTCGCAAAAGAGGCAAAACTGGCTTTTTTTCTGGCATACGCTGCTTGTTAATTTTATCACATACTGTCACTGCACGAAAGCGCGCCGGATGACAGAGAGGCGCAGTTCAAGAACGGGGATTGGGGGTGTTCTCTGTCCTGTGCGGAGGCTTATGTCTACAGCCCGGCCAGCTTTTGGCCATCGGCAAGGATCGCAGCCACCTGCTCCTTGCGGGTCGTCTCCGTGTAGATCCGGATCAACGGTTCGGTGCCGGAGAAGCGCACCAGCAACCAGCCCCCATCCTCCATTGGGAACTTGTAGCCGTCGACGGTGATGCGATCGGTGACGGCGATGCCGCCCAGTGTCAGCCCGCTGATATCGACGTTATCGAGTCTTTGCTGGGCTGCGGCTTTCATATCCGCGCCGGTCAGGCGGATGTCAACCCGGTCGTAGAAGTGTTCGCCGACTTTCTCGAAGAGAAGCTGTAGCAGCTCAGTCGGTCTCTTGCCGGTGCGCACCATGAGGTCCAGGAGGAAGAGATTGGAGAGGATGCCGTCGCGCTCGGGCACGTGGCCGCGGAAGGCGTAGCCGCCGCTCTCCTCACCGCCAATGAGCGCATCGTGCTCCAGCATCGCCGGCGCCACGAATTTGAAGCCGACACCGGTCTCCACCACGGGCACGTCGTAGGCCGCGCACAGCTTGTCCAGCATCGAGGTGGTGCTGAGGGTCTTGACAATCGGCCCGCGTTCGCCGCGCACTTCAAGCAGATAGTAGGCGAGCAGCCCGTAGACCCGCAGCTGATCGACGAACTGGCCGTTCTCATCGCCGAAGCCGCAGCGGTCTGCATCTCCGTCGAGGATACAGATGCAGTCGGCCTCTACGGAGCGGGCGACGGCCAGGCCGGCGTCGACATTGGGGGGAATCGGCTCGGGGCGGTCCATTTCAGGAAAGATCGGGTTGCGCTGCGCGTGGATTTCGATAACTTCGGTTTTGCCGCCGCCGAGGATTTCGGTCAGCCAGCCGGCGCCGTTGCCCCACATGCCGTCGACAACGATTTTGAGGCCGGCCTCACGGATGCCCGTGACATCGATGAGGCTGGACAGGTGATCCAGATAGGCGGCCTGCGGCTGATGACGCCGCACTGTGCCGTCGGCGAGGGCCGCGTCGAGAGAGATGCTCTTTACCCCGTCCGAATCGGGAATGCGGGCTTCGATGGCGGCCAGTCCATCCGGCGGCACCGCGCCGCCGCTGGCGTCGCGCACTTTGAAGCCGTTGTCCTCAGGCGGGTTGTGGCTGGCAGTGATGTTGACGGCGCCGGCGGCGTTGTTATTGACGGCAGCGAAGCTGATCACCGGCGTCGGCGCGGCGCCGTCGATCAGCAGGACCTGCAGGTCGTTGGCGGCCAGCACCTCCGCCACTGCTGCGGCAAAGTGTTCACCTTGAAAGCGCTGGTCGTGACCGACAACGACGGTTTGGGAGGCATAACCCTCGTCCAGCAGCCAGTTGGCAAAGCCCTGGGCACAGCGGCGCACATTGGCAAAGGTGTAGTCTTCGGCCATGCGTCCGCGCCAGCCATCGGTGCCAAAGCGTATTGTTGAATGCGCTACCACTTCGTTATATGAGCGCTGGTTCGTCATACAGAGTCCTTCGGTTCGGGAGTTTCTTTCAACTTTGTGCCTGTTCGCACAGCGGGGGTATCCTCTGGCCCAGCAATACAAACAGTGATATTACTGAGGGGTGTGCATAAATGTTCACTGGAAAGCGGCGGCGATATTCGAGATGTTACGATGGGGCAAGCCCCATCTGGAATTGGCAATCATGGCAATCTGAACGGAAAGGGTGACCAGAGCTAAACAGGAACGCACACCTTGTCAAGCCCTTGGAGCGGCAACTGCTTCTGCGGGCCGTATGCGCCGATGACCTGGGCAATGAGGTCAAAGAGAGGTTCGACCGAAGTGCGTCGTCGTCGCATATGCGCTGCCATTTCGGGCAACTTGATGAGTTCGTGATAGCGTTGAGCAAAGCGTCCATGCACCCATTTGCGTGCGGGCGTGAGCAGAAGAACATCGCGTTTCTGCCAAGCGCGAATGCGCATGGCTTTGGTGTAGGCATTATCGGCGGCCAAGGTCTGGGGGCCGAGTTGGTTGAGAATGCGCTCTTCTTTCTGATTCAGCGCCTGACTTTCGGAAACGGAAGCCGTTTCCACTTGCAACATGACAGGAAAGGCATCTTCATTGCAGGTGATATGGAGCCCGTAGCCGTAGACCCAGCCGTGATAGGCGCTTCTGCACCAGGTTGCCGCCGTATCCAGCTTGCGCAGTGTAGCCGGTATCCACTGTTTGAGGCGCATCCACTGATGCCATACCGGCCCCAGCGCTTTGAACAGGCTCTTGTCTTCGACCAGATGCTTCTGACTGAACAACACATCCTCGTCGGCGACATGCTGCGCTGCGAACAACACGAATTCCTGCACAACTGTGTACATGCATTCGTAACGACGCCGAATCGTCGTGCGGTGGGGAATCTGCTGCCAGCCTAACATCTCGACCACATCCGCATGCTGATGCAGCCAGTGCCACTGACTCTTGCTGTCGAAAATCCGTCGATACTGCATCAGCATAAAAAAGATGATGAAACTCGCTTCGCTATAGACATAAGGACGACCTGCTTTCTCGCCATCTCGGTTCATACGATATTGCTCAAACAGGCCAAACAGGGTGATAATCAACTCGACATAATCGGTCAGTTCCGGCACCTTTGCCATTGGATTCTCCTTATCTTGTTGGTGACAAAAAGAAGAACCCTGTCTGGCCGATTATGTCAAATCTACATTATGCACACCCCTCATATTACTATTCGACAGAATGTAAGCCTACTGCATAACAGGGGAATGGGCAAGGAATGGGCAAGGAAAGGGCGTCAAATAGAACCGAGTCGGGGTGGAGCGATGCACCCGTTTCACGCTTGCAAAAAATAGATGTTCAGCTATCATTGCCGTCGTCATGTAATGGTCATACTAGCATTGGTGTAGCCATGTCATGGTCAAATTGAGGTTCCGGGATCAGCAAAATGCGAGGAACAGATGACGATCGAAAAGGGTCTTGAGATTCTGGTGATGGGAGGACAGCCTTTGGAGCATGCTGCACTACTGGAGAGGCTGAAAGCAGAGGGACAAACGTATTTGAGGCAGCAGACTATGCGGCTACCCTCCAATTCAGTCAAAACAGAAAGCTGGATCTTATTGTACTGATAGAACCTTTTCAACGCGTTGCGCCGCTGCGGGAAATCATCAGGACGCTTCGCGCAAAGAACACAACCACCAAACTGTTGGTTTTCAGCAACAATGAGCTACCGGAACGTGTTCGCGCGATACTCATCGCCGGCGCTGATGGATACGTATACAAGGGCGAAGATGTGGAGACCATATTACGCGCCATTGATGTAGTCGCCAAGGGGGATGTCTGGATCAGTCGCAACCTCATCAACGCTCTAACGTCAGCCTCACTTCCACATCCGACCGAAAATCAGCAAGGGCTCGACCTGACCGAACGTGAACGTCAGGTTTTGAACTTGATAGGCGCCGGTCTCAGCGTTGCTGAGACCGGCGCCTATCTTCATCTCGCGCAACAGACCGTGCGCAACTATTCCAGCCGTATCTATGAGAAGCTAGGCGTTCACACCCACGCGGAAGCCATCGTGTGGGCCATAGAGAACGGTCTCTCACAGCATTGAGTTTGATCATTTTATGCCCCCTGCCCCGCGCGTTTGTGCAAGATACTCACAGCCTCTCTGTCACCTTACACCAGCCGGTGCAGCGCATATCAGTTTGCCAAAATTTCGCATTGGCGGTGGCATTGAAGATCTGATCGCCAAAATATTTGTCAAATGAAGGCTGCCCCACTCGATGGCCCCCCGGTCAGCTAATCCCTTCTTACGCGCGCAATACCGCAGTCATAGAGAAGCGGAGTACTTGGTCAAGAGTATGAGCATACCTACTCAAATAGGGTATTGGTATACCTATCAAAAGCGTACTGGAATACCTTTACAAACGTCCAGAAAGGGAATAGATTGAAGGTGGAGTGAGGAAGGTTGCTTGAGACCAACTCTGTTGTGGATTCGGAGAGGAGTAGGCTGTAACTTCACAGGGAGGTGAAAAATGCAACACTCGATCACACATCTTAAGAGGGCAATCGTCATTGGGGCTTTTGTCTTTGTCTTGCTTGGGGGTGTTTACCAGCTTCCAAGTCGCACAAGCACATCCTGAAGTTCCCGCAGGCTGCAAACGGACACATTTGTTCGATGGTTGTAAGCGTTGTGGGCCCTTCTGGTGGTATAAGTACAAGCGGTATGAATTAAAGTGGGAATGCCCCGATGGCAGTACGGGCAGTTACACGAATAGCGGGGCATGCAGGAGTTGTTAGTAACCTGAATTCGGAATCCATGGGGAGTGCGCCAGATTTGGGGCACTCCAGAGTAGCGGGTTGCGGACCCCAGCGTAACTGCCTAGAGGTAGCCAGAAATTCGTCCCCATTTTGGATCGCACCCGAATTCATGAGCACCTTGTCAAGCTGGTAGAATAGGGTTTTCGACCAAAAGCCCACCAGCTATGCAAGGTGCTCACCAGAGTATACTCAAATTAATGCAGATCCCAAATGAAACCCAGAATCTGCTTATTTCGCAAGCGAAGGCCGTGCTCCTGATCTCTTGTCGACACGAATAGTCGTGGTTTCAAATTGAACTTACATTAAGTGTTATGTGTTCACAATATGATAGAGGAGATGGGTTATGCAAAAAATAGATTATCCTTCTTATTCCGAGAGAATACATTCTTGTACATTATAATATTTGGATTTGGGATCCTGCTATCTGTTCAGGTCTTCCAAAATCGCATTGTGCTTCAAGGATATTCTTCTTCCTTGGCTGTACAAGAGTCGGCAATTGGGAAGCAACTTCCGTCTCTCACTCTGCAGACACTCAGAGGTAATAGTGTTGGCCTCAATGAGTCACAGCAAGATTATACACTTCTTATCTTTCTGCATACGGAATGTGACTTTTGCAAACTAGACCTGCCTCTCTGGCAGACACTATATGAACGAGGAGAAAAAAATAACATTAGGGTACTCGGTGTGACTGCGGAGACAGACCGAGATAAGATATTGGATTATGTGGAGGAGAACAAAGTTTCGTTTCCTGTCTTGCTCGATCTAGACTCAAAATTATTTGCAGCAAGTACAGTGGACTATACCCCGACGAAAATATTGCTTTCAAGAGACCGGGAAATCGTTCAGGTATGGCGCGGCTGGACGACGCAGTCCTCACATGAGAACAGCTTGGGCGCGCTGCGAATGATTTTCAATGTGCATCCACAAGAAGTGCCTCAGCGCCAGGATTAACCAACAAACTTGGAAAACTGAAAGAATCCCAGATGCAAACCCTCGCCCTGCCCATCTCGTATCACTTCCGCATCTACCAGGCGCAGTTGTCACTGTTTCTCGTCCTCGGCGTTGTTGTTGCCGTCCTTCTCTATCCCTTCAGAGAGACCGGTCAACCATACGCGGCGGAGTTTGTCTATTCCAGTTTCGTCTTTGGAGAGATCCTGTTGCCGCCAACCCTCGGCTGGCTTGCCTCCGGCATTATGCTGCGCGATCCTTTCCGGGAGGTGGTTCTGACAACGCCTTACTCGCAAGGGCGGCTGACTCTCGAACGGCTCTCAGTGCTGCTCATCGCCGCGTTGCTTACGTGGCTTGTCTTCGTGATCTTCATCTGGAGTCTGGCAGAACAACCGCAGATGAATTTCCTGAAGTTAGGGCTGGCGAGCCTGCCGGTGACGCTGTTGTTTGGCGCAACAGGTCTCTGGAGCGGCCTGCGTCTGCGCGCCTGGGTCGGTGGCGGCTTCTGTGTAACCCTGCTCTGGGGAAGCGCTCTGCTCTTTCACAAAGCTTGGTTGAGCCTTCCCTTTCTCTTTCCATTCCTGACCTACTTCGCCGCGGAGCATGGCCAGCATCCAGCCTGGTGGGCCAACCGTCTGCTCCTGTGCGTCGTTTCCGGCGTTCTCATCTTCGACACATGCCGCCTCGTCAACAACGAGGAGTTGCTGCTGTCCGCAGGCAGAGAAGACGTATGAGACTGTTCATCGATCTGACCGTCACACAGATCATCCTCTTCACCCGGCGTCTCGCCTTTGTCATCTACGCTGTGCTGATGCTGACACTGACCGGCGTCGTAATCTTCACAGACAACCTGAGCGGCGGGAGCGGCATGCTGGTCGTCCGTGTCAGCAACAATATCCTGTTCTTCCAACTGCCGCTGCTGGCCCTGCTCATCAGCCCGTTGATCGTTCAGAATAAAGGGCCGCGCAAAGACTGGTTGTGGACAACCCCTCTGGAGCTTCCCCTCCTGGTTCTCAGCCAGTTTGCCGGCGTTGCCCTGGTCCTGTGCGTCACGCTCGCCCTCAACGCCTTTCTCATGTTTGCGGTTCTGGTTCTTGTGGGAACGGTCCCCGCAGGCAATGTTGTACCGCTTTACGGTTATTATCTGCTGTTGCTCCTCCCGGTCACGCTGGCGGCCGCCGGCGCGGTCATTGCCCTGGCGCTGCTGGCGCGCAACACCTATGTGGTAACTGCCGCCGTTGCCGGCGTCAGCGCGCTCACCTGGTTGGGCCTGTTGATGCCCACGGCCACGTTGCTGACGCCGCTGAACTTCACTTTGCTGACGCTGGACCTGAATCCGGTTGCCGGATTGGGGGCGGAACGCCCCCTGCTGCTTTCGTTCCTCCTGTTCTACCTGGGCTGCATCCCGCTTCTCCTGCTCCTGGCCGCGGCCGGCCAAACGCGACTGGACCGCAGAAGCGGCTGGCCTCCCAAACGACAGCGCGGCTTTGCCAGTCTGGCGCTGCTGGCTCTCGTCGCGGCCGGCGGCTCCTGGCAACTCTACTCTGTTGCCGCCGCGCAGCGTCTGGTTCCTCCACCTGTGGCCGAACAGATCGAGGTGTGGGAGGTGGTCGACGCCGAACAGAGCGCCGCGCTCGCAAAGCGGACTTTGCAGATACACACGAAAATACGTCTGATCAACCGGAGCGGTGAGGCGCAAGCTGTAGTTGAGTTGGGTCTGAATCCAGGGCTGCGCGTAACCGCGGCCAGCGCGGCCGGGGAAGCGGTCCCCAGTCGACGCATCGGCGAACTGATTCGCCTAGGCCCATTGTCCACCATAGTTGCCGCGGGCGAGGAGACCGAGTTGGAGCTACTGTATACAGGTGTTCCCATCCTGCTACGCGAGGATTATCAGCTTGCCAGGACGATTACTAAGGACGACCCGGTTTCATTTCAACAAAGCCACGTCAGTTTTGTGGACGACCATGCTCTGCAGTGGACGCGTGACAGCGACTGGTTGGCATGGCCGCGCACCCCTGGCCCGCATGTGGCCAGAGAGAGTCACAGTTTGCAGATTTCTCTCGACAACTCGGAGGGCCCTTTTCTGAGTTCGGGCAAGATCAGTGAACAAACAGGGGACGCCATCATCTATGACTGGAAGAATCCCCCGCAGTTATTGGTAGTTGGCGGAACATACAGACATGATGCCATTGTTGAAGGAGGTATCTGGACCGGAAAACTGAGCGGAGAGCGCACGATCTCAACCGCCGAAAAACTGTTGCGATTGCGCCACGCTTTGGGCGAATGGCTTGAGGATCTTCCACATGGTTCATACCAGGTGGTTGAGCTGCCCTACATCCCGCGTAAGCACCTTGCGCTGGGTGGCCTGCTCCTGGGCTTCCCCAATCATATAGACAAACAGACCGGATGGCATCCTGTATCTGTCCTGGAACTTGCCCTTCCGGTAAGCCGTTCCTGGTTGTCAAATCAGATTCATTGGCCAGAAAGCAGGCTGAGTCAAGCCGGCATCCTGCGAAGTTATCAGGTGACGTGCGGACCCCCTGATAAAAATAGAGACGAGTGGGACCAGGAATGGGAATGCACACGTGGAAGTTTGGGAGGCGTCAACCCACAAGCACCGCAGGGGCGCTGGATAGAAGAGGTAGATTGGCAGTATGAGGTGACGCCTCTTCTACAAGCATTTGCAGTTGTCACTGCGCAGGAACTGGCGCTATCGCTGCCAGGTGACCGAGCGCATATTGAGCAGGAGCAGTCCAAGTGGGAAAGTATGCTCTCCTATTACAAAGAGGGGCGATTCAGCGCCGACCCGCTCTCACCTCCGGGTATTTCGCCGGCGCATCGCCCTGTAGGCGCTTTCAGTACTCGTAACGGCTGTCAGCTTGCTCACTTCATAGTGGATCTTAACGGGTTTACGACCCAGTTCGGGCGTGACACTCTGGCCGAACTGATCGCCGTCTTGGCCCAAAGATATCCGCCGGGCGGCGATCCGCTTACCGAAGAAACGGTGCAGCGGATTTTGCAAGACACATTCGGTTATGATGAGTGGTCTCCATCCGAGTTGTCCTGTAAACCTGAGCAAGCGCGGATGTCCGAGCAATAGGCAGTGGGGGACAGGGACTTATTGTCTATTGTTTGCTTCTTTCGTGCAGTTTCTATCCTCATGTTAAGCCGGTGTGAATACGATGAACATTACAGTTGACGACTTGACCAAAGTCTACCGCTCGAGGTTCTTCCGCACGGACACCGTTGCCCTCGACCATCTTTCCCTGACCATCGAGATGGGCATGTTCGGCCTGCTGGGCCCGAACGGCGCCGGCAAAACGACCCTCATGCGCGTGCTGGCCACCCTGCTGCCGCCCACCAGCGGCGCCGCGTACGTGGGCGACTGGAAGGTCGATGACCCCAATGAGAAATGGTGTATCCGCGCCCAATTGGGCTATCTGCCACAAGAACTCCAGATGTATGACAATCTCTCCGCACGCGAATTTCTTGCCTTCATAGCCGGTCTGAAGCGTGTTCCTGCGGAGGAACAAGGCCATCAGATCGGGAGGATGCTGGAGTTGACCGGACTGAGCGATATGGCGGGCCGTTTGATCAGAACCTACTCAGGCGGCATGAAGCGACGGCTGGGTGTGGCGCAGGCGCTCATTGGCAACCCCAAAGTCGTCATCGTTGACGAACCGACCGCCGGCCTGGACCCCCAGGAACGGGTGCGCTTCCGCAACCTGCTCGTCGAGTTGGCTCAGGAGCGGCTGGTGCTGCTGTCCTCCCATATCACCGAGGATATCGCCCAGACCTGCTCGCGTCTCGCGGTGCTCGACCACGGTCAGCTGCGCTTTCACGGCGGTATCCAGACGTTGCTGCAGACGACGGCGGGGCGCGTCTGGGCGTTTACGACGGTGGAGCGCTCAGTGCAGGAGCGAGAGGATCTGCGGGTGGTTGCCATCACTCATACGGAGCAGGGAACCCACTATCGAGTTCTGGCGGAAGAAAAGCCTACAATCGATGCGGTCTCAGTTCCTCCAACTGTGGAGGACGCCTACCTCTGGCTCATCCAGCCGCGCAACTCTTGATTTACGACCGGCCTCCATTCACGTGTGTTTGCGTCCGATGAACAGCCCTTCGCGCAGGTGAAAGAGGGTGCGACCGTCCTCGCTACGGGGATGGAGGAATTCGTGTGACTCGGGCGGGCCGTGCCAGAGCAGTGCCCGCAGGTAGGACTGCATCGCCGGGTCGTTTCGGGCGGCCCAATCTTCGAAGACCATCTGTTTTTCGAGGACCTCTTGCCGGGTCAATTCGAGGCCGACCTGCGCGTAGCCCTCCCGCCACTCCTCCACGCTGAGGCAGCGCCCGTGGCTGGGGTCGCGCAGTTTTTCGAAGGCGTTGACATAGTCGCCCGCGACGCCTGCCGGCACGACGTTATCCACAACCCCCAGAATGCCGCCGGGACGCAGCACGCGCACCGCCTCGCGCAGGAACGCGCCGATATCGGGGAAGTGATGGGGCGCGATGCGGCAGGTGAGCAGGTCGAAGCGGCCGTCTGCATAGGGCAGGTCTTCGGCGTCGGCGTGCTCGACGGTCACGTTTTCGGCGCCGCGCTCTGCAACCTGCTCGCGGGCGACGGTCAGCATCTGCGGAGTGATGTCGGTCGCCCACACATGGGTGACGTGAGGTGCAATGGCGAAGGCGGTGTGGCCTGCGGCGGTGGCGATGTCCAGCGCCTGCCAGTCCGGTTGCGGCTCGACCAGCTCGACCAGTCGCTGGAGGCTGGCGCCCTTGGCGTGGGGCCGGCTGGTGACGTAGGTGCGCGCATGGGCCCCGAACTGCTCTTGCACTGATTTCTTGTCCATCTGTCCTAGCCTTTCCGATGGCCCTGGTCGAACTTTTCAGATCGGGCCTCTTGAATAGCGTGCAGCAGGGGCTCGTGGACGCCCGGCTGGCCGTTGCTGGCGACGATGCAATGGTCGTCCAGACCGAAAGGTTCGCCTTCGTAGTTGGTGACGAGACCGCCGGCCTCACGCACAAGCAGGGTACCGGCGGCCACGTCCCATGGCTGGATCCATCCCTCCCAGTAGGCCGAGAATGCGCCGGAGGCCACATATGCCAAGTCGGCAGAGGAGGCACCCATGCGGCGCACGCCGCGGCAGATCGGCATGATGCGTGCGAATTCGGCCGCGTTGTTGTCCTCGTTTTCGGCGCGGTGGTAGGGAAAGCCGGTGGTCAGCAGCGCGTCCGCCAGTGTGGATGCCCGGCTGACCTGCAGGCGCTGCTGCTCGCCGCTGCGCCGCCGCAGGTAGGCGCCCTGGCCGGCCTGTGCCCAGAAGAGATCGAACTGCGGCAGGATGAGCGAGAGGCCGAAGATGGTCAGTTCACGGTGGATAAGAGCGATGTTGATGCCGAACCAGGGCAGGCCGGCGGCGAAGTTGATGGTGCCGTCGATCGGGTCCACCAGCCAGTAGTACTCGTCGTGAGGCCGTTCATCGCTCTCTTCGCCCCAGAAGCCGAAGCCGGGTGTCAGGGAGGCCAGACGGTCGCGAATCAGGATCTCGCAGGCGAGGTCGGCCTCGGTGACCAGGTCATTGGGCGTTGACTTGGAATGGATAGAGCGCAGACCATCCTGCTGCATCGTCAGCGCCAGTTCGCCGGCTTGGCGGGCCAGTTCGAAGAGAGGCGTTTTCGCGACCGGCAACGCCTCTTTCCGGAGTTGCGTTCGTCCTGTCGCTGTCGCGGGGGGCACCGTTACATCTCCTCGCGGTAATGGAGGCCGCGCCGCTGCTTTTCCCGCATGGTGGCCTGGCGGATCATCTCGCGCACCTCCATCGGATCTTTGACGTTGTGAAGCGTGAATTCGGGATGGCTGGGATCGGTGCTGGTTATCGTGATATCGCCCACATTCAGTGCTCTTTCGCCCAGATGCTGGGTCACCGACGTATCACGTACACGCACAAGCTCGATCTCATGGTAACTGCGTCCCAGCAGCCCGCGGATGAGCCGTACGCGCTGGGTGGTGAGTTCATAGCGGACGCCGATAGACAGGTAGGGGCGGCCGGACCAGAGCAGCTCCTCTTTTTCGAGATGGTCGGCGATGGGTGCAGGGGATTCTGGCGCAGAGGATGCCGTTCCAGGCTCTTCAGAGTCAGCCGCGCGAGAATTGGTCTCGGCGAAGGAATGATCAGCTTCGGCTTCCATCGCATCGAAAGCCGCAAAGACGCCGTCGGCCAGCGCGTTTACGATGGCCTGCAACTGGGGTTGTGGGATGGAGGTGACTTCGACACCACTTTGGGCAAGCGACTCATAGAAGCGGGCAGTGACCACCTGGCGCACTGTCTGTTCGTTCATGGAAAATCTCTCCGGATTGTCAAACCCGTTCGTATTGGTATGGGTTTCCGGCTCTTTCCGCAGCCAGTTTCGCGGCCCCGGAAAGGCGGCTGCGTAAGAACGATATGATAGTGCCTGCGCAGACATTGCGCAAAGCAGCGCCCTGCCGGGCCGAGACGAACTCCGGGGCGCCAGCGGTCCGCCTGCAGGTCTGAATGCAGCCGGTGGAGATCCTCCGCGCTTTGGCGGGAGGCGAACTCGTGATGTAAGATCACTATGCGTTTCGGGTCTATTTCAAAACTGTGGATAGCCGCCTTGCACAGAGAGCGAGCTCTTACGGCTCACAAGATCTGTTAGCATTCGGGAAAGGACTGGACTTTGGACATCAACTGGTACGGTTTCTGCTGCTTTCGTCTGCGAGAGCGCCGCGTCACCGCAATCTGCGACCCCTTTAGCAGTAAGGCGACCGGCATCCAGTTGCCCAGGCTGAGCGCCGATATTGTGACCATCAGCAGCAGTTCATCCGCCCGCGTCCAGGGCACAGGTACTGTTGGCGGCGGGCCGAAGATTCTACGAGGTCCCGGTGACTACGAAGTCAAACAGGTACTCGTAACCGGCCTGCCGACCTCGCAGAACGGTACGCGCAGCGTCGCCTTTTTCCTGGATTTCGCCGGCCTCACGGTCGGCCATTTAGGAGAGTTGGGACAGGTGCCGGCCAGCGCCGGCGGGGAGGAGCTGGGCGATATCGACGTACTGCTGGCGCCGGTGAGCGGACCGCACATACCCGACGTTTCTCGTATTGCCGAAGTGATCAGCCAGCTGGACCCACGCATCGTCGTGCCAATGCAATACCGCCACGAAGGTCTGCGCAGCGAGCAGTCCGACTCCCTGGAACCGGTGGATCGTTTTCTGAAGGAGCTGGGTATCAGCGAACCTGAAGTGACGGATACCCTCAAGCTGACCAAGACCAGCCTGCCCGAAGAGACACAGGTGGTGCTCCTGCGCCCGACGGGAGCGGCCCGCGCCGGTTAACTGCGGTTTCGCGCGGTCGGCCACTGTGCAAGACGCTATCGACAGTTCCTCTAACTGCCTCCGGCAGAGGCGCGCCAGTTGAGCCTTTGCCGTACCCAAGCCTTCAACAGAACAGGACGAAGCCGGCGCCAATTGTGGTTCAGTTCGTGCCGGACCCCGTCTTCAAGATGCTCCGGGCGCGGGGCATAGCGGAACTGAACGTAGATTTCGATGATGCGCCGGATAAACGGGATGCCCTGGGGGAGATCTTCCGCCAGAAGCGCCTCGCGTTCATAAGGCGTCAACGCCTGTTCGGCGGGCGTTCGCCGCGATATTTGGCTTGCGATCGGACTCGGGCGCATGAGTTCCTGCGGGCTCGGTTGATCTTGGATCCGCCGCGAGCGCAGAGGTAACTTCAGCCGCGAAGTCCAGTTCAGCAGGCGTTCATAGTAGATCTGGGGTTCCTGCATAAAGGCTCTGGGACCCTGATACATGCGCCGCCGCAGAAGCCATACACCGGCGATCAGTGTCAATACGACCAGGATGAAGCTGGTTGTGATGGCAGGAGCGCGAGTTGGGAGTCCGCCGATGCCCGTGACGGGTCCGGCGATGTCCTGGGGAAACTCTTCTTCGAAGTCCAGTGCGTCATCAAAGAGGAAGTCCTCGTCTTCGGCCGCGATTTCATCCATACCGGGAATGAGCCCGCTATCCTGGAGCTCTGCCCCCGAAGGACGATCGAGAATACTTTCACCGGAGGTCGGCTCGAACTCGAGCCAGCCGTATGGCGGGAAGTAGACCTCGACCCAGGTATGTGCGTCCCGTTCCGTAACCAGATAGGTACCGATCTCCGGGTCGTAAGTTCCTTCGGCGTAGCCGCTGGCGGCGCGTGCGGGGATCCCCTGGCTTCGCAGCATGGCCGCCATGGCCGAAGCGTAGTAGTCGCAGTAGCCGCGCTGGATGTCGAAGAGGAAGTACTCCAGCGGGTCTTCATCTGAGGCAGGCGCCTCGATTCCTTCGTCGTAGTCGTAGGTGCGCAAGTGTCGCTCCAACGCCTTGACTTTGTCGTAGGTTGTGGTCTCGTCGGCCATCACCTCCTCAGCCAGCTCTGCGACGCGCGGTGAAAAAGTGACGGGAAGTTGAAGGTAGCGGTTAAGAGCCTGTGCCGGATAGTCGATGATACCCGCTTCACGCAGCTCCCGTACGGTGACAGTGGTTTGGCTGCTGATCACCTGATAGCTTTCGCCGGCCTCAAGCGTGATTCTGGAACGCGCCCATGTCAGCTCGGATTCCGCCTGATCTGTCGAAGCGGAATCGGCCAGATCGGCGTAGGCAAGCGGCTGCTGAAGCGCCGCCAACGGAATACTGGCCTGCACCACATCCGGCATGGCGAGGAGGATATTTCCGGTCGGTATACGGATGGTAATGGTCTGTGTGACCGGCGCGCGGGCGGACCACAACGCCGCCGGGATCGGTTCGTTCGAACGGTATGTGTTCTCACCCTCGGCGGTGTTGATCCACTGGCGGCCGGTGAAACGGTCGAAAGCAACGGCCCGCCAGTAGCGGCCGGAGGGCGCCTCCACTTCCATAATCAGACGGTCGCTGACAGTGCGTTCTCCGCCCAAGGTCAAGGTGCGGCCGAAACCTGTCTGGACGGGCCGGGTCTGCCGGTTCAAGCCCTGGTAGAGGCGGTTCCACTCCTGCATGGCCTCCTCCCAGCGCTGATTAACGGGCTGGAGCAGGTCGTGGAAGGGAAGACTGCGGCCCATGTTGGGCGCGATGAATGCGAGGGCGATTACGGCCGCTGTATACATGAAGCCGGAGCGCATGAAATCGAAGTTGATATCTTCGCTGAAATAGATGCTCTGTGAGCGCCAGCGCTGACGATGGTCGACGAGAGTGGTCCAGGCGAGGAGCAGCAGGGCGACCATGCAGTATGCCACGAGGAACCCCATCACCGACACGGGCGCGTAATGGGTATTTACGAGGAGGGCGATTCCGGCCATGAGCACGCCGCGCCAAACATGGCCGTGCCGAAAGACCGACCAGACGCCCAGATAGGTGAGCCACCAGACGAGAAAACCGATCTCGAAGATGAAGACAACGTTGTCGTTGCTGGCCTGCCGGTTAATGGCGGCTTCAATCCACTCCAGCCAGCGCTCCAGAAGGAAATAGGCCCGGGCCTGCAGGACGGGGATGCCCCTCTCCATGAATGCCTGCACGCGCTGCTCGTCCCCCACGAGAAAGGTCATCAGGAAGAACACCCACGCCAGTCCGGTCGCGAAGCTGTGGGAAAGCATGAAGAAGCTGTCAAAGCGGCTGAACGAGATCAGCGCGCCCATGGCCAGCGCGCCGAGAACAACAGCGATCAGCATGGTCATGCTCATTGCGCCGGTCCAGCCGGCGCTACTGAGCGAGAGCGCCAGGATGAGATAGATGAAGCCGAGCAACAGAAGCGTGATTGCCCGCCCTTCGCGGAAATAAGCAAAGGGTGTTTGGGTCTGTTCGTCCGATTCATCGGGCGCGTCCACCAGAGTAGCGGCAGCTTCCTCAGACGCGTCGAGGGCGTATTCTGATATACCGGTGTCGGTGACAGGATCCGTGAATCCTGGTACAGTTGAGCGAAGTGGGTTCCTACTTTGGTCTCGCATAGTCAGGTTTCCTGGTTGCCAGGGGGGCGACCGCCGGCGGTGTTCATGTAACGAAGCGGCAGCGCATCGGGGCCTGACAATCCGGCAGAAAGTTTAATCACGATTTATGCGTCAGAGCAATAGCCACAGCAGACCGGCGAACAGAGAACTGAGGACGACGGCCAGGGCGATGGCAAGCCACAACCGCACTGCGCTAATGCTCTCCATGTGGTTCGTCAGCCGCTGCGGCGGATCTGTCAGCCCAAGCAGCCACACCCGCTGCGGGGACGCGTCGTCGGGCAGTTCGCCCATCACGACCTGCACAGTGCTGTCGGAGACAAGCCGCCGCCAGCGGCCCGCTTCCAGCCGGTGCTGGGCCGCTCGCAGAGACTGACGGATCTCCAGCGCGGCGGCTTCGGCGCGATTCAACGCGGTTGCAGACGCGGTTTCGTCCTCAACTGCGGTCGCCTCTCTGTCCAGGGAAGCTGCCATACTGTGCCATTGGTCTCCGACTGGTCGAAAGTCCACATCAATCGCCTGTGTGGTCCGCTGCCACAGGAGTTGGGTCTCCTGCCGCGTCTCCTGCTCCGTCGTCAGCAAGACGCTGCGTAGCAGCGCCCAGTCAGGCAATTGGGGCGTATTCTGGGCCAGAAGCCGACGTTTGGCAGCGTCGAGTTGGTCCAGTTGGATGAGAAACCCGTTCGCATCCACGGTCAGTGCTGCATTGGCCGCCCCGGAAGCTGACCAGGAGTTCAGCAGAGTGTTCAGGGCACCCTCGCCGTCGACCCGCCTCTGGAAGATGGGGCGCGCCAAGGCACTTATGGACATGTCATTCCGGTTCACTGTAACCGTAATCTGCCAATTGGCAAAAAGTGTGCGGAACTCCGGTCGGGGCAGGGTCTCCCCAGTCAGAAACTCTTCACCTACCAGCTTCACTGCGGCGTCTTCATTGCCATCCTGCAACTGTTGCAGAACTTCGTGCAGCAGGATGGCCCGGCGTTCATCTTCCAGGGTGGCCGGATCGACGACATCGGCGGGCAGACGAGCCAGCCTTTCGGTTAACAGCAGGGCCTGGGGCCAGTTTTCCTGCAAACGGGCCGTCCGCAACTGCTGCTGCAGACCCTGGGCCACCCAGCTTTGCAGCTCCGTGCGGGTTGGCCCTTGCGGCGTAGCCGGGAGAGCCTTTTCTGCCTCCGCCAGCATAAGCGCGACGTAGACGCTGTCGACGGAGCCATCTGAGGCAATTGCGCGCTTGCGATAAAGCGCTGCCAGCCGGTAACGCACTGCGGCAAGAACAGTGTCGGGCCGGGCGCGTTCTTCGCCCAGATGCAGCGCTTGCGTGTAGGCGGCCAGGGCCTGTTCATAGAAGCGGTCGCGAGACGCGTTGCGCAGGGCGGGTGCCTGGTGCAGTTGCGCGTACAGATCGCCCAGCCGCTGCATGGATTCCAGATCGTTTTGGACGCGTACCGCGTTCTGAGTGACTTGAATCTCCCGAATCCATTGCGGATGCAGCGCCTGGAAATGAACGTCTGTCGTGGGCGGCCGCTCCTCGCGCAGCCATTCCAACTGGCTGGCGCGCATTTTCCAGCCGCGCGGGGAAATCTGCAGCCAACTGTTCGAGGGGGCCAGCCACTGGTCCATGCCGGCAAAATCGATCGTTACACGCCAACCGCTGATGTCACTGGGCCAGGATAGCAGCTCAGATATTGGGTAATGAAAGTCGAAGGTCTGCGTGGCGGTGAGGGGCAGATCATAGCGCAGGGTGAGACGCCGGCGGGCGTCTGCGTCAAACTCTGCCTGAACGCTCTGCCCCACCGTTTGACCGGCGGATTGGAGGGCGAGCGGCTGTCCATCAAGGGTCACGGTGATGTTGCGGGGCAAGGGATGCCCGGCGGCGGCGGCGTTTGCGGGCTGCACGACGAGCAAGGTCGCTGTGATGGCCTCGTCTTCCTCATTGTGCAGGCGGTAGGAGGCTTCGATTTGCAGTGTCAGCGAGCGGCCGTCAGCGGTTGCGACGCGAACATCCAGTGTGTGGGTAAGGAGAACCAGCGATGTCTCAAGGGCAGGTTGCAGAAGAAGATGTGACGCAACAGCAGATTCCGATTGGAATCGGTGTTCAGGGAGGCGGTTCTCAAGCGGGGACGCGGCCAACAGAGGATCGCGGGCGTTGGACAGGAAGATTCCACAACAAAAGATACAGAATAAAAACCGGCAGAGAAAAGTTGCGATCTTAGGGCACTCTTGATATGATGTCATGCGCATAAAAAGATTCACCCTTTGGTCGAGCAGGGTGATTGCATGCAGAGATCTCGCACTTCTGTTGGGCGCAGTCAGAGTGCATATGGTACGTCTGTTGATGCAGTGGGACATCAAAATGGGCCATGAACAACCCTATTTTGAGTTTGTCATGCGCGAATATGCACCGGGACTCATGCGGTTGGGAATCAACCCCGCCGAAGTTTGGTATACCATCTATGGAAACGGCCCGCAAATGCTAACGATTGGCGAGGTCTCTGATCTGGAACGGCTCCAGGCAGTTCTGCAGAGCGAAACCTGGCAGAATTTGCACAGACGACTATTGAGGCACGTAACAAACTACAATCAGAGGGTTGTAGAGGACAATAGCCGCACTTTTCAACTATAGGGAGAGGATTTGTTCGTCGCCCCCATCCAGGCGGGCAGTTGCCGGCGGACAAAAATGGAGACAATTCATGGCACTTTACGTTCGAAAATTGGAGGAGGAAGAGTGGGAAGAGTTGGAGCGCATCATCCAGAATATGGAGAATGACGTTTCGATTCAGCGCCTTATGATCATCCTCCTGTCTGCTCAAGGCCATAAGGTCCAGGAAATCAGCCGCGAAGTCGATCTGCATCCGATCAATGTGCGGAAGTGGATCCATCGCTACAATAGACATGGCCTCGATGGTTTGCGCAGCGGGAAATCGCCCGGCCGCCCTCCCGTGTTTACGGCGGCGCAACGGCAGGCGATCGTTGACATCGCCTCTGCCGATCCGACCTCACTGAAACTGCCGTTCAATCAGTGGTCGCTGCAGCGGTTGCGCAAATACCTGATCGACGAAGAAGTCGTAGCCCAGATCTCCGTGGAAACTATCCGCCAGATTTTGCGAACACAGGGCATTCAACCCCGTCTGATGGGTGGCCAGCACCAGGATGAACGCTAAAGGACGCGCGAGGAAACCCGGCGCAATTCAGGAAACTCTGATCAGTGGTTCTCGGTGCGGTGATCAGCGGCTCGTGAAGAAGTGTGGATGGTGGTGTCTCACGAGCCGCGCTTCACGATGAAGCGGGTATCGACCAGTATGGCCGCGCCGTGCGCGATCGATGACCAGTCGTAGGCACTGTGCGCGGTGGCGATCACCACACAGTCGGCTTTCTGAACCTCTCCTTCAAGATCGGTGACCGCGGCAAGAGGAACTCCCATTTCCGCCAAAGACAGAATGTATGGGTCGTGGTACCTGACCTGCGCGCCTTTTTGGAGGAGGCGTTGCAGGATATCGACGACCGGCGACTCGCGCGCATCAGTGACGTCGGGCTTATAGGCCGCGCCCAGTACCAGGACGCGGCTGCCTCTCACAGCCTTGCCGGCATCGTTGAGCGCATCCTGCACCTTCTGCACCCAATAGCGCGGCATCTCGGCGTTGATCTGGCCGGCCAGCTCGATAAAGCGGGCAGTGGCATTGAGCGACCTCATTTTCCAGGCAAGAAAGTGGGGGTCGACGGGAATACAAGGGCCTCCAACCCCCGGCCCCGGCATGAACCTGGTAAAACCGAAGGGTTTGGTTGCGGCCGCCTCCAATACCTCCCAGCAGTCCAACCCCAATCTGTCGCACATCAGCAGCAGTTCATTGACCAAAGAGATGTTGATGAAACGGTAGGTATTTTCGAACAGTTTGGCCATCTCCGCAGCGGACGGCGAGGAGACGGGCACAAGCGTTTCGAAGACCTGTCCGTAGTAGGCCTGCACTGCGGCAAGGCAGTTTTCGGTCGCGCCGGCTACGATCTTGGGCGTGGTCTGGATGGTCCAGTCGGTGCGTCCGGGATCGACGCGCTCGGGCGAAAAAGCGACAAAGAACTCCTCGCCCAACCGCCATCCGTGCGGTTGGGCGGCGGCTTCGAGAATGGGCAGCAGCAGTTCGGTTGTCGTGCCGGGATAGGAGGTGGACTCGAGGACGACTACCAGGCCCGGATGCAGATGGCGGGCGATCTCCCGGCCGCTGGCGAGAATGGAGGAGACGTCCGGCTGTCCTGTGCGATCGAGCGGTGTGGGCAGGCAGATTGAGACCGCATCGCACTGGCTGAGGACAGCGTAGTCGCCGGTCGCGCGCAGGCGGGACGACTGGGCGGTTAAGTCGACGTCGGCAACGTCGGCGATGTAGGAGCGCCCCTGATGGACGGCTTCGATTTTGGTCGGGTCCAGGTCGATGCCGACGACTTCGTATCCGGATGCGGCCAAGGTGACGGCCAGAGGCAGGCCCACGTAGCCAAGCCCGACGACGGCAACGCGCGCGGAACGGCTGCGAAAACGATCAAACACGGTCAGCGCGCTCCTTGCGGGCAGGAGATCATAGAATGTTGCCCGGCGCGCTTACGAGGACGCGGGGAATTTCTCCCGGTAGACGTCCCAGTGTTCCTGGAAGACGCCGGGAGCGACGGTGTAGAGCATTTCCAGCACGAGCTGGCCGAGGCGGCGGATCTCCCACTGGGCGGCTTTGTCGACGGCGCGCAGCCAGAGGAAGTGGCTCCAGGCTGCGAAGTTCATGCTGGTGACGATGCGGGTCTCGGCGGCGTTGGGCAGGAGAAAACGGGCGTCCTCTTTGCGAATGCCCATCTCCCGTAACTCCTGATAGGTTTGCTGGAGATAGTCCCAAGCTTCATTCAGTTTAGCCTGGGCTTTTTCACTTCCTTGAATGGCCGGGGGGACAACCGCGCTCCACTCGCCTTTGTCTAATCCCACGTACCTCTGGCTTTCTTGACTGAAGCTGGCCAGGCGGTGGCGCACCAGCTGATGTGTGCAGGCGCGGCTGATCCCTTCAAAAAAGAAGGTGGCCGAGCCATGGTGGAGTTGGGCGTCGGCATCGTCGAGCCCGGGCTGGGTGAAGGCCAGCAGCGTCACCCGCAGGGGCCCTTCCTCGCGCGGGCGCAGGCAGGACGTGTCTACATCGAGTGAGGGCACGGACGGGGGCGGCGGGATGGCGGCAGGTTCCGGGGGCTGGGAGCCGTTGCCGCTTGGGATATCGGCGGCAAATTCGGCGTAGACTTTGGGCGCGATCGCTTGTAGAAACGGCATCGCCTGCAGTCCGATCCCCCTCCGGAAGAAGTCCAGCCAGACGCGCGTGTTGGCGCTGACGAGCCAGCTGCCGTCGGCCTCCTGCGTCACCTCGCAGTGGCGGTTGAGCATGCGCCAGCGGAGCGGCTCTTCGCTGTTGCGCACGCGCACGGTGGCCACGATGTGCTCGATGATATCCTCGTGGCCTTCCTTGACGCGATTGACTATAAACCGCGGCGCTGTGCCCATGCGGTGCGTACTGCGATAGCAGACGCGGCCGGCATACTCGATGACGTTTTCGGGATAGGTGCTGGCGCCGTTCCAGATGGTTGCCAGATCGCTCATTTCGAGCAGGTCGGCGGGATCGAGGGCCGGATTGGCTTGGGAGTAGGCTACGAGTTCGATGTTCATGGGCTTTTGTGAACTCCAATAGGGGATTCTCACCTTACAAGAAATGTTAGAACGGTAGCCGCCGCTTTCAAACCCTCATGGCTTGACGTAGACAACGAACTGACTACGTATCCCCCACCCCCAAGAATCGGACAGTCAACGGTAGGCACTTCGTAGACTGAATGCCCTGCATACATAGAACTTCACAGCTCTTTGGTGTCTCAATGGCCGCCCAGGAATGCCCGGCGGACGTCTCGGTTGCCGAGGAGGGCCTGAGCTTCGCCTTCGTAGGCGTTGCGGCCAAGTTCGAGGACATAGCCGCGGTGGCTGGCTTCGAGGCCCTGGCGGGCGTTCTGCTCGATCATGAGGACGGTAAGGCCGATCTCTTCGTTGAGGCGCCGGATGTTTTCGAAGATCATGCGGGTGATCAGCGGGGAGAGGCCGGCGCTCGGTTCGTCCATCATCACGATCTTGGGCTCCAGCATCAGGGCGCGGCCGATCTCGAGCATACGCTGCTCACCGCCGGACATGGTGCCGGCCATCTGGCTGCGCCGCTCCGCCAGGCGCGGAAACAGCTCGAAGATGTATTGGATGCGCTGGTGGATGCGCGCCTGGTCGTCTTCGAGATACATACCCATCTCCAGGTTTTCCATGACCGTCATCTGCGGGAAGACGCTGCGCAGTTGAGGGACGATGGAGATACCGGCGCTGAGGACATCCTGGGGGCGGGCGTTGGTGATCTCCTGCCCGCCGAAGTGGACGGTGCCCAGGCGCACACTGACAAAGCCGTAGATCGCTTTGAAGACGGTCGACTTGCCGACGCCGTTGGGGCCGATGACACAGACGATCTCGCCGGGATGCACAACGAGCGAGACGCCCTTCAGGATATCGAAATCCTGATAGCCGGCATAGACGTCTTCGACGACGAGAAGAGGGGCAGACATTGGTAGTGGTCAGTGGTCAGAAACTTCGGTGACATGTAAATGGACGAAGGATGCCGGAATCAGGCTCCGAAGTAGGCGTCGATAACGGCTTCGTTTTGCAGGATTTCCTGGGGCGTGCCTTCGGCCAGCTTTTCGCCGTGGTTGAGTACGTAGACCCGGCTGCAGAGATCGGCGATGAAGTTGATGTTGTGCTCGATCAGGAGGAAGGTCTTCCCCTGGGCGTTGAGTGTGCGGATGCGATCCTTGATCGTTTCGATCAGGGTTGGATTGACGCCGGAGGTGGCTTCGTCCAGAAGCAGGATATCGGGGTCGGGCATCAGGGCCATGCCGATCTCCAGCAGGCGGCGCTGTCCGCCGGACAGGCGGCCTGCCTCCTCATCAGCCAGATGCTCGATCTGGAGGAATTCGAGCAGTTGATGGGCGCGCTGGGCGGTATTGGCAGGACTGGGCCGCAGCATGCGCCAGAGCGATGTATCCCGCCACTGGTGACTGATCAGCATATTTCTGAGAACGGTCATTTTTCGATAGACGCGCACAGATTGGAAGGTGCGCGTCAGCCCCATTCTGGCGACCTGATAGGGGCGCGCCCCCGTCACGTCGCGACCCTTGAAAAATACCTTGCCGCTGTCGATCTTCTGTAAACAGCTCAAGCAGTCAAAAAGGGTTGTTTTGCCGCTGCCGTTGGGCCCGATCAGGCCGACGATTTCACCGGGGTAGACGGCGAAATCCACATTGTTGACGGCGGCCAGGCCGCCAAAGTATTTGGAAACGGTATGCCCTTCCAGCAGGGGCCGTCGGTCAGAGGTCATGGTCGCGGTTTGCGGCTGGCTGCATATCCTTTCCAGAATCCACTACTTGCTCCTGCCGACGCGGCTCAAGAGCCGTCCAAGCGATGTGCTGCTGCGGTCTCCCAAGGTGCCGAGGATTCCCTCCGGCATGAACAGCACAATCGCGACCAGAAGCAAGCCAAGCGCCAGAAGATGCCTGTCGAACAGATTGGCCCAGAGGAGGTCCTGCAGATAGTAGATGACGACAGCGCCGAGAGGCGGGCCCCAGACCGTGCCCAGGCCGCCCAGCATCGACATCATCACCATCTCGACGGTGCGCGCTTCGACGAAGACGACATCCGGGTCGATATAGGTATTCTGCCAGGCCCAGAATCCACCGACAATTCCGGTGAAAAAGGCGGCAATCATGAAGGCGGCGATTTTGTGGAGCGTCGTGTTGATGCCGCGCATCTCGGCGCCGATTTCGTCCTCGCGGATGGCGATCAGGCTCTGCCCGAACTCGCTGCGCTGGATCCACCAGATCAGCGACACGACCAGGCCCATGAGGGCCAACATCAGGTAGTAGTCACCCAATCGGTTGAGGAGCGGGGGCAGGTTGAGGCCGACGCCGCCGCCGGTGAGCGGGCGCAGCACGCGCGCGATCTCGCGCATCGCGACCAGGGTGCCGAGCATGGCAATGGAAAAATAGGGTCCTTTGAGGCGCAGGGTCGGTAAGCCGACCAGGAGGGCAAAAAGGGCCGCGGCAACCCCGCTGGCGGGCAGGGCTTGCCAGAAACCCCACTCGGGGGAAATCAGAAGGGGCGCGCCGGTCACGAGGATGCCCATCATGTAGGCGCCAATGCCGAAGAAGACAGCGTGGCCGAAGTCGACGTAGCCGGTCATGCCGCCGATCAGATTCCAGTTAGAGGCCAGGGTCACCAGGACGAAAATCTGGCTGCCGACTAACAGGGCCAAGCTGGAGACGCCGGTGTATGGGTAGAGAGCCAGCAGGAGAAGGAGCAGCAGCCAGAGCGCCAGCCCGGTCCAGCCTGGGAGGAGCGAGCGGACAGGAACGAGAAATGGGAAGGGAGTCTTTCTCCTGGTTCTCCCCTCGCCCTCATTCCCGGGTAGGCCGGTTCCCATCACTCGGCCTCCGCGTCGATCGGGCGCAGGCCGCCCATCAGTCCCTGGGGCCGCACAACCAGGATCAGGACCAGGAGGATAAAGCTGGTGGCGACGCCCAGATTGGTGCCGATGCCTGGCACATAGGTAGAGACGAAGATTTCGGTGACGCCGAGAACCATGCCGCCCATCAGCGCGCCGGGAATACGTCCCAGACCGCCCAGAGCCGTGATCGTGACCGCCTTCAAGGTGAAGGGCGGGCCCATGAACGGGAAGATCGCCTGCGTGGGGCTGAGCATGGCGCCGGCGGCTGCGGTCAGGGCGATGCAGATACCGGCCGTAATGGCGTAGACGCGGTTGATGTCTACGCCAACGATGCGGGCGGCCGTCTTGTTCTGGGCTGCGGCGCGGATCGACTTGCCGAGGCGGGTGCGCTGCAGGAAAAGGTGCAGGCAGACCATGATTAACAGGGCTACGCCGAAGATGATGGTCTTGACGATTGGGAAGGTGACTCCCGCCAGCTGCACGGAGCCGTTATAGGCTACGGCCACATTACGCGGGTCCGACGTGAACTGGATTTTGAAGAGATTGGCAAGTGCGATCGAGACGCCGAAGGTGACGAGCAGAGTCATCAGATGGGGGCGCTCGACGATGCGGTTGATCAGAATGATTTGCAGCAGATAGCCGACCAGGAACATTGAGGGCAGGATCAGCACCAGCGAGGCGAACGGATCCATACCGAAAAAGCGAAAAAGACCCCACGCCATGTATGCGCCGATCATGAGGAATTCACCATGCGCCAGGTTGATCACGCCCATGACGCCCCAGATCACGGAGAACCCCAGCACCATCACGGCGTAGAAACCGCCGAGCAGCAGCCCACTGACTAGAGCCTGCAGAAGTTGGTCCATAGGCTTAACTTGCGCGGGGTGAGGAACGGGCGTTTCCCACTCTTAGTCTTGTCGTTGCCGAGTGCCCAGACTACGGGATTCAACAACGGCCAAACTTGCTCCTTTGCGCTCACGCCTCCCGATCAGCGATCTTTCCAGGGCGGCGCCGGGTAGTTCAGTTCGGCAACGGCGGCGTTGGAGGGCGCCACGACCAGAATCTCACCGTCCTGGATCTGGATTGCCCCCATCGGTTTGCCGGCGTTGCGGCCCTTTTCATCGAAGTTAATGGGGCCGTAGAAGGTGACCACGTCGAGGCCGCGCAGGGCTGCGCGTACAGCGTCGGTGTCCAGCGAGGCGGCCTGCTCAATGGCGATGTGCAGGGCCAGCGCGGTGGCAGTCGATTCCGCGGCCTGGTAGGTGGGCGGCTCGCCCCACAGATCTTCATAGCGCGCCGCGTACTCGGCGGCGGTGCCGAAGTAGTCGTCGGCGTAGCTCATCGACGCCTCCCATTGCGTCGGGCCAATGACATATTCGGTATCGACGCCGACTTCTTCGATCAGTTTCGGATTGCTGGGACCGACGGTGATCACCATGGCCTTGGGGTTGAAGTCCAGCTCTTTAGCCGCCCGAATGAAGAGAACGGCGTCGTTAAAATGACCGCCGCCCACGAAGATATCGGGGTCCAGATCCTTGAACTTTGACATAATGCCGCTGACGTCGGCCACGTTCACAGGATAAGTTTCGACGCCCAACACCTCAAGCCCATACTCTGCGGCCCAGTGCTGGGCTCCATTGGCCACACTTGTGGGGAATGCGGTGTCCTCGTAGGCAATGACGACTGTTTCGGCTCCTTTCCCGGCCAGCAGCTGCAAAGCAGACCGGGTATAGTTTCCCGCTGGCGTCAAGACTGCGAACAGGTTCTGGAAACCCCGTTCGAAGAGCGGTTCGGCGGCGCCGTTGCCCTCGATCATGATTTTGTCGTACTTTTCGGCAATCGCGCTGGCGCTTTGGGTCAGGAATGAGCTGTAGGGTCCCAGGAGGAAGTCGACGCGGTCCTCGTTGATCAACTTTTCAACGAGGCGGGCGGCCGTATCGGGGTCCCCCTCATCGTCGTACATGATCAACTCGACCTTATAGCGATCGTCGCCGACTTTGATGCCACCGTATTCGTCGTTCACCCAGTCCAGCCAGAGGCCGTACCCCTGACGGGTGTCTTTGCCCTCGCGGGAAAATTTGCCGGTTTCGCTGACAGCGGCGCCAAGGTAGATGATCTTTTCTTCATCTGCGGAAGGAGCGGCCGCGGCCGGCTCGTCCACCGGCGCGGGCGGCGCTAAGGCACAGGCTGTCAGCAGAAGAGACGCTATCAGCAGTAATGAGAGTTGTGACAGAATGTTACGCATTTTTCCTCCTCAAGCGACCCGTAGTATGGGTCAACACAAATGCATCATCTGTAAAAATGATGATACTGTAAGGATTTTCCCACTGTCAATAAATTGTTGTCGCCAGCAGTTTCACGGTTCCAGACGTTTACCACAATTTGGCAGGGAGCCTACAAGCCCCTTTGACGCTGCTCTTTCCAAGCGTGGTCAGAAACGAAACAGACCAACTGAAGGCGCCAGGCATCCGCACGGATCATCCGGCGTTTGCTGCATCCAAAAAAGCAGTGCTACAATCACTTTCTCATTGAGCAGCCTCGATCAGTAGGTCGAGGCCGCAGTTTCGGTTATTCCTTATGCGGAAGCGGGCAACCACCACTTTCGAATCAACACTGGGGAGCGGTGGCTAAAGCGCTGCCGCTTCGCCAAATGGGCATGAGTAGTGAGCAAACAATACTACGGTGGCCAGGCTGTAATTGAAGGCGTGATGATGCGGGGCCGCAAGGCGATGTCAATTGCCGTGCGCAACGCACAGGGCACGATCGTCATCCACGAGGAGCCACTCACGGCCAGGATCTATACGCGCAAGTGGGGGCAGTGGCCGTTCGTACGGGGGCTGGCCCTGCTGTGGGATGCACTTGGGCTGGGGATGCGGGCGCTGATGTGGAGCGCGGACGTGGCAATGCAGGAGGATGACGCTGAGGAGCAGGTCGAGTTTTCCGGCCCGGTGGCGTGGACGACGATCGCGACGAGCCTCGCGTTTGCGGTGGCGATTTTCTTTTTGGTGCCCACCATGGCCAGCCGCTGGTTTGCCGGCTTCTTTGAACACAACCCCTATCTCGACGCCGTGGCCGAAGGCGGTATCCGCCTGATTCTGTTTGTGGTCTATCTGTGGGCGATCAGCCTTTTGCCCGACATTCGACGCGTGTTCGCGTATCACGGCGCGGAGCACAAGGCGATCAATGCCTACGAGGCCGGCGCGAGACTTACGATAGACAATGTACAGAAGTACAGTGTACAGCATGTACGTTGCGGGACCAGCTTCCTACTGTACGTGCTTGTGATCAGCATTCTCCTTTTCGCCCCTCTCACCTTCGCCTGGATCGAGTACCCTTGGCTGGCGTTGCTTCTGCGTTTTGTCACCCGTCTGCTGCTGGTCCCACTGGTTGCCGCGATCTCCTATGAGATTATCCGTTTCAGTGCCAATCACGCCGAAAACCCGCTGATGCGGCTGCTGATTGCGCCGGGACTGCTGCTCCAGCGCATAACCACCCGCGCGCCGGATGATTCGATGGTCGAGTGTGCGATTGCCGCCCTGATCCCGGTGCTGGCTGCCGACGGCATTCAGGGCGTCCCGCCGGCGCGTCCGGGGGAGTCGGACGAGGAAAGGGCAGACGCGGCGCGCGCGTACGGCGAAGCGGTGGCGGACTAGCCGACTGCAGTCACCCCGGTTATTCGTTTTCGAACTCTATTCTCAACTCAGAAGAGCTTTAGTAAGCTGCGCACGGCGTTGTAGCGGCTATGACCAGGCGGAGCGGGCGCTGCGCGGGTCCTGCTGATTATACATCTCGGCGTGAATGGCGTCCGTAAGCAGGATCTGCTGACGTGAAGCGCTGTCCATCCGGCCCAACTCGGTTAGATAGCGAGTCATGCTTCCCAGATCTCTTAGCTCAAGACCGTGCAACGTGCGGACGAAGGCGATCTGAAAGGGGTTGCCGGTCAACAGGCGGGGGATACGCAGGCTCTGCATTACGTCTTCGGTCAGGTCGCTGTCGGGGTTGCCGGAGACCGCTGCGAACTCCACTGGCACCCCATGCGCTGCAAGCCGGTCCGATACGTCGTAGTTGGCGGAGGGCTTGGCGGCATTCCACATCGTTTCCAGATAGCGAAGGGTGGCGGTAGAGACCGGCGTGAACTCCCCATCCGGATAGAGAGAGGCAAAACCTTCTGCCGAGGTCGTGTCGCGCCAGAGCAGATGCTCCAGATTGTACTCCTGCGCGAGCGAGCGTACGAATACCTTGCGCGCTACTTCGGTCTCGCTGTCGAGTGCGGCCCGTCCACCGCCCGGCTCCTGTTCGGGGAGGGCTGTCTGGCTCTCGCCGACGGCAGCCTGAGCGCTCTCGCGCACATGAGAAGCCAGAATATCTGCGAGAGGGCGGGACGACACTTCCTGGCCGGTGAACAGCGCAGCCAGCCGTTCGAGACGTTGAGGCGTTGTCCAGATGGCGCGCAGGCGCCCTTCTCCTCCCCTGTAGCCGCCCGCGGCGGAATGGGGAGGCCCAGCCGCCTGGATGCTGGCATCAACATCCTGGCGGCCGCGCATGAAGGCCAGGCAGCGTTCCCACATATTCTGGCTGAGATGGGGCCGGTATAGATGGGAGGTGATCGCATCTTCCGGCGGAAGGGGCGGCATCTTTTCACTGACGGCCCAGTCCTGCAAAGACCGGCAGGTCTGCTCAAGAACATTGTCCATCTGTTTGAGCATCTGTTCCAGACGATCATGGACGCGGCCCAGTCCCCGCCACACGCTGTCCTGCAGGCGGGCGGTCAGTTCAGAACAGGCCAGATTGACCCGCTCACGGCGCAGCTTCTGCACGCGCTGCGACCGCCTCCGATAGGAGGTGATCGCGCCGAGGAACGCTCCGATCATCAGCCCGATAAATGTGGCGGCGTTGGCTTCGTTGCCGACGAAGTCGACGACTGCGTCCAGAGACGCGCCGGTCATCAGCTGGGTAAGTACGGAGGGATCGTTTTGCACGGTGACGATATCGTCCGCTTTGCCGACCAACCCGGAGCCGAACAGATAGAGCAGTGTCAGCAGAACGATACCACTCAGCAGACCGAGCACCCGCGTCAATGCTCCGAACAGAGATGGTTTATCGGCGAGAGTGCGACGATAGCGGTTGCGCCAGTCGCGCAACTCCAACTGTCGTTCAACCCGGTTTGCATCGGTAGGCGTAAAGGCGGCGGCGTCCCCTGCTGGCAGCGCCGGCCAAAGTCGTTCCTGCTCCAATTCAAACAGCCACTGGTGGAGCTGGCGTCGCGCATGCAAGAGTCCTGACGGCTCGGAGCCTATCAGTGAGAGCAGGTGGGCGCGCATCTGCTGCACAACGGCCGGCAGAAAGCGGTTATCGGTGGGGTCAACGGGTAGACCGTCTTCGTCCAGGGCGGCCAGTCCCCAAGCCGTATCCAGAGCGCCGGCGCCGAAATCCTTTTCAGACTGGGCCAGCACACTCTGGAACTGATTGTCGAATGCGGCCTGCCAGTGGATCGGATTGAGACCGCGCAGCTTGCGCGCCGTCGCTGACGGCAGCACGTATCCCGAATGGACTGTAAGATCCTGGATCGTCTCGGGGTTCAGTTCATTGAACAGGTCGGGCATCTGCCTGATGAGCCGGTTCAACGCCTGATGCGAGGTTGCGCCCAAATGCTGCAGTGAGGCCAGTGGTTCCAAGTGGTTGGCGGCGCCGGTCAAGGGTGAGCCGGCGGGTGAACCGTCTGCGCTCCCAGACTGGAGCAGGACCTGCTCGCGCACGAGCCGCTTGCCCTCATGCTGCTGCGCGGCCCGGAAGATATAGTCCAGCGGCACATGATCGGCGGCTGCGCCCAGCAGGCTGTAAGGCCGTTCGCTGGCGTTGCGCAGATCGATACCGACCTGTTCATCAATGTAGGCGGCTCCATCGGCGGCGATGAGCGCCTGAACGGTGTTGCCAACGAGGACGGAGAGTTCGTAGCTGTTGCGGGCCAGGCCTTGATTGCTCTTTTCCCGATCCACCAGATAGATGCGGTCGAAGAGCGGTCGTCCCAGCCACTCCTCTGGCAGTGTGCCCCGTGCCTTGGAGCCTTTCCAAATGGCAGAGATGACCTGTTGGAGGTTGGCGCGACGCAGGCCGGTGAATGCCTCCAATTCGGCCAGTGCCGCGTAGCAGGAGGCGTCTTCGATAGTGCGGTTGGTATCGGTGGCGTAGCTGCCGGCGGCGAAGATGCCGACAACCTGGGCGATGTGACGCTGGCCCAGATAGTTGAGCTGGTGCGCGATCGTTGGCCAGATCAGGGCCGACGTCAACGGCTCATAGAGGGGTGCAATCACATACAGAGTCGTCTGTACAAAGGGATCGCCGGGAACAAGGGTGTCGGCGCGGATGGGATCGATGATATTGGAGGCGACCAGATGGGCGATGCTGCCGCCGTCGTTAATGGCGGCGCGAAATGCATGCCGCCGCGTTGGCGTATCAGGCGGGGCTGTGGGCGATGTAGGGGGATTTTCGGCGCTGCCGGGAACACCGCCGGCGCCAGCGTCCTTGTTTGATCTGCGGAATGGCCAGGGCAGACCCCTGCGAGAAGGCTTAGCGGCTGTGGGCGGGTCACCCGCTGACCCGGGTGGATACAGGGAAGACGGTGTGGCCTGCCATTGGAGCGGGTGCAGCGCGTCTGCGGCCGACGCCAGCAACAGGCTGGCCCGCCGCTGGCTCGTTGCCCACCGCCAGTGGTTGGTGGTCTGCGGCAGTTCAGGAACGGCAGGGGGCGGCGACCGCATCAGTTCGGTGAGCAGCCGTTCGAGATAGAAGGGCGGAAGACAGTTATCACGCAGGGTGAACAGATTGAGAGCAATCTCGTCCTGATGATTGAGTTGATCGGACGGGAGGAGGGCGGCAAAGCGGGTGATGCGCGTCAGATCAGGACCGTCGACGCCGGTAGCGTTACGCTGTTCCTGGGCGGAGTGCAGGCGCGGCGCCAAATGGAGCATCGTCTGCAGGCCCCATCCACCAAGACAAAGTATTGCGGCTCGGCTGCGGGTTGCGCCGGGAATCATTGGTAGTTTTCAGTAGTCAGTTTCTAGTTTTTAGTTTTTCGGTGCCCGTTTGGGTTTTGCGCTGAGTTACTTATTGTATAACAGATGGGTCGGGTCGGTACAGGTCTACCGATTTCGGGCAGGTATCGATGGCAGGCATACGCTAGAAATCTTTTTCGGTGATTTCAGGCAGGTCGACCCAGGCGGGATGGAGATGAAACTCCTCGCGGGCGGGGAAATCGAGTTTGTTTTCATATTGTGCCCGAAACTCGTCCAGGCGGTCGATAAGCGTCACAGGCAGGCCGTGGACGATCCAGACAGCGTCCATGCGTCCGGTGTCGCCGGTAGGTATCCATTTCATGTCCTCCTGCCCGACCATCGCCATCGCCAACTGGGCATCGTCTTCGCGCGTTGACGGTGTGGCCGCCAGGCGGATGTGCTCCAGATTGCCGTCGTGGAAGCTGAAGCGGTCCGAATCCCAGCGGATGTAGGGGTTCAGACGGTCCAGCCACTGCTGGACGCGGTTGTTGGGCAGAGGCCGGGCCTGCTGTGTTTCTTCCCCATGTTGCACGCCGATAATATGACGGATGTCGACGCACTGCAGAACCCTGCCCAGCAGCCCCCGTTCGGTGGCGATTGCGTTGGCGAGGTTTGCGAACAGCTCCTCACCGCCGACCGCCTGTCCGAAGTTCAAAGCGCGGTCGATAACGGGCCCAAGCAGGACCTCCCAGTCGCTGGGGTAAACGACCTGGGCTGCGTTGCGATAGAAGTGTTGCAGATAGTCGCGCCCGACGGCGCCGGTCTCCAGTTCATAGTATGTGTTGGTGCTGGCGGTGCCGTCGGGGATACGGGGGTCGATGCGTTCGGCGGCCCGCCTTGCCGCATGATTGGCCCGGCCCAGCGCGCTGCCGGCATAGTCTATCTGTGAGCGGAACAGTTCCCGCATCTGCGCTCCGTATGCGAAGAGGCGCTCGACGAGGATTCGCTCCAATATGTCGCGGCGCTGGTGAAGACGGGAGCGGGCCTTGCGCTGGCGCATGTCTCGGGCGCGGTCGCGGGCCTGGCGGGGGTTGAAGGCCGCGAGCATGAGGTCGCCCAGTCCGCCGGCAATCTGGCCGATCTGTTCGGCTGCGCCTCCTTGCTGGGCCAGCAACGAGCGCCAACGGGCGCGGTCCTCTTCCATGACCGGATGATTGTTCAGCAGGAAAAGTCTTTGTTTTATCAGCGATTCGTTGGGCGCGGTGGAGGGATTCAACGGCGCCAGCAGGTCGGCCAGCGCCAGCGCGCCGCGCAGTCCTGTATCGAGGATCACCTGGCGAAAAGTTTCGTCGACCGCGGTCTTGAAACCGAGCCATGCGCCGCGTTGTTCCTCGACCTCCTCGGCCATCTCTTCCAGCCGGTCGTTGTCCAGCGAGAGATAACGGGAGCGCATCCTGGCCAGGAGTCCCTGCCAGGCGGTGACAACCTTCTGGCGTGTCTGTGGGGAGATGGGCTGGCGCGGGTCGTTGAGCTCCGGCCCGGCGGCCAGGCGCCGCATGCAGTCTGCCAGGAATGCCTGTTGCCAGAAGTTGACCAGTGACTCGTCCGGCGCGACGATCGCGGATGCGGCAAAGCTGCTGTAGACCAGGTAGTTTCCCTTCGCCGGAGGCCGCCCGGTGCGGCGGTCGTTCACTACCTCGGCGGCGGCGACGCTGCCGGACATACGTTCGCGAACGACGTTTACTTCCAGCCCGAGAATCTCGCTGCTCAGGTGGCTGATGGCTGTGAGCTGGATCAGATGCGCGGCCAGGTTTTCGGCATCGGCTTTGCGAGCCAGGCTGCGGCCGTCGCGGTTGGTACGCCCGACCAGAAAGATAAAGTCGAACGGTGCGTAGGGTGTGTCGGGCAGCGCCCGCTGTTCGCTGGGATAGAGTTCCTGGAACTGCTGCGTTTCCTGGAAGTAGTTCAGTTCTTTGAGCGCGGCGTAGGCGTTGGCTTTGATGCGCCGGCGCTGCAGGTCGCTGTTGATCTCCTCTTCGAGCACGTCGGGCAGGAAGAAGATGCCGACGACGCGGGCGTTGCTGCGCACGAGGGCGCGCACGCGGTGCGCCACGTCCATAAACATGCCTGCGCCGGTGCCGCCGCAGAGGCTGCTGACGATATAGACGAGTTGATAGTTGCTCATCACGGGAAAACGGCGATTCTGCGCCATCTCCAGATCGCGAATCTTGTCCAAGGCCGCGTATTTCGTTTCCAGCAGCCTCTTGAAGGTGACGTAGTTGCGGAAGAAGGATAGCCGCCCGATGGGCCGCAGCTGTTTGGCGCCGTTGTGGATATAGCCGAGCGGGATCGAGGGGTAGTCCCACCAGCGGGCGATTTCGGGATGATTTTCGAGGTTGTCGACGAGGCGGGTTGCGTCAAATTTGCCCATGTAGGCCGATTCATCGGCGTAGAGGGGCTCCTGATCGAGCCGGTTGATCAGCGGCTCGGTATCCAGCGCCAGCAGTTGAATCATCGCCGGCAGCGTTTCGCCGCCCCAGGCTTTGCGCAGGCGCCGTTTGACCGCCCGCACAGCATTGGTGCCCATACCGCCTACGCCGACCACGAGGGTCGGATAAATTGTCGGCTTTTCGCTAATAAACGGCGCCCCGTTCTGCTCCATATATGGCTTTCCTCTTAAACTCCATGTAGTCCGTTCTCAGTATTCCGTCACTGCGCATGTTTGCGTAGCTTGCCAAGCTATCCGGTTACCGCCAACTGCCGGAAGATCTGAGGTCGGCCAGATGCTCCGGCGGCGGCGCATAGAAAACCCGGGACTAGAAACTGTCGCGCGGGCTGTCCCAAGGGTCAGCCGGACCCGCGCCAGCGGATGAACTGTTGTGCTCGTCGCCAAACGCCCCATCGCCCGAAGAGGGAGACGACCAGTTCGAGTTGTCACCGGACGGGTCTGTCCGTCCGAAGTCACCGGACGCAGCAGTCGCGTAAGGGTCCGCTCCCCAGCCTCCTTGGTCCCAAGCTGAGTCCCAGGCGGACTCTGAAGCTCCCGCACCGGCGCCTCGCCAACTGTCCGAACTGCCGGAACCGGCAAAACGCTCAGGAAGGGTATCAGCGATATTCTCAAAGGCAGCGGAATAGCCTGGCGAACCTGCCGCAGGTTCCGATCCTGGGACGGGCGGCGGGTAAGACGCGTGCGCCGATCCCCCGGCCACATTCGACGTGACGAATGCGGCTTCCGGCCCGCCGGCGTGATGCCAGCTGTCCGGACTGACGGGGGCGGCAGCATACCCAGGCGTCAGAGGGGAATCCTGCCCAGGCAGGGTCATTCCCGGATCTTCGTCGTCATCCATATTGTACCCGCGAGTGCGGGCACGCGCCACCAGGATGAGCAACACCAGGAGCAGCACCGGTCCGCTGCAGAAAACGAGCGGGAAGGTGTAAAACGGACGCAACCACCACTCAACGTAGCGCTGATAAAGGGTTGGGCTGCGGAAACTGATGTCGACAGACCGTATCTCGCCGACCAGGCCGACAATGCTCAGCTGCAACTCTCCACTATAAAAGGAGCCGCGCAGGGCATCTTTGGGCAGGGCTTTGCGGGCGATGACGGTGACGGGGACTTCGAAAAAGCCCTCGTCATCGGGAAGACCGCCAACCTCCACAGGCGGGGCTTCCAGAAAGAGCTCATCCAATTTCATCACGCCGCTGCCGGTCTCTCCCGAAGCGGTTAACCCAACAATTTCAAGCACAAAAGGCGTTTTTCCGTTGAAGCGCAGGAAAAGCGTTTCCGTCGCTCTTTCGCCAGCCCGCCCCAGATCGCCAAAATCGAGCACGCCGGCGACACCCCACTCCACGTCGCGAATCTGGAGACGGAAGGGCACTGTCGCCTCTGAGGAGGAATCCGCGCCGGAGGAGGCGTGTGCGGATAGGACATCGAAGTCCTGGCTGGGACCGGCCAGACTGAGAAGACCGTGGCAGCTGCCGGCGGACATGGGCCCTTCGCTTTGCAGGCGAATCGGCAGCGCCCAGTTCGCTGGCTGCAAACCGTCCGAGCCCGCGAAGTCAGCTGCGCTGTCGCCTGCCGCCTCGAAGGGTTGCAGGTCACCGGCGGTGGCGGTGAGGCCGCCGCAGCTACTTTCGGCCAGTTCAACCGTCAGCCGAAAGGGGGTGTCCCCGCTGTAGGCGACGGGCAGCAGGACCTGCTCATCCAGCCGGAAGTTCGGCGACGTATCATAGAGCAGCGCGCCGAAGTCGGCCTCCTGCACCTGGATGCGCGCCTGGGAGCGGGGGATGTCCAGGATCACAGCCAATGAGGGAGCGGGACGCACCTGTACCTCCATGGGCAGTCCGGCCGGGCTGAGAGCCGACAAATTCAACTGGCCTTCGTACTGGCCTGGGCGCAGCAGATCGAGGCCGTCCACGTGCAGGAGCGCGGTCTGGATACCGTTTTCGGGCACTTCGACGGAAAGGCTCACAGAGGCCTCGCGCATGATTTCGCTTGTATCGGACCGGCGCAGGACCAGCGACGCTTCCAGCGTTCCAATCTCTTCAACCGTGCTCGCCTGGATCGTGAGCGGCCATCCTTCGGGCGGCATCTTGGCCAGATCGATATCGGCCGGCAGGCCCTTCACGTAGATCGCCGGTTCCACTTCCAAGAGCGTGCGCGCATAATCTCCGAACCGGACTCCATCAGTGACTGCTGTCAGCAGGAAGAGCGCCTCGTAGTCTCGCCCGTCCTGCGGCATAAAGCCGTCGTCGGAGCAGACATTTTCACCGCAGTTGATCCGCCTGCGGTAGACAATATCGCCGCCGTCGAGGTCGGTAACGTAGACAGCGGCCTGGAGATCCTCCAGCTGGACACTGGGGCCAAAACCGACCTGCAGTTGCAGGCTGCCGTCCTGCAGAATTCCGGGATTGCTGGCCGAGGGAGAGAAGACCTGTGCCTTGGGCAACTCCTCAGAGGTCTGAAGCCGGAAGGTACGCCGCAGCTGTAACGGTTCTCGGTCCTCTCCCAACTGAACTGTGACCTCTTCCACGCCGCCGGAAAGCTGCTGGACGGCGACCGTTCTGCCGCTGATCGGGTCCTGACCCAGGAGGGAGATGGGCAGATTGCCGTTGAGCATCAGCGGCTCGTCCGCGGCGGGGCCGGCGCCGGCAACGACGATGAGAGGCGACTTGCCGGCAGGATAGTAGCGCGCCGAGGCGGCGTTGCCCAGTACGCTGGGAGGCGGGAAGAGGAGCTCAGGATAGCTGTCGGCCTGGACGACGGCAAAGCTGCTCAGGTCGGTTGTTTTAGCCACCCATTCGCCGGCAGCCAGCGGCGCGACAGCCAGGTTGAGGTCGATGTTGCCGTCGGCGAGCAGGCTCTGTGTCAGCATCGGCGCGCCGTCCCGCTCTACAGCAGTGATCGCCGATTGCGGGCTGACGAAGGCGATGCTGCCGGCGCCATGCCCCTTGCGGATTGAGGTGGTCAGGTTCCCGTGCACGTTGCGGTGGGTGACGACCGAACGGTCCGACTTCATTTCGGCGAATAGTTCGCTGAAGATGAGAAGGAGGTCCTGCGAACTCTTGGCCTCGCGCGCAAGCGGCGAGCTGGTTTTGAGAAAATCGCCGGCGCAGCCTGCATCGGGATTGCAGAGGATCACGGGGTAGAGCAGTGCGCCGGCGTCCTCGATCTGTGTCAGCAGATTGGTTATGGTCTGCCGCTGGCCGGTGACCTGTAACGGCGCGGTCGGTTCCCCGTCGGTCAGCAGCAGCACGTACTGGCTTCGGTCAGGATCGCCGTGAAGTTCGAGCAGATGCAGCGCCTCTTTCAGCCCCAAATCCATGCGTGTGTAGCCGCGCAGGGCATACTCCTCGGGTGATTGGAGCGACGCAGCCAGCCGGCTGCGGTTTTCGGCGCTGCCGACCTCCTGCAACAGGCTCATCGAGCCGACGCCCTCGGCGGTACTGTCGAAACGCAGCACGGCGATGCGGTCGGCGCTGTCGGCGAGATGGACCAGCAGGCGGGCCGCGCTGTAACGCAGTTCGTTGGGGTCGCTGGGGGCGTTAAGGGTGGCGTCATCACATGGGGGGCCGGAGGGCGGTTGGCCTTGCGGCCAGGGCCAGCAGGTGGCCATGCTGCCGGAGTCATCGAGGATGACGATTACGTCGATGGGGGCAGCCCCGGACGTGGACTGCCGCGGCAGCGCAGTTCGGGTCTCGGCGTGTGCAGGCGCGATGGCATGGCCCGTGATCAACAGGAGGAGAAACCCACATAGCAGACAGACAAATACGGCCCAAAGTCTCCGGTCCCAGCCCTGTGGGAGACGGCGGATGAGCAGAGGCCGCTGGTAGACGTTTCCGGGCAGATGGCGCTCCTGACACCTGTGGCTGCCGCACAGCGGCGAGCAACCGATCAACGAACTGCTGGCTCTACCGGTTCCAATAGAGAAGCAAGCGCGCATCGGCTCCGCGTTCCCCTGCTCTGCTGGCAGGGATACAGTCCCCCACAGGTCACAAACCCGCCGAACGCCCTGCTCCCGCGGCGTTCGGCGGCATAGACATGCAGTGAGCGAAATGCGCGCGCATCGGCTCCTATTCTATCTATAAGAAATTGTATCACAGCGCAAATTGGCATAACAAGAGCCACGCCCAGGTCCGGGGGCCCGTTTCCGGACCTGGGCTCCGGGTATCTGGCAAAGGGCCATACATCCCCGAACCGACTGCGCGTTTCGGAGGAACCTGATGGGTGGTTACACTGGAATTGTGGGTGGAGAGGCCGGGCCTGCCGGCGTCTTTGCGTTTCTGATTCCAGAGTTTTCTCAGAGGTTCGGGCAGCAGGCAGATGCTGAAATGTGCGAAAAAACGACAAGAAACCTGCGCACTGCTTTTGGGCGATTTGCCTACGATCCGCCAATGAAATACAGATCCAGGCAGTCAGTGTAGGAGCGAATACCCATTCGCCCGCAACGGACGTTACGCATGTGGATCTCGCTTGAAGTTATGATCTTCACTGAGGCTGCGCGTTGGAGGCGCCGGCACGAATCAGGCGTATGCAAAGCCCCTGGCGCCGAACACCAGGGGTTTGAGGATTTGTAGAAACCGGCGGCGATGAATAGGGAAATCGGGGTGAGAAAACAGTTAGCCGTCGTTGCCCGTGGCTGCAAGCTCGGCGAGCATCTGTGAGAGTGCGGCCACGAACTGGTCGGTAGGCAGGGCGCCGGGAATCAACCGCCCTTCGCCGCCGACAAGGACAACGAAGGTGGGTGTACCGCGGACAAAGGGGGCGCCGTCTCGCATATCGCTCTGCACGGCCTGCGCGGGGGCGTCCTCTGCGAGGCAGGTTGAAAAGGCGTCGGTATCCAACTCGTATTCAGCCGCCAACTCCATGAAGTAGACTATGTTTTCTGAGCGAGACCACTGATCCATATCGACGAAAAGGCGATGATGGAACTGCCAGAAGGCGTCTTGCTCGGCCGCGCACTCGGACGCGACCGAAGCGGAAAAGGCATGGGGATGGATATTCTCGATGGGGAAGTGCTTGAATACCCACATCACCTCGCCGCGGGCGACAAACTCTTCATCCAGAACCGGCTGCGTTGACAGGGCGTGGCGGCTGCAGTAGGGGCATTGGAAGTCGCTGAATTCAACGACAACGATCGGGGCGTCGCTACTGCCCTTGTAGATGTCGCCGGCCAAAGTGAAACCGGGGCGGTCCGGGTCGGGCTTCAAGCCCTCCGCCGTCGCCCAGAAGGGCAACCCGCCGTCTCCCTGCTGTTGCTGCTGTTGCTGTTGTTGTTGCTGCGCCTGGGCCGCTCCTTGGGGCGTGCGGCCGGCCGCGATCGTCCCGATCCAGTTGTCGAAGGTATCGTACGGCTGCGCGCCGGAAAGGGAAAAAGCGTCGCCGGTCTCTTCACGGACGAAGCGGAAACTGGGTGTGCCGGTAAAGCCGAAGGACTGGGCTTCGGCCAGGCTTTCGTTCACCTTTGCCAGCTGGGTCCCGTTATTAGCCATGCAGGACCCGTATTGGGTGGTGTCGGCGCCCAACTCCCGCGCCAGTTCGGCAAAGAAGGACAGGGCCTCTTCGCGGGGCGCCCATTCTTTCTGGGTCCGGAAGATCCTGTCGTGCATCTGCCAGAAGAGGACGATATCCTGCTCCGCCATACAGTTGGCGGCGATGGCCGCGGCCAGAGCGTTGGGATGTATCGAGGAGAGGGGCATATCGCGGAAGACGAATTTCACGGCGCCGCTCTCGCCGAATGCGGCCAGGAGGGCCGGTTCGGTCTGGATCACATGGCGGGCGCAGAAGGGGCATTCGTAGTCGCTGTATTCGTAGATGGTGATGGGCGCGTTCGGGTCGCCGCGGTAGGGGTATCCCTCTTCGGTAAAGCCGACAGGGAGGCCTCTGTGCATGGCGGGCTGTGAGTCGCCGGCGGGCGCAGGGGCAACGACGGGTGCGACGATATTGCCATCGGCATCGGTCGTGCATCCTGCGACGAGTAGAAGGAGGACGATCAGGAAGGTGAGGGGACTCAGGCGCAGCCCGCTCCTTTCTCTACCTGCGTCATTCACTTGCCTGGTACGGCGCAAAGGTCCGGCTTGCAAATTCATGGGTCCTCCTTGAGGGACTTCCGACTGTGATACGAGCTGAGGGCCTGGGGCGCGCCCCAGCGCAGCTGGTCGATGCGCTGCTGCGTCGATATGTGAGCGCTTGTACGACTAGCTTGACGGCTGTGTGGTTATTGACGACAGCCAAGCAGTTCGTCTCGAAAGTGAGAGACTACCCTATTGTAATGGTGGGAACAGGAGAGTACTAATCCGGCGAGTCGTCTCGGCGGGTTGGTACGGTGCTCATATCAGGTAGTCAAGTTTGCCTGAAAGCCTCGTTACAGCGTAGTATGGTGACTTTGGAAGGTCAGTTGCCAGCCCCGGTGGTCAGCGGCGCGTGGAGAGTTTACGTCGCACGCAATTGACCACGAAGCGCTAAAGGTGAGAGAACGGCATGGACGACACGACCCTGCCAGCAGGTGTTGAGACAGCAGAAGCGCGGGAGGCCGCCGGACTCCGCAGCCGCGCTGGGGATGAGGAGCAAGATGCGGACAGTTCTTTGACCGGTGAGCCCGTTCGGACACAGGTGCGGCCGCCCACTCCTCTGACCGGGCACTTGCGTCAACTTGAGGCGGAAGCGATCTATGTGCTGCGGGAGGTTGCGGCGCAGTTCGAGCGGCCATGTCTGCTCTTTTCCGGCGGCAAAGATTCGATCGTCTGCGCGCATCTGGCGCGCAAGGCATTTACGCCGGGGCGGATTCCCTTTCCGCTGCTGCACATCGACACCGGGCACAACTTTCCTGAAACGCTTGCCTTTCGCGACGAGCTGGTAAAGGTGCTGGGCGTTCGCCTGGTGGTGCGTTCGGTGCAGGATTCGATCGACGCCGGGCGCGTACAGGAGGAGCCGGACGGCGATCCCAGCCGTAACCGGTTGCAGACGGTTACACTGCTGGATGCGGTGGCGGAGCTGCGCATTGATGCGGCCGTGGGCGGCGCGCGCCGCGATGAAGAAAAGGCGCGCGCGAAGGAGCGCTTCTTCTCCCACCGCGACGGCTTTGGCCAGTGGGATCCCAAGAACCAGCGACCGGAACTGTGGAACCTTTTCAACGGCCGGAAACTCAACAACGAGCACTTCCGTGTCTTCCCCATCAGCAACTGGACCGAGCTCGATATCTGGCAGTACATCGCCGAGCAGAGGATCGACCTGCCCAGCCTTTACTTCGCCCACGAACGCGAGATAGTGGACCGGGATGGGATTCTGCTGGCGGTTGGGGCCTACGTCAAGCCGCGGCCGGGGGAAACGGTCAGGCGTGAGAGGGTGCGATTCCGCACGATCGGCGACATGACCTGTACGGGCGCGTTTCGCTCCTCTGCGAGCGATCTGACGGACATCATCGAGGAGGTCGCGACCGCGCGCATCACCGAACGGGGCGACCGGGCTGACGACCGCCGCAGCGAGGCCGCGATGGAAGACAGGAAGCGGCTGGGATATTTTTAGCTGCAGCGGTTCGTGAACAATCGGTGGCGAAGTTACTTTCTACTGGCCCCTGAAAACGATACACTAGGATAAGTGATGGACCTACTACGCTTCTCCACCGCCGGCAGTGTCGATGACGGCAAGTCGACCTTGATTGGGCGGTTATTATACGACTCCAAAGCGATATTCGAAGACCAGTTGGAAGCGGTCGAGCAGGCGAGCGCAGCGCGCGGCGACCCTTCGGTCGATCTGGCGCTGCTGACTGACGGGCTGCGGGCGGAGCGGGAGCAGGGTATTACGATCGACGTTGCCTACCGTTACACGGCGACGCCCAAACGCAAGTTCATTATCGCCGACACGCCCGGGCACATCCAGTACACCCGCAACATGGTGACCGGCGCCTCCACGGCGGACTTGGCGATCATACTGGTTGACGCCCGCAAAGGCGTCCTCACCCAGTCGAAACGGCACAGTTTTATCGCCTCTCTATTGCAGATCCCCCATGTCGTTGTCGCCGTCAACAAGATGGACCTGGTCGGATACGGTGAGGCGCGCTACCAGGAGATCGTTGCCGACTACCGCGCGTTCGCGGCCAAGCTCAACGTGCGCGACGTGGTGTATATTCCCATCGCCGCGCTGCACGGGGATAATATAGTAAGCCAGAGCCAAAATATGCCCTGGTATCACGGCGCAACGCTGCTGCACCACCTGGAGACGGTCAACATTGGGGCCGGCCGCAACAACGTGGACTTTCGCCTGCCGATACAGTATGTAATCAGGGCGAACAGTGCGGTCGATCTGGACTTCCGCGGTTTCGCCGGGCAGATCGTATCGGGCCGCATTGCGGTGGGTGAAGAGGTGGTAGCGCTGCCGGCAGGTATCCGCAGCCGTGTGGCGGGGATCCATCGCGGCGACGAGAGCTGCGAGCGGGCTGCTGCCGGCGACGGCGTAGTGATCACGCTCGAGGATGAGATCGACATCAGCCGGGGGGACATGCTGGTGCGGGTGCGCAACCTGCCCCACTCATCCAACCAGCTCGACGCGACGCTGTGCTGGATGAACGAAGAGCCGATGAAGATCGAGTGGCCGGTTTCCAATAGTTTCAGCGGACAGTGGTACTGGCTGCAGCAGTCAACGCGGCGGGTGCGCGCCTCGGTCCAGGAGTTGAACTACCGCATCAATGTGGACACGATGCACCGTGAAGATGCGCAGACACTGCATCTGAATGAGATCGGCCGCGGGCAGATTGTGACCACGGAGCCTCTCTTCTTCGATTCGTATCAGATCAACCGCGCCACAGGCAGCTTCATTCTTATCGACCCCCATACCAACAACACGGTTGCGGCGGGCATGATCCGGGACCGGGCGCGGCGGGTGAGTGAGCTGGTGCAGAAGCAGGAAGAGAGAGAAGCGCCCTCTCTCCGCTCGTCTCGTTCCTCTAACGTGGTGTGGGAGCCGGTCGCTGTCACGCGGCCGATGCGGGAGGAGTTGAACGGGCATGGGGCGGCAGTGCTCTGGTTCACGGGGCTTTCCGGTTCGGGCAAGTCGACAGTGGCAAAGGCCCTGGAACAGAAGTTGTTTGCGTTGGGTGTGCGTACTTTCTCGTTGGACGGAGACAATGTGCGTCATGGTCTGAACAGCGATCTGGGCTTTGGCGCGGCCGCGCGCACGGAGAATATTCGCCGGGTGGCGGAGGTGGCCAGACTGGCTTTTGAGCATGGCAATGTCGTGCTGTGCACGTTTATTTCGCCCTATGCGGAGGACCGGGAGGCGGCGCGGGCGCTGGCCCCGGAAGGCAGTTTCTGGGAACTCTTCGTCAAGTGCGACGTGGAAATCTGCAAGGAAAGGGATCCCAAGGGGCTATACGAACGAGCCGAGCGCGGGGAGATCCCGAACTTCACCGGCGTCTCGGCCCCCTATGAGGAGCCGGTGCAGCCGGAGATGGTGCTGGAGACGGATCGGCACAGCGCGGACGAACTGGCGCAGCGGATCCTGGAGGCATTGGCACGGGCCGGGATCATACCCGGTGGAGACAATTGACCGCTGGCACTTGCTGTTCGGCGGGCGATCGGTGAGATTGTTGAGAACTGCAATTGTAGTTGGCGGTGGCATGGCGGGACTATTCGCCGCCAACGTGCTCGCCGACCATTGCGAGCAGGTCACTGTCCTGGAGCGGGACGAGGCATGGAGTCCCCGGTCGCGGCCCGCCGGTCACACTGCAAACACGGATAGCTTGTCGCAGGCCGCTGGCCGGACCGGCGTGCCCCAAACCCGCCATGTGCATGTACTTCTGTTGCGGGGCGTGCAGGTCCTGCGGAAACGTTTTCCCGGCCTGGAGGAGGAGTTGCTGGCCCTCGGCGCTCCGCCGCTAAACTGGCTGAAAGATACGGCTGCGCTGGCGGGCGGGAGTTGGTTACCCCGCTTCGATTCAAATCTGATTGGCTTCAGCGTGAGCCGAACGCTGCTGGAAAGCCAAGTGCGCGAGCGCCTCCGCCGCCGCGGCAACATTCAGTTCCGCACGGGCTACCGTGTGGTGGGCCTAAGCTCCAGCTACACAGAGACAGCTACAAACGGCCGCCGGGATCGCGAAGGAGGCTCGAACGAGACGCCCGTGACCGGAACGGTCTGCACTGTAGGGGATGAAACGGTCACGCTGCATGCCGATCTTGTCGTCGATGCCAGCGGCCGCTCTTCGCGTTTGCCCCGCTGGCTGGAAGAGCTCGGTTATGCGACGCCGCAGGAGTCGACCGTAAACGCCGACGTGGGGTACGCCACGCGCTGGTACAGGATTCCAGAGGGCTGGCAGGCGGATTGGAAGATGGTGCTGCTCGCCACGCGCTTCCCCGACATCAAGGGAGGCGCGGTCGTTCAGCCGGTGGAAGACAGTCGTTGGGTGGTGACGCTTGTCGGCTATGCCGGGGATCACCCGCCGACCGACGAGGCCGGCTTCGAAGAGTTCGCCCGCAGGTTGATTGGGCCGCAGGTTTGGAATGCGATCAGTGCGGCTGAACCGCTGACAGGCATCGGGGGCTACCGGCGCACCGAAAACCACTGGCGCCACTACGAAAGGCTAAAGCGGTGGCCGCGGGGACTGATCGCCCTGGGAGATTCGGTCTGCGCGTTCAACCCGGTCTACGCCCAGGGCATGACGGTGAGCGCCCTCTCGGCGGAAATCCTTGACGACTTCTTAAAGAAGCGAGGAACCCGAAAGCGGGGGCCCCTGGGGGGTGTCCCTCTCGGGTCTTCGAGCCTGGCCTTTCAGAAGAAGCTGGCGAAGATGCTGCAAACCCCATGGCAGCTGGCCACCAGTGATGACTTTCGCTGGGCTGGCCGTAAAGCCGGTGACGCCAGCCTCATCGAACACTTCATGCACCGTTACATCGAGCATGTGCTGGACCGCATCCATCGACCGGATGTCTGCCTCGCTTTCTTCAACGCCGCCCATTTGATCAGTCCACCGGCTACCCTCTTCCGTCCCCGCATCGCTCTGCCTATCCTGTGGGAGATGGTGAAGAACGGCTCTTTGCAGCCGGTCGCGAAGACCACTGACAGACAGAAACCGGAAGCTACTTCGTTGTGACCAGGGGAGTAAGCTTCTCGACGGTGCTGGGGCCGATGCCGGTAACCCGCCCCAGATCATCGACAGAATCGTAGGGGCGGTTGGCGATGATGGCGTCAGCTTTGATAGGGCCGATGCCTGGCAGGGTTGTGAGCTCCTCCGCTGAGGCGGTGTTGATGTTGACCAGTCCGCCGGCCAGAGAGTTGCCTTGACCTGAGGGAGAGGCGGCAGCTGGTGGAACGTCTCCCGAGACGCCAGCCTGAGGCTGATTGGCAGGCGGCATCGCCGACGACGAGTCTGTAACGGTCTGCGGTGGCGGCAGGGGAACATGAATCTGCGCGCCGTCGAAGACGATCTCCGCCTGATTCACCAGCGCCGGGTCCGCCTCGGGCAGCAGTCCCCCCGCTCTAGCTAAAGCATCACCGACGCGAGCGCCTGCCGGCAGTTCGACCAAGCCGGGATTGCGCACGCCGCCGCTTACGAAAACCAACAGTGGGCCGGGTGTGGCCGTGGGTGGAAGAGTCGGTGTTGGCGCCGGGGTTGGCGGTGGGTGGAGTACGATCGCGGGCGGGATTGGCCGGCGCAGGAGCCACATCAGAGCGCCCGAGATAATTGCGCTCAACAGAAAACCGAGTAGAAATCCGAGGCCCATATATCGCAAAGCCGTTGTTGCAGTTGTCTCTCTTGCCGCGCGTGGCGCATTTTCCGCAACCTGACTTCGAGTTGGTCGGGGTTCCAACTCAGTGCTCATATTGAGGTCTCCCTAATCAAGATCTCTACAGGCGCAAGTGTTCTCCGTTGCCGCGGCAGTAGTGCGCCGGCCATCCGATTACCGGCTAGCGGCCATAGCCGAGATGCGCTTGAGCGCGTTCTTTCCAAAGATGGTCAGCGCCTGGTCGTCGTTCAAGGGGTGGAAGAGACCGGGACGGACGTCGCGCAGATAGCGCTCCAGCGGCAGGCTGCGGGACATGGCGGCCCCGCCCACCACGCGTACGGCGTGATCGACGGCCTCGATGGCATTATTGGTGACGGTATACTTTGCGGCGAGCACTGCGGGAGTGAGTTCATCCCGCCGCGCATCGAACTGATCCCAGTCCCGAGCCGTGTTGTAGAGGAGCGCCCTGGCCTGGAGCAGCAGCAGTTCGGCCTGACCGAGGCGGCGCTGGATGCTTTCCAGTTCGGCGATCGGTTTGCCGAGGGCGGTGGGCACGCGTTTCGCGGCGTAATCGGCGGCGAAGTCGAGGGCGGCCTGGGCCACGCCGAGGTAGGCGGCGCTTACGGTGCAGATAAACCAGGCATTGGCCGGAGCCTTTCCGGTTGTGCGGGGGTTGGGGGCGCCGCGCCCGATCATCTGCTCGTCGGTCACGCGGGCGTTGACGATCTTCAGGTCGTGGCTGCCGGTGGCGCGCATCCCGAAAGAGTCCCACGTCTCGATAATTTCGAAGTGAGGCCCAGCGGGGATGACGAAGCGGGCGACGTGACCGCTGCCGTCCTGCAGAGCCGCGGGAATGATAAAATAGTCCATCTCGGGACTGAGGCTGGCGAAGGTCTTGAGCCCGTTGATGAGCCACGCGCCCTTGCCATTCTCCCGGACCGGTTCGGCGGTGGTTTCGGGCAGGCCGCCGCGACTGGGGCTGCCCAGGTTTGGCTCGGTGGCGACGGAGTTGATGAGCGCGCCGCGGTCAACGGCGTCACGGCAAACCTGGGCGAAGAGAGCCTGGGACCAGCCGCCGCGGTCCGGCGAGACGGCGGTTCCTTCAAGAGAAGCGGCAACGCCCCCTATAACCTGAACGTGCATCACAAAGCTGAGCGCGGTGCTGCCGTCTCCCTGTGCCAGCGTCTCCATTGTCAACGTCGATTCGAGCAGGTTGGCGCCCCAGCCGCCGAACTCCTGCGGGACCACCAGGGCGGGCAGACCGACGCGGCGGATGTCGACGAAGTTTTCGTGCGGGAAGGATCCGTCGCGATCATGCTGGGCGGCCCGCTCGCGGAGTGAGGGAAGCAAGCTGCTGGCGACGTCGATAAAGCGCTGCTGGCGTTCGGTTGTCGGGTAGAGCATACAGCCTCCGAAACTGCGGCAGTGCGTGCGGCTTCTGACTACTGATCACAGTTCACTTTCAGCAGATATTTCTGACACCGGTTTTGACGATGCGCGGCCGGTATTTTAACATGGTTGCGACGGGAAAAGCCATTATCGCTCAAGCTTTTGGCATGGGATTTCGATGAAGCAAAGTCAGATACGCGTTCTGATCGCCAAGCCGGGGCTTGACGGCCACGACCGCGGCGCCAAGGTGATCGCCAGGGCGTTGCGCGACGCCGGATTCGAGGTGATCTACACGGGAATTCGCCAGACGCCCCAGATGATCGCCGAAGCAGCGTTGCAGGAGGATGTGGATGTCGTCGGCCTGTCGATCCTCAGCGGCGCGCATATGACGCTCTGCCCCAAGGTGGTCGAACTGCTCCATGCCCAAGGCCAGGAGGATGTGCTGGTGCTGTTGGGCGGCATCATTCCTGATGAGGATGCTGCCCAGCTCAAGGCCGCCGGCGTGCACGCGGTCTTCGGGCCGGGCACAACCTCAGCCGAGATCATCGCCTTCATCCGAACCGCCATGGCCGGTGGATAGCGGCTCGGCCTGCGCAAGCGCCGTCCAAACGGGGCCGTATACGCCAATGACCCGTGGTTCGCACCTGAACTACCCACCCGGTGCGAGCCACGGGAAACTGGCAGCCGGTGTTGCCGATGCCCAAACCAGTTCCCACGCAACAACTGATCGACAATCTTCTCCGGGGAGACCGGCTGGCGCTGTCTCGCGCCATCAGCCGCGTGGAGGACGACGCGGGGGAGGCAGCCCGGATCGTGCAGGCCGTCTTTGCGCATACGGGCAAGGCGCACTTGATCGGCATCACCGGCGCGCCGGGCACGGGCAAATCGACGCTGGTATCGGCGCTGGTCGCGAGTTACCGCGCGCGCGGCGAAACCGTTGGCGTGCTGGCGGTGGACCCGACCAGCCCCTTCAGCGGGGGCGCGCTGCTGGGGGACCGCGTGCGCATGACGAGCCACAGCGGTGACGCCGGCGTCTTCATCCGCTCGATGGCGACCCGCCGGGGGACGGGCGGCCTTGCCAAAGCGAGCGCGGATGCGCTGCTGCTGCTGGACGCGGCCGGGTTCGACCGCATCCTTGTCGAAACGGTGGGCGCCGGCCAGGCGGAAATCGAGATCGCAAGCGTTGCCGATTCGGTCGTGGTGGTGGAGGCGCCGGGCCTGGGCGACGAGGTGCAGGCGATCAAGGCGGGCCTGCTGGAGATCGCCGATATTTTCGCCGTCAACAAGGCGGACCGCAAGGGCGCAGCGCGTACGGTCGCCGCGCTGGAGATGATGTTGGAGACGGGCGGGGCAGCGGCCCAGACTATCTTCCATCACGGGCAACGGATGGAGGCGGGCGCGGCGGCTTCCGAAATCGACGGCAGGGACGGATGGCCGATTCCGGTCCTGGAGACGGTCGCGGTCAGCGGGGGAGGCGTCGCTCAGCTGCGGGATGCGCTCGAGCGGCACCGGACTTGGCTGGACGAAAGCGGCGCACGGGTCGCGCGTGAGAGCAGACGCCTTGACCATATGCTGCAGACGCTCGTCCAAGCCGAAATGTTGGCGCGGATGGAACGGACGTTGTCTCCGGGTCTGCGTTCGGATCTGGTGGACCGGATGCAGCGCCGGAAGACCGATCCCTACAGCGCCGCGGCAGACATGGTGAAGAAGCTGTCGACGTAGAACCCTTTGTCCGTTGTGCAATAGTCTTGCCAAAACAGTTGCCGCTGCTCAGGTTTTTGCGGATGTCCGACAAATGGGATTGCAAGGCATTCGGCATACCCCGGAGATATGCACCATGCACAGTCCAGAAGTCGCTACACCGGTCTGGCGTATCGCAACTCTCTTTCCATACCAAGGCGCATGGAGCGAGCAGGAGTACTTGGCGCTGGAAACCAACCGGCGCGTCGAATTCGATGACGGTTTTGTGGAGGTGCACGACGCGCCGACCGATCAACACCAGGCAATTATCCTGTACTTAAGCATCGCTCTCAATGAATTCGCCCTACAGACCGGCGGCGTCGTGCGAACGGCCGGTCTGCGCCTACGCCTGTGGGATCGAAAGTACCGCGAACCGGACATCGTCCTTCTGCGCAACCGGGACAGCAGCCTGCGTCAAGAGAACTTCTGGGATGGGGCCGACCTCGCAATTGAAGTCGTGAGCCAAAGTCTCGAAGACCGCGAGCGGGACCTGGTGACAAAACGGGCCGAATATGAACGGGTGGGCATCCAGGAGTACTGGATTGTGGATTCTGAACAGGAAACAGTCACGGTTCTGTCCCTATCCGGCGACGTCTACTCCGAAGGCGATCTCTTCGGACGCGGCGATATTGTTAAATCTCCCCTTTTGCCTGAGCTTGCTCTGCCCGTCGCGGAGATCCTGGACGCGAATTAGGGCCGCGAAGGACGGCGTTCAGTGTCGACGCGATAGCTGTCGGAGAAAGCTACGGTTGGAGGGATGCTACGAAATTGGAGTTGAGTGACGGCATAGTCAGCTGCCTAGTGCGTTGATGAAGGCGAACTTGTGAGCCAGGCCAGCGCCGCCCTTTCGGCTTCCTCCTGCGCCTGCGGGAGGTTGTCAACGGATTTCCGGAGATTCGGTTCGAGGAAAAGAAACCAAACCTCCTTCACTTTGACTCCGGCGGCTCTGCTCAGAGCGAGCGCGTAGGCCCCGCCCTGCAGACGGTAGCGCGCCATCGCCTGTTCGACCTCTTCTTCGGAGCCGACGGCATCGGTCTTGAAATCAACGATCACGTAGCCGTCCTCTTCCTCGAAGAGGAGGTCGATGAACCCTTCAACGATGCCCTCGCCGACAGGGCCGGCCACAGGCGCCTCCCTCCACCAGCGCTTCGATGCCAGCGCTCGCTGCACGAGGGAGCTGTCGAGCGCGCATTGTACGAGACGTCCGATCTCACCCGCTCGCCTGGGCACACCCTCGGCCGCGGCCTGCGCCTGCACGTTTTTGTCGAGGTCGCTGCCCGTGTGCAGATCGACAACCTGAAGCACGGCGTGAACTGCGCGTCCGATATTGGTCCCGGCGCGACCGCGGCGCCAGGGTTCGTCGGGGATGTCCTGTTCCTCCTTCTCATACTGCTCATTTCGGGCGAGATGGGTGGCAGCAGCGGAGATGGGCAGGCTGCGGGCTGCGAAGAGTTCGCGCCTCTGCTGCTGCCAGCGTTCGCGCGCGGCGGGGGTGTCATCGCCGGCCACTTCTTCACCGGCGGAAACTGAGGCGGGCGGTGCGGCGGCTGCCGGGGGATCGAATCGCTGCCAGAAATGATCCGCCCCTTGCAAGAACTCTTCGATGCGGGCGGCCGCCGACTTACTGCCCCTGGCATTGCGGTAGAGGCTGACGACGAGGTGATCACGGGCACGGGTCGCGGCGACGTAGATCAGCCGCACGTGCTCCTCTTCGGCACGCGTCTTTTCGAAACCGGCCAGCTCCTGGTATCCGGCCGTTTGGAGGGAGGCTTTTGCTTCGATCCGACCGCTCTTCCGATCGAAAAGCACGGGATCGGGATTGGGGCCTCTTGTCGCGTTCAACCCTGCAAGGAAGACGATGGGGAATTCCAACCCCTTGGCGCCGTGGATTGTCATCACGCTGACTGCGCCTGCATCGGACTCACGGACGACGGTCTCTCGCGCCCGTGCGTTTTCTTCGCGCTGGCGTTCGGTCCAGGCGAGGAATGCGCGCAGGGAGACTTCGCCGGTCGCGACGAAAGCGCGAGCGCGGTCGATCAGGAAACCGTAACGTGTCCATCGACCGCGCGAATAGCGTTCGTTGAGGGCTAATTCGCGGAGCCGGCACGCACGCACAAACTGCTCGATGAGCGGCGCCGGAGCGGTCCATTTACGGCATTCGTGAAACTTTCTCAGGACGGCCAGCGCGTCGGCGACGCAGCCGGACGGGGGGCTGTCCTGGGCGAGGTAGTCGAACTGGCCGCCGTTTTCGACGAAAGTGAGCAGGTCGGCATCGGAGCAGGCGAGGGCGGGGGAGCGCAGCGCGGCTACGACTGCGATGGGGTTGGTCGGGTCATCAATGGCGGCGAGGCAGTTGAGCAGGTCGCGCGCCTCCTGTGTGTTGTAGATCAGGGAGGCGCTTTCGAGCCGGAAAGGGATGCCCGCTTCTTCGAATGCGATCTCGAGGGCGTCAAAGCCGGCGCGGCGCGGCATCAGAACGCAGATGTCCTGGTAGACGGCAGGGCGCAAGGCTCCATCTTCGTCCTCCGAACGGACCTGCCAGCCCTTCTCGATTGCCGTCCGGACGCCATTGGCGATGGCTTCGGCTTCCTGGCGGCGCACGACTCCTATAAGCCCTTCGACTTCGCCGCCCATGACGCGGACGGGGGGCGGGCGGCCATCCTGCACGCCGGTGACGAGGGGCGCATAGACGGCCTGCGCTTCGCCCTGCATCCACTGACTGAAGATGTGGTTGACCCAGTTGATGACAGGGGATAGCGAGCGGAAGTTCTGTTGGAGCAGGACGTTTTCTCCGTCGACCGCCTGTCGCATCAGTTCGACCTGTTGAATGTCGGCGCGACGGAACCGGTAGATCGACTGTTTGGGGTCGCCGACGACGAAGAGCTTGCCTTTGGCGGGCTGCACCTTGCGCCAGTCCCGGAGACGGTCGTTGGGGTTTGTGCGATCGGAGACCTCTTCGGCCAGGAACAGGGCGATCTCCGCCTGCAGCGGGTCGGTGTCCTGCATTTCGTCGATGAGGATGTGGGTGAAACGTTCGCGAAAGTGGTCGCGTGCAGGGAGACTGTCGCGGAGCAGGTCGCGTGCCAGGACGAGCATATCGAGGAACTCGACCTGGCCGGCGTCCCTCCGTTCGCGGGCGTAATCGAGCGTGAAGCATCGCAGCAGTTCGAGTACCGGGAGCAGTTCCGACGGCTGCTCGTCTTCAGCGTCCCGGGATGAAGGCGCTGAGAATGGGGCAGAGGCGAGCAGGTCGTAGTTGCTGTGGAAACTGTCGGCGATCTTGCGCATGTGGTCAAGGGTCATGTTTGCGGCCAGGGCGGGGCGGAGGGCCTGCTGCGCCATGGGGTCGTCGAGGGCTGCGTCCAGCCATGCAGTCCAGCGGTTTTCGAACGCGATCTCGGCCTCGATCTCGTCGCGGATGGTGAAGCCCGGCGGCAGGCCGGCGGCCAGCGGACGCTCGCCCAGGAGGCTGCCGGCGAAACTGTGCAGCGTCTGGATGGAGGCCTGCTCAAGTTCTGCCATGGCGCACTGGCAGCGCTCCCGCTGGTCCTGGGGCAGGCACGGGTCGTCAGCGGCCTGTTCAAGGCTCTCTGTGATGCGGGCGCGCAGCTCAGCTGCGGCCAACTCGGTGAAGGTGATGGCGGCGATCCCGCCCGGGTTCGCCCGTCCGGTCTTGATGAGGGCGACGACGCGATCGACGAGGCTGCGTGTTTTGCCGGTGCCCGCGCCGGCTTCGACGACCATATTGTCGTCGAGGTGTTCCAGAATTGCGTCTCGTGCCGGCTGGTCGGAAAGCGTCCTCATCGGCTTGCCTCCTCGCTGGCCATCGTTACGTAGGCGGACAGGCGTGGATCGTTGCGTTTGCGCCGCCAGTGCCACCCGCGGCGGGTGGGGCAGAGATTCTTAAAGTCGCAATTGCGGCAGTTGCTGCCATCCCTGCCCGGATTGGCGGGGAAGAGGCGGGCGCCGATGCCATCGGTGATGGTGCCAACTACAGGGACAAATGAGTCAAGCATCTCGTCGAGGGTGCCTGGATTTCTTGGGGGGCGTGTCACAAACTTTCCATTCTCAGTCACAAACCAGTAGGCGACCTTTATGTCAACTTCGTCGCCCAACAACTGACGGGCGGCAAGACCGTATACGGGCAGCTGGAGAAGCTGGCCGCGCTGGACGGGGTCTTTGTCCATATTCTTGTATGAGTCTGCTTTCCCCGATTTGTAGTCAAGAACCAAAGCAGTATCGCCGGACGGGGAGAGGTCGATGCGGTCGATAAAGCCCCGAAAGCGGAGCGTGCCGGTCCTGGGGCTCGACCACTCAACTGAATCCAGGGCCGCCTGATCTTCGTCTCCGGGAAAGCCGAAGGCGCTCTCGACGGCGTGGGGTGATACGTCATGCTTTTTGCGAAGTTTGGCGTCTTCCTTCAGGAATCTGTCCAGGTCGCTGAGCATTTCGCTCCTGGCCAGCTCCCAGAGGAGGGGTTTGCCGGTGACGCCGCGCTGCTCGGCGTTCCGGAACTCTTCTGCTGCGATCTGGAAGAGCCGGCGGCGCTGGTCCTCGCTCCAGGGCTTGTCGGGGGCGGGGATGGCGTTTTGCTGCTGCGCGTCTCGAATGAAGCGTTCGAGGATGGTATGCAGCAGCGACCCTTTGTCCAGGGCCGAGATGGTGGCCAGCTCCTCCGGCTGTTCCGGCGCGGCGATGCCGAGCACGTTGGCGAGGAAGTAGCGGAAGGGGCAGGTCGCCCAGGTTTGCAGCCGCGTAGGCGAGAAGACTTCGCTGTTAGAAAGCCCGATCTGTGCGGCGGGAGAAGGGGCGGACGAGAGGTCGCCGTCCCAACGCGTCAGCGGTGCTGCGATCCTTGCCCGCTGCATTTCGAGGGCGCGGGCCAGAACGGGTTCCGAGCTGGCGAGATGATGGGCGTCGATCGCGTTGCCGAGCTGTTGCCATTGCGACAGGCGGTGGAGATCGTAGTCGTGGATGTCGGCGGGCTGCGACGCCGCGACGGTGTTGATGCCGTGCTGGGCCGATACCACTTCCTCGAACCAGGGTTGTTCTCGGAGCTGGGCGAGGTCACGGGCATTGGAGAGCATCGTAGGGTAGACGGGCGAGCCATAGAGGCGGGTGGCCTCTTCGAGGAACCAGCGGGACGGGTGCTGCTCGCGCTGGGCGATGTTGTTGCCGCGGGCGTAGGTGAGCACGCGGGTGCGTCCGGCCGCGGCGGCGGCAAGGTAGTCGTACCCTTCGACGGCGGTTGAGCGGAGAGGGAGTCCCGCCCGCTCCCGTTCCGAATGTGGCAAGAGGGGATCGTCAGGCGGTTGCGGGGGGACCAGGCCCTCGACCATGCCCACGAGGTACACCCTGTCGAAGCGCATTCCGGCGGCGAGCCTGACGGAACCGACGAACAGGCCTTCGCCCAAGGCGCCCGCTCTCGCGGCAGATCGATTGAGGGCTTCGTCGAGTGCGGTCCGAAACGCGTCCAGCTCGGCGGATTCCTCCACCGTATCGAGATTCGCCAGCTCCTGCAGAGCCGTCTTCAGGGTGTCAAGATTGTCCCGCTCTACGGGTGGGAGGGAGTTTTCGTCAAGGTAGTGCTCGATGAGATCTTCGGCCCATTTGACAAGGGCCGCCCACGTCCGGCTGTCCCCGGCGCGGTTGAGGGTCTCGTGCAGCCTCAGCACAAAACTGCGCAGCGCCCACGCCTCTGCCGCAGACTGCGCCATCACATTTTCCCTGCCTTGGGATCGCTCTTCGTCCTGACTCGCGGCCGTGCGCTGCTGGCTCGCCGCATAGTTCGCCAGGCGGTCGCGCCACTGCTCAATGCCGGCGACGACGCCCGCGTCTCGTGAGACCGCGTCCCAGCGCGAGGGGCTGTACCGATCCGATGCGGCCTTGACCGGACAGGAGGTGAGCCAGCGCATCACTTCTTCCCTGGGCAGGTCGCTGCCGGCAAGAGCGACGATGCCGGTGAGCATGCGCCCGACCGGGGTCGCGGCCAGAGTTTCGTTTGAAGGGCCGGCGATGGGGATGCTGGCGGCAGCCAGCTGCTCGGCGATGAGCGCGGCATAGGGCTCCCGCTGCCAGTACAGAATCGCGATGCGGTGGAAGGGCGTGCCGGCGTGCGCGGCGGCAGCGACCGACCGGACCACGCTGCGGACCTCTTCGCCGGTGTCGGGGGCGACGAGCAGGCGCGTCCGAGGTGGGGCCGGCAGTGAGGACGCAGGCGGCTGCACGGCCGTTTTGGGCAGAATAGTGTCGGCCTCCGGATCGCCGGTAACGGCCAGGATCGTCTCGCAGTTTTGTGCGTCGCGGAGCGCGTCGAACAGACGCTGCTCGGCGGGCGTCAGGGTGCGCGGCAGGTAGGCGATAACGCGGCCTAGCGAGTTGAGGGCGGTGGCGGCGCGGCCTGTACTCACGGCCTCGGCGGCAGCTTCAGCGAGCGCTTCCCGGTCGTAGTATGCCTTGGTGCGGTCGCGATAACGTGTGTACAGCCGGACGATTTCGCCGGAAATGCCCCTGCGCCGTTCGAGTTTGGCAAGGACGCCAGGAGCGGCGGAGCGAAGATCCCGGAATGTCGTGCGCAGGCTGCTGTGGAAGGAGGGATGCGCGCGGAAGGGTTCGAGCTCGCCCGCGGCCTCGCCGGCGGCGCGGCGGACGGCGGCGAATTCGATAGCGGGCTTGAGCGGACTGCGGCCGGCGTCAGCCAGGCTGGGCGCCCCGAGCAGTTCGGCAAGACGGGGGAGCGGCATGAAACGCACGTTGACGAGGCCGCTCCTGCCGATGTCGCGGCGCAGGTAGAGTCCGGCATAGGGTGTTGGTACGACGACGGTGACGGGGGCGAAGGGGTCTTCGGCCTTATGTTCATGCAGGAGGTGTTGCAGACGCTCCTGGGCTTGTTGGACGTGTACGACATGGGTGGGGGATTGCTGCATGTGTGATGTCTCCAGTGCAGGGCGAGTTCGGTTTTGGCGTTTCCCTTATTGATGAAATTGTACGAAGAGTTCGAGTAGGCCGAATCAGACTTAACCGCTATCAGGAATGGACTCTTGGCCCATCTGATCAATCAGAACATCGGCTGGCAAAATCGGAATTGTGGAATATACACCCATCTGGAGCAGGTGACGATCACCCGAAACAACGACGTCAGCGTTTGCGGCCAATGCACAAGCAAGCACATTGTCGTCGTCCGGGTCCGACAGAACGACTGGGGCGATTACGGGTGGTTCGACTAGGATGGCAAGCGCAGCATAACCAAGCACCAGGTCGTCTGCTGTCGCCTGGGCCTCATGCAGGCGCACGCGGAACTTCTCACGACGCAGTACTTCGTCAAGTTCGAATAGGAGAGGAAGTGATGTGAAAAGTTGTACTGCGGACGAGTGGGCAACGTGAAGCAGGTGCCGGGGCGCTTCGTGCCAGAGCAGTGCAGAAATGACAATGTTCGTGTCAAACACCAGACGCACGGCGGCGCCTTTCCGCCCGAGCGGCGGCGATTTCGGCGGAAATCTCGTCAAGATCGAGGATATCTGTGTTCTTCTCGTCAAGCCGATCTATCGCAGCAAACAAGTTGTCAGTACGTCGCTGTCGCACCTCGCGCTTCAGTAACGCAACCAAGGATTCAGAGGTGAGCAGACCGATCTGATTGGCTTCCGTAGCCAACTCACGTGGCAATGTAAGTGTCAGTGTAATTGTTTCCATGGCCTCTCTCCGGCAGGCAAGCAGGGATTCGCCTTTGCGATCTCCTGTGCGAGTCATTTTAGCGCGACGCTACAGGATCGCAAAGGGAAAAGGGAGCAGACACCCCTCTGAATCCTGGACAGACGCCTACGCTTTGTGCGGGGAAGATCCGTCTGCCATTTGCGGCAGGGATGAGGAGGGTGATACCGTAGGTACGGTACGACTTCTGAAATTGGCGTGAAAGCCGTTGGACTCGACAGGAAAGAGAGCGGGCATGTCAAAGAACACTAGGAATAGCAAGCCAGATGTCAACATTGCGCTGCTGCGGGGGATTAACGTGGGCGGCAAGAACAAGCTGCCGATGAAGGCGCTCGCGGCACTGTTCGCGGACGCCGGTTGCGAAGAGGTTCGGACCTACATTCAGAGTGGAAACGTCGTATTTCGGGCGGGGTCCGCGGATGTAGAAGAGATCTCATCGATCATCAGTGCCTCGATCCAGGACCAGTATGGTTACCAGGTTCCCGTGATTACGCGCACGGCGGGGGAACTCCAGGAGATCATGGAGGCCAATCCTTTCCTGGCAGCCGGCGCGGGAGCAGACAAACTGCACGTCATGTTTTTGGCGGATCTGCCCGACAGCGCCGGCGTGGAATCGCTGGACCCGGAGCGCTCGCCGGGCGACGAGTTCGCGGTGCGGGGGCGTGAAGTCTATCTACACTGCCCGAACGGTGTTGCGCGCTCCAAACTCACGAACAGCTACTTCGACTCCAGGCTGTCAACGACCAGTACGTCGCGCAACTGGAGGACGGTGCGAAAGCTTCTCGATCTTGCCGCGGGCGCGGGTTAGGGAGTCTCAATGGATTCCAGGAAGGCAATGGGATAGACCGCATGTAACGCCGACAGAAGGTCTCTACGGTGCCGCGGGAGTAAGAGAACCGACATAGACTCGTCGATCTCTTGTGCTATAATCGCGCTAGAACAGTTGCCGCAGCGCAGGTTTTCGCGGACGCCCGGCAGTGCAGGTCGCAAAAGCCTTCGGTATGCCCTGGAGCCACACCCTATGCGCAATCCAGAAATCCAAACTCAGACCTATGGCAGTTCCCATGGGCTTGACTCGCAAAGGCCTTCGTCACCGGTTTGGCGCATCGCAACCCTCTTTCCGAATCAAGGCGCATGGAGTGAGCAGGAATACCTGGCGCTGGATACAAACCGACGCGTCGAATTCGACAGCGGCTTTGTGGAGGTGCATGACTTGCCGACTGATCAGCACCAAGCAATTATTTCGTACTTCATCGTTATCCTCAGAACGCTTGCAAAGCAGATCGGCGGTGTGGAACGAGCGGCCGGTTTGAGATTGCGCCTGTGGGATCAGAAGTACCGTGAACCGGACATTGTATTTCTGCGCGACCGCAACAGCAGCCTGCGGCACAAAAACTATTGGGAAGGAGCCGACCTGGCTATCGAAATCGTCAGCCCAAGCCTTGAGGACCGCGAGCGGGACCTGGTGGCGAAGCGGATCGAGTATGCGCAGGCGGGAATCCAGGAGTACTGGATTGTGGATCCTGCAGAGGAAACTGTCACTGTTCTGTCCCTAACAGGCGACGTCTACTCCGAACACGGTTTCTTCGGCCGCGGCGATGTCGTGACATCCCCCCTCTTGCCCGAACTTACCCTTCCAGTCTCGGAAATCCTGGACGCGGATTAGGGGCCCCATGATCAGCTCTCAGCGTCGGCCTGATCGCCGCTGACAACCTCACCACCTGGTAATTCCTCATCCTCCAACTCGGCTAGCTCGGCGCGCAGGGCGGATAGTTCGGTCTCCAGCCCTTCGATGCGGGCAGCCAGGTCCTCGCGGCGGCGTTCTTTCTGTTCGCTTGCACGCGCCGCGGCCTCTGCCTCCTTATCCACCATGCGGGTGTCGTCGCGGATGGCGAGTATGTGGACGGCCCAAAAGGCGGCCGCTACAACGGCGCGCACCAGCCCATCCAGCGTCTCGGCGCCGAAGAAGTCGGCGTTGGGATCGCCCAGCGCCCACAGGAGCAGACGGTAGACGACCTGCGCCAGCTCGAAGAGGATCAGGAGCGCGCCCACGAAGGCGATGCCGTAGAGGTAGACGCGGCGGGGCCAGGATGCGCGCTCGGCGCGGCCGGCCTCATTGTCCTGCTCGGCCACGCGCTGCGCGGTGCGCCAGTGCAGCGACCAGACCGGCGCGCCGACGGCGATGAGGCTCACGCCGCTGGCAAACTGGTGAGCGCGAAAGCCCTTTTCGACCGAAGTCGAGCCGATGATTGCGAGATCCAACAGCGCCCGCACCAGATCGACAACCCCGATCCAGAGCAAGAGCAGACCGGTGGCGGCGACCGCGTAGTAGTAGAGACGGCGCACGAATTCGCTCTCGCGCGAATCGCCGTAACGCTGCGCCTCGGCGGAGACCTGCAGCCAGTGCCAGCGCCAGGCCAGCGCGCCCACCGGCAGCAGACCGAGGGGCGTAGTGAGATCATCGATGTCGATTTCCCCGGTATCGACGCCGCCGAAGAGAAAGAGGACGCCCAGTCTCAACAGCATCGCCACCGGAACGAGGGTGATGGCCGCGGCGAGCACGGTGGCGACGTAGAGATAGAGGCGCCGCAGAGCCATGCGCCCTTCCGGCGGCTGGGCCGTCATCAGGGCATTCCAGTAGAGATTGTTCAGCCGCCAGGCCAGCCCGCCGACCAGAACGGCGGCCAGTGAACCGGAAATGCCGCGCTGCCACCAGCCTGTTCCCACCGTCGCCAGGCTGGCGGCGCCGAACGGCTCCAGCAGGGCGCGCCAGACAAAGTTGAGGACGTCGGCGGCGCCGGTGAGCAGCAGGCCAAGCGCAACCAGACCGACAAGCAGCTGGAAGAGACGCCGCCAGCTGCCGGCCCAGCCCGGTTCGACACCCAGATCGCCGTCCTCACGGAGCAACCGGGCGAAATACAGAGATAGAATCAGATGGATGCCGGCGTGGAAAAACTGGGCCGCCCATCCGCCCGGTCTCAACTCTTCCTCGGCCGGCGCGGCGCCGAGCAGGAGCTGGAAGCTGCCTTCGATGATGTGATAGAGGGCGCGGGCGCTGACATATGCCGTTGTGGCGAGCACGGCATAGACGAACAGCTTGCGCAGCGCAGCGCGCGACTCACCGGGTTGCAGCACGAGGCGGCGGATATAGCGCCAGTGGACCAGAAAGATGGGCGCGCTGACGATCAGAAAGCCGCCGGGCTGGGCGATGGCTCTCTGCACCGAGCCGGTGGCGGAAAGCCCCGGAACGGTCCCGTCCGGGATCCACAGCCTTATCAGAGCTTCGATCAGGTCGTAGGCGGCGGAAAGCCCGGCGATCAGGCTGATGAAGGCGATGAGATAGAGGTAGAGGCGGCGGATCATCGCCAGCCGGCCGGTTTCCGCTGTTGTCTGCTCGGTCACTGTCTGCTCGGTCACTGTCTGCTCAGTCATTGTTCACACCTTGAAGGGCGAGGAGAGAGAGGCGTGCCCTCAGTCCACTTTTCGATGCGCTCACTCCTCGGTTACCGGCCTCAATAGAAGAGGTCGTCGGTGTCGATCTTCCAGGCGCCGTCCTCGCGCACCAGGGGGATCGTGCGGCGGTAGGTGGATGTGCCGCTGTCGAAGAGGCCGCCCTGGTGGAAGTTGTCGATCGCCACGGTGACATAGGCTTTGTCGCCTTCTTCGCTTATGTCCACGTTCAGGATGCGCAGCCGACGCGCGGAGCGGCCGGAATCGTAGTAGTTGAATCGCTCGCGGAAATGCAGGTTGTCGTCATCTTCGAGCACATCCCGAGAGTAGTGACTCATGGCAACGTCCGGTTCGTTGCGCACGGCGGCCAGGAAGGCGTCGTGGACCACCGCTTCCGGCGTATCCTCGTTGAGGTATTCGGCGCTCTGCCAGCCGCGGCCGTCGGTGACCATTACCGTGATGACGGCGCCGACGACCAGCAGCAGCACGCCGGCAATGATGGCCAGCGTGAATCGATCGATTTTCATGCCCATGGGTCCGCTTCCTTGTCACTCTTCCAATTATTCAAAACCGGTCAACTCAAAGGTGGCCTGTGAACGTCCGTCAACGAACTTGACGACGGGGAAGGGAGCCGCCTGCACCACCCATGCCCTGGTCGTGCGGTCGCTGGCCTTCAACTCGACAACCCAGGTATCGAAGGAGCCGGCCGGCACCGTGACGCTTTCCTTGCGCCGCACCTGCAGGGCCACCCGTTCCATCCGGCCGGCGATCGGCAAAAAACTGTTGATGCGGGTCGCGTAGCCCTGCGCCAGGGGCAGCGCCCGTATGATCAGCAGCAGCGTGCGCTCGTCGCGTATATCCGAGGGCACCTGCACACGTTGATAGACGGTTGCGCCCTGCCGATTGGTGAGCGCAATGTCGACCCGGGCGCCCTCGAACTGCGTCTCCACCACCTGCTTGCCGCCGCCGAACGTACGGACGAGATGGCTGTAGACGGGGCGATAGCCGACCGGCTGCATCTCGACCGTTGCCTGCTCGCTCACACCGGCGTCGTTGATCTCGCGCACCAGCGTCCAGCCGCCATCCTGCTCCCGCCGGCTCACCTGGAAGGCGGCCGTGCCGACGATGCGGTCTTCCCGGTTGGTTACGCGGTAGACGCTGGTCTCACCGTCGGCCCAGACCGGTTCGCCGAAGATGAGCGGCTGGGGTTGGGCTGAACCGCAGGAGGTGAGAAAGGAGAGAGTTAAGAGGAGAGAGGAGAGAGAGAATACCCTCGCGATTGAAAGAAGGGTTGTTGAACCAGTTACCGCTTGGCTGTATGAGCGTTTGGCGCACGGCAGGCGACACCCATTTCTCACTTCTCACTCCTTGCGGTTTCTCTTCTCATTCGTTGCTGTTTTTCTCCTGCATCCACTTGACCGCGGCCGCGGCGAGAGCGGCGGCTCCGATCGGCAGTGCGTCTTCGTCGATACGGAAGGTGGAGGTGTGGACGTAGTAGCGCTGGGGCCAGTCCGGGTTATGCGTTCCCAGGCGGAGAAAGCTGCCCGGCGCGGCCTGCGCCATGTAGGCGAAGTCCTCGGCGGCCATTACCATCGGCGCCTGAGGCGTGTTCTCCTCGCCCAGGAACTCGGCCGCCGCAGCCAGCGCGAGCTGCGTGGCTTCCGGGTCCAGAACGGTGGGCGGATAGCCCTCCTTGACCGTCAGTGCGAAGCTGCCGCCCATGGCTTCGACGACCCCGCAGGCGCGACGCAGCTCCTCTTGCAGCAGCTTGCGCGACGCCTGCGTGAAGCTGCGAATCGTCCCGTTCAGATAGACGCTGTCGGGGATGACGTTATTGACGGTCCCGCCGTGAATCTGGCCGATTGTGATCACGCCCGGCTCGAGCGGGTCGAGGCGGCGGCTGACGATATGGTGGATGGCGTGAACGGCGTGGGCCGCCAGCACGATCGGGTCGTTGGCGGCCTGGGGGCGCGCGGCGTGGCCGCCGGCCCCGCGCACGGTGATCTCGAACTCATCGGCCGACGCCATCAGCGGGCCTGAGCGGCTGGCGACGATGCCGAGGTCCCTTGTGGGGTCTACGTGGATGCCAAAGACGGCGTCGAGGCCTTCGAGCGCGCCTTCTTCCACCATGCGCAGGCCGCCGGACTTGCCCTCGTCGTCGGAGGCTTCTTCGCTGGGCTGGAAGAGCAGGCGCACGGCGCCGGGCAGACGGCCCTCGTCGGCCATTTCTTTGAGCAGGGTCGCGGCGCCCATCAGCATCGCCGTGTGCGCGTCGTGGCCGCAGGCGTGCATAAGGCCCGGTCGCTCGCTGTCGAAGCCGCTGCCGTTCTCTTCCTGGATCGGCAGAGCGTCCATATCGGCGCGCAGCCCCACCAAGGGCCCGCCGCCCCCGCGAATATGGCCGACGACACCGGTTTTGGCCACTTCAGTCTGCGTCTCTATCCCCAGGTCCAGCATCGTCTTGTTGACGAGTCCGGCGGTGCGATGTTCGGTGAAGGTCAGCTCCGGGTACTTGTGAATCGTGCGGCGCCACGTGCTGATTTGGGACTGGATGGCCTTGGCGCGCGCATACAGTTCGGCGCTGGTAACCGGTGTATTGTCTGGCATCGGTGCGCTCCTGGTCGAACATATTGCACACTCGCCAACCGCCCACAAGTGCGATCAGCTCGGGCAAATGTTGGTAGCTATGTTGGTAACTATACAGTTAGTGAAAGTCATCATGTCAACGACCCGACCTGCGGGAGCGTTTCAACTGTCATATCATTATACTACGCTTCTCCGCCTTGCGCTCCGCCAGGAATGACCGCAACCAGGCCTGCGGCCGCTGTTACACAGTACGCATCAGCAGCAGTTCAGTCGCAGATTTTGCGCAATCCGGCCAATGCAGGAAAATTAGGCGCATCTTCCTCACGTTACCGGGACCGGCGGCATTGACGAAACGCCGGCCCGCCAAAATCCGAGGCGACCAATGACATCCGTTAAAAGCCGTGAAATCCATCTGCGCAGCCGTCCGCACGGATTGCCGACCGCGGACAACTTTGCGCTCGTCAGCGTCGAAGTGCCGGCGCCGAGCCAGCCGGACCAGGTGCTGGTGCGCAACCGCTTTATCTCGGTGGACCCTTACATGCGGGGGCGGATGCGGGACACGCGCAGCTATACGCCTCCTTTCGGGCTGGACGAACCGCTCACCGGCGGCGCGGTGGGCGAGGTCGTAAGCTCGACCAGCGAGGCGTTTGCGGAGGGCGATTTCGTCCAGCATATGTTCGGCTGGCGGGAATACGCGCTGGCAGAGCCGCGCCACCTGACCAAGGTCGACCCGTCGCTGGGCCCGCTGCAGAGCTACCTGGGCGTGCTGGGGATGCCGGGGATGACGGCCTATGTCGGCCTGCTGGACATCGGCGGACCGCAGCCGGGGGAGACGGTTTTCGTCTCGGGCGCGGCCGGCGCGGTCGGTTCGGAGGTCTGCCAGATCGCGAAGATCAAAGGCTGCCGTGTTGTGGGTTCGGCCGGTTCGGAGGCCAAGACGCGCTGGCTGGAGGAGGTCGCCGGCGTGGACGTTGCGATCAACTACAAGGAGACGAGCAATCTGCGGCGGGCGCTGAAGAGGGCCTGCCCGGACGGTATCGACGTCTATTTCGAGAACGTCGGCGGCGAGCATCTGGAGGCTGCCCTGCAGTATATGAACAACAACGGCCGAATCGTCGTATGCGGGATGATCAGCATGTACAACGCCACGTCGGCGCCGCCGGGACCGGCGAACCTGGCCCTGATGATCGGGCGCCGGCTGAAGATGCAGGGCTTTATCGTCTCGGACCATCCTGAACGCCGCGACAGCTTCCTGCGCGATGTTTCCGGCTGGATGCAGGAGGGCAAGCTCAAGTGGGAGGAGACGATCCACGAAGGGATCGAGAATACGCCCGCTGCGTTCATCGGCCTGTTCCATGGCGAGAATCTGGGCAAGATGCTGGTAAAGGTGTGAGGGCGAGGAGTGAGTGAAGAGGAGTGAGGAGTAAGGTGAACGCAATGGGTACGCGAGCGATGCAGCCCCCGATGGGGCTTTATTTTGAGGAGTTTGCGGAGGGGGACGGCTGTGAGAGCGTTGGCCGGACCGTTACCGAGACGGACATTGTCAGTTTTGCGGCGCTGTCGGGGGACTGGAACCGGATCCACACTGACGCGCATTACAGCCAGGAGCAGATGTTCGGCGAGCGGGTCGCTCACGGGCTGCTGGTGCTGAGTATCGCCAGCGGGCTGGCGGTGCGGATGGGTTTCATGGAGGGCACTGTCCAGGCATTCATGCAGCTGGAATGGCAGTTCCGCCGGCCCGTTCTGATCGGGGATACGGTGCGGCTGCGGGCGACGGTGCGCGAGAAGAAGCCGATGCGGCGGATGGGCGGCGGGGTAGTGACCTTCAGGATGGAGGTGCTGAACCAGAAGGATGAGGTCTGCCAGCGCGGCAACTGGGAGATTCTGTGTAAGAACCGGCCCGACGAGGCGGAAACGGAGTAGTGAGGGCGCTCACTGCCGCGCATGATTCTCTCCCTGCCTTTCGCGCTGGCGTTCGCCGTTCTGCTGGCGCTGCTGGGCGGTCTGCTGCTATGGCTGGGACGCCGCCAGCGGCAGAGCAGCGGCTTGCCGGCGGGTACTGTGCTTTACAGGGACACCGGGGATTGGCAGGAGACGGAGCGCCCGCTGCGCAGCCGCCGCTACGGACTGGTGGGACGCCCCGATTACCTGGTGCAGACGCGCGACGGGGGCAGGCGTTTCGTCGTGCCTGTGGAGGTCAAGAGCCGGGCGAGGCCGGCCCGGCCCTACGACAGCCATATTCTGCAGCTGGCGGCGTACTGTCTTCTTGTTGAGGACAACTTCGACGCTGCGCCGCCCTACGGTCTGCTGCGCTACGCAGATGCTACGCTGCAAATCCCATTTACAGATGAACTGCGCGGCCGCGTGCTGGAGACGGCGGCGGCGATCCGGGAGTCCCGCCGGGCGGCGGAGGTGCGCCGCAGCCACGGTGAACCGGCGCGCTGTGCGGCGTGCGGCTACCGCTCCGCGTGCGGGTCGGAGGCGCTTTCGTAGTCATTCATCGTTTTTGGTTTGCGGGAGCAGATCGCTTTTCTAGCCGAAGGAGAGGTACTCCAGGGCATCTTCCCCGGATTCGGCGCCGGCGCGTCCTCTGACGATCAGCTCGACCACGTCGTCCAACCCAACTTCGGAGACGTTGAGAATTCCCTGCCTCCGGCCTCCTTTAAGGACCATGACACGGTCGCCGATGGCCAGAATGTCGGGCACGCGCTGTGTGATCAGGATGACGGAATGGCCGCCGTCGCGGAGGTCCTTTATGAGGCGCAGGAGGGTGTTGGCTTCGCGGACGCCGAGGGCGGCGGTGGGCTCGTCCATCAGGAGGATCCTGGCGTCGAAGGCGATGGCTTTGGCAGCGGCCACCATCTGGCGCTGGCCGCCGGACATCCTCTCGACTTTCAGCCTGGGGGAGCTGATATTGATGTTCAACCTTTTGAGCAACTCGGCGGATTCGGCGTACATCTTCTTTTTGTCGAGGATGCTGAGAAAGGGCAGCCCTCTTGTATATTCGCGGCCGAGGAAGATGTTGCGGGCGACGTCCAGGTTGTTGCAGAGGGCCAGGTCCTGGTAGATCATCTCAATGCCGCAGCTGCGGGCGTCGCGGGGATCGCGGATCGACACCTCCTCGCCATTGATGAGGATCTGGCCGCCGTCGGCGACGTGCGCGCCGCTGAGGATCTTCATGAGCGTGGACTTGCCGGCCGCGTTGTCTCCGACCAGCCCCAGAATCTCTCCCTCACGCAGCTCCAGGTCGACCTGGTTCAGCGCCTGGACGCTGCCAAAGCGCTTGGATATGCCCTTCATTTCGACAATATAGTTGCTCTCCAAGGCGATCCCCCTTCAGACAGGAGTGAGCGAAGAGGAGTGAGAGATGAGATAACATCTCTCACTCCTCTTTCAGCTGATTACCAGAGATCGGGGAAGAGATCCACGTTTTCCTTGGTGATCAGGACGGCGGGCGAAGTCTGCCAGAAGATGACCGGGCGATTCTCGGCCAGGTCCCTGGCGGACTGGATGATCTTGACGGCGATGAACGAAGCGTCGTTGAGGACGGTGCCCCACATGGTGCCGTCGCGAATGGCGTCGTAGACCTCCTTGGCTCCGCCGTCAACGCCAAGCACTTTGATGGTATCGGCCAGGCCGGCCTCTGCGATCGCCCGGACTGCGCCCAGGCACATGTCGTCGTTATGGCAGTAGACCATGTGGATCCGGTCCGGGTAGGCGGTCAGATAGTTCTCCATGACCGTGCGCGCTTCTTCGCGGTTCCACATGCCGGTGTCCACGGCGACGAGCTCTCTGCCCGGGCAGTTCTCGGCGACGTATTCGCGGGCGGAAGAGCGCTGCGGCACGAGGCCATGACCGGTGGCGCCTTCGATGATGACCCAACCCTGGCCGTCTTCGAGAGCCTGGCAGACGGCCATACCGGCGGTCTTGCCCTCTGCCCAGCCTGAAGAGCCGATCATCGTGTTGACGTAGCCGAGGCCCTCTTCGTCAAGATCGGCGCCTTCCGCGATCACGGGGATGCCGGCTTCCTGCGCTTCGCGGAGGGCATCGTTGAGCGCAGAGGTGTCATAGGGTACGAGGGCGATCACGTCGTACTGCTTGGTGATGCAGTCCTCGATCAGGCGGATCTCGTTGGGTATGTCGCCCTGCGTGTCGTAGACATCATACGTGAAGCCGAAGACTTCGGCCTCCTTTCCAGCCAGCGTGACCTTGGCGGTCGAGTAGGGATGGCCGAGCTCAATGATGTGGCAGATGCGGAGATCCTGCGCCAGAGGCCAGTCTTTGGCTTCGGTCTGCACCGGCGCGGCGCCGTCCGCCGTCACCATCTGGCCGTCCGGCATCACGCAGGCCGTCAACATGAGTGCGAAGACCAGAACAACGGTCCAGACTCCGAAATGCTTGCTCATCGCTTTTCTCCTTTGTTTTGAAAGGACTGTCCACGCGGGTCGATTTCAGATCTGATGCGCGGGAGAAACGCCTCCCTCCGGAACGAAACCCAGTTTTCCCAATAGGCTCTCCTTTCACCCGGGCCTCATCGGTCAGGCCGTGCGGCGTCTGCGATTCATGTAGACGTCCGAGACGACAACGGAAACCAGGATGACCCCCTGGATCACCCATTGCCAGTATGCGCTGACGCCGAGAAGGTTGAGCGAGTTGCGGACGACGCCCAAAAACATGACGCCGGCAACGGCGCCGAGGACGTTGCCCACGCCTCCGAACAGAGAGGTGCCGCCGATTACGGTGGCGGAGATGGCGAAGAGCGCCGTGTCTCTGCCCACACCGGGATTGGCGCTGACGGCGCGGGATGCCAGCAGCACGCCGGCGATGCCGCTGCAGAGGCCGGCCACCACGAAGGAAAGCGCAAAGAGACGCTTCACGTTGAGGCCGGCCCGGTGTGACGCGTCCGAGTTGCCCCCGATGGCGTACCAGTAGGTGCCCAGGCTGGTCTGCGTCATGATCAGGTGGGCGATGATGCCGATGCCGAAGAAGGCCAGGGCGGGAAACTCGAAGAGACCCAGCTTGGCCGACCCCATCCAGCCGAACCCCTCAGCATGGCCGTAGATCGTCGTTTCGTCGGAGATGATGAATGTCAGTCCTTTGACCGCGACCATCGTGGAAAGCGTGGCGATGAAGAAGTTGACCTTCATCCTGGTCACGACAAAGCCGTTGACGATGCCGACGCCGGCGCCGGCCAGGATGCCCAGCAGGGCGGCTGCAGGAACGCCCAGGTCCTGGGAGAGAGCAAAGACCACGCCCGCCAGCGCAAGGGTGGCGCCGACACCGAGATCGATTCCCCAGGCGATCATGAGGATGGTCAGACCGATGGAGATTATGCCGTCGATCGAGAACTGGGTTGTCATCTGGGTTATGTTGCGTTCGGTGGCGAAGAAGGGGACGAACAGGACGGCATAGGTGAGCGCGAGCCCGAGGAGGACAAAGGCGCGGTACTCGATGATCCATTGGAGGCGCTCGCCCCATCTTGCGGGCGGCGATTCAGGCGGCTGCGGGGAAGCGGCTTCGGCTGTGGGTTGCTCTTGCGGCGTTGGGTTGTCGGCCATGAAAGACCTCGTGCGTTCGCAGCAGATTTGGCAAGGGCGCAGGTTCCCCGGTTGGCGGTGACCGGCTACCCGCTACGCACCATTCGGCTCTTGAGACTGAAGCTCCGGCTCGGTTTTCTTTTCCCTGCCCATTACCTGGATGGCGACCAGGCTGGCGGTCACAACGCCCTGGACAACCAGCTGTGTTGCCGGCTCAAAGCCGAGAATCGTAAGCGAGTTGTTCAACAGGGCGACGAGGATCGCGCCCCAGACGCCCCTGGCGACGCTGCCTCTGCCGCCAAAGATGTAGTTCCCGCCGAGGACAGATGCGGTAATGGCGTGAAATTCGTAGTTCAGCCCGATGAAGTAGTGGCCGGAGCCGGCGCGGGCGCTGACGACCATGGCGGCAACTGCGGAGCAGACACCGGTGGCGATATACATGAGTGTCCGGTAGAGGGGGACGCGTACGCCGGCCAGTTTGGCCGCCTCTTCATCGCCGCCGATCGCATATACCCTGGCGCCCAGGGTTGTTTCGGACAGGACCAGGTGCATGACCAGGGCAAGGGCCAGGAAGATAATTGTAGGGACGGCGAATGGGCCGATGAAGCCGTCGGCAATCAGAAGGAATGGACTGTTGCGTGGGACTCTGTAGTAGTAGCCGCCGGCGCTCAGGAGGGCGATTCCCTGGAAGATGGTCATCGTGCCCAGGGTGGTCAGCATAGGGTTCGCCTTCAGCCTGCCGACGAGAAAACCGTTGAAAACGCCGGTTGCAAGTCCGATTGCAAGGCCGAAGATACAGGTGGTCGCGATGCCGGCGCCACCTTCCAGCATGGCGACCATGGTCACGCTGATGAGCGACACAATCGCGCCGACGGAGAGATCGAAGCTGCCGCTGATCATCATCCAGCAGACGCCTACGGTAACGATGCCGTTGATCGAGGACTGGCGGAGCACATTGATCAGATTGCGGGCTGTCAGGAAGCGGGGGTTCAGGATCCCCATCAGGACGACCAGGGCGACGGTGAGGACGACCTGCGGCTCCCGCAACAGGAAGCTGCCGAGGGCGTTCAGCTGGCTGTTGCCGCGCAGTCTGCCCGGTAGGGAAGCCAGGGTAGAAGAAGAGAAGCTCATGGTCGATCTGCTGCGTTTGCCTGATGCGTGAACGGTGTTCCGGGCTGGCCCGAGGACCGAAATTACACCCAAGTCTCTGCGAGAGATGCCGGCCATCCTCTGTGAGCAGAGAATACGGTTAATGGTATTTCCTGTCAAGGACAGTTTGGGCGTTTGCTTCGCCCCGGCTCGTGGTTTTGGTGAGAGTGGGCGCGTGCGCGGGAAACCTGCTATTTCGCAGGGCGAGAAGCTGCGCTGAGGGAAGGGAGATGCCGGCCACTGTCCTCTAACCGGGGAAGTCGAAGACGAGCCGGTAGTCTTCGGGCTGGTCGATGTCGAAGAGAAGCGAATCCGACTTGACGACGTGGACGGGGATGCCGGCTTCGGCGGCGAGGCGCTGGTGGCGGAGGAAGCTGCCGCGGCCGAAGGCGAAGGGGATGGCTTGGGCCGGCTGGAGCATGAGCGCGTTGGTGCCGCCGTCACGGCTGGGGGCGATGGTGATCTGCGGTTCGGGGCCGCGGGTGGAGGCCATTGCGCGGACGTCCCCGGCTGTCAGGTTAGGCATGTCGGTGGGGAGGACGAGGACTCTAGTTGCGCCGTGGGTCGCGGCGTAGCGGGCGGCCTGGGTCAGGGCGGCGTTGAGCTGCTGTTCGGACTCGGCGTCATTGGGGCTGCAGGAGGAGGACGGGGCTGTGCAGGGCTGACTTTCTTCGGCCAGGGCGCGGCTGCCGGCGCGTTCGGCCGCGGCGAGGGCGCGGGTGTCGCGGCTGACGACAAGGAGCTCGGCGTCAAGACGGGCCCGGTTGATGGCTGCCAGGGTGCGGGTGAGGAGCTCGCGGTTGAGGGCGCACCGCTGCTGGGGGGAGATATGGCCGGCGAGGCGGCTTTTGCCTTCGTTGAAGGGCTTGACGGGGACGATTGTCCAGAGGGTCATTTCAGGATTTAGGTTCCGTTGACATTTTGAGGAGGTCGTTCAAAATCGAAACCGATCAATCCGCGAAGTCATGCGAGGGGCCACGGTGAAAACCTTTTTAGTCCACGAAGGCCACAAAGGGCCGCGAAGAACACCAAAGGCCACTGGGAAGTCCCTTGCATAAATGTACGGATGAGCCGCACTTTTCTCCCGCGAATCGCTGTTCGGCCAAACGTCAGCGAGCCCTAGCGCTCCAGTCTTTGTGGGGCCAAGCTCAATCTATCGAGCCGAAAACGGATAACTATTCCAGGGTGACCTTTTCAACATCAACCTCGGTGAGGGGTCATGCAGCTATGAGCAGGCTCTCCAACTCATCCGGATGAGACCATAGGGCGATCTCAGATAACCCTCCCACAAGATCGAAGTCCGCTGGCAGCCAAACGTCTTCCGTGTCGTCAAACAGAGAGACGAAGACTAGATCCGGTTGATTACCTTTCAAGTGATTAAGGTCGACGCACCCTGCCACAACGTGCTCTGTCATCCTTCGGACAGCACCACGGGCCCCGGTGGCCAAAAGAAAGACAAAACAGGTCCGATTATCTGTGCGTGTCTCGAAATCTATCGTCCAATTTTGGGTCGAGCGGCCCTGCTTCGACACTCTCGTCTCAAAAACAATCTCTCTTTCGCGAAGCCACTCGTCCACCTCAGCGGCCGTACTCTGAATCGCTTGATTGCGCAACGTGAACCAGAGATCGGAGACGCGTACCGCTGCCTGGGCGACGCGTAGCACTGATTCTCCCAACGCGCCGCCAGCAACGCCGCGGAGCATCAGCCGGTCACGGTCTATCTCTATACGGAGGGTCTGGCATACGTCTTGAATCAGTGCGTTCTGTTTGGGGGATCGCCGCTGGGTCACCGATTGCAGCCCGAGCCAGCCCAAGGCGTCGCCGAAATCAGTGACGATGTAGCCGTTGTTCCCCTCCAGAACGAACACGTCCACAACGCCGCCGTCCGGGTACAGCATCGGGGTGCGGACCCGCACTCCTTCTTGGGGAGCCGGCGAGCAAACGAAGAGGGGAGGTACAGCCTGTTGCAAAGCGGTGCATAGAATTACGTCGTTCATAGCATCATCGCTCCTTGAACGCCTGGTGGGTGCATTACCCCCCGGTGTTCGAGATTTGCTTCAGCGCAGAACTGCTTCCAGACGTCTACCGGACAACTCCAAGGATAGGTTATGTCTTCCGGCACGTAGGCCCTCTTATCCTTGTGAACTGGAACCCAGCGATGCTTGTGCGTCTCACCTACAGCGCCGCCGTCGGGGTTGATATGCTCCGCGCCCAGGTCCAGACTATAGATCCGGCCCACCCCGCGGTAAATGATGGTGTAGGACAGCTTGCCGGAGTAGGGATTGTACCAGCCCTTGAGAAATAAGGGGTATCCTTCATCAGAGTCGATGTCTATGCGGAAACTCTTTGCTGATGGGTTTTGCTCTGATACCCAAACTATGTCTTCTTCGATTCGTTTGGTTTCATCTGCGATAATGGCTTTGAATTCCTGCTGGCTAAAAGTCATATTCCCGCAATATCCTCACAATGTAACGAACGCCCTACCTTCCTGACGACGCCCCAGCCCTGCCCAATTGTAATATCGATCAGTCTACCGCTGGTAAACTGATTGACCAGTCAGACTACCAGAACAGTTGATCCATTTGAAGACAACGCAATCAGCCATCTATAAGTGACCTGCCGAACTGCAGGACCTCTGCCGCGAGGCGTTGTTTGGAGGACAGGCCGGTCATGATTGTATCGGTCGTCAGCGCGGGCAGGGTAAGGCGGCTTTCTTCGGCGCGGTCCTGCCGGTCGAGAACGAATCCGTCGAGCAGGTCGCCGTAGTGCTCGACGATGGTGAGCGGCAGGTGGTTGAGATGGCCCATCTCGCGCATCATTTTGGCGACCGGGCCCTTGACCGCGCGTCCGCCGACGATCGGGCTGACCGCGACCACCGGCGCGTCGCTGTCCCGCACCAGCTGGCGCAGACCAGGGACCGACAGAATCGGGTCGACGCTGAGATAGGGGTTGCTGGGGCAGATGATAATTTGCGCCGCGGCCCGTAGCAGTTCGGCTACTTCGGGGGTGAGGGTTGCCTTGGCGGCGCCGACGAAGGTGAGGCCGCGGAAGGCCGGTTCGCAGCGGCGGCGCACAAAGTAGTCCTGGAAGGGGAGATCGCCCTCGTCGGTGTGCACGAGGGTGCGTACCGGCTCATTGCACATCGGCAGGACGCGGGAGGGGACGTCGAGCTTCCGGCGCAGGCGGTCGGTGACTAGGGTCAGGTTGGCGCCGGCTTTGAGCCACTGGTTACGGAGCAGATGGAGGGCGAGGTCCTTGTCGCCCAGACGGAACCATGCTTCGCCGCCGAGGCGCTCGATCTCGGCGAGCACGTCCCAGGTTTCGCGGTCGCGGCCCCAGCCAGTCTGGGGGTTGTTGACGCCGGCCAGCCCGTAGAGGACGGTATCGATATCGGGGCAGATGGTGAGGCCCCAGTGCTCGAAGTCGTCGCCGGTGTTGACGATGACGGTCAGCGCGCCGGGGGGCAGAGTTTCCTGCAGGCCGGTCGCGAATTTGGCCCCGCCGACACCGCCGGCCAGGGCCGCGACCGGGGAAGAGTTCGCCAGTTTGGAGGCCATAGGACACGTTTTTCAAGTATTGAATTGAACGATGCGCGGCTCAGCGCCAAGTTACCCGTTCCGCCAGTGGCAGGCGTTCCCGGTACTTTTCTTCGGCGGCGTAGCCGAGGGTGATCAGCGCCTGTGGATGCCAGCTTTGCGGCAGGTCGAGGACATCCCGCACGAGGTCGGGCACGAAGAGGGGCGCGCACATCCAGCAGGCGGCCAGGCCGTAGTTGTGGGCTGCCAGGAGCAGGTTCTGGCAGGCGAGCGCGGTGCTTTGCACGGCCATCAGCCATTCGGCCTCCTGGCGGCGCCGGTCCGGGTAGTCGTCCATGCCTTCCAGGGAGAGGGAGGCGGCGACGAGCGCGGGCGCGCCGGTGATGCGGGCGTGACTGATACGGACGCGGCGTTCGATGATCGACTCGTCGACGCCGTCGGCGCTGAGGTCGGCGCGCCAGCGGGCGCCCATGCGGTCGCTCAACTTCTGCTTGACCGGGTCTGTGGTGACGACGCAGAAGCGCCAGGGCTGGCGGTTGTGGGCTGAAGGCGCCCAGATAGCGGCGGTCAGCAGCATTTCGAGCAGCGCCTTCTCAACCGGTTCGGGCAGGTAGCGGCGGACGGACCTGCGCCCGCGGATAAGCTGCCAGAACCAGCCGTCGTCGAAATCGGCGGCCCAGTCTGATTGGCGCCAGTCGCTGTGGGCGTCTCTGTGATCCGCTGAGGCAATGCGCTGTCTTTGCATGGGACGGCATTATAGCATGGAAAGGGCAGTAGTCGGTAGTCAGTGGTCGGTGGTCAGTGGGGAGGGCGCTCGTTCTGCGTTGGGCCGCGAAGTACACCTTTTTTGTCCGCGGAGGACGCGGAGGGGGCTGGGGCACCGG